>JBIOEG010000006.1:0-108187 GCA_044445825.1 Caulobacterales bacterium
GGCCATACCGCCGCCGATGGCTGTGGCGACGCAGTCCTGGTCCTTCGGGTCGGGCGGATACAGGCTGGCCGGATAAAGGGTATCGAGCTGCTGGCAGGCCTGCTTGGCGGTGTCGCTGATGCGCTTCTCAAACGTCGCCACCCCTGACGGGGTGGTGAGGTCAAGGTCGCCATAGCCCACGTGCCGGGTGAGCGAGACAATCTCGATCGGCACGCCCATGGACGTCCTGCCGACCTGCTGGTGGACCGCATGCGGCGCGACGACGGTGACCTCGGCGGCCTGTTGCTGAGCGATCGCCGGACCGCCTGCCATCAGCGATGCGCCGGCGAGCGCTCCTATGGCGACAATCGCCAACTGTTTCGTACGAAGCGCGAAAAGCTCCCGATTCATGACGGCTCTCCTTAGTCGAGCGGCAACAATGTCTTAGTCTTGCGCATCAATCTGTTTGGCGCGGTTGACGTAGATCAACGTGGGCCGAAAAAGATCAAACAGCGTCGCGAAGACTTGTGGGCAGGATGTTTCGTCAAAACCTGGATCTTCGCGTTTTCGGAGGAATTCGAGGAATAGGCGCGCGAGGCTCGGCCCGCGCGAGGTCCTAGAAAAACTTGTAGTGCAGTTCGATGCCGAAGGTGCGCGGCGGCGTCGGGTAGTAGGTGCTGATGATGCCCATGGCGTTCGCGCCAGCCACGTGCTGGTTGAAGCCGGCCGGTCCGTTCACACCCTGGATGTAGTTCACCGGAGTATAGGAGACGCCGTTGAACACGTCAGAGGTGCCGTTCAGCCTGGCGCTGACCGCGCCCTGATCGTAGCCGATGGTGTTGCCGATGTTCTTGCCGAAGGCGATGATCTCATACTTGCCGTTGGCGGACTTCCAGGTCACCCGCGCATCCCACTGGTCCCAGGAGGGCGCCATGTTGTAGGAGCGCGTGAACAGGTTGCCGTAGGCCTTGTCGCGCCAGACCCAGCTGACCGACGGGGTCAGGGTGCCGGCGTCGAACTTGAAGTTATAGAGCACGTTGATGGCGATCTTGTTGCGCGGCGCGTTCGGCAGGCGGTTGCCGGCGAGGTTCTGCGGAATGTTCCAGCCCTGGGTGGGATCACCGGGTATCACCGGCGAGGTCCCCGGAGCTCCCGCAATGATCTGAGAGGGGAGCGATGTAAAAATGTCGCCAGCGCAGTCGGGCAGCGCCGGCAGGACGGCGTTCGCGGTCGCCTGGCACTGGGCCAACGTGAACAGTGGCTTGGCGCCGGGCGCGATCGCATTCGGGTCGGAGGGGTCCGCAGCCTGGCCCGCGGTGACGTGGGCGTCGTCGTAGGAATAGTTGAACAGGATCACCAAATTGTCGATGGGCGTCCAGGTGGTCTCCAGTTCGACGCCCTGCGAGACCGACTTGGGCACGTTGTAGAACGCGGTCTCGGACTGGGCGAGGCCGCCGGCGTCCTGTGCTATTGAGATCGGAATCTGCAGGTTCTGGTAGCTGTAGTAGTAGGCCGCGGCATTCAAAGTCAGAAAGTGTCCGAAGGTCTTCTTCAAGCCGAGTTCGAAGGAGTCCACGTGCTCGGCGTCGGTCCAGGGCTCGAAGCTCAGCACCGTGAAGATGCCGATGTTGTAGCCGCCCGACTTATAGCCCCGGCCGTATTTGGCGTAGAGCATGGTGTCGGGATCAGGCTGCCACTCGATGCCCGCTGTGCCGCTGGGCGCCTGCCAACTGGCGTTGTAGGAGCGCGAGGCCAATCCGGTAGCCGGGTCGTAGGTCGTCACGCCGGTGACACCCTTCGGCAGAGGGCCGGGAACGCCGCTGTCGACCACGGTCCCGAGCTGGCTCAGATCGACGGCCGGCAGCCCGCCAGCTCCGAGGAAGGGGTTCAACTCGGGCGCGGCATAGCATGCGGGCGGCCCGAAGCAGTTCAGGCGCGCCTGTTCGACGCCGTACTTCCTGTCAGATGAATAGCGGATGCCGAGGGTCAGCTTCACCGTGTCGGTGACTTTCCAGTCGATCTGGCCGAAGGCTGCGAGCGAGGTGTCGCTAACGCTTGGGCGGTTGTCGAACCAGATCCCGCCTCCCCCCGGCGCGCAGACGCCGCCGGTGTGGGCGCAGAGGAAACCAGCCGCCCCGTTGGGGCTGTTGAGCTGTGCCTGGAAGGGATCCTCTGCCGTCACCGGCTGGGTGTAGTGCTGGTGGAACTGGTAGAGGCCGGCCACCCACTGCAGCGGTCCGTTGCCCGTCGAGATGAAGTTGAGCTCGTTGCTGAAGAAGCCATTAAGCTCCTGATAGGTGAAGGTTTCCATCGGGTTGACCGTGAGGCCCAGGCCGCCGCAGCTCGGTATGAAGCTGCAGGGCAGCGTAAAGGACGAGACCGGGGCGTAGGTGATGGATTCGCCGCTCAGGACATAGTGATAGTAGGTGCCCCCGCCGATGTACTTGATGTCGAAGCCGTCCGCGTGCCAGGTCCACTGGCTGTTCAAGGTGACATAGAGAGGCAGGGTCACCTTGTGGTCCGTGTAGAGCGACTCCTGCCATGGGCTCTTAAACGCGGGGTTGTTGCATCCGGACGGAGAATTGTTCACCACCGTGGGGCCCGGGAAGCCCGGCGAACAGCCGTAGCCCGGGTTGAAGGTCACGGGTGCAGCAAAGAACTCGGTCGTCTGATACCCGGCCTTCGTCCAGCCCGCTGAGTCGGCGCCGGGGCCGCCGCTGCCGTTCCACCACTGGGCGCTCTGGAACTTGGTCCACATGTCCAGCTTGTCGCTGATCTTGCCCTGGATCTGGGCGTCCATGTACCATTCGTTGATGACGTTGCCGGAGTCGGGTTGGCCGGGGTAGTTGTTGTGGATCCAGCCTTGGCGCTGCTTCTCCCAGCTGCCATAGACCCGGAAGCCCCACTTGTCGTTCAGTGGGCCGGAGACGGCGCCTTCCAGGGTGATGTGGTCGTAGTTGCCGTAGGTGAGGCGCGCCTCGGCGTAAGGCTGCGAGGTCGGGCGGATGGTGATCTCGTTCAGCGCGCCGGCGAGGGCGTTGCGGCCGTAGAGGGTGCCCTGCGGTCCGCGCAGCACCTCGACCCGCTCCAGGTCAAGAGATGAGCGGCCCGCGGCCACCGCGAAGGTCTCGTAGAGGCCGTCGTCGTAGTTGGCCACCGGCGCGTCGGCGGAGAGCACATTGGTGGTGCGTCCGACCCCCCGCAGCACGATCCGGTCGGTGGAGGTGCTGTAGCCCAGTCCAGGGGTGAAGTTGGTCATGTCCTGGATGGTCTGGATGCCGACCAAATCACGCTTTTCGCGAGTGAAAGCCGAGATCGCCACTGGCACATTCTGAATGTTCTGCTCGCGCTTTTCGGCGGTGACGACCAGTTCGCCGACGGTAGTGGGCGCCTCGGCTTCCGCCGCCGCGGCGGCGGTCGCGGCCAGCCCGGGTGATGCCCAAAGTCCGGTGAAAAGAGCGACGGTCATCGCGGACGCGCCACAGAGCAGTCTGTTCTTCACGTGAGGGCCCTCCTGATCGGACAGCGCCCGCTCTTACGGCGGACGTCAGGTACGAGAAGCGTAAGTGAACGTTGATAACGGTTATATGTAACCACCGATAACAATGACATCGACGAAGTTGACGTGGCCCAACAATCGAGAGAGTCGTGACCAACAGGCCACACCCGCACAATCGGGCCCGTCTGGTCTGGGGACGACCTTATCGGCGAGGCACGCGTGCGGGGGCGGCGCTGCGCGTGGCGGACGTTCCGCGAAACGGCCGACTCAGCCTGGCCGTATCAACGCGCAACGACGCATCCGGCGCACATTGCTCGGCGCGGCGCGCTCGGTCGACGATGAGACTTGATTCAGATCATGTTCGATGGATTTAGGGTGTGCACAACCATCGTTCATCGCGGCCGACGCACCTCCCCGGGACGCGGCTCCGTTCCTAAAAGCGCCTCGGGCTCCGAGTCCGGGGCGCTCTTTTGTCCAGGCTGAGGCTTGGGCCAAGTCAACGCTCGGTCGTCGCGACTTGGCCCCTTGAACGCTGCGCCCCCTATGGCCCGCGACACACTGGCGAAGGTTTTCGACGACACCCTGGTGCGGTACGGGGAGGTCCACGTTGTGCACAACTTGGGCGCTGCGACGGTGTCTTTTCGACGATGGAGTCGCCCGGCGGCGGGCCATCGTTTCCTCCCGCGAGATCAGGGATTCCTCGCATTTGCCGGGTTGTCCCAGCCGCCATGGATATCCTTTCCAGGCGTGCCGTAGGGGTGACAGGTCTTGTTCTTCGGGATGCAGCCGCGGCCGCAGGGCTTCCCGTTCTTGCAGGCCGGCGCCCTGGGCGGCTTGGGTTGATGGCAAACTTGGTCCTTGGCGATGCACATGTTCCCGCAGGGAACGCCGTGCGTGCAGTGATGCAGCGGGCGACTGTACGGCTTCGACTCTCCGAACCCCGCCATAGCCGAACCAGCGCCGCCGGCTACAGCTAGCGTCAAGGCGAGAGTGGCGACGACGACGGCAAGCGATTGGCGCACGGCGATCCTCCCTTCTGGGCGAGCGAGCCTAGGGCCGAGTTGATCGGTCAGCCCGGGCGGCAGACTCGCCCCGACTGCCCGGCCCGGACAACGACGCTCCGCTTTCGGCGCTGCGGTCAACGACGGGTTTCACGCCGGGAGTGGGTATTGCGGTGACAGTTTACTTATCTCCGCCCGCGGGTCCGCGGCGGCATGGCTCGGCAAAATGAACTGTCACCGTAGCGGCCGCTTCTCTCCGCGGGGCCGCGCGCGAATGGCGACCCTTCGCGGACCTCCGCAATGTCCGCTCCGGCGGCCAGGGGCAGAATTCGACCCAAAGCCGACCTCATAGGAGACAGCGGAGTGATGACCGACGACGATTCGCCCGCCAGGACGATGCTCGAGGCGCCCTCCCAGCCCGAGCCGGTGCTGGATCACGCCTGACCGCAACTGCCACGCGGGGCTGGAGCGGTGCGCGCAGCGCCGCTACCGTCGCCCCATGGCCGAAGCGATCTCGCTGAAGGAAGCGCGCCGGATCGCGATCCACGCGCAGGGTCTTGCCGGCCCCCGCCCGGCGCGCCCGGGCCGCGCCGCGGTCAACCGTCTGGCGCGGCGTCTCGGCGCGATCCAGATCGATTCCGTCAACGTGGTCGCCCGCGCCCACTACCTGCCGCCGTTCGCGCGGCTGGGCGGCTACGACACCGCGGTGCTGGATCGCCAGGCATGGGGCCAGCGGCCGACCCTCTTCGAATACTGGGCGCACGCAGTCTGCCTGCTACCCATCGAGATGCAGCCGCTGTTTCGCTGGCGCATGGCCGACTACCGAAAGCCCGACTTCTGGCTGAACCCAAGCGGCGAGCTGAAGTCGACCATGGACCGCGTGCTCGCCGAGATCCGCGCGCGCGGCGGGGTCACCGGCGGTGAGTTCGCCGATGAGCGACGCGCCCCCGGCTGGTGGAACTGGAGCGCCGGCAAGCGGGCGCTGGAGGTTCTGTTCCGCGTCGGCGAGGTCTCGATCGCCACCCGCCGGGGCTTCGAACGGGTCTATGACGTGACCGAACGAGTGATCCCTCAGGACATCCTGAATGCCCCGACGCCCAGCGACGCTGACGCCATCGACGGCCTCGTGACCATCGCCGCCCGCGCCCTAGGCGTGGGTGCCGAGCCCGACATCCGCGATTACTTCCGGATCTCGCAGCGGCAGTGCAAGGCGGCCCTCGCCCGTCTCACCGAGGCCGGCGTCGTTGAGCCTGTGAATGTCCAGGGCTGGAAGGAGCACGCCTGGATGGTTCGGGGCGCGGAGGCGCCGCGCCGAGGCGCGCCGGGCGTCCTGCTCTCTCCGTTCGACAACATGATATGGTTCCGCGACCGGGTCGACCGCCTGTTCGGCGTACGCTTCACGATCGAGATCTACACCCCCGCCGACAAGCGGGTGCACGGCTACTACGTGCTCATGTTCCTGCAGGGCGACGTCATCACCGCGCGTGTGGACCTGAAGAGCGACCGCAAGACGGGCGTCCTATGGGTCCAAGCAGCACATCTTGAGCCGGACGCGGATGAGGCGTCGACCCTTGACGGCCTGGCCCGCGAGTTGCGGGCGATGGCCGGCTGGCTAGGCCTCTCTGACATCGCGGTGGCGAAGAAGGGCGGGCTCTCGGCCGCCCTCTCCAAGAAGATCGGCTGAGGTCGCGCTCCAGAAGGGCGACATGCTCACCGCAGTCGCCCCATAGCGGACCGCGGTTACGATTACGGTGACAGTGCACTTATCTCGACGCAAATCTCCGGCAACCTTGCGCCACACGCAACCGGCCGGAGCATCGTCAGCTAGGAAGCTCGGCCGCGGTGAGAAGGGGGCCACGTCAGTTGAGTGCACTGTCACCGTACTCCTCACCTAGTGGGGACGCCGGATAGACATCAAACGAGAGGTCGAGCCTGAAGTCCGCAAGCCTGCCCAATAGGTCGTGCCCAAGGACGTCACCGCTGTTGCCATCATCGAAGAACCAGCCAACGAACAGCTCCGACCGTCCGCCGGTCTGCGCGAATTCCCGTAGGAAGGCCCTGCGATCTTCGAGCCGATCCAGGATCGCACCGATGGTGTCTGACAGGTCGCGGTCCGCCGACGACCCACTCTCCAGCCGCGCGGTCCAGTATGTCTCCCGGTAGACTCCCGTCAGCGACGAGCCCTTGCGAGTTTGTCGCGGCGCTCCAAAGGACCAGGCGCGGCTGGGCGCCAAGCGAAGCGCCGTTGTTATTTCACAAGGCGATCTCGAAGGATGTTCGAGCCGAAGGCTCACGCTGTACGTGTAGTCTGCCATCACTGACGCACTAGAGCCGCGAGGAGGACCCGGCAAGTCCTCGGCGCAAGCGCGAGCCTGGTTCAACGTGGCCCTGCAGCGCTGGGAGAGCCGGCTTGATCACCTTGGGCCTCACCGGGTCGGCGCATACCTTCATGTTCCCAAACCACTTGACACACGGCCGATCGCCCTGGAACCTGCGGCCGTTGTTCACCGCGCCTCGCGGTGGGCCGCGGGAAATGAGTACCGCGGTGGAATCGAACGCTCCCGGCGCACGTGGCCGGAGCGCGATCCACCGCGGGGCCGTCAAAAGGAGACGGACTCGTGATCCCAGACTTCACCCCAGATCAACGCGACCAGTTCGCTCGTTCAGGCGTCGTGCGCCTGCCCGGCCTGCTGGACCCGCAGACGGTCCGCCGCGCGCGCGAGCTGGTGTTGCACCGCCTCGAGGCCACCGGCCTTTGGCGGGACGGCGCCTGGCGACTGGACGCGCTGCCGAAGCCGGCGTGGCCGGACAACGGCTTGCGCAAACCATCGAAAGTCATCGGCAACAAGCATCCGCAGATCGAGGCGCTCGCCGACGATCCCGCCGTTGGCCGCATCGTCAGCGAGCTGTTGGGCGGCCGCGCCTGTGACCGCTCGATCTATCGGCGGCCCATGACGCTCTTCACCCTGCCGAACATCGAGACGTGGGCTCTGCCGACCATTTGGCACACCGATGTCCCCCGTCTGGCGAGCGGCGAGACCCCTGGCGTTCAAATGTTCACCTTTCTCGAGCCGGTCGGGCCGTGCGGCGGCGGGACCTGCGTCATCGCTGGATCGCACCGACTGTTGAACGAAGGGCGCGTGATCTTGGCCCGCGACTTACCGCGAGAACTTCGCGACGAACCGTTCTTCCGCGATCTCTTCGCCGGCCGCTTTGCCGTGGATGGCGCGCACGCCGCCATGCCCGCCGCCCACGTCGCGAACGTGCGGCTGGAGGTGATGGAGCTGACCGGCGAGCCCGGCGACGTCTGGCTGATGGACCTGCGGACATTCCACGCCGCGGCGCCGAACGCGTCCGGCCGGCCGCGCGTGATGGTCACGGACCGTTTTGTCCGCGCCGATCTCGTGCCCGAGATCGCGCGGGCGTCCGGCTGGCGCTAGCGGGCGCGCATTGCGGTAGCTAAGGAGGCTACAACGGGAGGACACGAGGGGCATGGATGCGCCTGGTAAGATGATCGACATTGGCGGCCGCCGGCTTCACCTGCTCCGACGCGGAGAAGGCTCGCCGACGGTGATCCTTGAATCCGGAGGCGCCGGTGGTTCATCGACGCAGGACTGGCCGCTGCTCAGTCGGGTGGCGCGGTTTACACACGCCTTGTCCTACGATCGTGCCGGGCTCGGCTGGAGCGACCCGACGCCTGCGCCAAGGACCTTTGACGGCATGGCGGACGACCTCGACGCGCTGCTGATCGCGGCCGAGGAGTCCGCGCCTTTCGTCCTTGTGGGAGGCTCGTTCGGCGGGCTCTTGGTTCGCGGCTATTGCCGGCGTTTCCCGGCCAAGGTCGCCGGCGCTGTCATTCTGGATGCCGTCGACGAGGCCAAGTACTTCCCCACCATGCGTCGGATGTTGCCGGCTCACGAAGAGGAATTGCGGCGTGAAGCCGACAGGGCCGAGCGCGGGGAGGTCCTGGCCGAGGCCGAACCCCTGATCAGCGCGGCCACCGGCCTCGACGAGATGACCAAGGCCGGGATGCGTCATGTCCTGGGCCTGCGAAGTCACTACGAGGCGGCGCTGGACGAGATCCAGGCGGCTGGTCGCGCGACGGCGGAAGAGATGACCCCAGGCGAACCAGGCTCGCTCGGCGACCGCCCCTTGATCGTGCTCCAGGCGGGCAAGCAGTCCGCGGATTCGGATCCGGTCTGGCGGGACGGCTGGGTCGAAGCGCAGGCCCGACTAGCCGGTCTCTCACGGCGCAGCGCCCTCATCGTGGCCGACAACAACGGACACTCGCTCGCGCTGGAGAATCCAAGGCTCGTCGCGGCGGCGGTCGAGGCCGTGGTCAAGGCCGTTCGCGGTGGGGAGTTCGATGTCTCGGAGGTTCGGCGGCTAGCGGCGAGCTGAGATAGGCTCACGGCGCCCCAGGTCGCCGGCCGTCTACCGGCGCTGATCGACGACCCGTTGCAGCAGGGGCCGGAAGTCGGCGAACGAGGGGGTCCGCAGACCTGCCACCTTGCCGCGGTCGTCCCACACCCGCACACGCACGGCCTCGCGGTAGTATCTCTGACGACGGAAGTCAGCTGCCTCGGCGGCGCTCATCGGACCGCCCTGCAGCGCGAGGCTGCGTTTCGAGACCGCCGAGAGCTTGCCGTGGTAGGCTTGATCCGTCGCGCACAGATAGCGCTTGGCCGCCACATGCAGGCGAACGCACTCCGTGACCGCCGGCGGAAAGGCGCCCGCCAGCGCCTTGGCCCCGGCCGCGTCATGTCGATTGTCGATGGTGTCCGCAGGCGAGTATCCGCCAAACTCGCTGGTGAAGTAGCCGATATCATGCAGGAGAGCGGCGGCGACCAGGGTGTCCGGCGCCCCTTCGGCCAACGCCAGGGCGGCGGCCTGCAACATATGTTCGGACATGGTGACGGCTTCGCCCAGATAGGATTCGGCGCCGCGTCGCTCGAAAATCTCGGCGATCCGCGCGATGGCGTCGCCGCGGGCCTGGGCTTGGTCCGTCATCGGTCGGCTTCGTCCTCCTAGAGAGCGGCCAGGGTGGAGAGCAGGCCGTCTTTATCCGGATGGCAGCCTTGCAGCCAGCTCTCGCCGTCGCGGGCGCCCGCGGTCAGGGCGAGGGCGGGGCCAGCGGTCCCCGGGCGTTCTCGTACGCCGCGCCGACGCGGAACAACGACGCCTCGTCGAAGGGGCGCGCGACGATCTGCATGGCGGCCGGCAGTCGTTCGGCCGCCAACGGACGATCGCGGATGCCCAGGAAGCTGATGTCGGGATGCGAACTGGACGCGGCAATGCCGGCCGAATCTTCCAGCACGCGGAAGGGCGCGCCCAGATTGACCACGATCGCAGGCAAGCCGGACGGCAGGTGAAGCTCGCGCGCGAGGCTCAGCGTCCCGCGAAACCCGAGATAACCGAGCATGGCGGCGCCGAGCGTGGGGTGCGCGGCGCGGGTGAACGTCTCCCAGCAGCCGAGGTCGGTTTGGTGGCGGACGCGCCTGCCCCGGTCAATCCAGCGGCTCTCCATCGGCCCCCCGCCGCAACGGCTGTCCGAGCGTCTGGGCGAACGCGCCGCCCCCTTCATGCTCGCCGTGGGTGTCCGCGACACGACCGGCCCGGGTTTCGTTCTCGCCCATCGCCAACTTCGTCCGGTTGCTGCGACTTGGCGCATGCGTACCCGGATTACGATGGCAGTGCACTTTTTCCAGAAGGTTCACCGCGCATTCAACTTCAATCGTCGACGCTCGCCGCGCGAGATTGGACGCCTCGTCCATCCACGGAGGGCGCAAAGATGCCCAGCATGCTGACGCCGTGCCCGCGACGATCGCCGACGACCGGTCGGACGGCGTGGCGGAAGGCTGCCCTGCCGCAGGGGCTCGCGTTCGCTTCCGCGGTTCTTGCCTTGGCTGCATACGGCGAGCCTGCCCATGCGCACGTGCGCTTCAACCTGCACAACGTGGCGCTGTCCTGCGCCGTGCAGGTCGGCCAGGACGGCCACAGGACCGTTCGGGTGGGCAATCCGACGAGGGTCGCCTTGCCGGCGAAGACCGTGATCAACTGGCGGCTGTCGAGCGACCCCAACATGGCGCCGCCGCAGTTCCCTCCGGTGGCGGTCTCTCTGCACGACATCACCGCCACCGGAACGATCAAGCTGTCGAAAGACCTCGAGCCCGGCCAGGAGGTTTCCACCGACGCGCCCGATGGGCCTAATGGGCCCAACGGATCATGTGAGGCCGATTTCGTCGTCGCGGGGTAGGTGCGAGGCGGGTTCGCACGGACGGCAAGCGTGGTACACCTGGGCCGTGTCTTTGGAGGCGGCAGGCATGGCGGTGACACTCGAGCAGCAGAAGAATTTGAGCGGCGATCCGGCGCGCGCCGCCCAGGGCTTCGGCCGGGTTCGCCGCGAGGCCGCCCCGGCCTTCGATCCGGAGCGCGACATCGACGCCGCCTGCGCCTTCTTCGAGCGCCACGGTTTCGTGGTCCTGGCCGGCTGCCTGGACGGCGCGGAGATCGGCCACCTCAACGAATTCTTCGACCGCACCCAGGCCGAACGGCCGGGGGCATGGGGCCTGGCGGAGCGGCGCAAGCCTCACCACCGCAACCAGGGCCTGATCTATTCGCAGCCCCTGCTCGACTATCCGGAGCTCGACCCGTACACGCGGCACCGGCGCTCGTTCCCGGTGGTGGCCCGCCTGCTCGGCGGCGAGGACCGCGTCCGGTTTTCGGAGTTCAACTTTCGCGAGACGCCCGAAGGCGCGGGACCGGGCGCGATGAACTTCCACCACGACGCCGTGTGCGAGGACCGCCTGACGCGCACGCCCTACATGCCGTGCGACTGGCTGTGCGCCATCCACTACCTGACCGACGTCGAGCCGGGCGCGCCGTGCTTCTGCGTCGTGCCGGGCAGCAACCGTTTCGAGACCTTGCGCGAGGCGTTCACCCAGCTGGGCGACGACTACGCCGAGGTTCCGCTCTACGGCCCGGCCGGGACCTGCGTGCTGTACGACACGGCGACGTTCCACACCCGGCTCGACGGCGACGGACACCGGATGCGCCGGACCTGGCACCAATACTATGCGCGCGGCGGCTGGCTGCGCAGCGCCCAGCCCACCACCAATCGCTACATCCGCCCGCCGACGCCAGTGCTGACCGACTGGAACCTGTTCCCCGAGCGCCTGGCGCTTAATGCGGATCCGAAGATCCGCCTGTTCTTCTCCCACTGGAACACCGCCCAGGGCGAGTGGGTGGCCAGCGGCTTCGACCCTGAAGTCCGCAAGTCCATGCCGCGCGGGGAGCAGTAGCAACCGAACCTGTCGGTGTGCCTCAGCCCGCCCCCTTGCCCGCTACTTTCGCCCCGAGCCGCTCGATCAGGTGGTCGCCGACCCGCATGGCGTTGGCGACCGTGGTCAGGGTCGGGTTCACCGCAGCGGCGGTGACGAAGAAGCTGGTGTCGACCACGTAGAGGTTGTCCAGCTCGTGCGCCTTGCACCAGGTGTCCAGCACCGAGCCCGCCGGATCGGCGCCGAAGCGCACGGTGCCGCACTGGTGCGCCGTGCCGTAGAGCGGCAGCAGGCTGTCGAACTGGAAATGGTGCTGCGAGAACGGGTGCGAGTGGTCCACGAAGCCGGTGAGCGACTGTTTCAGCGTCTCCACTAGCCGCGTGTGTCCCTCGAGGTTGTTGTGCTGGTAGTCGAGGGTGATCTTGCCGTCGGGGCCGACACGCACCCGGTTCTCCGGCTGGGGCAGGTCCTCGGAGATCACCAGCATGGAGAGCAGCCGCTCGGCCACGGCGCCGGCGAGCAGTTCCGGCACCAGGGACGGCGGCAGCCAGTCTGAGACCTCGCCCTCCAGGGTCTGGCCGGACATGTATTCCAGCAGCTGGATGTGACCCATGGGGAAGTCGAAGCCGCCGCGCGGGTCGCGCCAGTAGAAGTCGTTCACCGCCAGCGTCTTGGGGAAGGTCACCGACACCGGTTCGGCGGTCATCGAGACCATGGCGGTGAGGGTGTGGAACATGTAGTTGCGCCCAACCTGGTCGGAGCCGTTAGCCAGGCCGTTGGGGTGGGCCGGGCCGTGCGAGGCCAGCATCAGGGCCGCGGTATTGGCGGCGCCGGCGGCCACCACCACGATGTCGCCGGTCCAGCGCTCCTGCCCCTGGGCGGTCTCGCAGACGATCTCGGTGACCGACCTGCCGGTCGGATCGGTCTCCAGCCGGACGGCCTTTCGCCCGGTGAGCAGGGTGACGTTCTCCGAGCGCAGCAGCGGTTCGATGGCGATGGTGCGAGCGTCGCACTTGGCGCGCAGCAGGCAGGGATAGCCGCCGCAGGTCTTGCACTTGATGCAGGCCGAGGTGACCGGATGGTCCTGGTCCAGTTTCACCCCGAGCGGCAGGGAAAACGGCCGCCAGCCCTGGCCTTCCCAATGGGTCTTCAGCGACTCGACGCCCGGGTCGTGGTTGACCGCCGGATAGGCGTAGGGCGGCTCGTCGCCGTTCTCGGTGGGATCGGTTCCGCGCGCGCCGTGCACCTGCCACAGGCGCTCCGCCTCGTCGTAGTACGGCTTGAGGTCGGAGAGCCGGATCGGCCAGGCCGGCGAGGTCCCGCCGGCGTGCCGCGTCTCCTCGAAGTCCCGGTTCCTCAGGCGCATCAGGGCCGCGCCGTAGAAGGTGGTGTTGCCGCCGACCCAATAGTGGGTGTTGGGGGTGAAGGGGTGGCCGGCGCGGTCCAGCCACTGCTCCTTGGTGCGGTAGCGGTGCTCGATGAACACCGCCTTGGAGTTCCAGTTCTCCGCCTCGCGCGGCAGGTGCTCGCCCCGCTCCAGGATCAGGATCGACTTGCCGGTGGGCGCCAGCCGCTGCGCCAGCGTCGCCCCGCCCGCGCCGGAACCGATGATCACCACATCGAAGTGCTTGGCCATTCACCTCCCCGCGCGCAACCCGGCGTAGTGTGCGGTGATGCGGCTGCGGAGGGAAGGCGCCGCGCCCGACACGTTCAGTCGATCCGGTACTTCGCCGAGCCCGCCGCGATGATGCGGCGCACGAGAGGCTGCGGCAGCGCCTTGAGCAGCCAGGCGGAGACCTGGTTGTGCCAGCCGGGGATCACCACCACCTTGCCGCGCTCGTTGCCCCGGATCGTCGCCTCGACCACCTGCTCCGCGGTTTGCCACAGCAGCCTGGGCTCGCGGTCCATGATCGACTGGATGCCCGCGGCCTCGGCGAACTCGGTCCTGGTGAACCCCGGGCAGACGGCGGTGACCTTCAGGCCGGCGCCACGGTATTCCGCATCCAGCGACTGGCTGAGCTTCAGTAACAGGCCCTTGGCCCCGGGATAGAGCGAATTGCCGGCCACGCCCGGCGAGAAGGCGGCCATGGACGACACATTGATGATCGTCCCCGCGCCCTTTTCGACCATGCCCGGGATCACGCCGTAGGCGAGGCCGCAGGCATTGACCACCATGGTCATCAGGAAGTCGCGCTCGCGCTCCCACGGCACGCCGGCGAAGCTCTGCGGAATCCCGAAACCCGCGTTGTTGACCAGCACATCCACGCTTCGGCCGCGTTCGGCGACGGCGGCCAGGATCGCGGCGTGCGCTTCCCAGCCGGACAGGTCCGCCGGGATGACCGGCGCCTCGACGCCATGGGCGGCTGTAAGCTCGGCCGAGAGGGCATGCAGGCGATCCTCGCGGCGGGCGGTCAGCGCCACGTCCACACCGCGCGCGGCGTAGGCGCGGGCGAAGGCGGCGCCGAGGCCCGCCGATGCGCCGGTGACCAGCGCCAGCCGACGGCCGGCGGCGCTCATGGGCGGATCACCGGCCGTTGCTCCGACTGCGGCATGCTTTCTCCTTGTGCGCGGGTAATCCTCTGGTCAAATGCCGAGGTCATCCTGCGCGCGAGTCGGACGGATGGCGCGGGGCGCGTCAATGGCAGTCGACCTGTCCATGGATCTGATCCGGGCCACCGTCCAGGTGGAGCAGCCGCTGGGCGACGGCACGCGCACGGTGGGCACCGGCTTCCTGATCCTGGACCCCACGCCGGACGGCAAGCCCAGGGTGGTGCTGGTCACCGCCAACCACGTGTTCAAGAAGATGCCCGGCCCAATCGCCACCGTGGGGTTCCGCATCGAGAACGCCGATGGAACCTGGCGCTACGACCCAGAACCGCTGCGCATCCGCGATGGCGACAAGGAACTGTGGACCCGCCACCCCGATCGCGACGTGGCGGTGATCTCGATCACGGCGCCGCCGGAGTTCGCCAAGGCGGCGATTCCGAAGTCCTGGCTGGCCGACGACGACACCTACGGCAAGTACGACCTGGGGCCCGGAGACGAACTCCTGGCATTGGGATTCCCGCAGGGACTCTCGGCCAATACCGCGGGCTTTCCGATCCTGCGGGCGGGGCGCGTGGCGTCGTATCCCCTAGGCCCGGCCAGCGCCTATCCGACCTTTCTGCTGGACTTCAGCGTCTTCCCCGGCAACTCCGGGGGGCCGGTGTACATGTCGCAGAACGCACGCCGCCGTCCGGGCGCCGCGAACGCCGAGCCGGCGCAGTTCATCGCCGGCATGCTCACCCAGCAGGTGGAGTTGAACAACCAGAACCTGGCCATCGGCATCGTAACCCAGGCCAGGTACATCCGCGAAGTGCTCGCCATCCTGGAAAACCCGACGGCGCCGCCGCCGACCGCGGCGCCCAAGGCCACGCAGACCGCCGTCGCCCCCTACGCCGCCCAGGACGCGGGCTACGGCCGCTAGGCGTTCCCTCCCCTTCACGGGGAGGGAGGTTCAAGCCCCGTAGATCACCGACATGGTCTCGGCAACGCAGGCCGGGCGGTCCTCGCCCTCGATCTCGATAGTGCACAGGTTCTTCAGCTGCAGACCGCCGGATTTGGGCTCCACGCCGATCAGCTTCTGGCGCAGGCGCACCCGCTTGCCGACGCGCACCATGTTGGTGAAGCGCACCTTGTCGGAGCCGTAGTTGATCCCCCGCGTCACGCCCTTCACGGGCAGCATTCCCTCCGAGAGGTGCGGGATCAGCGAGAGGGTCAGATAGCCGTGGGCGATCGGTCCGCCGATCTCCTTGGTCGCGCGCTCCACGTCCACATGGATCCACTGGTGGTCGCCGGTGGCGTCGGCGAACTCATTGACCCGATCCTGGGTGATCTGCAGCCAGTCGGAGACCCCGACTTCCTGACCCACCAGCCCTGGCAGATCCTTCATTTCAACGGGTTGCATCGCCGTTTCTCCCTTGAGAGTCCGTCCAACTGTGAGCCGGCACTCACTCCGAAATTCCGGCGATGGCAACCCGCGGTGGACGAGCGCGCGCGGGTCCTGGGCCTCGGCAGAGGCTCGGTCAGACGATCTTCGAGCCCGTCTTGCCCCAGTAGGCGTCGCGGATCAGGCGCTTGTAGAGCTTGCCCGTCTGATGGCGAGGCAGTTCCTGCATGAAGTCGATGCGGCGCGGCGCCTTGATGTGGGAGATATTGGCCCGCGCGAAGGCGCTGAGCTCCGCCGCCAGGTCGTCGCCGGCCTCGTCCCAGTTCTGCGGCTGGATCACCGCCACCACTTGCTCGCCCATTTCCTCGTGCGGCGCGCCCACCACCGCGACGTCGGCGACCTTGGGATGGGTGATCAGCAGGTTTTCGATCTCCTGCGGATAGATGTTCACCCCGCCGGAGATGATCATGAAGCTCTTGCGGTCGGTGAGGTAGAGGTAGCCGTCCTCGTCCAGCCAGCCCACGTCGCCGAGCGTGCTCCAACCCTTGGCGTTGCGGCTCTCGGCGGTCTTGACCGGGTCGTTGTGGTACTCGAACTCGCCTCCGCCGGCGAAATACACGACGCCCTCCTGGCGCGTTCCCAGCACCTCGCCGTCCTCGCCGACGATCTTCACCTCGGCCATCAGGCCCTTGCCCACCGAGCCCTTCTTCTGCATCCACTCCTCCGGGCGGATGGCGCAGAAGCCGTTGCCCTCGGTGCCCGCGTAATACTCGTGGATGATCAGGCCCCACCAGGCCATCATCTGCTCCTTGACCGGCACGGGGCACGGCGCCGCGGCGTGGAAGACGCCGGTGAGCGACGACACATCGTAGCGGGCGCGCACCTCCTCCGGCAGCTTCAGCATACGGACGAAATGCGTCGGCACCCACTGGGCGGTAGTGACCTTGTACTGCTCAATATACTTCAGCGCTTCCTCCGGATCGAACCGTTCCATGAGGATCACGGTGCCGCCCATGCCCTGCACGGCCATGGACCAGCCGAGCGGCGCGGCGTGATAGAGCGGCGCCGGCGACAGATAGACTGAATCCTTGTTCCAGCCGTACATGGCCTGGCCAAGCATCGCGAGCCCGTTGGTCTGGTCGATGGCCGTGTTGGGGTTGATCGGCCGCTTGACGCCCTTCGGACGGCCGGTGGTGCCCGACGAATAGAGCATCGCGGCGCCGGCGCTCTCGTCCGCGATCGGCGTGGCCGGAAAGGCCGCCCTCGCCTCCTCCCAGCTGATGAACGGCGGCTTGGCGCCCTCCACCATGTAAAGCTTCACGCCGGGGATCAGCGGCACAACCTGCAGGGCGACGTCGGCGACGCCGCTGGAGGCGACGAACACCTTCGCCTCGCAGTCCTTCACGATGTATTCGACCTCGCCGGCGGTGAGCTTTGAAGAGATGCAGGTGAACCGCACCCCCGATCGCTGCGCCGCCCACAGCACCTCGTAGTAGCGCGGGCTGTTGTCCATGAAGATGGCGATGGAATCGCCGGTCACGACGCCCAGGGAGCGCAGCAGGTGCGCGCCCTGGTTGGAGCGGGCGTCGAGCTGGGCGTAGGTCACCGTCTCGCCGCTGGCGGCCATGATGTAGGCCGGCTTGTCGGGGTTGGTCTTGGCGTGGATCGAGGGGTGCATGTGGGACCTTGCGGGATTCGGTTCGGCTTTCTAGATTGATTGTCTAGAAGGGTGACGCATGGCGCTCAGCATCAAGACAGAGGAAGCGGACCGGCTGGCGCGGGAGCTCGCACGGCTGCGCGGTGAAACCATCACGGAGGCCGTGACCGTCGCCCTGCGCGAACAGTGCGCCAGGGAACGCGCCGCGCCGGCGGACCGTGAGGCTCGCTTCAGGGCGCTGCAGGAGTTCCTGGATCGCACCAGCGGCGAGTACGACCGTCGCCCGGTGACGAAGGAAGAGTGGGACGAAACGTCGGGCGACACCGATTGATCGTGGTCGACAGTTCCGCGATCGTTGCGATCCGGTTCGGCGAGCCGCTCGCAGGCGTCCTCTTCGAGCGCCTGAAGGCGGATTCGGCGCCGATCATGTCCGTCGCGAACTACGTCGAAACCGGCCAGGTGCTGGCGCAGCGCCGTCCCGGTTCCCCGGCCGCCGCGCTCGACCGATTCCATGAATTGCTGAGCCGGGCGGGCATCGTCCTCGCGCCGATCGATGAGGTCCAGGCCCGCGTGGCGCTCGAGGCCCGCATTCGCTACGGCCGGGGTTTCGGACACCGCGCGCGCCTGAACTACAGCGACTGCTTCGCCTATGCGCTCGCCAAGGTGCGCGGCGCGCCGCTGCTGTTCGTGGGGGACGATTTCACGCATACCGATATCGTCTCAGCGCTCGCCGAACTGCCACGCTAGGCCGCCAGAGCGTTGGCCGGGGCCTTGCCGAGGATCATGTCGGCGGCCTTTTCGGCGATCATGATGGTGGGCGCGTTGGTGTTGCCGGAGCAGAGCCGCGGCATCACCGATGCGTCTACGACACGCAGGGCCTCCAGGCCGTGCACGCGCAGCTGGGGATCGACGACCGCGTTCGGACCGTGGCCCATCTGGCAGGTCCCCACCGGGTGGTAGATGGTGGAGCCGGCCATGCGGGCGTAGCCGAGCAGCTCCTCGTCGGTGTTGAAGTCCGGGCCGGGCATCATCTCGTGGTCGATCCATTTCTCCAGGGCGGGCTGGGCGGCGATCTTGCGGCCCCAGCGCAGGGAGGCCACGGCCACCTGCTGGTCGATGGGATCGGAAAGGTAGTTCGGGACGATCGACGGATAGACCGTCGGGTCGGGTGACTTGATGCGGATGTGACCGCGGCTTTCCGGACGCACCTGGCAGGGCGCGATGGTCAGGCCCGGCTGGTCCTCCAGCTCCATCTTCTGCTCGTTCAGCAGCTTCTCGGTGTCCATGGTGGCGGGCAGGATGTGGAACTGGATGTCAGGTCCCGCAAGGTCCTGCCGCGACCTGCAGAACACGGCGATATGGGCGGCCGAGAGGGTGAGCAGGCCCTTTCGCTGGAACAGGTACTTCAGAGTCTCGCCGAGGAAGCGGGTTCCCTTGGTCAGCTCATTCACCGAGACCGTGCCCGGCTTCAGCCGGTAAGTGGCTGTTATCACATAGTGATCCTGCAGGTTTTCGCCGACGCCCGGCAGGTCGGCGAGAACCTCGACACCCTGCGCCTGCAGCAGAGCCGCAGGCCCCACGCCTGACAGCTGCAGCAACTGCGGCGAATTGACCGCCCCGCCGGCCAGGATCACCTCCACCGCGGCCTTGGCGACCCTGGTCTCGCCGGCCTGGCGGTATTCGACCCCCACGGCGCGCTTGCCCTCGAACAGCACGCGCGAGGCCAGCGCCTGGGTTTCCACCCGCAGGTTCGGCCGGTCCATCGCCGGGTGCAGATAGGCCACCGCCGCCGAGCAGCGCTGGCCGTTCTTCACCGTGAGCTGGTAGTAGCTGACGCCCTCCTGCTCCTCGCCGTTGACGTCGTCGTTGCGCTGGATGCCGGCCTGGACGCAGGCGTCGATGACGTCGTCCGACACCTCGTGCGTCTGGGTCACGTCCGACACGTTGAGCGGACCGCCCGTGCCGTGCAGGGCGCCCGCCCCCGCGCGTTCCTGGTTCTCGGCGCGCAGGAAATAGGCCCTCACGTCGTCCCATCCCCAGCCCTCGCAGCCAAGCTGGCGCCAGCCGTCGTAGTCGGCGTGCTGGCCGCGGATGTAGAGCAGGCCGTTGATGGAGGACGAGCCGCCGAGCACCTTGCCGCGCGGCCACACGTGGCTGCGTCCACCGGTGCCCGGATCCGGCTCGGTGGGATAGAGCCAGTTCACCTTCGGATCCTTCAGGGTCTGGGAATAGCCCACCGGCACGTGGATCATCAGGTTGGACAGGAATTGCGAGAGGTTCTTGGTGGGCCGGTCGTCCCCGCCGGCCTCGAGCAGCAGCACCTTCGAGCGCCCATCCGCCGAAAGCCGGTTGGCCAGCACGCAGCCCGCTGACCCAGCGCCCACGACGATGTAGTCGGCCAGGATCGGATCGCCCATCGTCTGCTCCCAAAATGCCTTATCGTTGCTCAGGTTATGGCGTGTCGGCGGGGTCGCCGTAAAGGGTTCGCCTTGACTGTCGTCGCGTCAAACGCGAGCGATGACCGCGGCAGAACAGGAAGCGCGCAATGGCTCACCCGACCTTCGAGACAATCCTCTACGCGGTGGAGGACGCGATTGCGACCATCACGCTCAACCGTCCGGACCGGCTGAACGCCTTCAACACCCAGATGATGCTGGACATGATCGCCGCCTTCGACGCCACCGACGCGGACGACGAGGTGAAGGCGGTGATCGTCACCGGCGCGGGCCGCGGCTTCTGCGCCGGCGCGGACCTCTCCCGCGGCGGCGACACCTTCAACAGCACGGCCCGACCGGAAGCGGAGCGCCGGGCGCGCGGGGGGGACGAGGTGCCGCGCGACGGCGGCGGGCTGCTCACCTTGCGCATCTTCGACAGCCTGAAGCCGGTAATCGCGGCGGTGAACGGCGCGGCGGTCGGCGTGGGCGCCACCATGCAGCTGGCCATGGACATCCGCCTGGCCTCCACCGAGGCCCGCTACGGCTTTGTGTTCGCCCGGCGCGGCATCACCAACGAGGCGGCTTCGGCCTGGTTCCTGCCCAAGCTGGTCGGCCTGCAGACGAGCCTGGAGTGGTGCTACACCGGCCGCGTGTTCCCGGCGCAGGAGGCCCTGGACAAAGGCCTCGTCCGCTCGTTGCACGCCCCCGCCGACCTGCTGCCGGCGGCCCGAGCCCTGGCCCGGGAGATCATCGACAACACCGCGCCGGTCTCAATCGCCCTGATCCGCCAGATGCTGTGGCGCATGGCCGGGGCCGATCACCCCATGGAGGCCCACCTGGCGGACAGCCGCGCGATCCAGGCCCGCGGCGCCCAGGCGGACGCCCGCGAGGGCGTGAGCTCGTTCCTGGAAAAGCGAATTCCCGCCTATCCCAACAAGGTCTCGCGGGATCTGCCAGACATCTGGCCCTATTGGCGGACGCGCGAGTTTCGCTGAGCGCCTCGGGCCGGCGGACCGCGGATTCCACCGCGAACGCCGCCTTCGAACGTCAAAGTTACAGTTAATCGCAACGGGCGGTTAACGCCGCCCTGTTCAGATGGGGCGGTGATTGAGCTGCAAAAGCCGGCATGAGCGAGACGCTGCAACTGGGAACGGCCGAAGCGCCGCGCTCCCTGACGCCCGAGGCGGAGCCGCCGCGGGCGAAGAATCGCGCGCGCCTGGCGTTGCTCAAACGCCTCGCCGACGTGGTCAGCCTGCCCTCCAGCCGCGTCAACAGTTTCGAGCGCGCCGTCACCGCCGACCTGCTGGTGGAGATCCTGCGCGAAGCGGAGTTCGACGAGCGGGCCAAGGTCGCCCGCCGCATCGCCGGCCTGATGGAAATCCCCAACTGCCTGGTCAGGCTGATCCTTCGCGACGACCTGGACATCGCCTTTCCCCTGCTCTCGGAGTCCACCTCGCTCAGCGACGCCGATCTGCTCGACTGCATCCGCTCGGCCACCGGCGCGCATCGGCGGCTGATCGCCCAGCGGCGGGGCGTCAGCGAGGTGATCTGCGAAGCGCTGATCGACGGCGGCGAGACGCTGGTGATCGAGGCCTTGCTGCGCAACGACCAGGCCCGGCTTTCACAGAGCGCCATAGAGGCCGTCGTCGCGCTCTCCCGCTTCCAGACCCAGCTGACGCCGATGCTGCTGCGCCGACCCGAGCTGCGTCCGAGCCATGCCTATGTGTTGTTCTGGTGGGCGGAGCCGGGCGCGCGGCGCACCATACTGCAGCGTTTCGCCGTCTCGCGAGAGGTGCTGCAGGAGGCGACGGGCGACGTGTTCCCCATGGCCTCGGCAGAGGGCTGGCAGGACCCGCTCACGCGCAAGGCCCTGCAGTTCGTCGAACGGCGCCAGCGCAATCGCGCAGCCATCGCCAAGAGCCCCTTCGAGAGCCTGGAAGAAGCGGTCAAGGCAGCCGCCGAAGGCCTGACACGTCCAGTGGCCGAAGAGATCGCCTATCTGGCGGGCATCAAGCCGATGACCGGCGCCAAGATCCTCATGGACCCCGGCGGCGAGCCGATCGCCATCCTGTGCAAGGCCACCGGCATGCCCCGCGGCGCCGTGCGGGCGCTCTGGCGGGCCATGCGCCGCCCGGAAACCACTGAATCCGGCGAGACCGCTCCGGTGCTGGAGCAGGTGCTGGCCACCTATGACATGATCGCCGTGGACCGGGCCCAGACCGTCCTGCGCTACTGGAATTGGGCGTTGTCCTCCGCCATGACGCCGGCGCTCGTCGAGGCGATCCGGGAGCAGGAGGAAACGCCGCTGGACGGGTTCTCGGTGCCCCAGCGCGCGGCCATGCTCGCCTTCTCGGCCGACCTGAAGCGCTGACGCGACCGCGCCGCCCGGCCGTTCGAGTGTTCCCCGATCGCGGCTGTGGCTCGGATTCCGCCCAAGCGTGGCTGCAACGCCGCAGGTCGCGCGCAAACGCAGTTCATCGTTATGCGAAACGCGCGATCAGGCGTGATTTGACTTCAATCATCTTCACTGCTCAGCATGAAGACAGGATTGTTGCGCGCACTTGTGGCGTTGCTACGGCTTCTATAAGAACGCTTGCAATGATCTCGCGACTCTGAGCGATTTCCATCTCAATTGGGGCAATGGCGGCGAAAATCATGGATGAAAAATCCGAAATCATAGAGATGACGGCGGACATTGTGTCGGCCTACGTTGGCAACAACCCCGTCGCCACGGCCGACCTCCCGGCGCTGATCCAGAGCGTGCACCGGGCGCTCAGCAACGTCTCGGGCGGCGGCGAGCCGGCGGAGGCCGCGCCGAAAGAGCCCGCGGTTCCCGTTCGCCGCTCGATCACCCCGGACCATCTCGTCTGCCTCGAGGACGGCCGCAAGTTCAAGTCGTTGAAGCGCCACCTGCGCACCAAGTACAACATGAGCCCCGAGGACTATCGGGCGAAGTGGAACCTGCCGAAGGAGTATCCGATGGTGGCGCCGAACTACGCCCGCGCCCGCTCGGAGCTGGCCAAGCAGATGGGACTGGGCCAGGGCGGCCGTCAGGCCACGCGCAAGCGCCGCTAGGCGCCGCATCACAACTTTTTTTGGGCGCCCGCCGTCATCCAGACTGCGGGCGTTTTCATGAGTCTCGTCCGACGCTTGAGTCTTCGTCAGGGTCGGCCCGACACTTGACTCCGACGCGCAAGCCTCCCCCGAGACCCAGGAAATCGCTTGGCCCGATTCGGTCGTTAAGCGATAGTGAATCACCGTGATTCCAAGGGGTTGTTAACGAATCCGAAGATGATCGCGCAATTGGGGGCGCCGGCGACCGCGTTGCGGGCGCACGAGGAATTGTTCGGTTATTGGGCGGGATTGCGTCGTGGCGGACGGCTGCCTGGCCGCCGTGACATCGATCCATCGCCCATAAAACGACTGCTGCCCACCATCAGCCTGATCGATGTCATCGCCGAGCCTCGCGACTATCGCGTTCGCCTGGCCGGCACCGGGCTCTACGGCGTGTATGGCTGCGAAATCACCGGCAAGACCCTGCCCGAGATCTACAACACCGCCGCCGCCGACTATTGGCGCAGGGAGCTCGACCAGGTGGTCGAGCAGCGCCGCCCGCGCGTGGGACATCACAGCCTGGCCTGGCGCGGCGTCTCGCACATGACCTTGCTTTGGCTGCGCCTGCCGTTGGCGCGCGACGGCCGGAACGTGGACATGATCCTCGGCTACGACACGGTGCTGGGCCTGCACGGCGACGCCTTCAGCGGCATCCGCGCCGCCTGAGCGGCTATCGCGCCGGCTGAGCGCCCAGGGCCGCGGCGTCCCTTCGGATGCGCTCCATCATCGAGAACAGACCGTTCGACCGCTGGGCGGAGAGAGCGCCGGTAAGGCCCAGGCGCGCGAAGGCCGCCCTGGCGTCGAAGGCGAGGATCTCGGCGGGCGAGCGGCCGGAGAACAGGCGCAGCAGGATGGCGATCAGGCCGCGCACGATGTGGGCGTCCGAATCTCCGCGGAAGCGCAGGGTTCCGTCGGCCTGCGGCTCGGTGACCAGCCACACCTGGCTGGCGCAGCCGCGCACCTTGTTGGCGTCCGAACGCTCGGCGTCGGCCAGCGGCGCCAGCGTGCGCCCGAGGTCGATGACGTACCTGTACCGCTCCTCCCAGTCGCCCAGGTATTCGAACTCGCCGGACAGATCTTCGAACGCCGCGGCGATGCTCAAGGTCGAGGATTCCTTCAGACGGGACGGGCCCCGGATGTAGGAGCGCGCGCCGGCCGTGGCAACCGAAGCGCTTAGGCCGCGGGCAGCACCACCAGGGCCTTCAGGCCGCAACCGGGCTGGCTGACCAGGCGCAGGCCGCCGCCCATCGCCTGGCACAGCAGCGCCACGATGGGCAGGCCCAATCCGGCGCCCTGGGTGGCTCGCGTCAGAGCGCTTTCGCCCTGCTCGAACGGCTTGAGCAGGCGAGGGATGTCGTGCGCCTCGATCCCCTCGCCGTCGTCCTCGACGAGGATCTCCACCCGCCCCAGGATGCGCCGCGCGTGGATGCGCACCTCGCCGCCCTCCGGCGAGAAGGTGACGGCGTTCTGCAGCAGGTTGGTGAGGATCGTTCGCAAGCCACGCGGATCGGCGAGCACGCCGGGGAGCCGGCCCTGGTCAGGCACGGTGATGTGCACGTGGCGGGCGTTCAGCTCCTCGCGCAGGCTGTCCAGGACGTCGTCGACAGCATGGTCGAGCGCCTCCGGAGAGATATCCAGATCGGTGACGTGGCCCTCCAGGCGCGCGATCTCCAGCACCTGGTTCACTAGGCGCAGCAGCTTCAGTCCGCTCTGGCGGACGTGTTCGGCGTATTCCTTGTACTGCGGCGAGCCCAGCGGACCGGCCAGCTCCTTGGAGATGATCTCCGAGAAGCCGATGATGGAGTTGAGCGGCGTGCGCAGCTCGTGACTGACCATGCGCAGGAACGACCGCTTCTGGTCGTCGAGGGTAGAGCGCTGGCGCGCGTTGCGCGCCTGGTGACGCGCCTGCGCGTCGGGCCGCGCCGTTGGCGTCTCGTTGGGCAGGTCGGCGGAGGCCGGTTGGGCCATGGCCCTTCTGAGCCTCGCGCAGTGACTGGAACGCCGACCCTAGCCTCTCCGCGCTTACGATTCCGTTTCCGTGCACGGGCCGCCCACGACGCCGGATCGCTCGCAGATTGAGCCGGCTCGCGGACGGCGGCCGGAGGGGCTAGCCTTAGCCCGGCGAGTCCATCCTAGGAGACCGCAAGATCGCACGCGCGGCCGAGACTGGCGCTCAGGTGATGCAGGATCCTGCCGTCCGCGCGGCGCGGGTCGCGGCCGGCTGGCATCTGGCCTGGCTTGTCGGCCTGGGCGCCTGCGTCGCGGCCTGGCGGGGCGAGGCGACCTTGGCCGGGGCGCTAGGCGCGGCCGCCGCCCCCGGTCTTGTCGGTCTGCTGCTGCGCTGGCGACGGTGGGGTGTCGCCCGCTTTCTCACCATCCTGGCCTGGCCGGCCGGCATCGGCGCCGCGCTGTGGCTGACCGGCGGTCTGACGGGTCCGCTGGTCCCATTGGCGCTCGCGCCGGCGGCGGCCATGGCGGCGCTGGACAGCCGCAGGCTCGTCGCGCTGGGAACCGCGCTCAGCGCGGCGGTGCTGGGCGCCCTGCTGCTGGCGCAGTTGCAAGGCCTGACGCCGCCGCCGCCCGCCGCCTCGCCCTGGCTCTCCCTAACGGCGATCTCGGTCAGCGCGGTGGGCGTCGCGGCGGCCTTGCTGATCGCCCGCGCGCGCAACGCCGAGCGCGAGGCCGACAGCGAGGATCGCGCCGCCGCGCTTCGCCGGATGCTGGAGGCCGGGCCGTACCTGACGCTGCGCCTGGACGGCGCCGGACTCGTGCGCGAGGTATTCAGCGGGGCGGTGGAGGACGCCGACCTCGAACTCCTGGGCAAGCCCTTCGAATCCCTTGCGGGCGAAGCCGACCATCCCGCCGCCCGCGCCGCCGTCGCCCTGGCGCGCAGCCGCGGCGCCGCCAGCGTCGGATTCACGCCGCCCATGGCCCCGGATCGCTGGCTGGCGGCGGAACTGCGCGCCCTGCCGCGGGGCGAGTTGCTAGCGGTTGTGCGCGACGCCACCGTGGAGCGGGCGCGGGAGGCTCACCTGGAGCAGGGGCGTCACGAGGCCCTGGCGCTCGCCGCTGGCCGCTCGCGCTTCCTGGCCAATATGAGCCACGAGCTGCGCACGCCGCTCAACGCCATCATCGGCTTCTCGGACATCATGCGCACGCAGCTGTTCGGCCCGATGCCGGAGAAGTACGCGGACTACGCCGGCCTGATCCACGAGTCCGGCGGGCACCTGCTCGACCTGATCAACGACGTGCTCGACATGTCGAAAATCGAGGCCGAGCGCTACGCGCTGTCGCGCGAGCCCTTCGACGCCCGCGAGAGCGTAGCGGCGGCGTTGCGGCTGACGCGGGTCCAGGCGGACGCAGCGAAGATCCAGCTTCGCGGCATCCTGCCCTCGGAGCCCTTGAACGTGGACGCCGATCGCAGGGCCCTGAAGCAGATCGTGCTGAACCTTGTCTCCAACGCCCTGAAGTTCACTCCGGCCGGCGGCTCGGTGACGGTGATCGCGCGCGCCGCGGGCGAGATGCTCGAGCTGCTGGTGGCCGACACCGGCGTCGGGATATCCTCGGCCGACCTGGAACGCCTGGGGCGGCCCTACGAACAGGCCGGCGAGCCGGCGCAGCGGGCGCAGGGCACCGGGCTTGGCCTGTCCCTGGTGCGCGCCTTCGCCGAGCTGCACGGCGGGACCATGACCCTGGACAGCGTGCTGGGCGAAGGCACGGTGGTGACCGTACGCCTGCCGGTGATGGTCGCCGAAGAGGACGCCGCCGTGGCGCCGCCCGCACCGGCCAACGAGGGTGGACCGCCCGAGCCCGACATTCCGCCGCGTCCGGACAACGTGATCGCCTTCCACCCCCAGCGCTGAGGGGGCGTCAGCGCGCGGCGAGGGTCTCGAAGGCGCGGCCGGCGGCGAAGTCGCCCACCTCCACATAGGCGGCGCGCACCTGGTCGGCGCCGGCGCCGGGGAACAGGAATTCCACCGCGACTGCTTCGCGTGGGTCGAGCGCCGCCAGCGCATCCATCGCCTCGGCGGGAAAGCGGAACGCCAGGCCGGACTTGATATCCGCCGGCCGCAGGTCCCGCCCGGCAGGGCTCATGGCCTCGGCCGAGAACACCCGTGTCGCGCTGCGCGGCGGTAGGCGGCCGGAGAGCGGCACCCAACCGTGCGCGTCGCCTTGCGAAGCGGCGATGTAAGGCCCGACGGTCAGGGCCTGGTCGCGGATCACCAGGCGCGCCGAATAGGGCTGTGCACCGTCGGCGAAGCTGGCCACCGCCAGCAACCCGCGGCCCGGTCCGTGCCCGACGATGCCGAACACCATCTGGTCCCAGCCGAACCTGACCCGCTGCGACAGGCGCCAGTGGGCGACGCCGTCGTCCGGCGGCCGCTGGGCGATCCAGTCGGCGGCGTCGCCGGGATAGCGCATCTCGCGCAGCTGGGCGTAGCCCGCGAAGGCCGAGCGCACCCGGCCGGCGGCCGTGGCGACGTCCGCCGAGGCGCAGCCGGCGTTGCGAACGGCGGCCCTGGCGCGAATCTCGATGTCGCCGAGCGCGGCGGGCGTCACGCCGGACCGGAGCGCGGCGCCACGCGCCTGGGCCTTGGCGGCGGCCAGGGCCGCGCCCAGCGCCGGATCGAACAGCCGGCAGGACGCGTCGGCCTCGGCCATCACGGCGCGCTCATAGAACAGGTCCGCGGGCGCGGACCTGGCGATTGCGGGCGAGACAGCGAGGCCCGCGGCGATAAGCACCGCGAGTCGCGCGAGCCCACGCGCCCGCCTGCGCCATTGCCACAGCCCCATCCGTCCCCCAAACCTAGAACGCCCCGGCCATCCTAGCGGCCCCCTGTTTCCGAGGCGTTAGCGGCGTGCTGCTGTCCACCGACATCTGGGTCTACGCCCTGATCCGCAGGGCCGAGCTGGGCGGCGCCTTCGCCGTGATCTCGCGCAAGGGCGACGCGCGGGGCGGGGCGGTGCTGGTCAAGGTGCTGAACTACCGCGCCGGCGAGGCGCGGCTCTACGCCCAGGCCACCCGGGGCGACGGCGAGCGCGTCTGGATGGAGCCCGTATCCTCGACGGACGAGAAGGAGCTCGACGCCTACATCGCCCGTTCGGCGCGCATCGATCCGGACGTGTGGGTGGTGGAGATCGAGGACAACGAGGGCCGGCATTTCCTGACCGAACCGGTGGAGCGGCGCTAGCCCCGCTTTTCCGGCTTCAAGGCCGGCGCGCGGCGATGTACCCAGGAAGGCGAGGCGGCGGCGCCGTGGGCCCGCTGGCGATCAGTCATGGGGTGGTGCGATGGTCGAAGAATCCGGCGGCGAAGACAGCCGCGGCGCCGATCGGCGGTCGCTGCTGCAGGGCGCCGCGGCGCTGGCTATCGCCGGGGCGGCGACCCAGGCGCGGGCGCTCAGCCTGCCCGGCCTCGGCGGCGGCGGGGACGGTCCCGTGGCCGACACCACCTACGGCCGTGTCAGCGGCATGTCGCAGGATGGGATCAACGTCTTTCGAGGCATCCCTTACGGCGCGCCCACCGGCGGCGGCGCGCGCTTTATGCCCCCGCAACCGCCCAAGGCCTGGGGCGGCGTGCGCGAGTGCGTCAAGTTCGGCGACCAGTGCCCGCAGCTGTCGGGCGGCGGCGTTCCGGCGTGGTCGAGCTGGGTGACCGGCACGGGCGAGAGCGAGGATTGCCTGGTGCTCAACGTCACCACGCCCGGCATCGCCGACGAAAAGAAACGCCCGGTGATGGTGTGGATGCACGGCGGCGGCTATTTGCAGTTCAACGGCTCATCCCCCGCCTACGACGGCGTGCGGCTCGCCCAGCGCGGCGACGTGGTGGTGGTGACCCTGAACCACCGGCTCAATCTGTTCGGCTACCTCTACCTCGCCCAGCTGGGCGGCGATCAGTTCGCCGACAGCGGCAATATCGGCCAGCTCGACCTGATCGCCGCCCTGCAGTGGGTGCGCGACAACATCGCCAACTTCGGCGGCGATCCGGGACGGGTGATGATCTTCGGCGAGTCCGGCGGCGGCGGGAAGGTCTCGACCCTGCTGGCCATGCCCGCGGCCAAGGGCCTGTTCCACCGCGCGGCGATAGAAAGCGGGCCGGGCCTCGTGGGGATCACGCCCGACAAGGCCACCGCCACCGCACGGGCGGTGTGCGACGCCATCGGCGTCTCGCCGAACAGCCCCGGCGGCCTGCAGCACGCGCCGGCGGACCGGCTGACCGACGCACTGAAGGCGGTCGCCAAGAACCCCGACTACCGCTTCGGCCCGGTGGTCGACGGCAGGAACCTGCCCGCCGATCCCTTCACCCCGGGCGCGCCGACCATCTCCGCCGACGTCCCGATCATTGTCGGCTACAACGCCACAGAAACCACCGTGCTGGGCGCCAAGCCCGAGTTCTTCTCCCTCGACTGGGCCGGGCTGAAAGCCAATCTCGCGCCCACGCTGGGCGGCGCCGATCCGGACAAGCTGATCGCCGACTTCCGCCGCCTCCGGCCGGACGCCAGCGCCAGCGACCTGTGGTTCATCATCACCACCGACCGGGGCATGGGGCGAGGATCCATCGCCCTGGCCGAACGCAAGGCCGCCCTGGCCGCGGCCGGCGCCTACCTCTACCGGCTGGAGTTCGAGACGCCGGTGGACAAGCTGCGCAGCCCCCACGCCCTGGACATCCCGCTGGTCTTCGACACCGTCGGCAAGTCGGCGTCGCTGCTCGCGCCGGTGGCCGCCGACGCCCAGAAGGTGGCCGATCAGATGTCCGAGGCCTGGCTCGCCTTCGCCCGCACGGGCAGCCCCAACGCCACCGGCCTGGCGTCCTGGCCCAGATACGACACACGGGCGCGCTCGACGATGATCTTCAATGTGATCAGCCGGGCGGTGAGCGATCCTTATGCCGAGGAGCGCCAGATCATCGCCGCCCTACCCTCGGGCCGTCCCGGCGCCTGACAGACCCTAGGATTCCCGCGGTGTCTCGGGCGTCGGCGTCGGGCGTCGCTCGCCCGGGCTGTCGAGGATCTGCAGCATCAGCTTGGGGTCGGTGAGGATCGCCGGCGGTTCGCCGAAGCGGGCGAGCCACCGCTGCTGGATGATAAGCAGTGTGCGGGCGCGTCGGGACATGGAACCACCCTTCATCTCGCCCCCCAGCGAGGCGCAACAAACTCCCGCAAAGCGCCGCCGTCAACCCGAGAAAATGTAGTGTTAACAAGCGATTAGGCTTACCGGGCGGGCGAGGGGTCTATCCAACCCCTCCCTGGCGCCCTAGTTGAACACGATCACCGAGCGGGCGACCTGGCCGGTCTTCATCTCTTCGAAGGCGGAGTTCACGTCCTCCAGCTTGATCCGGTGCGAGATCATGTCGTCGAGCTTCAGCTTGCCCGACATGTAGAAGTCCACCAGCCGCGGCATGTCCACCGGGAACCGGTTGGAGCCCATGGCCGAGCCTTGGATGCGTTTCTCGCCGAGGAACGCCGCGCCCATCAGGCTGATGGTCTGGCCCACCGGGATCATGCCGATGACATTGGCCGTGCCGCCCCGCCGCAGCATGTTGAACGCCTGCTCGGCGGTCTTGGCCAAGCCTATGGCCTCGAAGCTGTGGTGCACCCCGCCCTTGGTCATCTCCATGACCGCGGCCACGGGATCGGTGTCCTTGGCGCAGATGAAGTCGGTGGCCCCGAAGTTGCGGGACATGTTGTCCTTGGCCGGGGACATGTCGATGGCGATGATCCGCCCCGCGCCGGCGATCGCCGCGCCGTTGATCGCCGCAAGTCCCACGCCGCCGCAGCCGATCACCGCCACCGTCTCGCCGGGCCTCACCTTGGAGGTGTGGATCGCCGCGCCGACGCCGGTCATCACCCCGCAGCCGATCAGGGCGGCGCGGTCCAGCGGCATGTCCGGGCGGATCGCCACACAGGCGTGCTCGTGGATCAGCATCTGCTCGGCGAAGGACGACAGGTTCAGGTACTGGATCATCGGCTTGCCGTCCTGCGTCAGACGCTGCTCATCCGTGCGTTCGCGCCGGGTCTCGGGGCTGGTGCAAAGGCTGAGGTGGCCTGTCAGGCAGGCCTCGCAGTGGCCGCAATAGGCCGACAGGCAGGTGATCACATGGTCGCCCGGCTTCACGGTGCGCACCTCGGCGCCGACCTGCTCGACGACCCCCGCGCTCTCGTGGCCCAGTACCGCGGGCAGCGGGTGCGGGTAGGAGCCCTCGATGAAGTGCAGGTCCGAGTGGCAGACCCCGGCCGCCGCCGTGCGGATCAGCACCTCATGCGGCCCGGGCTTGCTCACCTGGACCTCCTCGATCTGGAGGGGCGTACGCACCTCCCGCAGCACCGCGGCCTTCATGGAAGCTCTCCCTGTGGCATTGGACGATTGGCGGTTCTTCCGCCGTCGCGTCGCATATTGCCGTTCGCGTCGGAGCCGCCAAGGTGTTTCGGATGCGCGGTGGGCGCCGGGGGCCTCGCGACGCCGCGGTCGGCCGCAAAGCCGACACGCGGGAGTCGACGAGACGCCTGCCAAAAGCGGCGTTGGGCGCCGCTGGCTGCGATCCCCCAGCCAGATCATTCAGGCATGGTTTCGAAGACCGTGATGTCTGGCGGAAGAAGGGCCCAGGCTGGGCGGTCGCGGTTGAAGATCGCCATGGCCGGGCGGAACAGCGACGGGTCGTCCAGAGTGCCGGCGTAGATCGTATGTTCGGCGTCCTGGCCGACGATCCCGCCGAACACCAGGCTGCCGCAGACCGGACACGAATTGCGCACCGCGTCCCCGCCCCTCGCCGCCCTGGACTTGAAGATCCGGGTCTCGCCGCTGAAGCGCACGGCGCTGGCCAAGAAACCCATGAAGGGCACAAACCCCGAGCCGGAGGCCCTGCGGCAGTCGGCGCAGTAGCAGTGGCCCATGTACATGGGCTCGCCGTCGGCCTCGTACCGCACCGCGCCGCAGAGACAGCCGCCAGTGAACCGCCTCGCGCCTTCGCTCATCGCCGTCCCCTGTTCGGGTCTTGGGGCCTTCAGGCGTAGGCTAGGCGGCGGCCGACGTCCACCGTGGGACGCCGGCGCGGCAGGCCGGGGCGTCGTGTCCCCACTCGCCTCGCTCAGCTGCTCACGTTGATGTCAGCTGACAGAGTTTTCATCGCCGCGCACACCTTGCCGCCCGACAGCCAGGAGAAGGCCTCATGACGATCCAGGTTTCGGCGTACCGTTGGGTGCCGCAGTTCGCCCAGGGCTATGTGCGCGACCTGCGGGTCCGCTGGGCTCTCGAGGAGGCGGGCTTGCCCTATGAGGCGGCGCTGATCGACATGCAGGAGAAGGGGTCCGAAAGCTACCGCCGATGGCAGCCGTTCGCCCAGGTGCCGGCCTACAGGGACGACAAGGTCGAGATGTTCGAGTCAGGCGCCATCGTGCTGCACATCGCGGCCACGTCGGAGGCGCTGGCGCCGAAGGACGAGGCCGGACGGGCGCGCGTGACCACCTGGGTGATCGCCGCGCTGAACTCCATCGAACCGCACGCGCAGAACTACATCCAGATCGCCGAGTTCGACGCCGACCAGCCGTGGGCGAAGGAGCGCCGTCCTCAGGTCGAGGCCCTGCTGGGCCAACGGCTGACGTCGCTCAGCGACTGGCTGGGCGACAAGGACTATCTCGAGGGCCGCTTCACCGCCGGCGACCTGATCATGACCACCGTGCTGCGCGAGCTGGTCGACTCCGGCATGCTCGCGAAGTTTCCCAAACTCGACGCCTACCGCGGCCGGTGCGAAGGCCGCCCAGCGTTCGGCCGCGCGATGGCTGCGCAGATGCAGACATTCCGGGAGCACGCGCCGGACTGACCGGCCGCCCTAGTTGAAGACGATGACCGAGCGGGCGACGGCGCCTGTCTTCATCTCCTCGAAGGCCTCGTTGACCTCTTCCAGCTTGATCCGGTGCGAGATCATGTCGTCGAGCTTCAGCTTGCCGGACATGTAGAAGTCCACCAGCCGCGGCATGTCCACCGGGAACCGGTTGGAGCCCATCAGCGAGCCCTGGATGCGCTTCTCGCCGAGGAACGCCGCGCCCATCAGGGTGATGGTCTGGCCCACCGGGATCATGCCGATGACGTTGGCCGTGCCGCCCCGGCGAAGCATGTTGAAGGCCTGCTCGGCGGTCTTCGAGAGCCCGATGGCCTCGAAGCTGTGATGCACCCCGCCCTTGGTCATCTCCATGACCGCGGCCACGGGATCGGTGTCCTTGGCGCAGATGAAGTCAGTCGCCCCGAAGTTGCGGGACATGTTGTCCTTGGCCGGAGACATGTCGATGGCGATGATCCGCCCCGCGCCGGCGATGGCCGCGCCGTTGATCGCCGCAAGGCCGACGCCGCCGCAGCCGATCACGGCCACCGTCTCGCCCGGACGGACGCTTGAGGTGTGGATCGCCGCGCCCACCCCGGTCATCACCCCGCAGCCGATAAGGGCTGCGCGGTCCAGGGGCATGTCGGGGCGGATCGCCACGCAGGCATGCTCGTGGATCAGCATCTGCTCGGCGAAGGACGACAGGTTCAGGTACTGCACCATGGGCTTGCCGCCCTGCATGAGCCGCGGCTCATCATCCTGCTCGCGCCGGGTCTCGGGGCTGGTGCAGAGGCTCAGGTGGCCGGTCAGGCAGGCCTCGCAGTGACCGCAGTAGGCCGACAGGCAGGTGATCACATGGTCGCCCGGCTTCACCGTGCGCACGTCCGAACCCACCTGTTCGACGACGCCGGCGCTCTCGTGGCCCAGCACCGCGGGCAGCGGATAGGGATAGGATCCTTCGATGAAGTGCAGGTCCGAGTGGCAGACCCCGGCGGCCGCCGTGCGGATCAGCACCTCACGCGGCCCGGGCTTGTTGATCTGGACGTCTTCGATCTGGAGGGGCGTGCGCACCTCCCGCAGCACGGCGGCCTTCATGGAAGCTCTCCCTGGATTTGTTGAACGGGCGGCTGTTCGCCAGCCATCGGCACGCTTATCGCTGTTCATATCGAGCCCGCCAAGGGCTTTTCGAAGCCTCGCCACATGCCCCGCCGGACATTGCCGAGGGCAGGCGATCCGCCTAGTTTAGCCCCGCCATGAGACGCCTCATCCTGATCGCCCTGTCAGCCGCGGCCCTCGCGGGCTGCGAAACCTCCGGGGGCCCGTCCGCGCCGGGCTACACGCCGCCGCCGCCCCAGCCGCCCACTTCGTCGGTGTTCAGGGCGCAGGACTTCGTCTGGTCGCAGTCGCCCGGCCGCGGCTCGATCGTGGGGACGCTCGCTTTCCACGTCGCCGACCAGCGCTACAGCTGCGCCGGCTCCGATGTGATCGCCAGCCCGGAGACCCCGTGGAGCCGGCGGCGGATGGTCACCCTCTATGGCTCGCCGGTCAGCGCGGCGGTGCCGGTCAGCGTGGTGCGCGACCACACGCCCAGCGAGCCGAAGGACGTCACTGACGCCTACCAGAGCTTCGCCAGGCGCGGCCGCTGCGACACAGGCAACCACTTCGCCTTCGCCGGCCTGGCCGACGGCGCCTGGTTCGTGATCACCGTCGCCAAGCCCGTAGGCGGCCAGGGCCAGCCGGTGGTGGTGATGCGCCGCGTGGAGATGCGCGGCGGCGCGAAGTCGGTGACGCTGCAATAGGCCGCGACGCCGCGCACGGGTAGCGCGCGAGGCCCGCCGCCCCTATCGTCGCCCCGAACCACAACCGGAGGCGCGCGGCGGCCATGGCGTTCGAGGAAATCATCTACGAGGCCCGCGGCCCCATCGGGGTCATCACGCTGAACCGGCCCGGCTACCGCAACGCCCAGGGCTACCGCATGCTCGACGAGATCGATGCGGCCTTCGACCTGGCGCGGGACGACGAGACCGTGCGCGTGGTGCTGGTGCACGGCGCCGGCGGGGTGTTTTCCACCGGCCACGACCTCGGCACGCCGGAGGGGGTCGCCTACCGCCAGGCCCTCGGCGCCAAGCCGGGCGTACAGACCTACGACCAGTTCAAGAAGTACAACCTCGACCTGCTGCTGAAGTGGCGCAACTTCCCCAAGCCCACCATCGCCATGGTGGAGGGCTACTGCATCTACGCCGGCTGGATGCTGGCGGCGGCCATGGACGTGGTGTTCGCCGCGGACGACGCCGAGTTCCTGGCCGGCTTCGTGGAATATATGTCGATCCCCTGGGACATCGGCATTCGCCGGGCCAAGGAGCTGATCTTCGAGAGCCGGTTCATCTCCGCCGCCGAGGCGGCGCAGTACGGCCTGGTGAACCGGGTGCTGCCCAAGGCGGAGCTGGAGCGCGAGACCTTCGCCTGGGCGCGCCGGGTGGCGCAGAACAGCCCGGAGCTGCTGCGCCTGGCCAAGATCCAGATGAACAAGGCCCAGGACGCCCAGGGCTTCACCCACGCGGTGGAGGACAGCCTCGGCGACTATGTGGCGATGATGTACATGCCGGGCTCCGAGCTGCGCATGGAAGGCGTGCGCCGCCTGCGCGCCGTGGACCTCGCCGTGAAGGGCAAGCGCGGCGAGCGCGTCGCGGCGGAGTAGGGCCTTTGCTACCCCCGTCACCCCGGGCGAAGGCGTGAAGCGCCGAAGACCCGGGGCCGGACCCGCCGGTTCCCAGACGAAATCCAGCGTATCGGCGGCCCGTCCGGCCCCGGCTCGGTCCTTCGGACCGTCCGGGGTGACGATCGGAGGTTCGGCAGGCTATAGGCCTGCGATCCCTCTCGAAAGCCGCACCATGACCGACACCTTCCGCGCCATCCGCCTGTTCAAGACCGACGCCGGGCAGGAGACTAGGTTCGTCGACCTCACCGAGGCCGACTTGATGGACGGGGACGTGACCGTGCGGGTCGAATACTCCACGGTGAACTTCAAGGACGGCCTGGCGCTAACCGGGCGCTCGCCGGTGGTGCGGGTCTGGCCGCTGACCCCGGGCATCGACTTCGCCGGGGTGGTGGAGGCCTCGTCCAACGCCGCTTTCAAGCCCGGCGACCGGGTGGTGCTCAACGGCTGGGGCGTCGGCGAGACGCACCACGGCGGCTACGCCGGCAAGGCGCGTGTGAAGGGCGACTGGCTGGTGAAGCTGCCCGAACACATCTCCACCTCCCAGGCCATGGCCATCGGCACGGCGGGCTACACCGCCACGCTCTGCATCATGGCCCTGGAGCGCGAGGGGATCACCCCGGACCGGGGCGACATCATCGTCACCGGCGCGGCGGGCGGCGTGGGCAGCGTGGCGATCGCCATCCTGGGCAGGCTCGGCTACCGGGTGATCGCCTCCAGCGGGCGCAAGGGTTCGCAGGAGGCCTATCTGACCGGCCTGGGCGCCGCCGAGGTGATCGACCGGGCTGAACTGTCCGCCCCCGGCCGGCCGCTGGGCCGCGAGCGCTGGGCGGGCGGCGTGGACGCGGTGGGCAGCCACACCCTGGTCAATGTCCTCGCCCAGACCCGTTACGGCGGGACGGTGGCGGCCTGCGGCCTGGCCCAGGGCATGGACCTGCCGGGCTCGGTGGCGCCCTTCATCCTGCGCGGCGTGACCCTGGCGGGCATCGACTCGGTGATGTGTCCGCGGCCCCGGCGCGAGGAAGCCTGGGCCCGCCTGGCCAGCGACCTCGACGCCCGGCTGCTGCAGACCATGGTCCACAAGGCGACCCTGGCCGAGGTCCCCGCCCTCGGCGAAGACATCCTCGCCGGCAAGGTGCGCGGCCGCGTCGTGGTGGACGTCAACGCCTAGCTCGCAGACTTGCAGCCTCGCAATTCGCGTTCAGGCTGGGTTCAGGCGCGTTCGACCAGTATCGCGCAAGACGTCGCCCGCAAGCCCCGCGCTTCGGCGAGCGTTTTGAACTCAGCAGGAACACGCAGGAGGTTCCCAATGCACAAGATCTTTACTGCCGCGGTGGCGGCCATGACCATCGCCGGCTCGGCGATCGGCGTGGCGACGCCGGTCTCGGCTCAGGACAATCACTGGCGCGGCGGCGGCGAATCGCGCGGTGGCGGCGAGTGGCGCGGCGGCGAAGGCCGCGGCGGCAACGGGTGGCGAGGCGAGCGTGAGTGGCGCGGGCGCGGCGACGGCGGCGACGACGTCGGCATCGGCCTGGCCGCCGGCCTCATGGGCCTCGCCTTCGGCGCTGCCTTGGCCAATAACGGCCACCATGACTACCGCGACGACCGCGCCGTGTGCGTGAGCCACCGCGAGGTCTGGGACCCCTACATCGACGCCTACGTCGTCCGCACGGTCCGCTACGCCTGCTAGGCGCGGGCTGAACGCTTGCGCCGCGCCGGCTGGCGCCTAAGGTCGCGGCCATGACCCAACAGCGCCCAGCCCGTTTCCCGCCCCTGCGACGCGAGGCCATGACCCCCGAGCAGCGCGAGGCGGCGGACGCCATCGTCGCCGGCCCGCGCGGCGGCCTGCGCGGGCCGTTCAACGCCTGGCTGCGCAGCCCGGTGCTGGCCGACCGGCTGCAGCGGGTGGGGGAATATCTGCGTTTCCACTCGTCCCTGCCCCGGCGGCTCAACGAGTTAGCGATACTGATCACCGCCCGCGCCTGGAGCGCCCAGTTCGAGTGGTACGCCCATCACGCCATGGCCATGGACGCCGGCCTCGACCCCGCCATCGCCGCCGACATCGCCGAGGGCCGCCGCCCGGCCGGGATGAGCGAGGACGAGAGCGTGGTCTTCGAGTTCTGCACCCAGTTGCGCCGGGACCGGAACGTCGGCGACGCCACGTTCCAGGCCGCCGTGGAGGCGTTCGGCGAGCAGGGCGTGATCGACCTGATCGCCGTTTGCGGCTACTACGACATCGTCTCCATGACGCTGAACGTGGCCGAGGTGGCGCTACCGGAGGGTGTACCCGCGCCCCTGCGCCCGCTAAGCTAGCGGCCCAAAAAATGCCGCCAGCTCGCCGCGGATCCGCCCGGCGGGACAGGCGGCGCAACGAGCGCCGGCGCATGGCCTGCGCCCAACCCTAGGGAGATCCCATGAAGACGCTTCTCATCCTTGCCGGCGCCCTGTCCCTGCTCGCCTCGGGCGCGGCGATCGGCCAGCCCATGGATCGCCCGGAAGATCACCAGCGAGGCGACCACCAATGGGGCGATCACCAACGAGGCGATCACCAGGACCACGGCCGCCATGGGCGTGGCCACGACCGCTGGGGCCACAAGGGCGGTCACCATCGTCGCCATGACGACCACGGCGGCCGGCGCGGCCATCGCCACGACGACGGCGGCCACCACGACGACCGCGGCCACTAGACGCTGACGCCGCCGGCCGCGGGGTCGCGACCCGGCCGCCACCGCACCGGATCCCTCACGTCAATGCGACGGCGCGCCGGGCCAGGCTCTCCGGCGGCCAGAGCTTTTCCGCGTCGTAGTAGACCTCGAAGGCCGGCGCGGCGCCCTCCAGCCGCACCCAGGGCAGCTTCGAGCGGGTGAAGATGTGCGCGTCCGGCGGCGCGGCGGCCGGATCGTCCAGGGTCCCCACCCGCACGAAGCGCACCGCCTCGCGCCCGCCGTAGGTGCTCCACACCGCGGTGCGGCAGGCCGGGCCGCGCCAGACCACGTGCGGCCGACCGCTGTCGGTGGGGACCGGCGCGGGCTCGGGCGCGCCGGACAGGGTCTGCACCCGGTCCGCCTCGATCAGGGCGTTGATCACGAAGGCGCTGCCGGTCTGCCGCTGGCAGTCATGGCAGTGGCAGCAGTTGACGAACATCGGCGCCGAGATGAGCCGATAGCGCACCGCGCCACAGGCGCAGCCGCCGTCCAGGGTGTGTGTCATGGCCTGTGTTCCGAAGCCTTGGCTGGCCGCGATCCTAGGCCGCCGCGGGCCCCGCGCATGTCAGCAGGGCGCCGGCTAGGCCGGCCCGCCGAACTGCGCCAGCTTCAGCCGCGCGAAGCCCCAGACCGCCACCAGCGACCCCGCCTCGTCGCCGCTCAGATGCAGTTCCTCGGTCATGCCGTGCAGGGCGGCGACGCCGCTGGCGGCGCCGGGCTCCTGGTCGGCGGCCATCAGCTGCGCGCGGTTGAGTTCGGGCACATGGCGCCAGGCCAGCTCCAGGGCCGCGTCGGAAACCCGGTAGCGGGCGCGCAGCTTGGTCTGCGACCAGGTCTCCAGCACCTGCGCGGCCCAGGCGGCCGCGACGTCCCGGCCCTGGTCCGGCCCGCTCACGCCGCATCGCCTGGTGGCCGACTTCAAGGTGGCGGCGGAGATGGCGTTCATCGCCGCCTCCAGATCGTCCAGGGACGGGCCCGCGGCCAGCACGGCGCTCCGCGCCTTGGCCGGAATCGTCCGCCAGATGCACTGGGCGCTCGCCGCTGGCGTCGCCTGCGCGGCCAGGGCCGGCATGGCCGCGGGCGCCGACACGGCCAAGGCCACGATCAGGATCAGGGTGCGCATGCCCTCGTCTCCCCTCCGCCCGTCAGTCACGCGCCCCACGCAGGGCCGCAGGAGAGCCCAATATCGCCCGGGCCTTCCTGCGTCACCCGCGCGTCAGAGACGCCGATCGGGCGCCTGGCTAGTGCTGGCCCCCCTTGCCGGAGTTGTCGTCGTGGCGCCGGTGGCCGCTCGGGCCGCCGTGTCCGCCGCCGCGATGTCCGCCGCGATGCCCGCCCTTGTGGCCGTGTTGGTGGCGGCCGCGGCGATCATGTCGCTCGTGGCTGCGGCCGTGGTCCTGGCCGTGTTCATGTCCGGCCACCCGATCTCTGGAGGGGCCGGTGTCCTGGGCCATGGCCGCCTGGGGCGCGGCGACGGCGAGCGCCATGGCGCAGATCAACGCAAGGCCGAGGCCTGTTCTTGGGGTCAAGTGTGTATCTCCTCATCCGCCGCCGGCCCCGATGGCCGCGCGGCGCAGGTGACACCCTCCGCCCCGCCGCCGCAATCGGGTCTGAACGGGGCGGTCAGCGGGCGTTCATTTCGAGGCGCCGCTCATCCCGGCGGAGCCGGGGTCAGTCCAACCATCGTACCAACCACGGAGGACACGGAGGAGGCCACGGAGGCCACGGAGGACGAGACCGAGGCGTCACACTGTCACCCTCCGTGACCTCCGTGCACCCCTCCGTGTCCTCCGTGGTCGAATACGACCGCGCCGCCCCACGGCCAAGGGCCGGTTCCCGGGTCGGAGCCGGCCCGCCTGTTCCGCCTGTTCCGCACCTGTTTTCACCTGTTAAACCTGTTATTTCGCGGTTTTCGCCGCCTGTTCCGGTCTGGAATCCCAAGCCGAACAATGAGTTGCGAAACCGCCGGAGACGCCAGGAACAGGTGATAACAGGTGATAACAGGCGCCAAACAGGCCTGTTATCGCGTCATAACAGGCGCCGAACAGGCGCATAACAGGTGGGAACAGGCGGCCAGGATCCCGGACCGCCGGCCAGACAGCCGCCCGCACCCGCAGCTCACGCGCGGGCGCTCGTTCCTATTCACGATGAGAAAGACCAGGGCCGTGGCCGACCGCCCCTGAGATTACCACAGGTAATCTCGATTCGCACAGGCCGAAACCGCGCGAGATGGGTCGAACCGTCGCCGCCTCCTCCCGGCGAAGCCGGGGCCGGTCCAACCATCGCTTTCGACACGAAGGACACAAAGGACACAAAGGACACGAAGGTTCACCGAGACGCCTGGAACGTCGATTTGCCCCTCGCGGGGGCCCTCGTGCCCTTCGTGCCCTTCGTGCCCTTCGTGTCCTTTGTGTCGAAAACGCCCTCGCATCCTGTCGCGGACCTCGGCGAGGACGCCTAACATCAACCCCGACCTCCCGCGCGAAAACAAAAGGCGCAGAATGGCCACGCCAGCCGACGACGAAGCCGAGGTGCGCCGCCTGGACAGCGCCTGGACAGCGCCTGGAACGACGCCTACCTGCGCAACGACCGCTCGCCGCTGGCCCAGATCCTGGCGGACGACTTCGCGGCGGTCCTGCCCTCCGGCGAGCCTGTCTCGAAAGCGTCCCTGATGATCACCCCGCCGCCGGCCCTGTCCGCCGCGTTCAGCGAACAATCCGTGCGCGTGTTCGGCGACGCGGCCGTGAGCCGCGGGCGCCTGCGACTGGAACTCACCGACCGGAAAGTCGATCAGCGATTCCTGCGGGTCTACGCCAGGCGCGGCGGCCGCTGGCAGGCGGTGTCGGTGGCGGTCACCCCGGTACTCGCCTAGTTCGTCACCGCAATTCGTCACCGTAATTCGTCACGGTAGTTCCCGCCCTCCAATTCCGTCACCCCGGATGGCCCGCAGGGACAATCCGGGGCCGGATGCGCCGTTACATAGACGACAACCAGCTGAGAAGCGGCCCGTCCGGCCCCGGCTCTCCGCCCCCGGATCGGGGGCTCCGGCCGGGGTGACGAGCGGGAGTGCGGTGACATTCCACTCTTTGTCGCAAAGCAAATTGTCAACGCAATCGCCGGCCTAATGCGCGAGCATCGAGACTTCGGCCGTCCTGGGCATGACGCAATGCGCGACGCGATCACCATCGAGACGGACCTCTTCGAACACCGGACCGTGCAGCCGCACTTCATCAATCCCTGCTGTTTCGGAGAAGACTTCGCGCTCTGGCTCAGAGCGGAGCTCGCGCCCCTCGCCGCGGACGGGTTCGCCTTCTCGGAACCGATCCAGGAGGACTACGGCTGGGGTCTCTGGGCCTCGCGCGAAAGAGACCGGTTCTGGATCGCCCTGTCGTATGTCGGCGACGGGCCGCAAGAACCACCCGCCCAGTGGGTGGTCTCGGTGAGCCACGACGCCGGCCTGAACCTGATGAACCGCCTGATCCACCAGCCCGACCCCCACGCCTTCGCCATGCTGCGCGAGCGCGTCTGGCAAGCCATCCAGTCAAACCCCGCGATCAGGACGATCGAACCCTGAGGCGTGCGCCTATCGCACCCGAAATGGGTGAGCGTCCCTCATTTCCGGCTCACCCGTGCTGACGCCTGTGGGTCAGGACGCCGGTATGGCGCCGACCGCCATGATGACCGCGCTTGCCATGGCCATGTCCGTGGCCGTGGCTCCGGCGGTGCGTCTCGAGCCGGGGCGACGCCGAATCGGTCGTTCGGCTTTGGGCGCTGGGGGCCTTGTTGTAGGTGTCGAAGGCCGCCATGGCGGGCGACGCGCTGATCAGCGCCAGCGCGCAGGCGCCGGCCAGGGCGAAACTCTTGGATAGGGTCACCTTGGTTCTCCTCGTTGTGCCGACCGCCCAGATGGGGCCGGTCCAAAGACCACACTGGCGCCTTCCCGCGCAACGGGGCCTGAACGGCGGCTTCACCCGCGGTTTATCCGCTCGAGATTGCGGTGACAGTGCACACACTGACTGTCGTTCAGCGCCGCGGCCGTGGGCGCCACGCGATCCCGGCGAAGCCGGGGCCAGTCCAACCATCGTCTTCGACACGAAGGACACAAAGGACACGAAGGACACGAAGGCCCCACGAGGGGCAAATCGACCTTCCAGGCGTCCTCGTGAACCTTCGTGTCCTTTGTGTCCTTCGTGTCCTTTGTGTTGAAAACGCCTTCGCATCCGCGTCGCGGACGTCCAAAGGACCGCTACTTCGCCGGCGGCGCGCTCGCGGGCGGCGGGGCCGGTGTGTAGCCGGCGCCGGGCTGCTGCATCCAGGGCGCATGATGGTATCCCATCATCCCGTGGCCCAGCCGCCCGCCGAAGGTCACGGCGATGAAGATCGCGCAGATGAGCGCGATTGCGGCCACGACGAACAGCCAGGCCCCGAGGACGTTGCCGATGGTCTTCAGCCGGCCCGTCGAGCGGCTCGCCGCGAACAGCACGAAGAAGCCGATCACCATGAGCGCCGTGATGTGCAACAGGGCTGCATAGACTAAGAGGGCATGCATCGTTTCCTCCCGAATGATCGCCAGAATTACGGTGACAGTGCAGTCTATTCGACAACTATCGCACAACCACGGTGACAGCGCATTCTATTGCTCCGATGGCCGCTCGCCCATAGATTGCGCATGGCCCGCCGCGCTTGCGCCGTCTTTCCCGGCGTCCCCCAACACGTCACGCCGCGCGGCGCCGGTCGGGCGCCGACCTTCTTCGGCGATGTCTTCCGCAGCGCGAGCTAAAGAGATGTGCCAACCGCCGGACAAACATCTGGAATATCTTGAGCTGGTGAAGCTGGCATTCCCGGCCGTAGGCGCGCTTTGGCTGTTCTACGGTGTGACGCTGCTCGGGCTGATGAAGCAGTTTCAGGAGCGTGGTCCATTGCTCCGATGGTCTCGCTTTGCGCGACGCGCGCTCTGGTTCGGCGTGGTCGGCTTTCTGCTGGTGAACCTCGTCGCCGTAACTGGAATGCAGATGTTCCTTTGCGAGATGGCCAAGGACGCCGGGTTATCATTCGACGCCGCCTATGAACGTGGCCTTTGGGTGCTCGTCGTCCTGCACGCCTCGATTGATTGCGCCTGCGCGATCGTCGTTGGACACGCTCTTGGTCTCGGCCCACGAGCCCGAGTCCGGGGCTGAGCGTAGCGAATTACGGTGCGATCCGTCACGGCGCCTTCGATGGTCCTATAGGGATAAAGCAGACCCTGCGAACCCAGCGTTTGCGATCGGTATGCGATCGATAGATATCGGCGCTATATGCGCGTATCGCAGAGCGAGATGAGGCTCGCCGAGGCAGAACAATCCAGTGGGGCCCATGGTTCAGTCGCTCTTCTTTGGCTAACCGATATCGTATTTAAGAGGGATATTCGAACGTTACGGGACGCCGTTTTTGTGTATCTGGGCCTGAAGAAAGGTGTCCATATATTGGTGGACAACCTTGACAAGGGCTGGAGTGCTGCTGGAATTTCTGACAATGACACCAAGCTAATGCAAGCCCTGCTAAACGCGGGACGCAAGATCCAGAGAGACGCGCTGCGGCATGATGTGGAAGTCCTTATGTGCGTCTTTCTAAGAGACGATGTGTACGAATTTGTGGTTCGGGAAGCTAGCGATCGGGGCAAGGAGACGGTGATCCGTCTGAGTTGGAGCGATCCGGCGACACTTGAGACTTTGCTAAATCGCAGACTGGCGGCAAGTTCCCTTGAACTCGGTCTGGAGGAAGAACTGTGTTGGGCTAACGTGGCAGAGCCGCAAGTTGGTGGCGTCCCGAGTTTTTCCTACCTTGCCATGAGTTCGATGTACCGGCCCCGTGCGCTACTAGATATCGTTGAATTGGCGTTCAGCTTTGCAGCTCAGGCGAGCCATGAGAAGATATTGGAGGGCGATTTAGAGCGAGCGGTGAAATCGTATTCGGTCGACCTAATTCAGGGGATTAATTTTGAAATTCGAGACGTCTTCCCCGAAGCCGATAAGGCCATATACCTTTTTGCCAACCAGAATGTCAGGATAGACTTAAAATCGGTAAGACGCCTGCTGGGAAAACAGCTAAAATTGACCGAACAGGTTAGTAAGTTGACAGATATACTATTATGGGTCGGATTCCTGGGCCTCGTCGCCGAGAGGGGGCGGGAAGTATTTATCTTCGACGTGGGAGAGAGCTTGGATCTCCTCAAAGCTCAGGGCGGCGCGACTGACAATCCAATTGCCGTCCTGCACCCGATGTTCCGTTTAGCTCTCAGGACAGAAGCCGCGCTTCTTTTCTAGTCACGCCCCTAATGCACCGCCGCCTTGCCGATCTCCAGCTTGTCCCCACCGTTCGTCACCGAGATCGCCGACCCATCCTCGATCTCCCCGCCCAGCAGCTTGCGGGCAATCGGGTCCACGAGTTCCTTCTGGATCACCCGCTTCAGCGGCCTCGCCCCATACACCGGGTCGTACCCCCGTTCCGCCAGCCAGTGCTTCGCGCCCGCGTCCAGCACGATCGCCATCCGGCGGTCGGCGAGCAGCTTTTCCACCCGCGCCAGCTGGATGGTCACGATGGTGTCCATCTGTTCGCGGCCCAGGCGCTTGAACAGGATGATCTCGTCGATGCGGTTGAGGAACTCGGGCCGGAAGTGGCGGCGCACGGCGTCCATCACCAGCGGGCGCACGGCGTTCACGTCCTCGCCCTCGCTTAGCGCGGCGAGATACTCGGCGCCCATGTTGGAGGTCATGATGATCAGGGTGTTGCGGAAATCCACCGTGCGGCCCTGGCCGTCGGTCAGCCGCCCGTCGTCGAGCACCTGCAGGAGGATGTTGAACACGTCCGGGTGGGCCTTCTCGATCTCGTCGAACAGCACCACCTGATAGGGCCGGCGGCGGATGGACTCGGTGAGCGCCCCGCCTTCGTCGTAGCCGACGTAGCCGGGAGGCGCGCCGATCATCCGGCTCACCGAGTGCTTCTCCATGTATTCGCTCATGTCGAGGCGGGTGATCGCCGCCTCGTCGTCGAACAGGAATTCGGCGAGGGCCTTGGTCAGCTCGGTCTTGCCGACCCCCGTGGGGCCTAGGAACATGAACGAGCCGATGGGGCGGCCCGGGTCCTTCAGGCCCGCGCGGGCGCGGCGCACGGCGTCCGAGACGGCCACCAGGGCCTCGTCCTGGCCGACCACGCGGGCGCGCAGGCTGTCTTCCATCTTCAAGAGCTTGGCGCGCTCGCCCTCCAGCATCTTCTCCACCGGAACCCCGGTCCAGCGGGAGACCACGGCGGCGATCTGCTCGGCGTCGACCACCTCGGGGGTGAGGGTTTCGGTGTCGCCCTTCTCTTCTTCCGCCAGGCGCTTTTCCAGCTGCGGGATCTCGCCATAGGCGATCTCCGAGGCGCGCTGCAGGTCGCCCCGGCGCTGGGCGGTGGCCAGCTCGGCGCGCAGGCGGTCCAGGGCCTCGCGCGCCTGGGCGGACTGGCCGACCTTGTCCTTCTCCGCGCGCCAGCGGCCGGTCATGCCGGCTGACTGGGCTTCCAGCTCTGTGAGTTCTTCCTCCAGCTTGACCAGGCGATGCTTGGAGGCGTCGTCGGTCTCGCGGGTCAGGGCCTCGCGCTCGATCTTCAGCTGCACCACGCGCCGGTCGATCTCGTCCAGCTCCTCGGGCTTGGAGTCCACCGCCATGCGCACGCGGCTGGCGGCCTCGTCCACCAGGTCGATGGCTTTGTCGGGCAGGAAGCGGTCGGTGATGTAGCGGTTGCTGAGGGTGGCGGCTGCGACGATGGCGCTGTCGGAGATGCGCACCCCGTGGTGCACCTCGTACTTCTCCTTCAGGCCGCGCAGGATGGAGACGGTGTCCTCCACCGTGGGTTCGCTGACGAACACCGGCTGGAAGCGGCGGGCCAGGGCCGCGTCCTTCTCCACGTTCTTGCGGTACTCGTCGAGGGTGGTGGCGCCCACGCAGTGCAGCTCGCCGCGGGCCAGGGCGGGCTTCAGCAGGTTGGAGGCGTCCATCGCCCCCTCGGTCTTGCCGGCCCCGACGAGCGTGTGCATCTCGTCGATGAACAGGATGATCGAGCCCTCGGCGGCGGTGACCTCGTTGAGCACCGCCTTCAGCCGCTCCTCGAACTCGCCGCGGTACTTCGCGCCGGCGATGAGGCTGCCCATGTCCAGGGCCATCAGCTTCTTGTCCTTGAGGGACTCCGGCACGTCGCCATTGATGATGCGCAGGGCCAGCCCCTCGACGATGGCGGTCTTGCCGACGCCGGGCTCGCCGATCAGCACGGGGTTGTTCTTGGTGCGGCGGGCCAGCACCTGGATGGTGCGGCGGATCTCCTCGTCGCGGCCGATCACCGGGTCCAGCTTGCCGTCCCGGGCGGCCTGGGTGAGGTCGCGGGCGTAGCGCTTCAGGGCGTCGTAGCCCTCCTCGGCGCTGGCGCTGTCGGCGGTGCGGCCCTTGCGCACGGCCTCGGCGGCGCTCTCCAGGCCCGCGGCGTTGGCGCCGGCGTCCTTCAGGGCCTTGGCCGCGCCGCCGCCTTCCTTGGCCAGGGCGATCAGCAGGCGCTCGGTGGTGACGAAGGCGTCGCCGGCGGCCTTGGCGTCTTCCTCCGCCTTGGCGAAGACGCTGGCGGTCTCCGGGCGCATGTAGAGCTGGCCCGAGCCGCCCTCGACCTTGGGGGTCTTGGCGAGCAGGGCCTCGACGCCCGCGTCGGCCGCGTCGGGCCGCCCGCCGGCGCTCTGGATCAGGGCGCGGCTCAGCCCGTCCTTCTCCTCGAGCAGGACCTTGAGCAGATGCTCGGGCGCCAGCTGCTGGTGGCGGCGGGCGAGCGCCAGCGACTGGGCCGACTGGATCGCCTGCTTGGCGCGGTCGGAATAGAGGTCGATGTTCATGGTATCCCCTAAGGACAGGCGGACAGCCCCGGCCGCCTTGATCAAGCGCAACCGGCTGATGCGGATGTAGTGTGGCCCAAAGGTCACACAAGGGTAGCATCGCATCCTTCTCCCCTTGCGGGAGCGCGCCGGCGGCGCGGTTGGAAGGGATTCAACCACGGAGGTCACGGAGGGCCACGGAGGACACGGAGGAGGTCTGAGGACACGGTCGAGGACCGGACTGGTCTAGGCGCGCTTCGCGCAAGCGTGACAACCTTGGCGGTGCGCTCCTGCCTGGCAATACGGTGGTCACCCACTCCGTGACCTCCGTGGTCCTCCGTGATCTCCGTGGTGAACCTTGAGGTCAGAACAGACCACTAGGAGGTGCACGGAGGACCACGGAGAACACGGAGGTAATCGCGTGGCGGTCGAGCGCTTGAGTGGGCTTGGCGGGCGGCGCTAGTAGCCGTTCAGGATGCGCACGATGCCGTTCTTCATCAGGGTGACGTTGAAGTTCAAGAGATAGCCGAGGCGGTATCCGCCGAGCTTCAGGTCGCTGAGCAGCTGAGCCCGATGAATGTCGACGATCTTCTCGATCGCCTTCACCTCGACGACGACGCGACGCGAAACCAGCAGATCGAGCCGATAGCCGGCGTCGATCGTGACGCCGTCATAAACGACTGGCAGCGCCAGCTGCCTTTCGTAGGCAATCCCCGCCTTGCCAAGCTCGTGGGCGAGGCAGCCTTCGTAGGCGCTCTCAAGCAAGCCTGGTCCCAGCGCCCGATGGACCTTCAACGCGCAGCCGATGACCTGCTCGCCAAGCTCATCGTCTTCCACTCCGTGACCTCCGTGCTCCTCCGTGAACTCCGTGGTGAATCTTCGACGGAACCCGCCGCGCGCACGACCAGCCGTGCTGGCGCGCCGAGGCGCCTCAGCTCTTCACCACCCCCGCGGCGCGCAGGTCCTTGTAGGCTGCCTGGCGGGACTCGAGGTAGATCGGGTAGGCGCCCGGCGGCATGAACTGGACCATCAGGGCCACGGCGATGCTGTTCACCGGGTCGATCCACATGGTGGTGCCCGCCGCGCCGCTCCAGCCGTAGGACCCAGGCGGCTCGGCGCCCGGGAACGAGCCGCCGGGCAGGACCACCTGCATGAAGCAGCCGAAGCCGTTGGGCGGACCCATCAGGCGCATGAACACGCCCGGCGGCATCAGGTTGGAGCGGGCGAGGCGCACCGTCTCCGGCCTCAGGATGCGCGCCCCGCCCAGCTGGCCTTCGTTCAGCAGCATGGTGTTGAACCGGGCGTAGTCCTGGGCGGTGGAGACCAGGCCGCCGCCGCCGCTGGGCAGGTCGCGGCCCTGGGCGAAGGGGCTCGAGTTGCGGTCGTCGCTGGTCACCAGGCCGTTCGCGGTCTTGTAGACGACGCTGGTGAGCCTCGGCAGGCGCGAGGCCGGAACCTCGAAGTCGGTGTCGCCCATGCGCAGGGGCTGGAAGATCCTGCTGTCCAGGAAGTCCCAGAAACCCATGCCCGACACGTGCTGGATCACCAGGCCCATCAGGTCGGCGGCCACCGAGTATTGCCACTTCGTCCCCGGATCGAAGTCGAGCGGCAGCTTGGCCAGGCGCGCGCCGAACTCCTCCAGGTCCTTGGGCGCGTCCGCGTCGCCGGGCGCGGCCGGCCCGCGCGAGCCCGGCCGGAGCCCCGCGTGGCGGTAGGCCTTGGCCAGGGGGGTGTCGCCGTTGATGTTGTAGGACAGGCCCGAGGTGTGGGTGACCAGGTGGCGGATCAGGATCGGGCCCGCCGCCGGGCGCGTCTTGGTGATGTCGCCGCCCACGATCACCTGCATGTCCCCAAACGCCGGCAGGATGTCGGCGAGCGGCTGGTCCAGGCGCAGCTTGCCCTGTTCCACCAGCATCATGGTCGCCACGCCGACGATGGGCTTGGTCATGGAATAGACGCGCACCAGGCTGTCGGCGGCCATGGGCGCGGTGGAATCGAAGGCCAGGGTCCCCGCCGCCAGGATGTCGGTAGGCCCGCCCGCCCGGCTGACCGCCGCCACCGCGCCCGGCAGCTTCTTGGCGGCCACATAGCTGTCCAGCACCGCCTGCAGGGCCGGATAGGCGCTCGCCGCGGCCTTGGCCCGGCCGGCCAACAGCAGCGGCGCGATGGCCGCGGCGCCGCCCACCAGCTGGCGCCGATCGAGAGATGTCATTGAGCGTGCCCTTCCCCAGGTTTGCGCCCCTCTACCCGTCTGGCGCGGTTTTGTCGCCCGGGAGCCGTCAAAGATGAACGGGAAAATAGGGTCGGTTTCAGCCGGGATTCAGAATTGGCGCCGCATGGTGAACCGACGCTCCGGTCAGGACGACTAACCTGCAACACCAATCCGTTTTCGGACGAAGACCATGAAGATCCAGAAGGGAGACAAGAGGCCGACCGGACGCAGGCCCAAGGGCGTGCTGGCGCTGGGCTGGGCCTGCCTGGAATCCGCGGCGAGCGGCCGCACCGAACACCGGCCCACGTCGCAGGACTACCCCGACAGCGTGGTGCGCCGGGTGAGCTTCATGGCCGGCGGCGGCCTCGGCTGGCGCATCTCCGCCCTGGAGACCCCGCGCAAGCATCCGGCCCCCTGGAAGATCGTCGTGGTCACCGGGGCGCCGTCCTGGGCCGAATACTGGGCGCCGGTGCTGGCCGCCCTGCCCGCCGACCGCGAGATGATCGTCGTCGACCGCCCTGGCTTCGCCGCCAGCGAACCGGTCGCCTGCGTGCCGGACATCACCCTGCAGGCGCTGGCGCTCTCTCCGCTGCTCAACGCCGCGCCGGGCCAGAAGATCCTGCTGGTCGGCCAGTCCTACGGCGCCGCCATCGCCTCGCTGATGGCCGCCGACCAGCCCAGGTCGCTGGCCGGCGTGGTGCTGCTGTCCAGCTTCCTCGGCGAGCCGGGCCCGACGGCCCGCTGGCTGATGGACCTCGGTGCGCGCGTCCTGAAGCTGATCCCCCGCGATCTGCGCAATGCGGTCATGGAAGTCAGCGGCCAGCGCGGCCAGCTCGGCCACATGCGCCGCGCGCTCGAGCTGGTGCGGGCGCCGGTGCACGTGATCCACGGCGACGCCGACGACTTCGCCCCCATCGAGATGGCCGAGCGGCTGGTCAAGGAGACCCGCACCCGCAGTCCGATGCGGTTCGCGAGGGTGGCCGGCAATCATTTCCTCAACGACGGCCCGGCGGATATCCTGCTGTCGTGCCTGGAAGACTGCATCGCCGCCGCCGCGCGCCCGGCGTTCAAGCTTCACGCCCTGCCGGCTTTCGCCTGGCGCACGCTGAAGCCCGCACCGGCGCAGGCCTCGGCGGCCTAGCGCAAATCGCCTAACCCCAACCGCTGTCATCCCGGAAAGCGCAAAGCGCTTATCCGGGACCGCGGCAAGCGCCGGCGTTCTCGGCGGTCCCGGATAAGCCGCTAGCGCGGCTTTCCGGGATGACAGCGTTGGTTTGCTACTCCCCGTCCCGCGCCACCTGGAACGACCGCTGGATCAGGCCGGTGAAGCGCGCGTAGCTGTCGGCCTTGTCGGAGGGGTAGGAATATTCGAGCCGGATCAGGCCCCGCTCGCGGCTCTCGTAGATGTCGAGCGTCGCGCGCCCCGCCTTCTCGTAGCTCAGCTCCAGATGGTCGTTCACCCGCGTGTAGTTGACCTGGCTGCGTGAGGCGTCGTCCGCCGTGAGCCGCTCGACCAGGGCGTCGAAGGCGTCCGACGTCAGGGCGGCCTCGGTCGCGATCTCCACCCAGGCGTGGCCGTCGGCGCTCTCGAAGCGGCGCGTCTTGCCGGACGGCCTGGCGCGCGGCAGCGCGGCGGCGGGATAGGCGGCGGCGACGCCGGGTCCGAGGTCCGTAGCGGGGGCCCAGCCGGCCGTCCGCCGGGCCGCGTCCGCGCCGGCCCTCAGCTCCGCCAGCTCGCCGACGAAGATCAGCCCGGTCATCGGCCGTCCCTTCTGCCCCTGCCAGGTCGCCAGGGATTCGCGCGCGGAGTCGTCTGGCGGTTCTTTGGGGTCGATCTGGCCGGAGATCTGGCCGACTTCGGTCCCGTTCCAGTCCAGCAGGTCCACCAGCTCAAGCCCGCTCACCGCGTCCAGCGCCGCCAGCACGCCCAGCCCTGGCAGCGCCCCGGTGATGGGGCGCGCGGTCAGCGGGCCCTCGGCCACGGCTTTGCCGTCGTCGCCGTTCAGCTTGAAGCGGCCAGCCCCGCCGCCACGGCCGAAATCGCCGGTGAGGTTGAATTCGCCGTCCTCGAGCGTCGCCTTGAGGGCGCAGCGGGCCTCGATGCAGCTGCCTTCCACCTCGCCGGACTGGGCGGGATTGGGCGGCAGGGCGGCGAACCAGCCCTTCACCGTGGTTTGGGATTCCACGCCGCCGGGTTCGGTCTGGGCGTCGATGACGAAGGCGGTGGGCGCCGGCGCATTGGCCTGCGGAGCGTCGAACTGCACGCGCAGGGGCTCGGCTTGGGCGCCCGCCGCGAGCGCGAGGCAGGCGCCGAGTACCGTCGGATTGAACCGCATGACGCCTCCCGTGAGCGGCGTCAGCCTAGACCCGGGGCCAGGCGAAGCCCAGCCCGGCGCCCTCAACCCTCGTCGGACTCCGTCGGCGCGGCGCCGTCCGGCGCCTCGAAGCTCTTCGGCGCGCGGCGGCGGCGCGGACGCGGCGTCTCCGCCACCGGCTCGTCCCGCTCCTCGGCGCGGATCTCCGGCGCGCGGGCCTGCAGGAAGGCCGGCGCCTGGCTGACCCCGTCGTCGCTGCGCAGCACCCCGCCACGCGGCTCGCGCGGCGGCTCATAGGCCGGCGCCGCGCCGGTCAGCGGCGTCGCCTGGGGTTCGACCACGCCGAGCGGATCGCGGTCCGGCGCGCGCTCCGGGCGGTCACGGCGGTCGTCGCGGTTGAAGCGCTGCGGTCGGTCGTCGCGTGCGAAACGGTCGCGCGGCCTGTCGTCCCGCCCGCGGAAGTCGCCTTGGCCGCGATCCTCCCTGGGCCGGTCGTCGCGCGGGCGGAATTCGCCCTGGCCGCGGTCGTCGCGCTGGCGGAAGTCGCCCTGGCCGCGATCGTCCCTGGGCCGGTCATCCCTAGGCCTGTCGTCCCTGGGCCTGTCGTCACGCGGCCTGTCGTCGCGGGGCCGATCGTCGCGCGGGCGATCGTCCCTGCCCGCCTGGCGGAAGTCGCCCTGGGCTCGGTCGTCGCGGGGACGGTCGTCGCGCTGGCCGTCAGACCTTTGACGATCCTCGCGCGGCCGCTCGTCCCGGCTCCAGCCGCGATCGTCGCGGCGGCCCTCGCCGTCCGGGCCCTCGGCGTAGGCCTCCGTCTCGGATTGTTCGGCGGCCGGCTGCGGCTCTTCCTCGAAGTCGATGTCATAGCCGGAGGCGAACTGCTCGCGGCCCATGATTTCCGAGAGCGGGCGCTGCGGCTGCATGGCGCGCAGGACGCGGAAGTAGTGCTCGGCGTGCTGCAGATAGTTCTCCGCGAGCACGCGATCCCCGGACGCCGAGGCGTCGCGGGCGAACTGGGTGTACTTCTCGAAGATGTGCTGGGCCGCGCCGCGGACCTTCACTCCGTCGGGTCCGTTGGAGTCGAACGCGCGGTTGGCGTTGTGCTGGGGCTTGCCGCCCCCGCCGCCGCCTCCACCGCCGCGATTGCGCCCCCGTTGGCGCTTCATACCCTTGAAATCTCTCATTCTTTTGGCGACCTATTGAGGGCCGTGGCGTCGTCGGGGCCTGGCCCTGGCGGCGGATTGCGGCTTCCTGGCGTTGCGGGCGCGTTGGCCCGAAGTAGTCCTTCGAAAAGCTGGTTCCCTGTCTCCGCGACCAGGCTGGAAGGCGCATTCGCGAGGGTTCGCCGATGGCGCCTGCCGGAGCGGCCTCGCGCCGGCCGAATGGCCCGCGCCCTGACCCTAAGACCCCGACGTTCTAGGAGGAGACGCCCATGATCTAGCGACTAGCCGCCCCGATTCCAAGGGGTTTCTTGGTTCCGGTCACCACCCGGTCGCGGTCCGCGAGGTCACGGACGCATCGGAGCGCCTGCGCGCCGGCATCCCGGAACAGCTGCTCCACGGCCGCGCGCTGGTCGAAACCGATCTCTACGGCGAAGACTCCGCCCGGGCGCAGCACCCGCAGGATCTCGGGCGCCAGGCGACGATAGGCCGCCAGACCGTCCGGGCCGCCGTCCAGCGCCAGCCGCGGTTCATGCTCGCTCACCTCCGGGTCGAGGCCGGCGATGTCGCCGCTGCGGACATAGGGCGGGTTGCTGACCACCAGATCGAAGCCGTCGTCCCCCAGGCCGGCCGTCCAGTCGCTGCGCAGCAGCGCCGCGCGGGACGCCAGGCCGAGGTTGGCCGCGTTCTCCCGCGCCACGGCCAGCGCCTCCTCCGAGACGTCGACACCGAGCCCCCTGGCCGCCCGCCGCTCGGCCAGGATCGCCAGCAGTATCGCGCCCGACCCGACGCCCAGATCCAGCACGCTGAACCGCGCGTGCGGAGTGAACCGCGCGAGCACGACGTCGAGAATGGTTTCCGTGTCCGGCCGCGGCGTGAGCACGTCCGGCGTCACCTTGAGCATGATCTTCCAGAAGCCGCGGCGCCCCAGGATGTGGCTCACCGGCTCGCGCCGCGCGCGCCTGTCGACATAGTCCGCGAGCCGCGCGCGCTGCGCCTCGCTCAGCCGGCGGTATGGGTCCGCGATGATCTCCGCGCGCGCCACGTCCGCCGCCGCTTCGAGCAACAGGCGCGCGTCTATGGCCGGACTGTCCACCCCCGCCGCCTCCAGCCGCGACCGCGCGGCGGTCCAGGCGCTGAGGAGGGTCTGGGTCATCGACGCTGGGGCGTTGGCCTTGCGCCCCTCCACCAGCGGCTGGCGCGGTGGACGGGGCGCAAGATGCCGACCGACCTCAGACTAGGCGCGCACGCCCTTGAGCGGCGAGGAGCCGAAGGAGCCGGCCTTCACCGCGCCTTCCATGCTGTCGCCGCTGACGGTGACGCTGAATTCCAGCTTGATGGGGAACGGCTGGGTCAGCTGGGACTCCCAGGCGAGCTTGTCGCCGTCCACCGTGCCCGAGACATCCTGCGTGCCTTGCGCGCTTTCCATCTTGCCGGTGAAGGTGGCGCCGCTGGTGGTGATGGTCAGCGTGCCTTGCTGCACCCCCATCGGGGAGTTGATCGTGGTCTTCCAGGTGCCGTCCGCGGACATTCGTCCCTCCGGGTTGTGTTGGAGGCGGCAGGTAAACCGCATGACGGCCCGGGCGCAAGGGTGACGCGGGCGTCATCGAACATCGTTCAAGCGATTGCGAACTGTCGCCTGGGCTATTCCGCCGCCAGCGGCGCCGCGGCGCGCTCCAGTTCGGCGGCCCTGGCCTCGACCAGCTCGACGATGTGGTCGACCATGCGCTCGTTGTCGAGCTTGTGGTCGGCTTTTCCGGCGAGATAGACCATGCCGGCGCCCTTGCCGCCGCCCGTGAAGCCGACGTCGGTGAGCAGGGCCTCGCCCGGACCGTTCACCACACAACCGATGATCGACAGGCTCATGGAGGTGGAGATGTGCGCGAGGCGCTGCTCGAGCTTCGAGACGGTCTCGATGACGTTGAAGCCCTGACGCGCGCATGACGGGCAGGCGATGATGTTGACGCCGCGATGGCGCAGGCCGAGCGACTTGAGGATGTCGAATCCGGCCTTGATCTCCTCCACGGGGTCGGCCGCCAAGGAGACGCGGATCGTGTCGCCAATGCCGGCCCAGAGCAGATTGCCCATGCCGATGGCCGACTTGATGGTGCCGGACCGCAGCCCGCCCGCCTCGGTGATGCCCACGTGCAGCGGGCAGTCGATGGCCTCGGCCAGCAACTGGTAGGCGGCGACGGCCAGGAAGGGGTCCGAGGCTTTCACGCTGATCTTGAACTCGTGGAAGTCGTGGTCCTGAAGGATCTTGGCGTGGTCGAGGGCGCTCTGCACCATGGCTTCCGGGCAAGGCTCGCCGTACTGTTCCAGCAGGTGCGGCTCCAGCGAGCCGGCGTTGACGCCGATGCGCATGGAACAGCCGTGATCGCGGGCCGCATCGATCACCTCGCGTACCCGCTGCGCAGACCCAATGTTGCCGGGATTGATGCGCAGGCAGGCCGCGCCGGCCTTGGCCGCCTCGATGCCGCGCTTGTAGTGGAAGTGGATGTCGGCGACGATCGGGACATTCGAGGCCTTGACGATGGCCGGCAGCGCCGCTGTCGAGGCCTCGTCCGGGCAGGAAACTCGGACGATGTCCGCGCCGGCCGCCTCGAGTTCGCGAATCTGGTGGATGGTGGCCTGGGCGTCCGACGTGAGCGTGTTGGTCATCGACTGCACGGTGATCGGCGAATCGCCGCCCACCGGCACGGAGCCGACATGGATGAGGCGCGACCTGCGCCGGTCGATCGCCCGCCAGGGCCGCAAGCGGGTGTGGTCTTGAATGGTCATGACACGCCTAGGATAGGGATAAACGCGCACAAACCCAAGCGGTCAGGCGGGACTAATCGAGGCTGAAGTTCTCAGCCGGCGAGCTTGCCGTAGGTCTCGGTCGGCTGGCTGAACACGCCCTTCGAGCGTCCGCCCACGAAGATCTCGGCGTTGGCCGGGCTGGAGACCTCGGCGGTGATGTCGGCGAGGGCCGGCACGCGGTAGGCTTCGCCCTGCGCCAGCTGCCGCGCGAAATAGACCGCGCCGTCCTTGCCGCGAACTATCAGGCTGAGCGGCTTGCGCGCCTGGACGATGATTCCCGACTGGCCGACCGGCGAGCCGTAGATGGCGCCCTCGGGCGTGAACGGCGCGCCGCTGGCGACGACGACGGGCTTGGCGGCGGCGGCCTCGGCCCTGGCGGCGGCGTCGGCGGCGTCGGCGGAGCCCCCGGCGGCGGCGGCGGCGGCGAGCCCCGGCGTGGCGTAGGGGTCGGGCGCGGTGGCTTCCGGCGGGGCCGGCAGCGGCGCATTGACCGAGAAGGCGCCGGACGTGGGAGGCGCCTTGGAGATGTGGACGATCCTCGCCGGCGCGGCGGCGCGCGGGCCGTGCGGGGCCTGGGCCATGGCGTGACGCGCCACGTTCCAGGCCACCAGGGCGATGATGGCGACGGCCGCAACGGCGATCAGCGGCCTCGACCTGCCGCCTCGCTGGTGGCGGACGCCCACCGGCGTGCGCAGAACCCCGTCGTCGTCCGGGTTCTCGGCGCGGAAACGGGCGGCGACGGCGTCCGCGTCCAGGCCAAGCGCCTTGGCGTAGGCGCGTACATAGCCGATGGCGAAGGCGCGGGCCGGCAGCCGGTCGATGGCCATGGCCTCCAGCGCCTCGAGGTGGGCGACGCGCACCTTGGTGACGGCGGAAATGTCGTCGACCGTCAGGCCCAGCGATTCGCGCGCGAGGCGCAGGGCCGAGCCGATGTCGATGTCCGGATTGAGCGTGGCGCGCAGGCGCCGTGTCGACCGTTCCTGGGCCTGCTGGCCGGAACCGAGTGCGTCGGCGTAAGCGCCCGTATCGAGAGGCATGCTACTCGAAAACCCCCGACTTGCGTCGCGTTCCCAAAAACGCGGCTCAGCACTGATCCGCGCACCCTAAGATCGCCATTGTTAATGGTTCGTTTTGATTAGCAGAGAAAAGTCGCGATTCCAACGGCCTAGACCGCGACATAAAGCTTCCGTGCGAGGGTCTCCAACTCGTTGCGCACAGAGCCTTGAGTTCCCTTCAGAAGCGCCTCGACACCGCGTCTGGCAGCCTCGCGATCGCACGACAGAACCATCTGTTTGACCGGTCCAATGCCGCCGGGCGGCATGGACAGGCCCTCGAATCCCAGGGCGACCAGGGCGAAGGCTTCGAGCGGCCGGCCGGCCATTTCGCCGCACACCGACACCGGGGTCCCGCTGTCGGCGCAGGCCTGCTGAATCGCCTTCAACGCGCGCAGGGCGGGCGGCGAGAGCGGGTCGTAGCGGTCCGAGACGCGCGGATTGCCCCGGTCGGCGGCGAACAGGTACTGCATCAGGTCGTTGGTTCCGACCGAGACGAAATCGGTCATCGGCAACAGCGCGTCCAGGTGCCAGATCAGCGCCGGCGCCTCGATCATCGCGCCGACGTCCAGACGAGACGGGGCCGGGCGGCCGCGCCGCTGCGCCCAGGCGACCTCATGCTCCACCAGGGCCCGGGCGGTGCGGAATTCTTCCACCGTGGCGACCAGCGGGAACATGATTCGCAGGGGCCGCCCGCGCGCCGCGGCGATCAGGGCGCGCAGCTGAAGGCGCAGCAGCGCCGGACGGTCGAGGCCCATGCGGATGGCGCGCCAGCCCAGCGCCGGATTGTCTTCCCGCTCGGCCTCCAGATAGGGCAGGACCTTGTCGCCGCCGAGGTCGAGGGTGCGGAAGGTCACGGGCAGGCCATCGGCCGCGTCCAGCACCTTGCCGTAGAGCGCCGCCTGGGCGTTGAACCTCGGCAGATCCTCCGATACCATGAACTGGAACTCGGTGCGGAAGAGGCCAATGCCTTCCGCCCCAGTCTCGGCCAGGCTGTCCAGATCGACCGCGAGTCCGGCGTTCATGGACAGGGTGATCTTGGCGCCGTCGCGGGTGAAGGCCGGCGTGTCCCGCAGCCGGGCGAACTCGGCGCGGCGCTGAGCCCGCACGCCCAGCCTGGCGTTGAGCGCCGCGACCACGTCCGGGCGGGGGCGCAAGTAGGCTTCGCCGGTCTCGGCGTCGACGATCACCTGATCGCCGGAACTCACCCGGTCGCGCAGCCCGTCCAGGCGGCCGACGCAGGGTATGTCCAGCGCCCGCGCCACGATGGCCGCGTGGCTGGTTCCGGAGCCTTCCTCCAGCAGCACGCCGCGCAGCTTGGTGCGGTCGTATTCCAGGAGTTCCGCCGGACCGAGATTGCGCGCGATGAGGATGGCGTTCTCCGGCAGGACCCGCGCCTCGACGCCGTCGCCGGCCAGGTGACGCAGCAGACGGTCGTTGAGGTCCTCTAGGTCGTGCACACGCTCGCGCAGATAGGGGTCGCGCGCCTGGCCGAGCCGGGCGCGATGCTCGGAGCGCACGCGCTCCACCGCCGCCTCCGCCGACAGGCCCGAACGGACCGCTTCCAGCAGGGAGTGGTTCCAGCCCCGGTCGTGGGCGAACATGCGGTAGGCTTCAAGCACGTCATAAGACGCTCCCAGCACCGCCTGGTGGCCTTCGAGCATGTCGTCGATCTGCGCCTGCAGGGCGGTGACCGCGGTCTTCAGCCGCACCTCCTCGGCCGCCGCGTCCTCCGAAAGCAGCTGGCCGACGGCCACCGCCACCTCGTGCAGCACCGCGACACCGATCGCCAGCCCGTCCGCCAGCCTCTGACCCTTCAACCGCTCCGGGCGATGCGGGGCGATCTCGACGTCCTTGAGTTCCGTCTGGCCGAGCAGCTCGCCGGCGGCCACCATCTCGGCGAGCACCATGGCGATGATCTGCAGGTCCTCGACCTCGTCTTCCGCATAGGTGCGGCTGGTGCGGTTCTGCACCACCAGCACGCCCACGGTCCGACCGCCCCGCAGCAGGGGCACCCCCAGGAAGGCGTGGAACGGGTCCTCGCCGGTTTCGGGCCGGTAGGAGAAGGCCGGATGGCTGGGCGCGTCGGAGAGGTTCAGCGGCCGACCCAGGCGCATGATCTCGCCCACCAGGCCCTCGCCGGGCTTCATCCGGGTCACGTGCACGGCGCCGGGGTCGAGGCCCTCGGTGGCGAACAACTCCATCTCGCCCGAGGCGCGCCGCAGGTAGAGCGAACACACCTCCGCCACCATGGACACCGCGATGGCGCGGACCACCATGTTGAGCTTGGCCTGGGCGGGACGCACGCTCTCCATCGCCTCGCGGATCTGGCGAAGCAGGCTGCGTGGTCCGCGGGTGGCTAGGCCTGGCGCGGGCATGACGTCGGACGCTCTCTCCCTCTTGGGGCGCCTATAGCAGGTTTTGTGGTCCTGATACCGCTACGGCGCCCTGCTCCGAGTGCGGCTTTTTTTGACGGCGCCTGTTCTTTCGGCGCCCGGGCGGCGTCAGCTGAGGCGGCGCAGGGCGGCCGGTGTGTCAGCCCGGCGAACCGGTCAGCCGCTCGTGTCGGCCGGCAGCGTCCACTCGATGAGTTCGCCGGGGGCGCAGGCGCGCGGAGCGAAGGCGTAGTCGGCGAAGGTGGGGCCGTTGGGCGGGGTGACGATCAGCATGCGAAAGGTGCTCTTGGCGGTGTCGACGGTGACGCGGTTGTCCAGTTTGCCGTCGGGGTAGTCGAAGACCACGTCCAGGGCGCCCCCAGCGACCTGGCCGACGCCCAGGGTTCGCGAGGCCCCGCCGCCGAGGGTGTCCAGCCAGTGGACCACGATCTGGCTGGTCCCCGCGTCCCAGCCGTAGAAAACGTCCGCCTGGTAGCGCCGCGGCGCGTTCGTGCTTTCGAGGCGCAGCAAGAAGAAGGCGCCGTCGACCAGCCAATGCCCCTCGGCCCGGTTGGTCACCGGCTTGCCGTTCAGCGTTCCGGTGACATCCCAGCAGCCCACCATGTGGTCGAACGGCTTGTGAGGCATGGTCATCTGGACCGGCGCCGGGGCCGCCACGATGGTCGCGGCGTGCGACGGCGATCCCAGGAGCGCCAGGGCGGCCAGGAGCGCCACGCCCGCCATCGGAGTCCCACTGGTCATCGCCTACCCTCATCGATTGTCCGGACGCGGCGCGTCCGCTCGGCCCCACTCGCGGTCGGGCGTCTCTATTGAGCACGTTTTCCCAGCAAGTTTAACCGCTTGACACGCGATCGCCCGGCGCCGCGACAAGGCGGGAAACCTGTGCGACTGTTCCGCCGGCGCTCGACACGAGAGCCGACCTGGGGAGGGGCCAAGCGTATGCGCAGGAAGCTGGGCCTGTTCACCCTGGGCTGGGTGCTGGTGCTGTTCGGCGGCCTGATCGCCCACCTGGTGCAGACCTCCGGCGGGGTGAAGGTCACCGACGTGCGGTTCCCCGGCGATGGCGGCGTGCAGTTCGCCGGCCTGCTCTACACCCCGCCCTCCGCCACGCCGGAGCATCCGGCGCCGGCGGTGCTGGTCGCCCACGGCTTCATCAACACCCGCGAGATGCAGAGCCCCTTCGCCATCGAGCTGGCCCGGCGGGGCTATGTAGTGCTGGCCATGGACATGGCCGGACACGGCTATTCCGGCGGCGTGCTGGGCGACCAGGGCGGCGGCGGGCCGGCGGCGCTGAAATACCTGCGTGGTCTGCCTGGCGTCGACAAGTCCAACATCGGCCTCGAGGGGCACAGCATGGGCGGCGTGCCGGTGATCGCCGCGGCGGCGGCGTTTCCCGACGGCTACAGGTCCGTGGTCCTGGAAGGATCGACCACCGGCTTCCTCGGCCAGACCAGGGACGGCGACGGGGCTTTTCCTCGCAATCTGGAGGTCGTCTTCGGCCAGTTCGACGAGTTCGCGCCGCTGATGTGGCAGGTCCCCAAGGGTTCCATGGCGGCCTCCTCCAAGCGGCTGGAGAAGATCTTCGCAACCGCCGGGCCGGTTGTTCCGGGCAAGGTCTATGGCGACATCGCCGCGGGCACGGCGCGCCGCCTGGTCAACCCGCCGGTGGATCATCCGCAGGAGCACTTCAACGCCGCCGGCGTCGCGCCGGCCGTGGACTGGTTCGGTCAGACATTGACGGGCGCGGCTTCACCCAAGCCGCTCAGCGACGAGATCTGGTTCGGCAAGGAGATCGGCACGGCGATCGGCTTCGTCGGCTGCGTGATGCTGATGCTCGGGACATTCGATCTGGCCCTGTCGATGCGGCTGTTTTCGCGGCTGCGCGCCGAGCCGCAGGTCGCGGCGAGCGGACGAGGCGGCCGCTGGTGGTTGGCCTTCCTGGTCAGCGCCGCCCTGCCCGCGGTGACCTTCTATCCGTTCATGAAGTTCGCCCCGACGGTGTTCTTCGCTCCCTTCGCGGTGACCGGTACCCTGCCCTTCGCGCTCTCCACCTTCTCCGAGCAGATCACCAACCAGCTGGCCGTCTGGGCCATGCTCACCGGCGTGGTGAGCCTGCTGCTCTCCCTTGTCCTGCGCGGCGAACGCACGACGTTCACGCACCGCTGGGGCCTCGCCGTCGGCATCGCCCTGCTCAGCGTGTCGGTGGGCTATCTGTCGCTGGTCGTGGTCGACGCCCTGTTCAAGGTCGACTACCGGTTCTGGGTGCTGGGGTTGAAGCTGCTCGACGCCCGCCACTTCGGCTTCTTCCTGGTGTATCTGCCGTTCTTCACCGCCTTCTTCCTGCTGGCCCTGCGCGGTTTCGCGTCCAGCATTCCCGTGCGCGGCGAAAGCGCCACGGAGGCGAGCGTCTACGGCGCCCTGGCCATGGGCTTGGGGTTCGCCGTGATGCTGGGCGCACAATACGTCACAATGGCCGCCACCGGCCTGCTGCTCACACCGCAGGAACCTTTGAACACCATCATCGCATTCCAGTTCGTGCCGATCCTGGCGGTGATCGGGGTCATCGCCGCCTTCACCTACCGGCGGACCAACGACTATGCGCCGGGTGCCTTCGTCTGCGCCCTGTTCGTCACCTGGTACATCGTGGCCGGCACCGCGGTGTTCCCCTCGAGCCTCGCCGCCTTCGCTCCGAGGCCCGCGGCGAAGCCGTCAACGGCCGCGGCGGCGCAAGCGCCCACGCCGGCCAACGCAGCCCCGCCCGCGAAGTAGCCGATCGGTGCGGGCCGCCGTCCGACCGTTGACGCTGCGCCGTCAGAGCGCTTGATCGCAACCATGGATCGAGCCGGTTCAGAGGCGCCGATGGAAGAGCTCCCGCCGCGCCGCCCCGCGACGGGTTTCGATAGCCCCGTCGCCATTGTCCAGGAGCCGCCGGACGGCCTGGCGACGCCGCAACGCTGGTTCTCGATCGGCGCCATCGGGCTGGCCATCGCCATGACCGTGCTCGACAGCGCCATCGCCAATGTGGCGCTGCCGGCCATCGCCCGGGACTTTGGCGCGCAGCCGGCGGAGTCCGTCTGGATCGTCAACGCCTATCAGCTGGCCATCGTGGTCAGCCTGCTGCCGCTGGCGGCGCTCGGCGAAATCGTCGGCTACAAGCGCATCTATCAGGCGGGACTGACCCTGTTCACGCTCGCGTCGGTGGCGTGCGTGCTGTCCCACTCACTGCCGGCGCTCACCGGCGCGCGCACCCTGCAGGGCCTTGGCGCGGCGGGGGTGATGAGCGTCAACGGGGCGCTGGTGCGCTTCACCTATCCGCACCGGATGCTGGGGAGAGGCATCGGCCTGAACGCCATGATCGTCTCGGCGTCCGCCGCGCTCGGACCCACCGTGGCCTCGGCGATCCTGGCGCTGGGACCCTGGCAGTGGCTGTTCGCGGTGAACATCCCGATCGGGCTCGCGGCCCTGGCCGTGGCCAGCTTCGCCCTGCCCACTACTCCACTGTCCGCCCGGCGCTTCGACGTGCTGGCCGCGATCCTCAACGCCCTGACCTTCGGCCTGGTGATCAGCGGGATCGACATGCTCACCCGGACGACGGCGAAGCTCGCCGGAGCGCTGGAGACCGCCGCCGGGCTCGTGATCGGGGCGGTGCTGGTGCGCCGCGAACTCGGCCAGGCGCGCCCGCTCCTGCCTGTCGACCTGTTGCGCGATCCGATCTTCGCCCTGTCGATCGTCACCTCCGTCGCGTCTTTCGCCGCCCAGATGCTGGCCTTCGTCGGCCTGCCGTTCCACTTCGAGAACAGCTTGCACCGCAGCCAGGTGGAAACCGGCCTGTTGCTGACGCCGTGGCCCGTGGCCGTGGCCCTGACATCGATCATCGCCGGACGACTGGCCGACCGCCTGCCCGTGGCGATCCTTTGCGCGGTGGGCCTGGTCGGCCTGGCCGGCGGGCTGCTGCTCCTGGCCGGCATGCCGCCGGGCGCGAGCGGCTTCGACATCAGCTGGCGCATGGTGGTCTGCGGCGTCGGCTTCGGCCTCTTCCAGTCCCCGAACAACCGGATGATGCTGACCTCGGCGCCGCGAGAGCGAGCCGGCGCCGCCGGCGGCATGCTGGCGACCGCCCGACTCACCGGCCAGACCATCGGCGCTGTGATGACGGCGATCTTCCTGCACTTCCTGGGTGAGCGCGGCGAGATCGTGGGCCTGGTGGTCGCGGCCGGCTTCGCCTTCATCGCGGCCGCGGCGAGCCTCTCGCGCACGGCGCTGCGCGCACCGGCGGCGGCCTAATCGGCGCCGCCGAAGCGATCAGGCCTTGTCGAGTCCGTATGCGGAATGCAGGGCGCGAACGGCCAGTTCGGTGTAGGCCGCGTCGATCAGCACGCTGATCTTGATCTCCGAGGTGGAGATCACCTGGATGTTCACGCCCTTCTCGGCCAGGGCCTTGAACATGGTCTGGGCGACGCCTGTATGGCTGCGCATGCCGACCCCGATCACCGAGACCTTGGCGACGTTGTCATCGATGGCAATGTCCTCGTAGTGGATCGCCGACTTCGCCTCGCCCATGATTTCTATCGCCCGGGCGGCGTCTCGCTTGCCGACCGTGAACTCCATGTTCGCCGCGCCTTCCTGGCGCGCGTGGCTCTGCACGATCATGTCGACGTTCACGTTGGCGTCGGCGAGGCGACCGAAGATCTCGGACGACACGCCGGGGTGATCGGGAAGGCCGAAGAGGCTGATCTTGGCCTCGTCACGGCTGTAGGCCACGCCGCTCACGATGCGCTTCTCCACGATTTCCTCCTCGTCGCAGACGATGGTGCCGACCCCGGCCGCCTCGCCGGGCTCCACGAAGCTCGAGAGCACGCGCAGGGGCACGCTCTCGGCCATGGCCAGTTCCACGGAGCGGCTCTGCAGCACCTTGGCGCCCAGCGAGGCCATCTCCAGCATCTCTTCGTAGCTGACGCGTTCCAGCCGCCGCGCCCTTTGCTCGATGCGCGGGTCGGTGGTGTAGACCCCGTCCACGTCGGTGTAGATGTTGCAGTACGCCGGTCGCAGCGCCGCGGCCACCGCCACCGCCGACAGGTCGCCTGCCCCGCGCCCTAGCGTGGTCAGCCGGCCCTGCCGGTCGACGCCCTGGAAGCCCGCGATGATCGGGATTTCGCCCGACTGCATGGCGGCCAGCAGCTTGTCGGGCGAGACCTCGTCGATCCGCGCCCGGCCATGCACTTCGTCCGTCAGGATGGGGATCTGCCAGGCCAGCCAGGAGCGCGCGTTGTAGCCCATGTTGCGCAGGGTCATGGCGAGCAGGCCGGCGGACACCTGCTCGCCGGACGCCACCACCACATCGTATTCGTCGTCGGAAGAGGGCAGGCCGGGCGCCGCGGCGCCGGCCCCGTCCGTCCAGGCCACCAGCTCGTTGGTCCGGCCCGCCATGGCCGAGACCACCACGGCGACCTCTTCGCCCGCGTCCACCTGGGCGGCCACAAGTCGGGCCACGCGGCGGATGCGCTCCAGGTCGGCCACCGAGGTGCCGCCGAATTTCATCACCAGCCGCGACAAGCCCGGCCCCTCCTCCACGCGAAGGCGCCCTTCTAGCCAGGGCGGCCCGGCGTCACAAGCGATTGACACGGGCGGTGAAATGAACTATCTAACCTGCCTGTGTAACTAACTAACATGTTCGGACGCCCCGTGGCCAGTGAACACACCCGACTCGATGACATCATCCGCCCGTACAGCACGGTTTCCGACCGAATTCGGGCTCTGGACGCCGCCGGGGTCCCGCGTGCCGAGATCGCCCGGTTCCTGGGCAAGCGCTACCAGCATGTCCGCAACGTTCTGGAGAGCGACGCGCAGCGGGGCGGCTACACGCTTGGACACGCGGATGTGAGTGGCGTCGCGGAGTCGCCCACTTCGTTCGAACCCGCCATCGACTATCGGGCGTTCGTCGAATCTCGCGGAGGCGGCGCCTACCGGCTCGTGGTTCGTCCGGACGGTAGCATTGTCCTGCCGAAGGAAGTGGTCGCAGCTTTCAAAGCCGAGCCAGGGAGAGGCGTCATGGCGCGGCTCGACGGCGAGGAGTTCAAGTTGATCAGCAGCGAGACCGCAATGCGCAGAGTCAGGGAGTTGGTGCAGAGGATCATCCCAGCAGACGTCGATCTCGTAGAGCAGCTTCTGGCCGACCGTCGCGCGGAAGCCGAGCGCGAGGCATCTGGTGGCTGACGTAGTCCTCGACTCGTCGGCTATTCTCGCGGACGTGCACGGGGAGGCCGGCGCGGAGGAAACGCGCGCGGCCATCGCAGGCGCCTGCATTTCTGCGGTCAACTATGCAGAGGTGATCACCAAGCTCATCGAGCTCGGCGCTAGTGCGACGGAAGCCAAGTTTACGGCTGAGACATTGGCATACAAGGTGGTCGAGGTGGACCAGGCTCGCGCTGCATCGGCCGGCATGATGCACGAACGCACGCGCCGAACCGGCGTCTCCCTCGGCGATCGCTTCTGCCTAGCGCTCGGCGAGGAGCTGAGGCTGCCGGTGCTCACCGCCGACCGCAGGTGGAAGGACCTGGGCCTCGACGTGGAAATCAGGCTGATCCGTTGACCCGGCGGCCCGCGGGCGCCAGCTAGGCGGCATGGCCACGCCGGTCTCCAGCATCGACCCCGACGAGGTGGCCCGTTTCTCCGCATGGGCGGCGGAGTGGTGGGACCCGAGGGGCAAGTTCGCCCCCCTGCACCTGTTCAATCCGGCGCGATTGGCCTTCATCCGGGAGCAGGCCCTGGCGCGGTTCGCGCGAGACGGTGGCGCCCGCGCGCCGTTCGTGGGGCTCAGCCTGCTCGACATCGGCTGCGGCGGTGGTCTGCTCAGCGAACCCATGGCGCGGTTGGGTTTCGCCGTGACCGGGGTCGACGCCTCCGAGCGCAACGTCGGCACGGCGGCGGCGCACGCCGCCCTGACCGGCCTTTCCATCGAATACCGGTGCGACACCGCCGAGCAGCTGGAAGGCGAAGGCGCCGGCCCCTTCGACCTGATCCTCAACATGGAGGTGATCGAGCACGTGGCCGATCCGGGCGAGTATCTGCGCTGCTGCGCCCGCCTGCTGGCCCCCGGCGGCCTGATGATCGTCGCCACCCTCAATCGGACGCTGAAGGCCCTGGCCCTGGCCAAGGTGGGCGCGGAATATCTGGTGCGCTGGGTGCCGGTCGGGACGCACGACTGGCGGCGGTTCCTCAAACCGGAAGAACTGCGCGGGTTCCTGGCCGGCGAGCCGTACGAGGTCGCCGGCCCGTATGGCATCGCCTTCGATCCGATCAGCGGACGCTGGCGCGCGTCTGCCGACGCCGACGTGAACTACATGATCACGGTCGCCAAGCCGGCTAGTTGACGTCGGACTTCTTCGGCGGCGCCGGCGGCAGGGGCGACACAGGCACGCCGTCCTCCACCAGGGACTTCACCTCCGCGGGGCTGGCCTCGCCGTAGATGCCGCGCTCCTCCGACTTGCCCTCATGGATCGCCCGCGCCTCCTTGGCGAAGCCGTCGCCCACATAGTCGAAGTTCTCCTCCACATGTGCGCGCACACGGGTCATGGCTTCCATCATCATGGCGCGGGTCGGCTGGCCCGACGTCGCGGGCATCTTCTGAGCCTTCGTGCCCGCGACCGCCGGCGCCATGATCTGCTTGCGCACGGAGGCGGAGTCGCAGGTCGGGCAGCGAAGCAGGCCGCGGGACAGCTGATCGTCGAAGTCCCCCGAGCCGCCGAACCAGCCCTCGAACTCGTGCCCGTGCTCGCAGGCCAGCGCATAGCGGATCATGGCCCGGCGAACGCCCGCTCATTGACCAGCGCCGGGATCGCCGCCCGGGCCTTGCCGACCTCCGCCAGGTCGAGGTCGGCCATGAGCACGCAGGGATGGTCGTGCTCGGCGATGGCGAGGACTTCGCCCCACGGCGAGACGGCCATGGACCGGCCCCAGGTGGCGCGGCCGTCTTCGTGCGTTCCGCCCTGGGCGGCCGCAAGCACGAAGGCGCCGGTTTCAATTGCCCGGGCCCGCAGGAGGATCTCCCAGTGCGCCTTGCCGGTGGGTCGGGTGAAGGCCGACGGGATGGTGATCACCTCCGCCCCGGCCTTGGCCAGGGCGTTGTGCAGCCTGGGAAAGCGCAGGTCGTAGCAGACGGTGAGGCCGAGCTTCGCCCCCGCGGCTTGCGTCACCACGGCCCGCTCGCCGGGGGTGTAGAGCGAGGACTCCCGGTGCCGCTCGCCGGTGGGAAGGTCCACGTCGAACATGTGCAGCTTGTCGTAGGTGGCGGCCACGGCCCCGTCCGGCGCCACCAGGATCGAACGATTGGCGGCCTGGCCGTCCTCGCGCTTCACCAGCGCCGATCCGATCAGCAGCCAGACGCCTAGTTCCCCGGCCAGTCTGCGCAATCCCTGCACCGCGAGGTCGGTCTCGGCTGGGGCGAGCAGTTCGAACAGCTTGGCCCGATCGCGCTGCAGGATGTTGCTGCCTTCCGGGGTCACGATCAGGGTTGCGCCCTGGCGCGCCGCGTCGCGCACCAGCGGCTCGGCCTGGGCGAGGGCGGCGCCCTGCTCGCCCGGAGTGCGCAGCTGGATGAGCCCAACCCGCAGCATCAGGCGGCCAGCAGAGGGTCGAGCTTGCCGGCGCGTTCCAGCGCCATCATCTCGTCGCAGCCGCCGATGTGGTTCCCGTTGATGAAGATCTGCGGGAAGGTGCTGCGGCCCGACCGCTGCATCATTTCGCGGCGCTTCTGCGGATCCATGCCGGCCTCGATCTCACTGTAGTCGACGCCCTTCGCGTCCAGCAGCGACACGGCCCTGGCGCAATATCCGCAGAACGGACGGGTGTAGATGACGACTTCAGCCATGGAACGCGCGGACCTCCGGAACGCACCTGAGCGGTTCATATAGGATGCGCCGCGAATTCTTTCACCCGCGCCACCACGGCGACGTCGACCCTCGCCGCGCCGGCGGCCTTGAGCACGCGCGCGCAGCCTTCCGCCGTGGCGCCGGTGGTAAGCACGTCGTCGATCAGCACCAGCCGCTTGCCCTCGATGCGTCGCCAGACCGCGCGCGGGACGGCGAAGGCGGCGGCGACGTTGCGGCGGCGGCCGCCGCCAGACTTGCCGCCCTGACTTCCGGTATCCCTGCGCCGCTGCACGGCGTCCGGCAGGTAGGCGACGCCGGCCAGGCGAGCGAGCGGCCGGGCGATCTCGGCGGCCTGGTTGAAGCGCCTGGCAAACAGCCGCCGCGGATGCAGGGGCACGGGGACGACCGCATCGGCCTCCTCCAGCAGGTCGCGGGCGGCGCGCGCCAGCCATGCGGCGAACAGGCCGGCCAGGTCCGTGCGGTCGGCGTGCTTCAGCTGGAGGATCAGGTCGCGGGAATGTTCGTCGTAAAGGCAGGCCGCCCGCGCCCGGTCGAAGGCGCGGGTGCGCGCCAGGCAGGCCGCGCAGCGGACGGCCTCCAGCGGGTCAAATTCCAGCGCCGCGCCGCACCCGTCGCACACGGGCGCCTCGAGGAAGCTGATCTGGCGCCAGCGCGCCTCGGTCAGCCCGGGCGTCTGCACCGCCCCGCCGCCGGCGTCCAGGGCGTGGGGCGGCAGGACGACGTCCAGGCGCCGCGCACCAGGCGGCGCACGGTGAGGATCGGGTCAGGCAGGCGGGTCAGCGGCTCCAAGCAGCCCCCTGGTTCACGAGGGAGCCAGTTTTGCACGAACCACCGCGGCGGCGTAACTGTTGATCACGCCATGGCCGCGCCTCCTCGCCTCTTCGACCGCGCCCTGCACCGGGTCCGCCTCGAGCGGGCCGCCGGCCTGTTCAGCCAGGCCGACTTCCTGAAACGCCGCGCCGCCGGCGATCTGGTGGAGCGGCTGGAGACGATCCAGCGGCAGTTCTCGGTCGCCGTGGACCTCGGCGCGCGGACCGGCAGCTTCGCCGAGATGCTCGCCGGCAGCGATGCACGCGACAAGGTCGGCCTGCTGGTCGAAAGCGACCTCTCCGCCGCGATGCTGGGAACGCGCCGCGCGGTTCGGCTGGTGGCAGACGAAGAGCGACTGCCCTTCGCCGACGCGAGCCTCGATCTGGTGGTTTCCTCCCTGGCGCTGCACTGGAGCAACGATCTCGTCGGCGCGCTGATCCAGATCCGCCGCGCCCTGAAGCCCGACGGCCTGTTCCTCGCCGCGATCCTCGGCGGGGCGACGCTCACCGAGCTGCGCCAGGCGCTCACCCAGGCTGAGCTGGACGTCTGCGGCGGCGCGGGCCCGCGTGTCTCGCCCTTCGCCGACGCCTTCGACGCCGCCGCCCTGTTGCAGCGGGCCGGCTTCGCCCTGCCGGTGGCCGACGTGGATCGCGTGACGGTGCGCTACAGCCACCCGCTGGCGCTGATGGCGGACCTGAGGCGCATGGGCGAGACCAACGTCCTGGCCGAACACAGCGGCCGCCCGCTGACCCGGCCGATCCTGGCGCGAATGTCCGAGATCTACGCCGAACGGTTCGCCGAAGCGGACGGCCGGATCGTGGCCACCTTCGAGATCCTCACCCTCACCGGCTGGGCGCCGCATGAGAGCCAGCAAAAGCCCCTGCGCCCGGGTTCGGCGAAAGCGCGCCTGGCTGACGTTCTCGGCGTGACGGAGCAGTCGGCTGGGGAGAAGGCAGGAGACGGCGGGCGGCAGGCTGGCTAGTGCGTCGCCGCGCCGACCGAGGAGCCGATGTTGGTGAACATGCTGTTGGCGCTGCTGGCGAAGAAGTTCACCCCGCCGATGATCGCCAGGAAGACGCAGGCGACGATCAAGCCGTATTCCACCGCCGTGGCGCCGCGCTCGCAGGCCACGAAGAGCTTCACAGAAAATCGATCAGCCACGCCACGAGCGGCGCGTCCGCGGGGGGCATCGGATAGTCCCTCAGGTTGTGCGGTTTCACCCATGCGATCGCCTCGTGTTCCCGCGCTGTGACCAGACCTTCCCAGCGTCGACACAGGTAAAGTGGCATAAGTAGGTGAAACGTTTCGTAACCGTGACTGGTAAAGACGAACGGCGACAGACAGGCCTCGGTGACCTTAACGCCAAGCTCCTCATGGAGTTCGCGAACCAAGCAGGCTTCGGGGGTTTCCCCCTCATCAACCTTACCGCCTGGAAACTCCCACAGCCCTTCCAGGTGTTTACCATGTGGTCTTTTTGCGATCAGAACCTTGCCGTCGACGTCGACCAGCGCCGCGGCGACAACCAGAACGATCTTCGCCATGACGCCTCCGCTCGGCCGCTCCGGGTGTGGCAAATAGAGCGCTGAAAGCCCAGCGGGAAGCCGCGTGGGTTGACTTTGCATCGCCGAGGCCCGATCTGCGGGCCACGTCCGGGCTTCCGGCCGTCATCGGCGCTCCAGCCGCGTGAGGAATGCGAAGAACCCGCGTTCCAGCCTGTTGAGCGCAGAGCGTACATCGCAGACCGCCCGGACACGCGGGGCGCTCCCCAACTGAATACGCCTCCGAGCCGGCCTTGCACGACGCAAGCGCCCGCCGGCCGCGCATGTGAAAGAACCGTTCTTGACCCAATTCACCGACCTCGGCCTCGCCAAGCCGCTGCTTCGCGCCCTGGCCGACAAGGGCTATGCGACGCCCACCCCGATCCAGGCCCAGGCGATACCCCTGGTGCTGGCCGGCCGCGACCTGCTGGCCATCGCCCAGACCGGCACCGGCAAGACCGCCGCCTTCGCCCTGCCGATCCTGCACCGCCTGGCCGAAGACCGCCGGCCGGCGCCGCGCCGCGGCTGCCGCGTGCTGGTGCTCTCCCCCACCCGCGAACTGGCCAGCCAGATCGCAGAGATGTTCCGCGCCTACGGCAGCCACATGGGCTTCACCGTGGCGGTGGTGTTCGGCGGCGTGAAGTACGGCCCGCAAGTGAAGGCCCTCGCCGCCGGCGTCGACATCCTGGTGGCCACGCCCGGCCGCCTGATCGACCACATCAACGAGAAGGTTGCCAACCTCTCGGGCGTGGAGATCTTCGTCCTCGACGAGGCCGACCAGATGCTCGACCTCGGCTTCCTGCCGCCGATCCGCCGCATCGTGGCGACCCTGCCGAAGGTCCGGCAGAACCTGTTCTTCTCCGCCACCATGCCCACGGAGATCGGCAAACTGGCAGGCGACCTGCTGCATGACCCGGCCAGGGTCGCCATAACCCCCTCCGCGACCACCATCGACAAGGTCGACCAGCAAGTCCTGTTCATCGAGTCTGCGAGAAAGCGCCAATTGCTGGCCGAACTCTTCGCCGACGCCAACTTCACCCGCACCCTGGTGTTCACCCGCACCAAGCGCGGCGCCGACCGGGTGGCCAAGTATCTGGACCAGGCCGGCGTCGAGGCCGCCTCGATCCACGGCGACAAGAGCCAGGGGCAGCGAGAGCGGGCTCTGGCCTCGTTCAAGGCCGGTGAGGTGCGCGCCCTGGTGGCCACCGACATCGCCGCGCGCGGCATCGACGTCGACGCGGTCAGCCACGTGATCAACTTCGAACTTCCCAATGTGCCTGAGGCCTATGTGCACCGGATCGGGCGCACCGCCCGCGCCGGCGCCGGCGGAACCGCCATCAGCCTGGTGTCCGACGACGAGCGCAACCTGCTGCGCGACATCCAGAAGGTCACCCGCCAGACCGTGCCGGCCTTCGACCGCCGCAACGACCGCGCCCTGGGCGCCCTGGCGGCCGTGGAGCAGAAGATCGAACCGCGCGACATGCCGCAGTCCGAGCGCGTGCGCCGACCCACCAAGCCGACGCGACCCGCTCATGCGGGAGCGAGCTCAGGCGGCGGCGGTGGACGAAACCGCCGCCGCGGCCGCAAGCCGAACGGCGGCGGCCAGGGCCAGGGCTCGAACCAGCACCAGCGAAGCGGCGGCTCCCCCGCCGCTGCCCGCTGGAGCCCGATGGACTAGGAACCCTCCCTCCCCATCATGGGGAGGGAGTTCAACTCCTGTAGTCGCCGTTGATCTCGACGTAGCGCTTGGTCAGGTCGCAGGTCCACATCACAGCCTCGGCCCGGCCGACGCCGACGTCGACCGACACCTCGAGCTCCTTCTTCTTCATGTAGGCGCTCATCTTGGCCTCGGAGTAGTCGGGCGCGACAAGGCCGTCGCGGGCGGCGGTGAGGTCGCCGAACTTCACCGTCATGCGGTCGCGGTTGACCGGCTCGTCGGCCCGACCGACCGCCATGACGATACGGCCCCAGTTGGCGTCCTCGCCAGCGAAGGCGGTCTTCACCAGCGGGCTCTCGGCCACGGTGCGGGCGATCTTGCGCGCCGAAGCGGCCGACTGGGCGCCGGTGATGGTGATCTTGACGAACTTCGAGGCGCCCTCGCCGTCACGCACCAGCTGCTGCGCGAGATTCAGCAGCAACCCTTCCAGCTTGGAGCGGAAGTCCGCCAGCCGCGTGTCGCCGGCTCGCGTGATCCGGGCGGCCCTGGACTGGCCTGTGGCGAAGATCAGCAGGGTGTCATTGGTGGACCGGTCGCCGTCCACCGTGACGCTGTTGAAGGTCTTGGGCGTGTAGAGCTGGGCCAGGGCCTGCAGCGCCGACGGCGCGACGGCGGCGTCGGTGGCCACGAAAGCCAGCATGGTGGCCATGTCGGGCGCGATCATGCCCGAGCCCTTGGCGATGCCGGCCAAGCGCACGCTCTGACCGTCGATCACCGCCTCGGCATAGGCGCCCTTGGCGAAGGTGTCGGTGGTCATGATCGCGCCGGCCGCGTCGGCCCAGGCGTTCGGCGCGAGACGTCCGGCGATCTCGGGCAGTCGCGCGGTGATCTTGGCGTCCGGCAACAGTTCGCCGATCACCCCGGTGGAGGCCAGCATCACCTCGCGCTGGCGGCAGTCCGCGAGCTTGGCCATGGCCGAGGCCACGCGGCGGGCGGCGTCCGCGCCGGGCTTGCCGGTGAAGGAGTTCGCGCACCCGGCATTGACCACCAGGCCCCGCACGCTCTCGCCCTTGGAACTGTCCAGCTGACGCTTGCACCAGTCCACCGGCGCCGAACCCACACCGTGACGGGTGAACACGCCGGCGCAGGTGGTCCCCTCGGCGAAGCGCATCACCAGCACGTCGTCGCGCTCGTGCTTGTAGAGCCCTGCCCTGCCAACGGCGAGTTCGACGCCGGCGATGGCGCGAATGCGTGGGAAAGGCACGGCCAACGGCGAGATTCCGAGGCCGGGCTTGCCGGGCGCCGCAGCCGGCGCCGACGATGATGAACGCTCGCCGCGGCTCCGCGATGCGCGCTTCCAGGCGCTGGTCAGCGGATCGAGGGCGCGCTCGAGGGTTTGGCCAACCCTCTCGGCCGACGTTCCGGCGGCGGTCCTGGGCGTGGTCTTTGCAGGTTTGCGGGTCATTCGCTGGACTCGGCGGAAGCGTTGGACGGTGGCGGCGCGGGCTTGGCGACGGGCGCCGCCGCCGGCGCCGAGGCCGGCTCCTGCGGCGCGCCGGGCACATCCTGCGCCGGGGCGATCAGGGTCTGGATCTTGGCGCGGCCGCGCAGTTTCAGGATCAGATCCTTCACCTGGTCATAGGTGAGAAAGCGGATGATCTGGGGCCGGGCGGCGTCCAGCGAGATCGGCGGCTCGGGGCGACGATCGTCCACCCGCAGCACGGCAAACCCGGAGTCCACTTTCACCGGCCCGACGACCTGGCCGGGCTTGGCGTCTTTCACCGCTGTCGCCAGCGCCTCTGGCAGGGTGTCGCTGGTGACCAAGCCCAGATCGCCGCCCTTGAAGCGCGTCGCGTCGTCCTTGGACCGCTCCATGGCCAGGCTGTCGAACGAGCCGCCGGCGGCCAGGGCCTTCCTCACCTGCTCGGCCTCCACCGGCGTGGCCACCACGATCTGGCGCAGGTGGATCTGTTCAGCCGGCGTCTGGTTGCGCAGGAGCTCCTGATAGAGACCGTTGACGGCCTGATCGTTCACCGCCTTGCCCACTACGCTTTCCACCAGCATGTCGCCGAGAATGCGCTCGCGCGCCGCCGCAAGCCGCCGCTGAGCCGCCGGGTCGTGGTCGATGCGCCGCTTCACCGCTTCGGCCGCCAGCAGCTTCTGATCGACCACCTCGTCCATCACCTGCCGGAACAGGTCCGAGGACGTGTCCAGCGGTTCGCCCTCGCCGATCAGGCCCTGGGCCACCGCCTCGCGCTTCACGTCCGAGGCCCAGACCATTTGGCCGTTCACCTCGGCCACCGCCTTGTCGCCCGGCTCCGGCGGGTGCTGGGCCGAGGGCGCGCGGTTGCAGGCGACGAGCGACAGCATCGCCGCGGCGAGGCTCGCCGCCAGCCATGCCTTCCCCTTCGTCAGCCTTGCGCCCATGGCGCCCACCGTCCTAGGCAAAGTCGAGAGCGCGCCATGGTCGCGAATTGCCGGCGCGTCAAGGCCCAGGGAGGACCCCATGAAGTTCTACAATTCGATCGGACCCAATCCGCACGTGGTGAAGATGTTCATGGCGGAGAAGGGACTGAACATCCCCCGCGAGGAGGTGAACCTGATGGCCGGCGAGAACCGCCAGCCCGCCCACCTGGCCAGGAACCCTGCGGGCCAGATGCCGTCGCTGGAGATGGACAACGGACAGGTGTTGTCCGAGATCACCGCCATCTGCGAATACCTCGAGGAGAAGAACCCCTTCCCCTCGCTCATCGGCCGCACGCCGGAGGAACGGGCCGAGACGCGCATGTGGACGCGCCGCATCGATCTGAACATCGTCGAGCCCATGACCAACGGCTTCCGCTTCTCGCAGGGCCTGCAGCTGTTCCAGAACCGGGTTCACTGCATCCCGCAGGCCGCCGACGACCTGAAAGCCATCGCCAAGGAAAGGCTCGCCTGGCTGGATGGCCTGATCGCCGGGCGCACATGGATCTGCGGCGAGCGCTTCACGCTGGCCGACGTCCTGCTGTTCTGCTTCCTGGAGTTCGGCGCCCAGGTCGGCCAGCCCCTCGATCCGGCTGACAAGAACATCGCCGCCTGGAAGGAACGCGTCGCGGCGCGCCCGAGCGTGAAGGCGAGCGCGTAAAACAGATGCTGTCATCCCGCAGAAGCGCTCTGCGCTTTCCGGGATGACAGCGTTTTGGCGGTGGCCCCTACCCCAGCTGCTCCGCCATGGCCCGGAACTCCGGGTCCTTCTTGCGGCGCATGATGTCTCGGGCGGTGAGGCCGCTAGGGTCGGGGATGTCGCCGCGGGCGCCGTGGGCGATCAGCATGGCGAAGTGACGCCTGTCGCTGGCCTTCTTGAGCATCAGGTGCAGGGCGGTCAGGCCCGCCGCGTCGCGGGCGTTCACGTCGGCGCCGAGTTTCAGCAGTTCCTCGGCCGGCCCGAAGTGGCTCCACTTGACGGCGCCGAGGAAGGGCGAGTCGCCGGCCGACGGGTCTTCCAGGTCCGCCCCGTGGCGAACCAGCAGGCGGATGGCCTCCAGGTCGTTGCCGAACGACGCCGCCCACAGGCAATAGTTGGGATTGCACCCCTGGTTCAGCAGGAATTCGGCCAGGGTGAGGTTCTCGCCCCGGCCGACCGCGTACCAGAGCGGCGTCGCCTTCCAGTCGCCCTCGCGGAAAGCTTCCTGGTCGATGGGCAAGCCGGCGGCCAGCAGCACCTTGGCGGTCTCCACGCTCGCCTCGGCGCGCGCCGCATCGCCCTTCACGGCCGCGCCGCAGCACACGTGCAGCCAGTTGCGGCCGCGTTCGTCCCGCCAGGCCAGCAGGTCCGGGCTCTCCGCCAGGGCGGCGGCGACGCAGGCGGCGTCGTGCGATTTCACCAGCTCGAACATGCGGGTCTTCGAGACCATTGCGCCTCTGTCTCCCCTCGCCGGTCCGGCCGAGCGTAGCCGAAGCACGCCCGCAGGTCTCGCCCCGGGGCGCCCGCGGCGGTACGGGTCTTGCAGCGACCGGCGCGCGGGCGTCGCGTTGACACCGACTGGCGCGCTACTTAAGTCTCCCGCGCCCGCTAACAGCGGTTTTTCCAGCCGTCAAAGGGTCTTAGAAGGGCCGTATACGGCCGCCGCAGCCGTTCGCTCTCAAGCCCCATTCGCCCCGGACCCCGTCCCTCAATGCTCGACCTGAAAAAAGTCTTCGGCTCCTCCAACGACCGCAAGGTCAAGGGGATGGCCGCGCGTGCGCTCAAGATCAACACACTCGAGGCGCAGATGGCCGCGCTCAGCGACGAGCAGCTGCGCGCCAAGACCGCCGAGTTCAAGGCCAAGGTCGCCGACGGGACGTCGCTGGACTCGCTGATGAACGACGCCTTCGCGGTGGTCCGCGAGGCGGCCAAGCGCACGCTTGGTCAACGACACTATGACGTGCAGCTCGTCGGCGGCATGGTGTTGCACGAAGGCGGCATCGCCGAGATGAAGACCGGCGAAGGCAAGACGCTGGTCGCCACCCTGGCCGTCTACCTCAACGCTCTGCAGGGCAAGGGCGTCCACGTGGTTACCGTGAACGACTACCTGGCCAACCGCGACGCCGAGTGGATGGGGCGCATCTACCGGTTCCTCGGCCTCACCGTTGGCGTGATCGTGCACGGCTTGTCGCAGTCGGAGCGCCAGCGCGCCTACGCCAGCGACATCACCTACGGCACCAACAACGAGTTCGGCTTCGACTACCTGCGCGACAACCTCGTCTACGAGGCCAGCGAGATGGTGCAGCGCGAGCACCACTTCGCCATCGTCGACGAGGTGGACTCCATCCTGATCGACGAGGCGCGCACGCCGCTGATCATCTCGGGCCCCACCGAAGACCGGTCGGACTTCTACCGCACCATCGACGGCGTGGTGCGCGAGCTGATCGACGATCCGACCACCTTCGACCACGACGAGAAGCAGCGCCAGGCTGTGCTGACCGAGTATGGGTCGGAGAAGGTCGAGGAGATGCTGATGGAGCGCGGCCACCTCGCCGCCGAATCCGCCGGCCTCTACGATCCGGCCAACGTGTCCGTCGTGCACCACGTGAACCAGGCCCTGCGCGCCAACGTGCTCTACCAGCGCGACCGCGACTACATCGTGCGGGCCGGCGAGGTGATCCTGATCGACGAATTCACCGGCCGCATGATGCACGGCCGCCGGCTGTCCGAAGGGCTGCACCAGGCCATCGAGGCCAAGGAAGGCGCCGACATCCAGCCGGAGAACCAGACCCTCGCCTCGATCACCATCCAGAACTACTTCCGCCTCTACACCAAGCTCTCCGGCATGACCGGCACGGCGGCCACCGAAGCCCAGGAATTCCTCGATATCTACAAGATGGACGTCATCGAGATCCCGACCAACCGGCCTCTGGCGCGGGTCGACGACGACGACGAGGTGTACCGCACCGCCGCCGAGAAGAACCAGTCGATCATCTCCCAGATCGAGGACTGCTACACCCGGGGACAGCCGATACTGGTGGGCACGGTGTCCATCGAAAAGTCCGAGCACCTGTCGGAGCTGCTGCACGCGCATGTCTACGACCGAGACGGCAAGAAACAGGTCGGCATTCCGCACCAAGTGCTGAACGCCCGCTATCATGAGCAGGAGGCCTTCATCGTGGCGGAGGCCGGGGTGCCCGGCGCGGTGACCATCGCCACCAACATGGCCGGACGCGGCACCGACATCCAGCTGGGCGGCAACCTGGACATGCGGATGGCCCGCTGGCGCCAGGAACAGCAGGCCCTGGACGTCGAAGTCACCCAGGAGGCTGAGGAAGAGGTTCGGCTCCAGATCGAGACCGAGATCGAGAGCAAGCGCGCCAAAGCCCTCGTGGAGGGCGGCCTATATGTTCTGGGTACAGAGCGTCACGAAAGCCGCCGGATCGACAATCAGCTGCGTGGACGGACGGGCCGCCAGGGCGACCCAGGCCATTCCAAGTTCTTCCTGTCGTGTGAAGACGATCTGCTGCGCATCTTCGCGGGCGACCGCCTGGACTCGATCATGCGCACCTTCGGCGTCCAGGAAGGCGAGGCGATCACCCACAAGTGGCTGAACAAAGCGATCGCCACCGCACAAAAGCGGGTCGAGCAGCGCAACTACGACATCCGCAAGAACCTGCTCAAGTACGACGACGTGGTCAACGACCAGCGCAAGGCGGTGTTCGAGCAACGGCACGACTTCATGGTGGCCGAGGATCTCTCCGAGATCGTCACCGAAATGCGGAGCGACACGGTCGAGGAGATGGTCGCCCGCCATCTGCCGCCGAAAGCCTATGCCGATCAGTGGAACATCGCGGGGCTGCACGAAGAGTGCCAGGGCATCCTGGGCCTCGACCTGCCCATCGCCGCGTGGGCGGCCGAGGAGGGCATCGCCAACGACGAAGTCCTGGATCGGGTCAACAAGGCGGCCGACGCGCGCGCGGCGGAGCGCGAGACCCTGATCAGCGCCGAACAGATGCGTCCGATCGAGAAGAACTTCCTGCTGAAGATGGTAGATGCTCAGTGGCAGGAGCATTTGATGCACCTCGACCACCTGAAGAACGTGATCCACTTGCGCGGCTATGGCCAGCGCGATCCGCTGAACGAGTACAAGACCGAGGCGTTCTCGCTGTTCGAGAAGCTGATTGGCGATCTGCGCACCAGCGTCACCAGCTGGCTGATGACCGTGGAGTTCCGCTTCCAGACGCCCGAGGCGCAGCCGCAATCGCGCGAGCTGCTCGAGGTCCACGTCGATCCCCTGACGGGCGAGAACGAACGATCCGCCCTTAGCTTCAACGACGACCTGGGCGCGATCCGAACGCGGGCCGGCAAGCTCGCGTCAGTTTCCAGCCTGCCGGAGGGCTGGCAGCGCACCGGCCGCAACGCCGTCTGCCCCTGCGGCTCGGGCAAGAAATTCAAGCACTGTCACGGAGCGCTGGTCTAGGGCGCGTCAGGCTGCCCGCCAGTTGCCGTGGAAGCCGAACGGCACGCGGCGCGGAACTCTCGCCGTGGCGATCGGGCCCGCGGGCACGTCCTGGGCGTCGAAGACCACGAAGTCGCTGCGATCCTCGTCCAGGCGGTAGACCACCGCCACCAGCCAGCCGTCGCCCTCCGCGGCGTCGGCGGAGCGGGGCACGAATACCGGCTCGCCGGGGGCGCCGGTCCCGCCGAAGTCGTGTGTCACGCGCTTGCCGGTGGCCAGGTCGATGTGGGCGATAGAGTCGAAGCGCGGCCCTCCTTCGCGCAGCTGCTGTTGCGCGGCGAACCAGCCGTGCCGATAGCCGAGGCCAGCGCGGCGCTCGTCGAAGCGCGGGAACTCGCCGGCCAGGTCGTCCAGCGGCTCCCGCTTGATGGCGTTCGATGCGCCGGCCAGATCGAAGGTCCAGCGCACCAACTGCGCGCCCGCGCGGGCGCTCATCTGGCCGTCCACGGTGGGGAACAGTGGCGCGATCGGATACTCCATGACGTCGGCGAAGATCCTGTCACCCTCTTCCCAGGCGTTCATCGGGTGGAAGACGTAGCAGGCGTCGGTGTTGAACCAGCGGATGGTGTCCACCGCGGCGTCGCGCGCCATCACACCCACGTATGAGCCCTTCTCCGGCTCCCAGGCGAAGGCGGGCTGGCCGCTCATCGCCCGCTGCAGGCTGCCGGTGAGCGGCAGGATGGGGAACAGGGCGTGCCGGCGGGTGACCAGGAAGTCGTGCACCATGCTGCAGAAGGGCGCCTCGAAGTCGTCACGCCGGGCCACATTGCCCGCCGCGTCGGTGACGCCGTACGACACGGTGTTGGTGAAGGGCATCTGGCCGACCATGTAGGCGAACCACACCATCTCGCCGGTTTCCGGATCGATCTTCGGATGGGCGGTGACCTTGCCGCGGTATTGCTCGGCGTAGCCGCGCGGGCCCAGCGTCGCGGGATCGAGCTCGAAGGGCGGATGGCCCTCCTCCAGGGCGTAGAGCCGGTTGGCGTGCCAGACGATGTTGGTGTTGGCGACCCCGCTGTCCTTGCCCATCACCGACGGATCGCTGGTCATCGGATTGCCGAAGCCGCCCCACAGGGCCTTGCCGGCGGCGTGCTCGGTCTCCCACTTGGGCGTGCGCACATAGCGGTTGCGGTAGCGGACCTTGCCGTCCTCGACGAAGAAGCCATGGATCATCCCGTCGCCGGAGAACCAGTGGTACTCGTCGCGCGGCTCGAACTGCGGGTTGGGCCCATTGCGGTAGAAGGCCCCGCGCAGGCCGGCGGGGATTTCGCCGGTGACCGTCAGGTCGAAGTCGTCCTCGCTGCGCACCGGCCCGAAGTTGCCGGCGAGATAGGGATTGATGGGCTGCGAGCCGTCCATGGCGTCCTCCGCGCGGATGCGCTATAAGTCTTACGTTGTAAATTTATGGCGTAAGTTATAATCGTTCGCAAGAGCAAATTCCCGCCCTCACCGAGTCGTGTTCGTGCCCCGCGCCCTCTCCACCGCCGATATCCAGGGCTTTCGTGAAAGGCTGATCGACGCCGCGGAGCGCCAGTTCGCCGAGCACGGCCTCGAGGCCGTCACCATGCGCCAGTTGGCCGGCGAACTGGGCGTCAGCCCCATGACCCCGTATCGCTACTTCAAGGACAAGGACGACATCCTGGCCGCCGTCCGCGCCCGCGCGTTCAACCGCCATGCCGACGCGATCGAGGCCGCCTACGCGCGGGCGGACGGCCCCATCGAGCGCGCCAACGCGGCGGGCGAAGCCTACATCCGCTTCGCCCTCGAGCATCCCGAAGCCTACAAGCTGATGTTCGACGTCAAGCAGCCCAGCGCGAACGACTACCCGGACCTGATCGCGGCCAGCCAGAGGTCGAAGCGCACCATGACCGCCCATGTCGAGGACATGATCCGCGCCGGTTATCTCACCGGAGACGCCGACCTGATCGGGCACATGTTCTGGAGCGCCCTGCACGGTGCGATCCAGCTGGAGCTCTCCGGCATGCTCGCCCCGCCGTTCGACGCCGCGCGCCTGATCGCCGCCACCATGTCCACGCTCTGGCAGGGCCTGCGGCGCCCTTGACCGCCCCCGCGTCAGGACCCCAGGGTCCGGCGCGGTGGGAGACGTCGATGGCGGGCATCAAGCCGTTCAAGGTCGAGTGGCACGCAGCCTCCGTGGGCGAAGTGCTGGAGAAGGTGCGCGCCTACCCCTGGCCGCCGACGCCGGCGGTCCCGGACGGCTGGGCCTATGGCTGCGACGGCCACTTCCTGAAGCAGCTCTGCGACCACTGGCTGGAGGGCTACGATTGGCGCGGCGCGATGCGCGATCTCAACCGCCATCCGCAGTTCACGGCGAGGATCGAGGATTTCGATCTGCACTTCGTGCATGTGGTGGGCGAGGCGAAGGGCAAGCGCCCGCTGCTGCTCAGCCACGGCTGGCCGGGCAGCCATTTCGAGTTCTGGGGCGTGATCGACGCCCTCGCCAACCCGTCGAAGCACGGCGGCACCGCCGATGACGCCTTCGACCTGGTGATCCCGTCCCTGCCGGGCTTCGGGTTCTCGTCCAAGCCGGACAAGCCCTTCGGCCAGCGGGCCACCGCCCGGCTGTTCAATAGCCTGATGACCGAACAGTTGGGCTACGACCGCTACCTGGCCCAGGGCGGCGACTGGGGCTCGCTGATCACCTCCTGCCTGGCCTACGACCACCCCGCGCACGTCCGGTCCATCCACCTGAACATGATGGGCTTTCGCCCCAGCGGCGGGGCGCAGAGCCCACAGGAGGCCGCCTGGGTCACCCGCCAGCGCGGCGTGATGGATGTGCTGGGCGCCTACTTCCGCCTGCAGGCGTCGAAGCCGCAGTCCCTGGCCTGGCTGGGCGCCGGCAACCCCGTGGGCCAGGCCGCCTGGATCGTCGAGCGGTTCTACGACTGGTGCGACCGCCGCGAAAAGCCGTTCGAGGCGTCCTTCACGCTCGATCAGCTGCTCACCAATGTGATGATCTACGTGATGACCGACAGCTTCGCGACCGGGGCCTGGTACTATCGTGCGCGGCTGGAGGAGGACGCGATCGTGCTGAAGCCCGGCGAGCGCTGCGAGGTTCCCACCGCCTTCGCCAACTTCCCCGGCGAGCTGCTCTACACCGCCCCGCCGCGGTCCTGGGCGGAGCGGGCCTACAACATCGTGCGCTGGACGGACCAGCCGCGCGGCGGACATTTCGCGGCCATGGAGGAGCCGGAGCTCTTCGTGGAGGACGTCCGGGCCTGGGCCCGGGCGGTGGACTGAGAAAGGACACTGACCATGACCGTACGAACCGGCGGCGCCTGACACCGCCCGATGGCCCGCTACGACTTCGCCTCCGACAACGTCGCCCCCGCCATGCCGGAGGTGATGGCGGCGCTCGCCGCGGCCAACAGCGACGCCGCCGCCGGCTACGGCAATGACGCGATCAGCCGCCGCGCCGCCGACCTGATCCGCGCCCTGCTCGACGCCGACGCCCCGGTGCGCTTCGCCGCCTCGGGCACCGCGGCCAACGCCATCACCCTGGCCGCCCTCGCCGCGCCGCACGAGGCGGTGATCTGCCACGAGCACTCGCACGTGGCCACCGACGAGACCGGCGCGCCAGGCTTCTTCGGCGCCGGCATGGGGCTGATCACCTTGCCGGGTGCGTCTGGCCGGATGGAGGTCGCCGGCGTCGAAGCCGTGCTGGCCCGGCCCGACGAGCCGCACTGGCAGTCCGCCGCCGCCCTCTCCATGACCAACGCCACAGAATACGGCGCGGTCTATTCGCTAGCCGCGCTGGCCGCCCTGATCGAGCCGGCGAAAGCCAGGGGCCTGAAGGTCCACCTGGACGGCGCGCGCCTGGCCAACGCCGCGGCGGGCGGCTTCGACGTCAGGGCGCTGAAGCGGCTCGGCGTCGACATCCTGGTGCTCGGCGGAACCAAGGCCGGCGCCACGCCCACCGAGGCCATCGTCCTCCTCGATCCATCGCTCGGCCGGCGGTTCGGGGCGCGGCTGAAGCACGCCGGCCAGCTGATCTCCAAGGGCCGGTTCATCGCCGCGCCCTGGATCGGCATGCTGGAGACCGGCGCCTGGACCACCCGCGCGGCCCACGCCAACGCCATGGCCAGTCGCCTGGCCGGCCTGATGCCCTTCCCCGTCCGTCATCCCGTGGAGTCCAACGGAGTCTTCGTGGAGATGGACGAGGCGGCGCAGGGCCGGCTGCGCGAAGCCGGCTGGTTCGTCTACCGCTTCATCGACGGCTCGGTGCGCTTCATGTGCTCCTGGGCGACGACGGCCGAGCAGGTGGACGAACTCGGCGCGACGCTGAAGAGGGTCGCCTAATTCCGCCCGCCCGTTCCACCTGTTCCGACCTGTTATTCACCTGTTCCACCTGTTATTTCACGGTTTTTGCTGCCTGTTACGGTCTGGAAGCCGTGATTGTTCAATGGCTTGAGGCCACCTGATATCGCTCAGGAACAGGTGATAACAGGTGATAACAGGCGCCAAACAGGCCTGTTATCGATGCATAACAGGTGCGGAGCAGGTGGCCGGTGGACGCTGGCGCCCGACACCCCCAATCCGAAATTCCCCGCGAAAGCGGGGACCCAGGCTTTTTTCGTTTGTTCCTTCCGTCCACACCCGCGCGCACCACCGATTGCAAAAAAGCCTGGGTCCCCGCTTTCGCGGGGAATCTCGGATGTGGGGGATTGGGAACCTGACTGTGCGGGCGCGCGCCCGCCGGTCACCGGCCGTGTGTCGTTCTTCACGATGTCAAAGACCGCGGCCGGCCGCGAGGGCCCGCCGGCTCACGTCACCATTTGCGCGCTGATTTGGCGAGGCCGTGCTTCCCCTACCCTTCGTCACCCCGGAAAGGCCGCGGGCCTTATCCGGGGCCGGACCCGCCGGTTCATAAACGACAACCAGCTGAGAACCGGCCCATCCGGCCCCGGGTCTTCGCCCGGGGTGACGAGGGTGGGGGAGCTTCGTCAGGGTCCATTGCCCCCCAAATCCCCCATCCCGTCATCCCGGAAAGCGCGCAGCGCTTATCCGGGACCTCCCGCCGAATAGCGCTCCATCCTGCTGGAGGTCCCGGATAACGGCTTCGCCGTTTCCGGGATGACGGGATGGCGGCCACGGCGATGCGCATCAGCGGCGCCCGATCGCCAGGTAGCGCTGCGCCCGCTGCTGCTTGATCTGGGTGGGGGTGAGCGCCAGCAGGGCGCGCAGCTCCTCCTCAACGGCGTCGCCCACCATGCGGATGGCCGCGTCGCGGTCGGCGTGGGCGCCGCCCACCGGCTCGGGGATGATCCGGTCGACGATGTGCATCTGGATCAGATCCTCGGCGCTGATCTTCATGGCGTTGGCCGCGCCCTCGGCCATGGTCCCGTCGCGCAGCAGGATCGAGGCGCAGCCCTCCGGCGAGATCACCGCATAGATCGAGTGCTCCATGATCAGCACCCGGTTGGCTGCCGCTATGCCCATGGCCCCGCCGCTCATCCCCTCGCCGGTGATGGTGGCGATCATCGGGGTGGCGAGGGTCAGGCAGCGCTCGGTGCCCCGGGCGATGGCCTCGGCCACGCCGCGCTCCTCGCTGTCGATGCCCGGATAGGCGCCGCCGGTGTCCACGAAGGACAGCACCGGCAGGGCGAACTGCTCGGCCAGGTCCATCAGCCGCACGGCCTTGCGGTATCCCTCTGGCCTGGCGCTGCCGAAGTGGTGCTTGATGCGGGTGGTGATGTCGTGGCCGCGTTCCTGGCCGATCACCACCACCGGCTGGCCGCGGAACCGGCCGAGCCCGCCCATCATCGCCTGGTCGTCGGCGAACTTGCGGTCGCCGCGCAGTTCGACGAACTCCTCGATCAGCCCGCCCACATAGTCGACGAAGTGCGGCCGTTCGGGATGCCGGGCGATCTGCGTCTGCTGCCAGGCGTCGAGGTTCGCATAGGTCTCGCGGCGAACCTCGGCCACTCGGTCGCGCAGGGCGGCGATCTCGGCGTCGAAGGCGCCAGGACCGGCGGTCTCGGAGAGCTTGGACAGCTCCTCGATCTTGCTTTCAAGCTCGCCGATCGGCCGCTCGAACTCGAGATAGTGCGCCGCCATGAATCCCTGAACACTGCCCCGCCGGAAAGCGGCGCAAACTAGGCGGGATGGTCTGGGCGGGCAAGTTGGCTGATCTGCGCGCCCTGGATCCCGGCGCGCCGCGGCCGGCGATGGTCAGCTGAACTCCGCCGCGATGTCGCCGGCGCTGCGGCGACTGGGCAGCCTCAATCGCGCGCCGAAACCGATGGCGAGCATGTTCAGCCCGAGCGCGCCGCCGATGATCGCCGCACCCAGCACTAGGCCGGAGCCGCTCGCGGTGCCGGTGTCCGCCGGCGCCGTGGCCGGGGCCTCGGCCGGCGCCGCGCCCGGCGGCGACGCGGTGATACGCACTTGCGGGCTGGCGATCACGGTGGCTGCCAGCAGGACCAGAACCAAGGCGTCCAGGGTCACCGCCGCCGCCGAAAGGATGACCCGCCACACAGTCGCCTCCCTGCATCTGCTCGGCCGTTGATATCGTCGCGGCGCCGGCCTCGCAACGAACGGCCGGCCGCCCTACCGCTTCTTGGCCAGCGGGTGCTTGGTCTCCACCACCTCGCGCAGCCGGTCCTGGGCGACGTGGGTGTAGATCTGGGTGGTGGCGATGTCGGCGTGGCCGAGCAGGGTCTGGACCACCCGCAGGTCGGCGCCGCCCTCCAGCAGGTGGGTGGCGAAGGCGTGGCGCAGCACGTGCGGGCTGACCTTCTCCGGATCGACCCCCGCCGCGCGGGCGGCCTCGTCCAGCAGCTGGGCGAAGCGCCGCGCCGTCAGCCGCCCGGCCGCGCCGCGCGATGCGAACAGCCAGGGATTTTCCTTGACGCCATTGCCGATGAACGACGCCCTGACCGGCAGATAGGCCTTCACCGCCTCGCGGGCCGGGGCATTCAGCGGCGCCAGGCGCTCCTTGCCGCCCTTGCCGCGCACCATGATGTAGGCCGGGTCGCGCGCCAGGGCGGCGAGCGGCACGGCGAGCAGTTCGGAGATGCGCAGGCCCGAGGCGTAGATCAGCTCGATCATGCACGACAGCCGCAGGCCGCCCGCGCCGTCCCGGGCCGCGGCCGCGGCGATCAGCCGGTCCACCTCCTCGCGCGACAGCACCTTGGGCAGGGGCCGGCCCTTCTTCGGGGCGTCGACCCGGCGCGACGGATCGTCGGGCCTCCAGCCTTCGCCCAGGACGAAGCGATAGAACTGCCGCACCGCCGCGCGCCGGCGCGCCGCGGTGGCCGGCGCCAGGCCGCGGGCGCCCAGGTCGGCGAAATAGGCCTCCACGTCCTCCGCGCTCGCCGAGCCGAGATCGCGGCCGCGGCGCGCGAGAAAGCCGGCGGCGTCGGAAAGGTCCTGCGCATAGGCCCTGAGCGTATTGGGCGCGGCGGCGCGTTCGGCGGCCATCATTTCCAGGAACGCCTCGCCCCAGCCCGCGCTCATCGGGCGGGCTCCCAAAGCCGGTGACGGATCGGGCGGCGCATGCGCGAACTTGGCGGCAAGAGCGGGGCTCGTGTAAAGCCGCATTTGGAAATGTCGTCCCACCCCGCCAAACCCCGCAAGACCATCGCCCTCGTCGGGCTGATGGGAGTCGGCAAGACCAGCGTGGGCCGCAGGCTGGCCGTGGCCCTTGGCATGCCGTTCCGCGACGCCGACGCCGAGGTGGAGCAGGCCGCCGGGCGCTCGATTGCCGAGATATTCGCCCAGCTGGGCGAGACCGCCTTCCGTGACGGCGAGCGCCGCGTGATCGCCAGGCTGCTGGACGGCCCGCCGCATGTGCTGGCCACCGGCGGGGGCGCGTTCATGAACCCCGAGACGCGCAGGCTGATCCGCGAGCGGGCCATATCGGTCTGGCTGAAGGCCGACGTCGAGGTGCTCGCCCGGCGGGTGGGCCGCAAGGACACCCGGCCTCTGCTCAACGGCAGGGACCCGGTGGAGGTGCTCACCGCCCTCGCGCGGGAACGCTATCCGTCCTATGCCGAGGCCGACATCGTGGTCGAAACCGGCGACACGCCGCACCATGTCACGGTGGAGGCGATCCTGCGGGCGCTGGCGGAACGCGAGAAGGAGGCGGCGAGGTGAACGCGCCCTCCATGGCGGAACCTCCGGGCGCCTGCGTGCGGGTGGCGCTGGACGGCCGGTCCTATGACGTGCTGATCGGCCGCGGCCTGGTGGACGGCGCGGCGGGCTTCATCGAGCCCCTGCTCAAGCGGCCGGTGGTCGCGGTGGTCATGGACGAGACGGTGAGCGCCCTGCACGGTCCACGCCTGATCGGGGCGCTGGAGGCCGCCGGCGTCGCCACCCACGCCGTCGTCGTGCCGCCCGGCGAAGGCTCGAAGAGTTTCGAAAGCCTGGCCGACCTGTGCGACCGGCTGCTGGCCCTGGAACTCGAGCGCGGCGACCTGATCGTCGCCTTCGGCGGCGGCGTGGTGGGCGACCTCGCGGGGTTCGCGGCGGCGATCTACAAGCGGGGCGTGGACTTCGTCCAGATCCCCACCACCCTGCTGGCCCAGGTGGATTCCTCGGTGGGCGGCAAGACGGCCATCGATACGCCGCGTGGCAAGAACCTCATCGGCGCCTTCCACCAGCCGCGCCTGGTGCTGGCCGACCTCGGCATGCTGGACACCCTGCCCGAGCGTGAGTTGGTCTGCGGCTACGCCGAGGTGCTGAAGTACGGCCTGCTCGGCGACGTCGGCTTCTTCGAGTGGCTGGAGGCCAACGCGTCCGCGGTGCTCGCACGCGAAGAGCGGGCGGTGACCCATGCCGTGCGCCGCTCGGTGGAGATGAAGGCCCAGATCGTCGCCGAGGACGAACGGGAGTCCGGCCGGCGCGCCCTGCTCAACCTCGGCCACACTTTCGGCCACGCCCTGGAGGCCGAGACCGGCTATGGCGAGGCGTTGAAACACGGCGAGGCGGTGGGGATCGGCTGCGCCCTGGCCTTCCGCTTCTCGCAGCGCCTGGGCCACTGCCCCGGCCAGGACGCCGAGCGCGCCGGGCGCGCCGTGGCCGCGGCCGGCCTGCCCACGCGGCTGGACCAGCTGGCGGGCCGCCCGTTCTCGGCGAGCCGGCTGGTCGCCCACATGGCCCAGGACAAGAAGGCCGAGGGCGGCGCCCCGACCTTCATCCTCGCGCGTGGCCTCGGCCAGGCCTTCACCGCCAAGGGCGTCGAGGCCGGAGTGGTGCGCGACTTCCTGATCGCCGAGGGCGCCGCGCCGTGACCGCCGCCTTGATCGCGCTCGCGCCGGTCATCATCGGTCTTCTGGCCGTCTCCGCCCTGTTCTCCGCCGCCGAGACTGCGCTCACCGCCGCCAGCCGCGGACGCATGCACCAGCTGGAGCGCGACGGCGACCGCGCGGCGGGCCGGGTGAACAAGCTGATCGGCGACCAGGAGACGATGATCGGGTCGATCCTGATCGGCAACAACCTGATCAACATCCTGGCGTCCGCCCTCACCACCGAGGTGCTCACCCGCACGATCCCGGGGGCCTGGGGCGTGGTGGTCGCCACCGCCCTGATGACCGTCCTGGTGCTGGTGTTCGCCGAGGTGCTGCCCAAGACCCTGGCCATCCTTCGCTCGGACGACGTGGCGCGGTTCCTGTCGGGCCCGGCGCTGCTGGTGGTGTGGCTGTTCGGCCCGGTGATCAACGCCATCCAGTGGGTGATCCGCAAGACGCTCGGCCTGTTCGGCGTGCAGCTGGACATGGAGGTCGACGTGCTGGCCGCCCATGAGGAGATCCGCGGGGCGGTCGAGTATCACCACGCCGAGGGCCTGGTGGAGAGCCGCGACCGGCGGATGCTGGGCGGTGTGCTGGACCTGGCGGGGATGGACGTGGCCGAGGTGATGGTGCACCGCCGCCAGATCGTGATGATCGACGTCGACCTGCCGGCCCGCGACATCATCGCCCGGGCGCTGCGGGCGCCCTACACGCGCCTGCCGCTCTACCGGAACGACCCGGAGAACGTGGTGGGCGTGCTGCACGCCAAGGACATGGCCAGGGCGATCGCCGCGGCCGACGCCGTGGACTCCGTGGACATCGCCGCCATCGCCAGCGAACCCTGGTTCATCCCGGAGACCACCAATCTGAAGGACCAGCTCAACGCCTTCCTCAAGCGCCGCACCCACTTCGCCCTGGTGGTGGACGAATACGGCGCCCTGCAAGGCCTGGTGACCCTGGAGGACATCCTCGAGGAGATCGTCGGCGAGATCGAGGACGAGCACGACCCGGCCATCGAGGGCGTACGCCGCCAGCCGGACGGAACGGTGACCGTGGACGGCCAGGTCACCGTGCGCGACCTGAACCGCGCCCTGGACTGGGACCTGCCCGACGAACATGCGGTGAGCGTGGCCGGCCTGGTGATCCACGAGGCTCAGACCATCCCCGAGGCCGGCCAGACCTTCATCTTCCACAACCACCGCTTCACCATCCTGCGCCGCCAGCGCAACCAGATCACCTCCCTGCGCGTCAGCCCCCCGCTGGACGAGTAGGGCTGAGGGGGCGACGGCCGGGCGTCAGTCCATCCGTAGCGGCGTCACGCGCGGCAGGTAGAGGATCGCGTCCACCTGACCGGCGAGCGGCGTGACGGCCAGGGCGTTGTACATGTGGCCCACCCCGATCGGCTGGTCGAACACGCCCGGCGGCGCGCCGGAAACCGGGAAGATTACAGGCTCGGTGAAGCCCGCCAGGATGCGGTTCAGCGAGCCTTCCGTGTAGTCCGCCTTGCGCGGCAGGTCCGGGAACGGTTGGGCGTCCTCGCCGGCGCCGTAGATCATCCAGACCGAGAACACCTTCAGCCCCAGCTCCTGCACGATGTGGGCGCCGAGTGAGCGGGTGAGACCGCCTCCGGGTCCGACGCCGGCCGCGGGACCCAGCAAGGCGTCGTCCTTGGCCAGGTGCAGGGCGTGGGCCATCAGCACGGCCTTCGCGCCGCCGGTCATGCGGCGCATGTCGGCGAAGCGCCGCTTCATGCAGTCCTCGCGAAAAGCCATGCCGGGCTTCAGCGCGTCGTAGGTCGCCGCACCGTAGGTGCGGTCGATGTAGTCGAGGCTGTCGGCGAGGGCGGCGAGAGCCGTGGAGGTCTCGGCGGACGCGCCGTCCGGCCCGCTCGCCTCGATCAGCGCCTGGGCCCTGCGCAGCCTGCGGGCTTCCTGGGCGGCGCTCTCGCCCGGTACCCGCGACAGCAGCTCGCGCGCTTCACCCGGCGCCTGGGTCCGCGCGTAGCCGGCCCCCGGCAGCGCGTCGATGTCGACGCCGAAGTAGGCGATCCGCGCCGCGCGGGCCTCGGCCGCGGCCTTCAGATCGCGGTAGAAGCGCGTCTGCTCGGCGCGCATGAGGTCGACGGGATAGGCGTCGAAGGACGGCCGCAGCAACCCCGTCGGACGGTCGTCCCGGTCCTGGCGCAGGCCGGAGGCGTCGCCGAACATTGCCAGCCCGTCGAACAGGCCCTCGCCGGCGCCCGCGAAATAGTCTTGCAGCACGCGGCCGTCGGCCCAGCCCAGCTCCTCGCCGAAGACGCTCCAGCCGCGCGACAGCAGCATGTCGGCCATCAGCAGGCGGTAGTCGGTCTTCTCATGGACGAAGTGGTTCATCTCGCCAAGGAAGACCACCTGGGCGCCGGCGAGCGCATCGTCCAGCCAGGGCGGAGGCGGTCGGCCGGAGGCGGACCACGGCGAGGGCAGGACCGCGCCGGCGGCGCCGACCCAGTCGCGAATGGCGCCCGCGCGACCCGCCTGCTTCTTCATCCAGACGATTTCGTCAGGGTTACCTTGACATGTCAAGTATGTCCTGACGTGCCGGCGCGTTGTCGCCCGGGGCGCCGCAAGCTAGACTGCGGCGTCCGCCAACGCTGGCCCCCGCGGCGCGGACGAGTGGAGTCGCCGTCATGGCCGGTATCGAATCCTTCAACGGCCGCCGCGTCCTCGTGGTCGAGGACGAAATGATGATCGCCATGATGATCGAGGACATGCTGGCCGACCTGGGCTGCGACGTGGTCGGCCCGGCGCATGGTGTCGAAACCGCCCTGAAGCTCGCCAGGGCGGAGCGCGACATCGACGCGGCGGTGCTCGACGTGAACCTCGGCGGCCAGCCCGTGTTCGCCGTGGCGGACGCGCTGCGCGAACGCGGCGTGCCGGCGATCTTCTGCACCGGCTACGGCGGCGGCGGCCTGCGTGAGGTGGATCGCGGCGCGCCCCTGCTGCAAAAGCCATTCAGGGTCGGGGACCTGGCGCGGGCGCTGGGCGCGGCCCTGGGCGTGGCCCAATAGCGCCGCTCGGGCGGCTACTCTCCGGGCGCCGTGGCCTTGATCGACAGTGCGTGCACCGGGCCGGCCAGTTCCTCCGCCAGGGCGGTGTTGATCATTCTCTGCCGCTGCACGCGGCTCGACCCCTCGAATGCGGACGACTGGATCACCACATTGAAATGGCTCTCGCCGCCCTCGCGCGCTCCGGCGTGACCCGCGTGGCGCGCAGAGTCGTCGGTGACTTCCAGCATGGTAGGGGAGAAGGCTGCTGTGAGCTTGTGACGCAGGCGGTCGGCGACGGCGCCCATATTGCAACTCCCTCTTTGCGCGCTGTCAATTCTTGAACGTGAAAAGTTCCCAAGCATACTTCGGACGATGAAGACCGGCTTTCAATATCGGCCCCGCTTCGTGGACATCCGCGTGCGACCGCCCAAACCCGACGACGCGGAGGCCGAGGCCACGCTGTTCGTCAAGGAGGGCGAGCGCGCCTGCGACCATGCGGGCTGCCGCCACGCCGCCACCACGCGCGCGCCGAAGTCGCGCGACCTGATGGACGAGCACTACTGGTTCTGCCAGTCCCATGCCGCGGAATATAACCGCAACTGGAACTTCTTCGCCGGCATGAGCGACGAGCAGATTCGCGCGCGCCAGCACGAGGAGATGTTCACCGGCGGGCGGCCCACCTGGTCGCTCAACGCCGGGCGCGGCATGCGCGAGGCGGCCGCGGCGGCGTCGCGCGGCTTCTTCCGCGACGCCTTCGGCATCTTCGGACCGGGCAAGGCGCAGACCGACGCCGAGCGGGCCGCCTACGACAAGAAGCTGGGCAAGCTTGAGCGCAACGCCCTGGCCGACCTCGACCTCGACGCCACCGCGGACGGGCCGAAGATCCGCGCCCGCTACACCGAGCTGCTCAAGCGCTGCCATCCGGACGTCAACGGCGGCGACCGCTCCGCCGAGCACAAGCTGCAGCGGGTGATCAAGGCCTTCCGGACGCTGCAGAAGGCCAAGCTGGTCTGATCCGTGGCGTGTCGTCGCGGCCGCCGGGCCGCGGGGCCGCTCGCCTTGCCTTCCCCAACGGCCGCTCCAAACAGCCGTTTGCATCTCCCGTGTTTCCCGCTAGTGAACCCGCGTCATGACGACCATCACCGATCCCGCCGACGAAGCCTTGCAACTCATGGTCCCGGACCGGACGGTCTCCGTACGCGAGACCTTCGGCGTCGATTCCGACATGCAGGTGCCGGCCTTTTCCGTGCGCGACAGCCACGTGCCGGATTTCGACGACGCATATCGCTTCGATCCGCAGACTACGCTGGCCATCTGCGCCGGCTTCGCCCACGACCGCCGGGTGATGGTCCAGGGCTATCACGGCACCGGCAAGTCCACCCACATCGAGCAGGTGGCGGCGCGGCTGAACTGGCCGATGATCCGCGTCAACCTCGACAGCCACGTCAGCCGGATCGATCTCGTCGGCAAGGACGCCATCGTGCTGCGCGACGGCAAGCAGGTCACCGAGTTTCGCGAAGGCATGCTGCCCTGGTGCATCCAGCGGCCCATGGCGCTGGTGTTCGACGAGTACGACGCAGGACGTCCGGACGTGATGTTCGTGATCCAGCGGGTGCTGGAGGCGCAAGGCAAGCTGACCCTGCTCGACCAGAACCGGGTGATCCGGCCGAACAAGTTCTTCCGGCTGTTCGCCACCACCAACACCATCGGCCTTGGCGACACCACCGGCCTCTATCACGGCACCCAGCAGATCAACCAAGGCCAGATGGACCGGTGGTCCATCGTCACCACGCTCAATTACCTGGCGCACGACGTCGAGGCCGAGATCGTCATGGCCAAGGCGCCCGAGTACAAGAAGACGCCGGAAGGTCGGCGGACCATCGCCGCCATGGTGCGGGTGGCCGACATGACCCGCAACGCCTTCATGAACGGCGACATCTCCACGGTGATGAGCCCGCGCACGGTGATCACCTGGGCCCAGAACGCGGAGATCTTCGCCGGCGACCTGGCCTTCGGCTTCCGCCTGACGTTCCTGAACAAGTGCGACGAACTGGAGCGGCCCACCGTGGCCGAGTTCTACCAGCGCGCCTTCGGCTCCGACCTGCCGGAGAGCGCGGCGCGAGTGAAGGTCTCCTGACGCGGGCCGTGCGTCCCCGTTAATCAATCGTTAGCCACGTTTTTCGCGCTGTCATACTGCATTTTGTGTCTTGGCGCTTAACAGGCTAAGCTCTGTGCGGGGCGTAGGCGGATGGATTGGCATGCGCAGACTGCTACTCGGCGTGGTGATGCTGGCCCTGACCGGCTTTGCGCGGGCGGACATTACGCCGCCGTCCCTGCGCGACGCCGCCGCGGGCGACTGGCGCTTGAGCGAGGTGGGAGGCAAGGTCGCCTGCACCTTGAGCCTCACCCGGCAGACGACCCCGGACGGCTTCGAGGTACACGCGCCCCTGGCCTGCCGGCGCGCCTTTCCGCCGCTGAAAGAGGTCAGCGCCTGGGCCATGGACGACAAGGGCGCCATCGCGCTCGTCGACTCCCAGCACCAGAGGATCATTGTCTTTCCGGAGGTGGCCGGCGCGCCCTATCAGGCCAAGGCTCCGGACGGCCACACCTGGCGCCTCGAGCCCGTGGTGAAGTCGCCGTCGCCGGCGAGCACACCCATCGGCGGGGCTTCGCCGCCGGCGGTTCAACACCCTAACCCCTGACGCCGACCCGCGGCCCAGCACGGCCGCCCAGCACGCCCGGACGTTAATGCGCTTCCGTCCGGCGCCTAACGCGCGCTATGACCCTTGCCGATGTCCCAGAAGGAAAGCCCCACCGAGGTCTTCAAGCGCGCCCTGGCGCACGCTGCGCGTTCGCTTGCCGAACAACCCGATCTGGAGGTGGTGTTCTCCGGAGACGGGCCGAGCCTGAACGGCCACCGCGCGGTGCTGCCGCATCCGCCGAGGGAGCTCTCCGGCCCCGAGACGACGCGCATCCGCGGCCTCGCCGATCAGCTGGCGCTGCGCGTGGCGCACCATGACGACGCCCTGCACGGCCGCGCGCGCCCGAAGTCCGTAGAAGGCGCGCAGGTCTACGACGCCCTGGAGCAGGCGCGCATCGAGGCCATCGGGGCCAACGCCCTCGGCGGCGTGAAGCAGAACCTACGCGCGGTGCTGGAGCACAGCCTGCAGCGCAAGGGCATGAACCATCTGGTCGACCCGGCCGCCGCGCCCATGGCCGACATCCTGGCCCTGCTCGCGCGCGAGCGGATGACCGGCGAAGCGCCCCCCGACTCGGCCAAGCTGCTGGTGGATTCCTTCCGCGGCGAGATCGAAGCCAAGGCCGGCGGCGACCTTGACCGGCTGATCGCCAGCATCGAGGACCAGAAGTCCTTCGCCCGCATCGCCCGCGCCATCGTGCGCGACATGGAGCTGGGCGACGACCTTTCGGACGCCCCCGACCAGGACGTCGAGGACGACGAGAGCCAGGACGGCGAGGCGGAGGCCGGCGACGAGGGCGAGGGCGAAGGCCAGGACCAGTCGCCGCAGAGCGCCACCATGGACGACTCCGAGAAGTCGCATCGCGAGTCCGAAAGCGCCGACAGCACCCTGACCGACGTCGAGGAGGACGAGAACGCCGAGCCCTCCGACGAGGAGCTGGACACCGGCGAGGGCGATCGCCCCGCCCGGCCGGACATCAAGGACCACGGCCGTCCCGAACCGGCCTACAAGATCTATTCCACCGCCCACGACGAGATCATCCAGGCCGAGGAGCTGTGCGATCCGGAGGAGCTGAGCCGGCTGCGCGCCTATCTCGACCAGCAGCTGTCCAATCTCTCCAACGTGGTTTCGCGCCTTGCCAACCGCCTGCAGCGCCGCCTGCTGGCTCAGCAAAACCGCAGCTGGAGCTTCGACCTGGAGGAGGGCCTGCTGGACGTGGCGCGCCTGACCCGGGTGATCATCGATCCCATGGCGCCGCTGTCGTTCAAGCAGGAGGAGGAAACCAACTTCCGCGACACGGTGGTCAGCCTGCTGATCGACAATTCCGGCTCCATGCGCGGCCGGCCGATCATGGTCGCCGCGGTCTGCGCCGACATCCTGGCGCGCACCCTCGAGCGCTGCGCCGTGAAGGTGGAGATCCTCGGTTTCACGACCCGCGCCTGGAAGGGCGGCACGGCGCGCGACGAATGGCTGAAGAACGGCAAGCCGCCGTCACCCGGCCGGCTCAACGACCTGCGGCACATCGTCTACAAGTCCGCAGACGCGCCCTGGCGCCGCGCGCGCAAGAACCTCGGCCTGATGATGCGCGAGGGCTTGCTGAAGGAGAACATCGACGGCGAGGCCCTGCTCTGGGCGCACCAGCGGCTGATCGCGCGATCGGAGCAGCGGCGCATCCTGATGGTGATCTCGGACGGCGCGCCGGTGGACGATTCCACATTGTCGGTGAATTCCGGCCACTACCTCGAGCGCCATCTGCGCAAGGTGATCGGCGACATCGAGAGCAAGAGCCCGGTGGAGCTGATCGCCATCGGCATCGGCCACGACGTGACCCGCTACTACCGCCGCGCGGTGACCATCGTCGACGTGGAGCAGCTGGGCGGGGTGATCACCGAACAGCTGGCCGGCCTGTTCGACGAGGAGCCGCGCGCGGTGACCAAGGCGGCCGGCGACCTGCTCACCGCCCTGCCCACCACCCACGGCCCGGCGCCCAAGACCACCACCTTCCGCGAGGTGCGTGAGGCGCTGACTTGACGCCCGCTTGCGTCGCCGACTACCGCGAGGCGGCGCGGCGGCGGCTGCCGCGGGTGCTGTTCGACTATATCGACGGCGGCTCCTACGCCGAGGAGACGCTGGCGGCCAACGTGGCCGACATCAACGCCCTGCATCTGCGCCAGCGGGTGATGCGCGACGTCTCCAGGCTGTCCATGGGCGTCGAGCTGTTCGGACAACAGCTTTCCATGCCGGTGGTGCTCTCGCCCGTGGGCCTGGCCGGCATGTACGCCAGGCGCGGCGAGGTGCAGGCGGCCAGGGCCGCGAAGGCGGCCGGAATTCCCTTCAGCCTTTCCACAGTGGGCGTCTGCACCATCGAGGAGGTGAGCCAGGGGGCCGGCGCCGCGCCCTGGTTCCAGCTCTATATGATCCGTGACCGGGGTTTCATGGCCGATATCCTGGCGAGGGCCGAGGCGGCGGGGTGCCCGGCCCTGCTGTTCACCGTCGACCTGCCGGTGCCGGGCGCTCGCTACCGGGACACGCGCAACGGCATGCTGGCGACCACGACCGCCCAGCGGATCGGCCAAGCGCTCGACGGCTTGGGCCATCCGGCCTGGTTGTGGGACGTGCAGGTCAATGGTGGGCCGCACACCCTCGGCAACGTCGCCACCGTCGCCAAGGACCTGAAACGACTGGTGGAGTTCTGGGCGTGGATCGGGCGCAACTTCGACCCTTCGATCACCTGGGCCGACATCGAGTGGGTGCGCGCCCATTGGCAAGGCCCGATCATCATCAAGGGTGTGCTCGACGTGGCGGACGCCGAGGAAGCCGTGCGCTGCGGCGCCGACGGGATCGTGGTCTCCAACCACGGCGGGCGGCAGCTCGACGGAGTCGCCAGCTCCATCACCGCACTGCCCGCCATCGCGGGCGCCGTGGGCGATCGGACCGTGGTGCTGATGGATGGCGGCGTGCGCTCCGGCCTCGACGTGCTGAAGGCCTTGGCGTCCGGGGCGCGGACATGCCTCATCGGCCGCGCCTGGGCCTGGGCCCTGGGCGCCGGCGGAGAGGCGGGCGTCACACACATGTTGCAGATCGTGCGCCAGGAATTGCGCATGGCCATGTCGCTGACCGGCTGCACTGATGTCCGGCAAGCGGGCCGCGACCTGCTGGCCTGAGGCGTTGGAATAGAGGCCATTTCAAGAGGGAGTGATTTCCATGAGCATGCGTGAAATTTCCATTGCAACCCCCGATGGCGCGGCCCGCGCCTACAGTTTCCACCCGGACGGCAGGGGGCCGTGGCCGGCGGTGATCTTCTTCATGGACGCCCCGGCGATCCGCCCGGCGCTGTTCGAGATGTGCGAGCGGCTGGCGGGTCACGGCTATTTCGTGCTGCTGCCCGACATGTTTTGGCGCGCCGGGCCCTACGAGCCGATCAACCTGCGGCAGGCGATGGCCAGCGAGGAGGTGCGCCGCGCCACCTTCGCCAAGTTCATGTCCTCCACCGACCCGGAGAGGTCGACGCGCGACACCGGGGCGTTCCTCGAATGGCTGTCGCGGCAACCCGACGTCAGGCCCGGCAAGGTGGGCGTCACCGGCTACTGTATGGGCTGCGGCCTGTCGTTGAGGGCGGCGGGTAACTACCCCGATCGAGTCGCGGCGGCGGCTGGATTCCATGGCGGGCGCCTGGCCACCGACGCCCCGGACAGCCCGCACCTGCTGGCGCCGAAGATCAAGGCCAAGGTCTACATCGCCGGCGCCGACGAGGACGCCGGCTTCCCGCCCGAGCAGGCCGACCGACTCCGCGAGGCTCTCACTTCGGCGGGCGTCGACAACGAGGTGACCATCTACAAGGGCGCACGCCACGGCTACGCCCCTCCGGACATGCCGGTCTACGACCGCGACGCCGCGGAGCGCCACTGGACCGAGTTGCTGCAGCTGTTCGACGGCGTGTTGAGGGAGAAGGCGGCGGCTTAACCCTCCCTCCTCCTTGTGGGGAGGGACGACCGCGAAGCGGTCCGGGTGGGGAAGTCCGAGGGCGTGCGCTCCTCCTGGAGTCCGCGAAAGCCCCAGACACCCCCACCCCGGTCCTGCGGACCGACCCTCCCCATGCAGGGGAGGGATAGCAAAAGGCCGGCGTCTCCGCCGGCCTCGAACCGTTGATTGTCTGAGGCGCCTAAGCCGCCGGTTCGGCGGCGGCCTGTTTGGCCTTGACCTGGCGTTTGATCTTCAGGGCGCGCGGCGAGAGGTTTTCGTCGCGGGCGCCCAGCAGGTAGGCGTCGAGACCGCCCTTGTAGTCCACCGTGCGCAGCGCCGCGTTGCTGATGCGCAGGCGGAAGGTCTGGCCGAGGGCGTCGGACTGCAGGCTTGCCGGCGACAGGGCCGGCAGGAAGCGGCGCTTGGACTTGATGTTGGAGTGGCTCACATTGTGGCCGACCATCGGACCAACGCCAGAGAGTTCGCAGCGGCGCGACATGGTGCTTACGACCTTCGCAAAGAAGACAGACGCGCGGGACGAGGGGCCCCGCGCGGGAGGGCGCGATATAGGCGAAGGCGGCTCGGCGCGTCAAGCACGCGACCACGTGACGGCTGGCGTCGCTAGACCTTCGCCCGTCTCGAACTCACGAGGGGGGCGAGCTTCGGCGGCCGTGAGCCTAGTGGTCAAAACCGATTCAGATACAACAGCTTGTGGGGAACAAAGGCCGAATCGGTCGAGGTAAGTGATTCGGTCACCCTTTGTTTCGTTCCCGTTCCGTCCGTTAACCATAAGTCTTAAGAAACCGTAAACCCGCGTTCTTCCGAACGCGTCTGGCACGCAGGCGCGAGCTCATGCGGGTCACCTGCAGTTGCCAGCGCCTGAGTCTTACCCCAAATCTTGCGCATGAGCCGCTCCTCCGGACAGGCGCCCTCGCGGATCGTGGGCGTCCTGGGGCCTACCAACACCGGCAAGACCCACCTGGCAGTGGAGCGGATGCTCGGCCACGCCTCGGGCATGATCGGCCTGCCGCTGCGGCTGCTGGCGCGGGAGATCTACGACCGCATCGTCAAGGCGCGCGGCGCCCGCTGCGTGGCCTTGATCACCGGCGAGGAGAAGATCGTCCCGCCGCGGGCCAACTACTTCGTCTGCACGGTCGAGGCCATGCCCATGGGCCGGGAGGTGGAGTTCCTGGCGGTGGACGAGATCCAGCTCGCCGCGGACCCCGAGCGCGGCCACGTGTTCACCCAGCGGTTGCTCGGCGCGCGCGGCAAGTACGAGACCATGTTCCTGGGTTCGGCGACGATGGCGCCGCTGATACGCCGGCTGCTGCCCGAGGCCGAGATCGTCACCCGCGAACGTTTCTCCCAGCTGACCTACGCCGGCGCCAAGAAGATCACCCGCCTGCCGCGCCGCACGGCGGTCGTCGCCTTCTCGGCCGGCGAGGTCTACGCCATCGCCGAGCTGATCCGCCGCCAGCGCGGCGGCGCCGCCGTGGTGATGGGCTCGCTGTCGCCGCGCACGCGCAACGCCCAGGTGGCCCTCTACCAGTCCGGCGAGGTGGACTTCCTGGTGGCCACCGACGCCATCGGCATGGGCCTGAACATGGACGTCGACCATGTGGCGTTCGCGGGCCTGGCCAAGTTCGACGGCAAGCGCACGCGGCCCCTCCATCCCCACGAGGTCGGTCAGATCGCCGGGCGGGCGGGACGATTCCGGCGGGACGGGACGTTCGGCGTCACCGGCGCCTGCGAGGACATGGACGACGAGCTGGTGGCCCAGGTCGAACAGCACCGCTTCGAGCCGATCACCCAGATCGAGTGGCGCAACGCCCATCTGGACTTCGGCTCGCTGGATTGGCTGCTGCGTTCGCTGTCGGCGCCCCCGCCTCGCGCCGGCCTGAAGGCCTCGGAAGAGGCGCTGGACGAGACCACCCTGCGCCTGCTGGCCGCCGACGAGCAGGTGGTCGACCGCTGCCGCGACCGCTCCGCGCTGTTGCGGCTGTGGGACGTCTGCCAAACCCCCGACTTTCGCAAGACCACGCTGGAAGACCATGTGCGCCTGACGCGCACCCTGTTCGACTTCCTGACGCAAGGCCCGCGCCGGGCGCCCGACGAATGGATGGCGGGGCTGTTCAAGCAGCTCGACCGCACCGACGGCGAGATCGACGCCCTGTCCACCCGCCTGGCCGGCGTGCGCACCCTGGCCTATGTGGCCAACCGGCAGGACTGGCTGGCGGACGCCGCGCATTGGCAGGGCGTGACCCGCGGGCTGGAGGACCGACTGTCCGACACTCTGCACGAGAAGCTGATGGCCCGGTTCATAGACCGGCGCACCAGCGCTCTGATGCGCGGGCTCGGCCAAGCCGAGGACCTGTTGGCCGGGGTCGATTCCGACGGATCGGTGACCGTTGAAGGCCACTTCGTCGGCAAGTTGCGCGGCATCGACTTCGAAGCGGCGCGCGGCGCGGGGGCCCTGGAGGAGAAAGCCCTTCGCGCGGCGGCGCACCGGGCGGTGGGGCCGGAGGTGGCCCGGCGCCTGGGCAAGCTCGCCGCCGAGCCCGACGAGGCGTTCCGGCTGACCCCCGACGGCGTGGTTCTCTGGCGCGGCGACGCCGCCGCGACCCTCACCAGCGACCGGCCCTTCGCCCCGCGCGTGCGCCTGCTGGGCGAACTGGGACCGGCGCCGGCGCGCGAGCGCGCGGCCCGGCGGCTGGAGGCGTTCCTCGCCGCCGAGGCCGGCCGGCGGCTGCCCGCTCTGAAGCGGTTGGAGGAGGCCGTGGCGGGCGGCGTGCTGAAAGGCCTGCCGCGCGGCCTCGCCTATCGCCTGATCGAGGCCGGCGGGGTGCTGCCGCGCGCCGGCCTCGAGCCCGAGCTGCGCAGCGTCAGCCAGTCGGAGCGGCGCGTGTTGCGCACGCTGGGGGTGCGGCTCGGCGCCTTCGCGCTGTTCCTGCCCGAACTGGCGGCCGACGCGGAGGGCGCGTTCGCCCGGGCCTTCGCGCGACAGTCCGCGCCCGACTGGTCCCCCGGCGCGGCCGCCGCGATCCCCCTGCCCTCTCCCGCGCCTCCAGCCCGAGCGCTCGGCCTGCGCGGCCTGGCCCAAGCGGGCGCCTATGGCGTGCCGGTGGAACGCCTGGAGCGCCTGGACGAACTGCTGCGCTCGGCCGCGAAACAGGCCGACACCGTGCTGTTCTCCGACCAGGCGCGCGAGGAGCTGGGCTGGAGCGAGGGCGAGGCGCGCGCGATCCTGCGCGGACTCGGCTTCGCGCTGGCCGGACGCGCCGGAAGGGGCGAGCCGACCTTCTGGAAGCGGCGCCAGGAGAAGCCGGCCACGCCGACCGCCTCGCCGCGCAACCCGGCCTCGCCGTTCAGCGCCCTGGCCGCCCTGAAGCGCGCGCCGACGACCCGCCGCGCGCGCAAACGTCCCGCCCGTGACCGCAAGGCGCATGGCTGAGGACTCGCTGCGCATCGACGTCTGGCTCTGGCGCGCGCGGTTCTTCAAGACCCGCAGCCTCGCGGCCCGCATCGTCGAGGATGGGCGCGTCAGGATCACCCGCGCAGGCCAGGAGAGCCGGGTGGACAAGCCGGCGCGCGCGGTGAAGCCCGGAGATGAGCTGGTATTCGCGCTTTCCGGCCGGCTGACCGCCGTGCGGGTGGTGGCGCTGGGCGAACGGCGTGGCCCGCCGGTCGAGGCCAGATCACTCTACGAGCCCTTGGAGGAAAGCTGACGGCGACCTCAAAGCCTCGGCATTGACATGCACCGCCGCGGCCTGACAAACACCCGCGCCTGAGACCCGTTCGCGAGTTCCGATGACCTATATCGTCACCGACCCCTGCATCAAATGCAAATACATGGACTGCGTGGAGGTGTGCCCCGTCGACTGCTTTTATGAGGGTGAGAACTTCCTGGCGATCAATCCCGACGAGTGCATCGACTGCGGTGTCTGCGAACCGGAGTGCCCGGTGGACGCGATCAAGCCGGACACGGAGGACGATCCGGACGGCAAGTGGCTGCGAATCAACACGGACTACGCCAAGATCTGGCCGAACATCACCCTGAAGGGCGAGCCGCCCGCCGACGCAGACGCCTTCGAGCGCGAGACGGACAAGTTCGACAAGTACTTCAGCGAGAAGCCGGGGCGAGGGTCCTAGTCAACCGCGCGCCTCTCGAGATAGCCGAGCGGGGCGGTGCGGCGGCATGGTGTCACAAACCTTTCAATCCGCTCGATTTTGTGCTAATGTCTTATCTGACGTTGCGGTAGGGCCTTCCCTTCCGCGCGCCGTGTCGAAAAGCGCCGATCCTTCTACTTCGATCAACGGCGAAGGCGAAGGTGTCCGTCTTGGACGACCCCGAATCTGCTGCGACGGCTCACCGCCCCTCAAGCGGAGCAGGAGCTTTTTTCGCGCCGGGACGGGGGTAGGCGAGCCGCCCGAGCGCGGCTTGAGCGAGAGGAACCTACGAGAATGACCACCAAGAGCGATCTGGAATTCACCATCGGCGACAGTGTCGTCTATCCGGCCCACGGCGTGGGTTCGGTGGTAGGCGTCGAGGTTCAGGAAGTCGCCGGGCTGTCGCTCGAAGTGTATGTGATCACGTTCGACCACGAAAAAATGACGCTGCGGGTGCCGACTCGCAAGGCCAAGACCGCGGGCCTGCGCGCCCTGGCCGCCGGCAATGTGGTCTCCCAGGCCCTGACCACCCTGAAGGGCCGCGCGCGCATCAAGCGCACCATGTGGAGCCGCCGCGCGCAGGAATACGAAGCCAAGATCAACTCCGGCGACCTGATCTCCATCGCCGAGGTGGTGCGCGACCTGCACCGCTCCGAGAGCCAGCCGGAGCAGTCCTACTCCGAACGCCAGCTCTACGAATCGGCGCTGGACCGCATGGCGCGCGAAGTGGCCGCCATCGAGCAGATCGACCGGGAAGCGGCCATCGGCATCCTGCACAAGAGCCTGCAGAAGGCGGCTTAACCCTCCCGCCGGCCAAATCCCGCCAGCACGTCCTTCAGCCGACCGGCGTTCGGCGGCTTGGCGAGCACCGGCGCGCGCGGATGGGGATTGTCCGGCGCCGATGCGTGGCCGCTGGTGAAGGCGAAGGGGACGCGCGCATGGCGTCATCGCATCTGGCGCCCGCAACCCTCACGGCGGCTCAGGGAACGACGGTCTGGGGCGCCGCCGCCGGAGCGGGGCCCCGCCGAAGCTCGCGCCCGAGCTGGTCCGCATCCAGCACGCCCTCCCACCGCGCCACCACCAGGGTCGCCACGGCGTTGCCGATGACGTTGGTGAGCGCCCGGCACTCGCTCATGAACCGGTCGACGCCGATCACCAGCACCAGGGCGACCACCGGGATCGACGGCACCACCGCGAGCGTCGCGGCCAGGGTGATGAAGCCCGCGCCCGTGACGCCGCTGGCCCCCTTGGAGGTGAGCATGGCGACCCCCAGCAGGGTGAGCTCCTGGACCAGGCTGAGGTGGGTGTTGGTGGCTTGGGCGAGGAACAGGCTGGCCAGGGTCATGTAGATGTTGGTGCCGTCGAGGTTGAAGCTGTAGCCGGCGGGCACCACGAGGCCGGTGACCTGGGCCGGCGCGCCCAGCCTCTGCAGCTTCAGCATCAGCTGCGGCAGCACCGCTTCCGACGACGAGGCGCCGAGCACGATGAACAGTTCCTCGCGCAGATAGGCGAGCAGGCGGAAGATCGAGAATCCGGCCGCCGCCGCGATCAGGCCCAGCACCACCAGCACGAACAGAATCGAGGTGGCGTAGAAGCTGGCCACCAGCAGGCCGAGCTTCAAAAGGGCGGCCAGGCCATATTTCCCGATGGTGAACGCCATCGCCCCAAACGCGCCCAGCGGGGCGGCGCGCACGACGATGCGGATGATCCCGAAAAACACTTCGCCGATGCGCTCGAGCGCGTGAGCCACCGGCGCGGAGGCCTCGCGCAGGCCGCCGATGGCGAAGCCGGCCAGGACGGCGATCAGCAGCACCTGCAGGATGTCGCCGTCCGCGAAGGCGCCGACGAAGGTGTCCGGGATCAGGTGCAGCAGGTAGTCGACCGGCCCGGCCAGATGCTTCGACTTGGCGACGTACTCGGCCACCGCCTTGGGATCGAGTGTCCGTGGGTCGACGTTGAAGCCGGCGCCCGGCTTGATCAGTTCGCCCACCGCCAGGCCCAGCGCCAGGGCCAGGGTCGAGACGACCTCGAAGTAGATCAGCGCCTTGCCGCCGATGCGCCCGAACGTCTTCAGGTCGCTGGCCTTGGCGACGCCGCCGGCCACGGTGCAGAAGATCACCGGCGCGATCAGCATCTTGATCAGCTTCACGAAGCCGTCGCCCAGCGGCTTCAGCTGCTCGCCCAGGTGCGGCGCCAGCGCCCCCACCGCTATGCCCGCCGCGATGCCGATCAACACCTGGACGTAGAGCGATCTCAGCGCGCGCCACACGGTTTGGGGCGACTCCCTATGCAATAGCCCGGCAGCTATAGCCGAGCCCCGCGGCACGGCCCAGACGCCACAGTCCGGACGGTATTTTCAGGCACGGGCTTCGTCGTCTTGCGATCCCGCCGACCATGGACAATAAGGCGTTCACCGCCCATCGGAGCCGACCTTGCGCCCAAGCAGCCTCGCCGCGGTCATCGGCCTGATGGTCCTCAGCCTCGCCCCCGCCTGCACTGGCCCTTGTGCAGCGGCGCCGCAGACCGCGCCGGCCGCGCGGGCGTCGAATCCGGATCCCTGGGAGAGATCGAACCGGCAGCTCTACGCCTTTCACAACGCTCTCGACCGGGCGCTGTTCCGGCCGGCGGCTCTGTTCCTCGAGCGGGTGCTCCCGGGCCCGGCGGGAGACGCCGTGCACAGCTTCCTGACCAACCTGCGCGAGCCGGTGGTGGTGCTGAACGACACGCTGCAACTGCGCTTCGGCGCCGCCGGACGCGCCAGCGCCCGATTCGTCGCCAACTCGACGATCGGCCTTCTCGGCTTCATCGACGTGGCCGGACACGCCGGCATCCCTCACCACGACAACGACTTCGGCATCACGCTGGGCCGCTACGGCTTCGCGTCCGGACCCTATCTGTTCATTCCGCTGTTCGGACCGACCACTGTGCGCGACGGCGTCGGCCGGGCGGTGGACCTGTTCATCGATCCGTTCAACGCCATCCACTATCACGCGCAGCTCGAATTCCAGGCCTCGCGGACGGTGCTCGGCGGCCTGGATCTGCGAGCCCGTTCCGAGGGCGAGCTCGACGCCCTGCTCGGCAATGCGGCCGACCCCTACGCCACTTTGCGGTCGGCCTATCTGCAGGACCGGCAAGGCCAGATCCGCGGCGGCGAGGTCCCGGAGCTGCCGCCCATCGACGACCCCGCGGCGCCGGCTTCGTCCGCCAGCGCCAGTACGGCCGGTCAAGCGGCAGCCGCGCCCACCGCCGTGGTCACGGCGGAGCCAACGGCGGGCGCCGACGGCGCGGACGCCTCGGAGATCATCGTCACCTGGGGGACATCCGACGACGGGCCGCCCACGCCGCGAGGCGCCGCCCTGTTGGCCGCGCGCTGAGCCCCACGCTTCGTGACCGCACCCCGCCAGCCCCGGATCTCGCGACTCGTCGCCTTCTGCGCCCTCCGCGCGCCTGCGGTGCTGGCCGCCGGGCTGGTCCTCGGCGTCGGCGCGGCGCTGTTCGCCGTGCAGCACTTCTCGATCACTACCGACATCAACGCCCTGCTGCCTACCAACCTGCCCTGGCGCCAGCGCGAGCTCGCCCTGGGCAAGGCCTTTCCGCAGACCGACGCCGCCATCGCGGTGGTGATCGACGCAAGGACCCCGGAGCTGGCGCAGCAGGCCGCCGGCGCCCTTTCGGACAGGCTGAGCGCCAGGCCGGACCTGTTCCCCTCGGTGCGCCGGGCGGATGGCGGCGGGTTCTGGGCGCAGAACGGCCTGCTGTTCGCATCCAGGGCCGACGTGAAGTCCTCCATGGACCAGCTCATCACCGCCCAGCCGTTCCTCGGGCCGGTGGCGGCCGATCCGTCCCTGCACGGGCTGATGGGCGCGCTGTCGACGGCCCTGCAGGGCGTCACCACCGGACAGGCGAAGCTCGACGCCCTGCACGCCCCCATCGCGCGCCTGGCGGACGGCCTCGAGGCGCGGCGCGCCGGCCGGCCGGTGTTCTTCTCCTGGCGGACCCTGATCAGCGGCAAGGCCGCCGATCCGCGCGAGCTGCGCCAGATCATCCTGGTGATTCCCAAGATCGACTATGCGCAGCTGCAGCCCGGCGCGGCGCCCAGCGCGGCGATCCGCGCCGCCGCGGACGGCCTGAAGCTGGACGCGGCGCATGGGGTGAGCGTGCGCCTCACCGGCTCGGTGCCGCTGGAGGACGAGGAATTCGGGTCTCTGGCGCAGCGGGCCGGGCTGATCGCCAGCCTGGCGGTGGGCGCCATCACCCTGATGCTGTGGCTGGCGACGCGCTCGGCGCGGATCATCGGTGCGATCCTGACCACCACCTTCGTCGGCCTGGTGATCGCCGCGGCCTGGGGGTTGGCGGTGTTCCACACCTTCAACGTCATCTCCGTGGCCTTCATCCCGCTGTTCGTGGGACTGGGCATCGACTTCGGCATCCAGTTCGCCGTGCGGTTCCGCACCGAACACGCCGCCGGCCTGGGCGTCGAGGAGGCGCTGGCGGCGGCGGGCGGCGGCATGGGGCGCTCGCTCAGCCTGGCCGCGCTGGCTATCGCCGCGGGCTTTCTGGCCTTCGCGCCCACCAGCTACCGGGGGGTCTCCCAGCTGGGCGTCATCGCGGGCTGCGGGATGATCATCGCCCTGGCGCTCAACCTCACCCTGCTGCCCGCCCTGATCCGCCTGGCGCCGCCCGGCCGGGACTTCCCCATGCCCGGCCAGGCCCAGCTGTCCAGACTCGACGACGTGCTGCTGAGACGGCGAAGGCAGGTGCTCGGCTTCTCGGTGGCGGCCGCCGCGCTGTGCGCCGCCCTGCTGCCGCTGGTGCGCTTCGACTTCAATCCGCTGCACATGCGCAACGCCAGGGCCGAGTCCGTCGCCGCCCTGCTCGACCTGGCGCGGGACCCCGACCAGTCGCCCAACACCATCGAGGCCCTGCTCCCGAACCTCGCCGCGGCCGACGCCGCCGCGGCCCGCGTCGCGCCGCTGCGCGAGGTGGCCAAGGTGCGCACCCTGTCCAGCCTGGTCCCCGCGGACCAGCCGGCCAAGCTCGCCCTGATCTCCGACGCCTCGCTGTTGCTCGACCTGACGCTCAACCCCCTGGCCACCGCTCCGCCGCCCAGCGACGCGGACGTCGTGCAGGCCCTGCGCAAGACCGCCGCCGACCTTCGCCAGGCCGCCGGCGGCGCCACGACGACCAGCGCCGCCGACGCCCGGCGCCTCGCGGCCGACCTCGAGACCGTCGCCAGCGCCACGCCCGCCGAGCGCGGCGGTGTCGCCGACATGCTGATCCCGCCGCTGAACGCCCTGCTGGACCAGGCGCGCGCCTCCCTGCAGGCGCAGCCGGTGACCTTGCAGTCGCTGCCGCCCGAACTGGTGCGCGACTGGGTCGCGCCGGACGGCCGCGCGCGCATCTCGGTCTCGCCGCGCGGCAACAGCGACGACAATGCCGTGATCACCCATTTCACCAAGACGGTCGGGCCGCTGATCCCAGGCGCCACCGGCGCGGCGATCGGCATCGAGAACGGCGCGAAGATGGTGGTGGGCGCCTTCGTGGAGGCGGGCGTCCTGTCGTTCATCGCCATCACCCTGCTGCTGTTCGCGGTGCTGAGGCGGGTCCGCTACGTGGCCATCACCATGGCGCCCATAGTGCTCACCGGCCTGTTGACCATGGGCACCTGCGTGGTCATCGGCCAGCCGCTGAACTACGCCAACATCATCGCCCTGCCCCTGCTGTTCGGCATCGGCGTGGCCTTCCACATCTACTTCGTGATGTCCTGGCGCGCCGGCGGCTCGCACCTGCTCACCTCCAGCCTGGCCCGGGCGATCTTCTTCAGCGCCATGACCACCGCCACCGGCTTCGGCAGCCTGTGGATGTCCAGCCATCCGGGCACCGCCAGCATGGGCAAGCTGCTGATGATCTCCCTGGTGTGGACCCTGGTCTCGGCCCTGCTGTTCCAGCCGGCGCTGATGGGCCAGCCCCCCGCCGGCGCGAAGCCCGACGCGCCGGCCTAGGGCGCCTGTTCCGACCTGTTATTCACCTGTTCCACCTGTTATTTCGGTGTTTTTGCCACCTGTTACGGTCTGGAAGCCGTGATTGTTCAATGGCTTGCGGCCACGTGATATCGCTCAGGAACAGGTGATAACAGGTGATAACAGGCGCCAAACAGGCCTGGTGTCGATGCATAACAGGTGCGGAGCAGGCGGCGGCGGACGCTTGCGCCCCACACCCCCATTTTCCCCATTCCGAAATTCCCCGCGAAAGGGGGGACCCATGCTTTTTTTGTTCCTTCGGTCCACACC
>JBIOEG010000007.1:0-103786 GCA_044445825.1 Caulobacterales bacterium
GCAGGTCGGATCCTGGCAGACGCCGAGGTCGGTGTTGGCTGTTTGCCCAGGCTCGCATGTGAGTGTCTCGCCGCTGGGCGCAACAGCGGACGCGCGACCTGGAAAGAGGAACATCGCCAAGGTCAGGCAGATCGACGCCAAAAACAACGCGTGCAATCTGATGCTGTCGTCGACGGCTGACGTTCTAATCTTCGAGGTGCGCTTTAACCCGCTCATCCAAGACATGTCGGCTCCTCTTCGTCTTGTCGGCGACTCATTTTCGCCGATTGGGAATCGAAACGAGGCTTTACTTCCGGCGAAACCAAGATCAGCAAGCGACACTTGCACGTACGCTCGGCGTTGTGAAGCAACAGACGCAACCGGCCCAAAGCTGGCGCCGGATCGCTCGCGCATCGTCAGCGAACCCTCGCCCAGCTCGTTGGCCTGGCCTACGGTCCCAGCGACGTCAGCAGAATTCGAAGGTGCATTGATGGATTCGATCTGGAGCCGCGGCGGTCTCGGGCTGGCCGTCCTGCTGGGCCTCCCTTCTGGCCGTCCCGGCCTACGCTGACCCAGTCCGTGCGAACGGACCCGATCGGCCCGCATGAACTCGAGTCATCGAGTGTGGCTAGACGATGAAGTACCCGCGGATGCCAGAATGGGCGGATTCCAGACCGCTGGAGCGGACGCACTAAGCTCGGCGTTCCAAGCGGTCAGCGTGTCATAGGCCGTGAACCCGAGTCCGAATAGCGCGGCTGCCATTTCGTCGAGGCGGGCGCACTCCGATCGGCTGGCGACGGCCGGCGTCAGGCGAGCGTGTCGCCGACCGAAAGAGCATGCGTAGCGGCGGCGGATCCGTTCGGCTTCTTTGGCGAGGCGGCCGCCGTTCTCAGCCTCGGCTAGCACCCGCAGCAGAAGCTCGACCGTGCTGAGGCTCGGGTCAGCCGAGTTTCCGCGAGAGGGCTGTGCGGCCGGCGCGTAGGACGGCGGCTCGATCTCGGTCACCTCGCCCGCGCCGCCATCGAGCCTGGCCCATTGCCCGATCAGGCGGGCACGCGCGTCTCGAACCCCGCAGACGAAAGGAACCCCGAGTTCGCGACAGAGGATCGCGACGTGGCTGAGCGAAGATGCGTTCTCTTCGGTGACGATCCCGGCGTAATCGAAAACGATCGCGTAGTCGTCCGTGGTGAGACGGCTCAGCACCGCGATGCGCGGGGTGGCGGGGTCGGACACGGGCTGGGCGGGATCGACCGCCAGGCCGACCACGTGTCCAGGGGCGCGGCGCTCGCCCACCATTCGCTCCGCCAGCGGCTCGATGTGCCTGGCGCCGCGGGCAGCGGCGATGCGCGTCAAAGGGCGGCACTGGAGGATCGTCGGAGGCGCGTCGCTTTGGATCGCGAACTCGATGTCGACTTCGGCGCCCAACCGCTGCGCGAAGAGGACTGCGGCGCGGCGGACCTCCTCCAGTTTCGGGGCCAGATCCGGCTTCGTCGCCAGGCCGTCCCACCTCTCGTCGCGACGACGCGCCGTCAGACGGGCCGCCCCTCCGGAGACCAGAGCCTCCGGTCCGAGGCTGGTCAGCTCGGCGACGGGCTCCAGTGCGCCCGTCAGGGGATCCGCGCCGGCATAGATCCCGTACCACTGCGCCGCCACCTGCCGCTGCATCAGGACGGCGAGCGCAAGCTCGATCGGTTCGGCGCGCAGCCGCAGGATGTAGGCGAACGCCTGAGCCGAGAACGCCGAGCGCCAGCACCGGGCGATCGCCGCCCCGAGCGCCTCCGAGGATCGCAGGTCCAGCACGCTGACGAAGACGCCGGGAAAGGCCGCGGCGCGGCCGTCCTCCATCGCCGAGGAAGACCTGCAGACGACGGTGCGCGCCTCCAGGCGCGGGAAGGCCGCCTGCGCATCCGCCAGCGCCATCGCATCCACCTCAGGCGCGCTCATCTGGGCGCGGATGGCGCCGGCGAGGTTCAGCGTATGGCGCGGGTCGAGGCGCAGGGCGTTCTCCTGGAGGTAACGCGCCTGCTGGAAGGCGCCGCAGGCCTGCAGGACGGTCCAGAAGCGCTCGGACGGCAGGACGAGGCCGCCCGGCGTGGCGATGCCTTGGCTCTCAGCCCAACCGAGGACCGCCGCCTTGCGTCCCACGCGAGCCGCCGGCTGGTCCGCGCAGGACCGGAGGGGGATCAGCACCGCGGGCTGAGGAGGATCCGGCAAGACCACGCCCTAGATCGGCCGCCCGATCCAGGTGCACAGATAGTCCATGTGGACCAGGCGGGTCTCGGAGGCCAATTGCGGCTGTTGCGGAAAGGCCAGGTCCGGCGCCTCGCGCGCAGGACAATAGGGGTCGGGAGCGCGGAAGGTGCGCTCCCCGGTGTTGTGGAAGGCGTAGAGGTAGGACCGGCCGGCGCACCCGCCGCCGCATTGCGCGAGCTTTGAGCAGCCCGCACAGCCGGCCACGTGCTCGGGATTGGCGTTGCGCTGCCGGAAAACCCGAAACTGCGGGCTGTTGATGATGTCGATGAGGTCGTTCTTCAGCAGATCGAAGGGCGCCTTGTAGTCGTGCAGGTAGACGCACGGGCTCACATAGACGCCACCCGTCGGCGTGATGGAGTGGATGCGGAACGAGGTGCGGCCGCACGGGCAGCGCCGGGCGCCCTGGAAGTCGGTCACTGCCGCGATGGGCGGCTCGCCAAGGTCGATCGGCTGGCACAGCTCCATGAGGCGCGCAAAGCCGGCGTAGTACATGTGCGGCGGCAAAGCAGCCTCCATGTGCTGAGGCTGGACCGGCTTGACCGGATTGATGCGCACGTTGGCGCCGTAGGTCCGCGCCAGGTCGACCAGCTTCTCGATGTTCGGAATCGTGAAGTTCCAGTTCATCGCGCACATGATCGCGGTGTGCGGCTTGTCGTGGCGCTGGCAGATCTGAAGGCTCTCGACCGCCTGGTGATATATGTTGGCGCCGCGGTTGCGGTTGTGCTCGTCCCGGTCAGGGGAATCGAATGAGACGTCCACATCGTTCAGCAGGTCGAACGCCTCGCGATGATCGCGATAGAGCCGAAGGATGGTCACGCCGCTGGTGGTGAGCCCAACAACGATGCCGGCGTCCGTCAGCCGCTTGATGATGTAGGGCAGGAGGGTGTCGCGCGGATTGGCGCCGTTGGTGAACAGCGGCTCGTTGCCGCCGAGGTTGACTGTCTCCACGCCGTTGACGCTGAGCTGATCGACGACGCGATCGATCATCTGCAGCGTCATGTTGGCGCCCTTCTGGCGGGCGTTCATGCTGTAGCAGTGCGTGCAGCGATAGGGACAGTCGTTGCCTAGGGTCCAGCCGATGTTGCGGATCGTCGGCTTGCACTGCGGCAAGTCGCCGAACTCGTCGGTGGGACCGACGTTCGGGGCATAGTGCTCGAACGGATCATAGAGCTCGGACTCGTAGATCAACGCCCGCCCGAGCAGGGGATTGGCCTTTAGCGCGTCCATCATCGGCCTCCGCATTCATGCCGGAAGGATGTGCGTGACAGGGGTCGTGTCTTTGGCTCACACGCCGCCGCGAAGTCACGCAAGCTGGCCCGCTCGACGCTGATGTCCGCTGCATCGCCAAGGTCGCGCAGGTCACGCAACAGCCGCATCTTGCCCCGCCGGTTCTGGCCCTCATGCGCCGCCAGAGCCCGGATCAGGAGTACGTGCGACACAAGTCTGGCGCCATCGTGGCCGATCTCTGCCGATGTCAGCCGGTCGGCGAAGATACGGCGCGCCTCAGCTTTTTGGCCACGGTCGGCCCGCCGCGCGGCGCGCAGACGTTGTTGGGCGACAGCGACGCCCCTCAAGCTCTCCGCGCCCAACGCTGCGACGCGCAGATCGATCGCAGACAATGACTCTTGCGATCGAAAGTCCACATCCTCCGCGTAGAGATAGCCAAAGGCGCGCCTGAAGACTCGCAGCCGGCGGAGATAGTCTTCACCCGGCGTGAGCAGCCGAACCTGCGCCAACTTCAGCTCCTGCGACTTGAGGTCCGACCACAAAGATGGCGCGTCGGGCGACAGCAGAGCTTCCACCAGCGCCGGATCGTCGAACAGGCTGGAAAGGCGCGTCCGGATATCGTTCGGCAGGCAGAACTTGAGGGCGCCGAGCGCCTGGTCCTGGGCCGAAGCGTTGACATAGGCGATGAGGCTTGCACGCGACGGACGCCGGCCACAGCTCACGCGCCGGCCAAACGCGTCGGCCGCGCGGTCGAGCGCCGCGCGGGCGGCCCGCAACCTCCGCAGGTAGCCGAGTGCGCCGTCCGGACCCGCGCGCAGACGTTCATGCACACAAGCGTTTGCCGCCATGAGAGCAGCCGCGTCGACGAGGAGCTCACCACCGTCCGGCGAGACATTGGCCGCGATCAAGGCGTCCCCAGCCCCGAAAGCCTGCCCGGTCCTGCGCAGTCGCGCCTGCAACATCTCGCGCGTGATCGTGCTCTGATAGGCCGAGAGGTCAAAACGGAGCGTCTCACCCTTCAAGGCCATGGGGTCGAGATCGGCGTCGAGGTCCGTCCTGAGCTCGGACGGGCCGTCCGAAAGTTCGCCGACGGGCGCTTGCGCCGTGCTCACGTGTGTAGCGCAGGTTGCATCGGCGCCTGCAGCAGCGCGGCGCAGGACGAAGCGGGCAGCTCACTCAGCTCTCGCGCGTAGAGATCCATGGCCTCGCCGACGTCGAGGCCCGACACGCGCGCACGCCACTCGCGGTTGTCGGTGAGCGTGCAGGGCAGCACCCGCCCCAAGGAGTCGATGTAGATGACAGAGCGCCCAGCGCCGCAGGTTTCAGCGCCGCAGCCGCGAAACTGGGTCGTGCGGATCACCAGTCGTCCGGCATAGGCGGCGCGGGCGGCGGCGAGGCGCTCGAACAGACGATCAACCTGCCCGGAGGCGATGCGATAGTCGCGGCAGTCGTCGCGGAACCGCGCCGGCGAGACGGGATCCTTGAACACATTGATGACGCTGATCCCGGGAATGCCACGCTCAGCCACCCATTCGAGGATTTCCTCGACCTCGTCATAGTTCTCAGTGCTGACCGCGGTGATGATGTTGACCTGCTTCGGCGGCAGCCGGTCGAGGGTGGCGCAGAGCTTCGCCCACGCGCCCGGACGACCGAAGATCGCATCGGCCTTGTCTTGCCTGACCGAGAGGATGCTCAGCGACACCTCGACGCCGGGGTCGGCCTCGATGATGCGGAACACCGCCTCGTTCTCGACCGTGCCGTTGGTGAGGAGCTTCACCAGGACGCCGCCGTCGATCAGGCGGCGCATCACCTGGTCGATGCCCTTGAAGACCAGAGGCTCGCCTCCTGACAGCAGCACCTTGGCCACGCGGCGCTCGATGAGGGCGTTGGCGATCTCGAGGGCGCCGGGGAGCGAGACTTGGGCCTGCTTCATCTGCACCAGGCAGAAGTCGCACTTGAGATTGCAAGCGCTGGTGATCTCCCAGAGCGCCCTGACCCCCGCGCTGGTGATCGAGCGATAGCAACAGATTTGGTCCTCCGTCTGGAGGATCGATCGGACCCTGGACATGGCCTGGCTCCTGCCCCCGCCCTTCCGCCTGAAATTGCAGTGTCGGCAGCCGGCGATTACGCTAGCTTGCGGCCGTTGTCGGTGCAACGGAGCCCGTGCTCAGATGGCGTCTTCGCCCCCTGCCCTGGCGCTTTTCGGTGGCCCTGCCGCCGTCACCGAGCCCACCGATTTCACCTGGCCGCCGATCACCCCCGCTGACATCAAAGCTGTGACGACGCTGCTCGCGCGCGGCGAGATCTCGTACTATGGGCGCGAGGGGGAGGTGGCGGCGCTGGAGACGGCGTTCAGCGCCTATGTCGGCGCGCCATTTGCACTAGCGTGCAGCTCCGGCACGGCGGCGCTGCACTCGGCGTTCTTTGCCCTCGGCCTGACGCCGGGCGACGAGGTCATCGCCCCGACCTTCACCTTCCTGTCCACCGTCATGCCGCTCTTCGTGGTCAACGCAACGCCCGTGCTCGTCGACTGCGAGGCCGACACCGGCAACATCGATCCGGACGCCATCGAGGCCGCGATCACGCCGCGCACACGGGCGATCGTCGTCGTGCACCTGAACGGCCATCCCTGCGACATGCCGCGCATCGTCGAGATCGTCCGCCGCCATCAGCTGAAGCTGGTGGAGGACTGCAGTCATGCGCACGGGGCGATCTGCGGCAATACCCTGGTCGGCCGGTTCGGGGATGTGTCGATCTTTAGCCTGCAAGGCAGCAAGCTCACTGCCGCCGGCCAGGGCGGCATCCTGCTCACCGCCGATCGGGAGATCTTCGAGCGGGCGGTGCTTCTCGGACACTTCCGCGCGCGGGCGTTCGAAGACGTCACAAGCGACGCCTACCGGCCGTTCGCAGCCACTGGATACGGCCTGAACTATCGCATGCATCCGCTCGCCGCCGCCCTGGCGCGGCGCCAGTTCGAGGACCTCGACGCCTACATCGACGGGCGCAACGCCAACCTGGGTGCACTCTCGGCCGGGCTGGCGACGATCCCCGGCGTCGAACCGCCCGCGCGCAAGGCCTATGCGACCCGCCATCCGTACTACAGCTACAAGCCCCTCTATCACGGCGAAGCGCTCGGCGGACTAGACCGCGCGCTGTTCATCAGGGCGCTTCAGGCGGAAGGCGCGCCGGTGGAGGATTCCACCTCCCTGCCGCTGCATTGCGAGACTCTGTTCCAGGTTCACGACGACGGCAGCCGCACTTACGGGCGCGAGGCGAACCGCCGCGTCTATGCCCGTGGCGACTTCCCCCAGGCGGAGTCCTATGGCGAGCGCGCGCTTCGCATACCGCCTTACACCGAGGCGCGTCCGATGCTCATGGCGCAGATCGTGGAGGCCTTCGACAAGGTCGCGCGCTCCCACGGCGCCTTGCTGGACCACGCGCGCCGCGCCGCCTGAACCTCAGGCCAACGCCGAGGCGAGGGTCGCCGAACAGGACGACGCCGGCGGCGTCCGGATGGCCCTACGATAGAAGGCGATGGCCTCGCCCACCCGCATGGACGCCGTGGCCTCACGCCAGCTGCGGTTCTCCGTAACGGTGCACGGCGACACGAAGCCCATAGGATCGATGTAGAACACCGTCTGGCCGGCCATGCAGTGCTCATGCGGCTGGATGGTGAACTGCGTGGTGCGGATCACCAGCCTGCCGCGATATTGCGCGCGTTTCCGCGCCACCAGGTCGAAGAGCTGTCGGCGCTCGTCCGCGTCGATGCGTAGGTCCCGGCAGTCGGCGCGGAACCGGGCGGGGCTCGCGGGATCCTTGAAGATGTCGGTCAGGCTGAGACAGGGCACGCCGGCGGCGGCCACCCAGTCGACGACGTCCTCCACGACGGCGAGATTAAGACAACTGACTGCACAGATGACGTTCAAGCGGGCCTTCGGCAGCGCCTCGATGGTGGCGGCGATCCGGGCCAGGCTGCCTTGTGCGCCGAAGATGCGATCGGCCTCGACCGGGTCCGCTGTCGGCACGCTCAAGGAGACCTCGATGGAGTCGGAGCCGCGTATCAGGTCGAAGACCCCGGGGTGCTCGATCGTGCCGTTCGTCAGCAATTTGACCAGGACATCGCTGGCGCTAAGGCGGCGCATTACGGCCTCGGCCCCCGGATAGAGAAGCGGCTCTCCACCGGACAGCAGAACCTTGTCAACTCGCGCGGCGATCAGCTCATCGGCCAATTCCAGGGCGGCGGCCACGGGCAGATGTCGCCGCTTGATCTCGACAAGGCAGAAGTCGCACTTGAGGTTGCAGGCGCTGGTCAGCTCCCAGAGGACGCGCGTGCCCTCGCTCGCAACCGACCGGTAGATGCAGAACTGGTCTTCATCGCGCACGATTGACCGGGTCGCCATGGCGTCAGCCTCCCCCGCCGAAGAGCGACTCAGCGGCGGCGGCGGCGGAAGGGGCGTCGCCGCGCCGGGCGGGCGCAAGATAGACGCGCAGAGACCACAGCCTCACATAGCCGCCAAAGGTGTCGACGGCCTGCGCCGCGTGACCGCGCCCAAGCGCTTGCGCCAAGGTGAACATTCCGCCCGGGCCGGACAGCCAGGCGTCGGGGGGCTTCGCCTGCATGGTCTCGGGGGAGATCGCCACTATCACATCGCCCGGCTGCGCCCACGGCAGACGCTCGCCAAGCGCCCGTTCCGCCGCGGCGCGCCACTCACGTGCCAGCGCCAAGGCCTTGTCCGCATCCGGGCGGCGGCGGAAAGCGGCGAGATCGTCCGAGCGCCAGATCTCCTCATGCAGCGAGCCTGCTTTCAGGGCGGCTGCGATCGGGGCGAGGCCGAGATCTCGGGCGACTTCGGACTCGGCCGCGGCAAGCTGATCGATGAGCTCATCGTCTCCCATGGCAAGCAGGCGATCTTCCGGGAGCAGCGTCTTGGCGGCGGCGCCGAGCCTGCGCAGGACGAAGTCGAGCATCGCGTCCGCGGCGAGCTTGACGCCATTGAAGACCGAGGTGGCGAAGACCTCGAAGCGGGCGCGGTAGAGATCGTCGGCGATCGCCACCGCTCGATCCATCGCCGGCCCGTCCGCCCCCTCCAGTGCGAGCACCCATCCCTTGGCCTCGGGCGCAAGGCGCAGTGCGCGGGGCAAGTCGACGGGCGGCCACTGATCGCGGGCGATCGCGAAGGAGTCGCGCAGGGCGAAATCGATAAGGTCGGCGCCCAGGCTTGAATTGACCAGTTGCCGGGCTAGGCAGGCGTAGGGCCGCGGGCTGTCGCCCAACGCCGCGGCGGCGGCGTCGAGGTGACGATCGAACGCCAGCAGCCAGCCCTTCCGATCCCCCGGCGTTGGCGCGTCCTGAAAGGCGTGCCCCGCTGCATAGGCCTTGATCGCGGCGACGCACGCGGAGAGCCGCGGCCGGCCCTTGGCTTCGGAAAACAACCCGGACTGGTAGCGCAGCGTGTGGCCGAGCGGGAAGAGATCGATGTCGTGCAGGAGGGCAAATAGGCGAACGACAAGGGCGAGTGACAGGTCGCCGAGCTCGTCCCCCACCGCTATAAGTTGCGCCTTCGTGCCCGCGTCCTCCGCCTGAAAAAGCGCCCGCAAATGGGCGTCCGCCCAATAGGCCACCCCCAGGCTGTGGGAAGCGCGGGTGTTCTCTGCGTTCGGAAAGGCGTGGAAGGCCAGGCCCATCTGGCGAAGCCGGCGCAGACGCTGGAAGGGCGGCGAGGCCACGACGGCCGCTTCGGCCCGTGTCAGTCCATGGACGCATCCTACCCAGACGGGCAGCGACTGAACCTGCTGCTCGAGGGCCTGGACGGCCGAGGCCGCAGCACTTGGAACGTGCAGGGTCATCGGGCGACCTCGATAGGGCTCGACCCCGTCTCGAGAAACTTGGCGCGCGCGTCCGCCGAATTGAGGATGATATCGACGATCTCCGATCCCGGTTCGGCGACGCCGCCCAGCAGCGCCACGTAGAGTGCGGCGATCGCCGGGTCGGTCTGCTCGAACGTACCCAGGATCGAGGGCGCCCCATGCTTGGGGCTAGTCAGCCCCGCGGCGAGCCGTCCGGCGAACCTAGCCACGTATTGGGCCTCGAGCAGACGGCCAGAGCTGGCCAGGTCTTCAGCGTCAGCCAGGCATCGCGACACGTAGCTCGCCTCGGCGAACTGCGGTGCATAGCCCATGTCGATCAGGGCGTCGTGCGAAGGCGCGCGGCAATGGCGGAGCACGGCTTCCACCAAGGCCCTGGCGGCGGCAATGGCCTGCCGCGCCGACGACGTTGAATCGAGGACGGCGCCGTACGCGCGCAAGACCGCATTGACGAGATCGGTCTCGCCTGCGTGGAGCAGATCGGCCAGGGCCCATTTGGCTTTCTGATACCGGCGGGGCCGTTCGAGCAGCGCCAGGACCACAAGGTTGTCCAGGCAACCACGGACAACTTCGGCGCGCCGGAACGGGTCGCCGCCCGCCAGACCGAGCTCCGCGACGCTCACATAGACATCGCGCAGGGCAGCTTCGCAGCGACTCGACCAAGGCCGCATAGACGCCGCGCGCTGCGCCAGCCGAGTGGCGAATCCCTGCGGGTCGTGCACAGCGACGCCGCAGGCCAGTCGGGCCGCCTGCCGCAGCTCCCAGATCCAGCCTTCGCCGTCGGTGACGGCAAGCGCCTGGCTTTGCCCCATCCGTTCGATCTCGACCCTGACGCCCCGGACAGTCTGGGTCTCGAATGTGGCGCGCGCGCTGAGCGCAGGCGTCACCAGGACGAGATCCAGGTCGGCGCCAGCCGAGCATCGGCCAAGCGCGGTTGATCCAACCACCAGGGCTGCAGTGATGGGCTCTTTCATTGCGGCTTGCGCGGCTACCTCGCGCGCGATCGCCAGCCGGGCGTCAACGAGCGACTGAGGGTTCGCAAGGCGTGTCAGCCGCGCCACCAGGGCGACCGCAGGAGATTGTTCAATGTCAGCCGCCACCATCTTGCGGCACGGAGCGTGAGCTGGACCGGGCGACCTAGAAGCCCTGGGCGCCGGGTCCCATTCTCCTTCTCCGTGGCTGCTCCCCACTTGGCGGGCCGGACTGCATCCCCGACGACGCACCGTTCAGCGCCGAGTTAATCTCGCTCATGGTCCTGGGGTTGACGTGCACCTGGGGATTGGCCGCCGTCCGCCTCGCGAAGTCCGACAGTTGACTTAGCGTGAGCTTTTGTGCGCGGGGCCGGAAGCTCACCACCAGCTCAAAACCCTCCGCAAGCGCGACTGGGTCCTGCGGCACGCCCGCCGTCGGGTTTGGATTGCCCCGTCTCGCCATCTCGGATTTGAAGCCCATCTCACAGCCAAGCAACTGGGTGTGCGACAGGCCCAGGTTCAGCGTCCGATTCATGACCTCAAGCGCGTTGAAGACTTCGCCCATCAGCTATCCTCCGCACTACCTAGGACATCACATCCCCGCCAGCATACCCCAGTCAGCCACTCGGGCAACCGCTGACGGATCGCTCAATAAAAAGCGCCCGAGCGACGTGCTCTCTCGAGCGCTGCGTTCGTCGCCGCGCAGCGAGCCACGGCGTCAGCCTCTCCGCCCACGGAGACCATCAGCGTCACCATCACCGCCGATTTCAACAGGAACTCTCGGCGGTCAGCTCGGCCACTCACTTCCTTGGTTATGATACCGCTGCTTGAGGACATGGCTTCCACCCCTCAGTCACATCTGTCAGGCCAACGTGAGACACGAGTTTCCTCCAAAACGCCGTTCGATCAAGAGGTTTTGCGAACACGGATGGCGCTGGAACGAGCGGCTCATAGGAGGTCAGCCGCCTCTCGCCCGACGCCTCATCGAGCGGTAGATCGGCGCGGCCGGCCGCAGAGTTGAGCAGGGACGCGGGGATTGTCAGTCCAAAGTGTCGGTGCGCTAACCGGTGGTGGTCTATCGGGCAGTCATGACCAAGCCGGCCAATCCGTTTCGCTATTTTGACAGCTCGCCGGAGGTGATCCGGCTGGTCGTCATGATGTACGTCCGCTACCCGCTGTCACTGCGCAACGTCGAGGATCTGCTGTTCGAGCGTGGCATCGACATCTGTCACGAAACGGTGCGGCTGTGGTGGAACCGGTTCGGCCCGATGTTCGCCGGCGAGATCCGCCGCAAGCGGGTTCAACACATGCGCCAGTTCACCCACTGGCGATGGCATCTCGACGAGATCTACGTGAAGATCAACGGCGAGATGCGCTATATATGGCGCGCCGTCGACCACGAGGGCGAAGTGCTGGAATCCTTTGTTTCGAAGGAAAGAGATAAGGCCGCCGCGCTGAAGTTCATCAAGAAAGCGATGAAACGCCACGGGCGTCCGCGCGCCATCGTCACCGACAGGCTGCGCTCATATGGCGCCGCCATGAAGGAAATCGGCAACGCCCAGCGCCTGGAGACTGGCCGAAAGCTGAACAATCGGGCCGAGAATTCTCACCTGCCCTTCCGACGAAGAGAGCGGGCGATGAACCGCTTCCGCCGGATGAAGACCCTGCCGAAATTCTCCTCGGTTCACGCCTCCGTCCACAACCACTTCCGCCAGGAGCGCCACCTCGTCAGCCGCGAAGTCTACAAGCAGAGACGCTCCGCCGCGCTGGCGGAGTGGCGGACAGTCATGGGCTAAGGCCAGGCTGGTTCTGGGATCACTGCGTCCGACTGGAGACGAGTTGGGGTTGGACTGACAGCACCACCAGACAGTCCGCCGGAATGCCGCTTTCGTCCAAGGACCGCCAGAACCTGCCCGCCTATCGCGGTAGGTTAGGCGTCGTAGAGACTAAGTAGCCCGTCTCTGGCGCCCCCCGATCCCAGGCCGCTCCGGCGGCAATTTTCCAGGACGCAAGGTCAGGGATGCCCGGTGATAGGCTTGGCCTCAACGGGGCGGTAGCCCAGCGACAGCCCGCCGTCGGGCCACGCGCCCGGCGTGGCCCGACTGACGGGGCTCCTCGGCGGCTATTGCAGGCGCAGCACGTCGCCGCGGGTCGGCGCGGGGCCGCTGACGACCTCTGCGGTGGAGGTCTTGTCGCGGACCTGGGTGATGCGGATCTGGCCCACGTCCGACATGATGGTCTCCAGGACGACGCCAGTAGCGGGATCAACGAGGTTGCGGGCCTTGCGGTAGACGTGCAGCACCGTATCCGGCGCGAGGTTCTGGTCCGCGCCGGCGTTCACGAACACCTGGGAGTCGTCGGCGTCGATGACCATGGCCGACCACGGCGCAGTCTCCGCGGCGCTCGCGATGCCCGCGACGGCCCGCTCGATGGCCTCTTCCGCCGCCTGGCCGAGGGGGGTCTCGTGCTGGGTTCCGAAGTTGATCGGCTGGCCATTGTTCAAGACGTAGTTGACGCTGAACCCGCGCGTGGAGGCGGTCCCTTCGCCCCTGGAGGTGGCCACGACCTGGCCGGTCGTGGTGTCGAAGACCCGCAGCGTCACGGCGATATAGGCACGGGCGCTCGAAAGGCCGACGCCCGCGATGGAGAACGAGCCGTTGTTCTGCTGGGGGTCGAACTTGGTCACGGCGCCGCGGACGATGAGGTTGGCGCCGATCAGGCGCCCGGTGGCGGCGGAAGTCTCCGCGGTCGTGGCGTTTGTCGCGCCAAGCTGCTGTTCGGCGGCGATCACCGGCATGGCGTCGCGTTCGACCACGACATAGTGGGGGTCGTGCACGAGGGCGTCGGTCAGCATGCTGGTCAGGCCCTCGCTCGTCCCCTGCAAGCCGATGATGGAGTCGGGGGTCTGGAAGGTGTCGACCGCGATGGTCTTCCTCAGGCCCGCATAGGCATGGCTGGCAGACGCGGGATCGGCCAACGCCGGCTGGGCCGCGAGGCAAGTCGCCGCAAGCAGCGCCGTCGCGAGGCCGGCCGCCAAGTGTTCGCTGGAACGTCGCATAGTAGGCTCCCGGTGGTGGGGGTCGATTGACCCCGAATGCTGTGGGACGGCCCCGAGGGCTCTGGCTCTCTCGCCGCCTCGTGGAGTTGGTCGCGGCGGCCGCCCTCGGGGTTCATCGACCGCGCAACAAATCCCAACCGGCCGTCGCTTGATGCCCGCCGATGAACCGTCTTCGGCCCCACAGCGACACAATGACTGCAGGCGGCCGGACAATCCCGTCCCGCGCCGGACTGTCGGAGAACGATCATGACTCAGTGCAGCCGGGCGCGTGTTTCGGTGCGCCTTCGGTCCCTCGCGTCGGCCAGCGCCGCCGTGTTCGGCCTGGCCCTCGGCGGGGCTCTTCTAGGGACGGCGGCCCACGCCGCCGACCTGTGCAACAACACCAACATCTACGGTGTGCAGAACCACCCGCGCAGCCATCAAACGACTTGCGTCCTCACCCAGACGGCGAAGGTCAGCCAGTTGATCACCTATCACTGGAACAACAGCCGCGGCTCGGCGCCTGGCAGCATCACGCTGGTCAGCGCCACTACGGGCCAGCAGTGGACGGTCCCCGCCGGCGGTTCGTCGGGCCAGGGCGGAGCGCCGAACGTCAACTGGACCGCCAACGTCAACCTGACCCTGCCGGCCGGGACCTACCTCATCAGGGACTCCGATCCGGCCACCTGGTCGTGGAACCAACAGTCCGGCGGCAACGGCTTCGCGAAGGTGGAGGGCGTCTACGCAGCCGCCCCAGCGCCCAAGCCGATGCCTGGGCCCAAGCCAGGGCCAAATGGAAAGCCCAATCCCAAGGGCAAGCCCAAAGGCGGCGGCGGCGGCGGAGGCGGCGGAGGCCCGATCATGTTGCCGCCAGTCATCTTCAACGCCCCGCCCAAGAACATCTGCGTGCACGATTCCTACTACTACACGCTGCATGTCCGGGCGTCGGATGGCTCGAACACAGTGAGCCATGTGCACCTAAGCGTCGCGCCTCCGGGAAGCGTCAGCGCCACCTACGACCCCGCCAGCCAGACGGTGTCGGGCGTCGGGCTCATGGCGCCCGGCGGTACGGTCACGCTTACCGGGGTGGTCGAGGGGGTGAACGAGGACATCCCGTTCACCGTCAAGCTGCCTGTTACCGTGAGAAACTGTCCCCCGCGTCCCCGGACTGACACCATCATTCCGGAACCCCGCGACTAGCGCGGTGGTTGTAAGTTGAAGGGCGGTGCGCGACCGAGCCGCCCCGCAACCTCGCCTCGCTCACCGGCGGAGTCCCGAACTCCGCCGGTGAGTAGCCGTCTGTGGATCGCCGATCCCCCTCTGACGGATGCCTTAAGGCGCGGCGCCGAGACGCGATCGCGACCCGATAGCCTAGCCATTCCCGTCAATGTCATACAGGCTGGAAGCTCGCTTCAGCGATCCCGGACAAGCCGCTACGCGCCTTTCCGGGAGCAAGGCCGGGATCTCCCGTCAATGGGTGCCGCGGCTTTCCGCGATGAGCGCAGGACTCTTCGAGGATCACTGGCTGGCGGCCACGAAGGCCACCGCCTTATCCTTCTCCAGGCGTTGAACGATGTCGGCGAGCTTGTCCTTGGGCAGGCCAGCCGCCGCGACGCGGACGCGGTAGATGCCGCCGGGCTTGGGGCCCTCGACGATCTGGGCGTGGTTGGCCTCCAGGAACGCGGTGACGTCCGACGAGGCGGCGTCCGGCGCGAACTGGATGAGGACGAAGGCGCCGGTCTGGACGCCGGCCTTGGGCCCGGAGGCCGTGGTGAACTCGCCGCCGGACTTCTGGTTCAAGGCGCCGCCGCCGATGACGGCCGCCTGCGCCACAATGACCACGGCCAGCGCCGCGGTGGCCCAGGCGAGCGTGCGCGGCGAAAGGTCGGCGAAGAATCCGGAGATGCGCGCGCCCAGATCCAGCGACGGAGTGGCGCGGCGGACGGGTTCGGCGTCGATCTTGGCGAACAGCGCATCCATGGCCCGGGCGGACGGAGCGCCCAGGGTCTCGTTGAGGTGGATGGTCGCCGCCATCTCCTCGCGCGCCAAGTCATAGCGGCGGGCCAGCTCGGGATCGCTGGCGAGCGCGGCCTCGAGCTTCTCGGCTTCGCGCGGGCTCAACGTCCCGGCCGCATGCCAGGGCAGCAGCGCCTCGAGTTCCTGGCGCTCGTGATCGTCATGGGTTGCGCTCATGGCCAGCCTCTTTCTACACCTTGCGCCTTGAGGAGTTCCCCAAGACGTTTTCGGGCGTGGAACATCCTCGTCTTCACGGTGCCTTCCGGCACGCCCACGATCCTGGCCGCTTCCTCCACCGAGCGCTCGTGGTAGTAGACGAGGTCGATGATCTCGCGGTGTTCGGCCGAAAGCGCTGCGAGGCAGCGGCGGATGACATCACCCTTGTCCTTCTTCTGCAAAACCATGCCCGGGTCGTCCGAGGGATCCTCGATGGCCGCGGCCATGTCTTCGTCCAGCGCCTCGTCCGTCCGCCGCCGCAGGGCCGACAGGGCCTTGAAGCGGGCGATGGAGAGCAGCCAGGTGGAGACCTGCGAGCGGCGCTCGAAGCGGCCCGCCTGCCGCCAGACGTCCAGGAAGACCTCGCTGATGAGGTCTTCGGCCGCCGCTTCGTCACGCACCAGGCGCAGGACGAAGCGATAGACCTTCGTGTGATGGCGCGCGAACAGCACTTGCATGGCGAGCCGGTCTCCCTTGGCGATCCTCGCGATCAGCACCTCGTCCGGTGTGGTCTGCATCTGTCCTCAGTAGGTCGCGCGAAAGGGCCCGCGGGTTCACGCGCGACGCAAACTTCGCCGCGAAATCAAGCTTGGCCCGAAAAGCCGGAATGGGACAAGGTTCGGTGGTGGAGCCGCCGTGAACCCGCTGCGCCCCTGGGGCGACGAAGGAGGGGAGATCGCCGATGGATGTATGCCCATACCCGCCACGCCTCGCCGGACCGCTCGCGCTCGGCGCGCCAGCCGCTCAATCCGCAAAGCGTCGCATGTCCCGAACCGGTCGCGCGGCGCGCGCTCCGCGCCTCATCCTCATGGCCGCACTGGCCGCCCTGACGGCCGTCGCCGCGCAGGCGCTGCCGGCGCCGCGGCCGGCGACGATAGGAGACGCCAACGCGAGCGCTGTCGGGAACTCGCCCTCCCCCATGGAAACCGGCGTACTGGATGAGATCAACGCGGCCCGCGCGGATCCGCACGGCTACGCCGACAGCCTTCGGCGCTACAGAACCTTCTACCACGGCAGGCAGGTCGACGAGCCGGGACACGCCTCGATCATGACGAGCGAAGGCGTTGCGGCGGTCGATGATGCGATCGCCTACCTCGACCGCCGATCGCCGATGGCGCCGCTTCAGGGCAGCGACGGCCTGTTTCGGGCGACGAAGCGCCTGGCCGGCGATCTGGCCTCCAGCCGGACGATCAGCCACGTGGGGGCCGACGGATCGACGATGCGCGATCGCCTGCAGGCGGCCGGCGTCTGGGCGGGCGCCATGGAGGAAGACATCTCGCTTTCCCAGCGGACGGCGCATGACGTGGTGCGTCAGCTCGTCATCGACGACGGCGTGCCGGCGCGCGGGCACCGCACGGCGCTCTTCGATCCGGTCCTGAAGGTCGCGGGCGCCGCGTGCGGGCCGCACGTTTCGTTCGGAACCGTGTGCGTGATCGACTTCGCCGGCGTGTTGATGGCCCCGCCGGGCTCGGAGCAGGGACAGCAGGCGTCAGCCGAAACCGAGGCCCAGCCTGCGTCGGACGCCACGCAGCGGCAGCCGGAGGACGGCGCCCCGCCGCCCGGGGAGCAGCGGCTGGTCAGCGACGAGGTGGTGATCGAGGTCGCGAACGAAACGACTCCCGGCGAGATCGACGCCTTGGCCCGGCGCTACGGCCTCGCGACCCTGGAGTCGCTGAAGTCCGAGCTCACCGGAACCACCCTCCTGCGCGCGCGGATCCTGGATGGCCGACCGGTGGCCGAGGTCGTGCGGGCGGCCCAGGTGGATCCGAAAGTGATATCCGCCCAACCGAACTATATCTTCACGTTGCAGAAGGGCGCCGCGTCGGCCCACGCGATCCAGTATGCGACCGCCAAACTGCGGCTGCGAGAGGCCCACAAGCTGGCCACGGGCCGCAGCGTGCTCATCGGCGTGCTCGACACCTCAGTGGACACCACCCATCCGGAGTTGAGCGGGGCCATCGCCGCAACTTTCGACGCACTGGGCGGCGCGCCGGCCAAATCCACGCACGGCACGGCCATCGCCGCCCTCATCGCCGGCCACGGCCGCCTTCTGGGATCGGCCCCGGAGGCTCGCATCCTCGCCGCGAGGGCTTTCAGCGGAGACGGACCCATCGGCTACGCGACGACGACCAGCATCCGAAGCGGGCTGGATTGGCTGACGGCCCACGGCGCGCGAGTGATCAACATGAGCTTCGCCGGTCCCCGCGATCCCGACCTCCACAAGGGCCTCGAGGGCGTCTACCGCCACGGCGTCATTCTCATCGCCGCCGCCGGCAACGCCGGTCCTGCCTCGCCCCCCCTCTTCCCCGGCGCCGATCCGGATGTGATCGCGGTCGCCGCGACCGACCCCGAGGACAAGATCTTCGCCGCATCCAATCGCGGCGCGTATATCCAGGTCGCCGCGCCCGGGGTCGACCTGCTGATCGCCACCCCAGGCGGAGGCTACGACTTCGGCTCGGGCACGTCCTTCTCCGCCGCGGAAGTGACCGGCATCGTCGCCCTGCTGCTGCAAGAGAACCCACGCCTGACGCAGGCCCAAGTCCGGGCGATCCTGCTCGCCTCGGCCAAGACCCTCGGTTCCGGCGGCCCACGAGATCCCCTCACCCCTCGGCTGGTCGACGCCTATCGGGCGGTCGCGGGGCAAGGGCGGTAGCGGGGCCGGGCGGTACGCCGTCCGGCCCAGCATTTTCCGCTCGCGGCCTGAGCGCGCCGATGCGATCCTGGCGGCGAGGAGGATCCATCATGGCGCAGACAACCCTCGAACGCCCGGTCGCCGCCGAGCCGCTGCAGCGCGTTCTGGGCGCGATCAGGACCCTCGGCCTCGAGGACAATCTGCTCGAGCTGGAGACGCTTGGCTTCACGACAGTCAAGAATGTGCTCAGCGCGGACCAGATCGCGCGCGCCCGGGCGGCGATCGTTCGGCGGGTCGAGCGCACCACGTCCCGCGCCGTTGACGAGCAGGCGGAGGACGGCGCGCGTTTCCGGGGCATGCAATACATCCCCTACCTGCTCTACGACGACGAGGTGTTCGAAGACATTCTGATGGAGCCAAAGCCGCTGGCTCTCATCACCTACCTGCTCGGCGAGAGCTGCCTCTTGTCCAGCATGGGATGCCATTTCCGCGGACCGGGCGGCGCGCCGCTGATGCTGCACTCGGACAACGGCAACGGCATTCCGGCCCCCTACTCGCCGATTTCCGTGGTCGCCAATGTGAACTATGCCCTGACGCCCTACAGCCGCGAGGCCGGCGCCCTGGCCATGGTTCCCGGAAGCCACCGGCTGCAGCGGCCGCCGACGCCGCAGGAGAACTTCCGGATCGAGGGCATGACCACCCGGCAGATGATGCAGCGGACCAGCGCCGGCGGCGCGCTGGACGACGTCACCTGGCTCGATCCCCCCGGCATCGTGCCGATGGACCTGGAACCTGGCGACGCGGTGGTCTGGCACGGCAACACCTGGCACGGCTCGTTCCGCCGCACCCTGCCCGGCGTGCGCATGAACCTGGCGGTCTACTTCAACCGGCAATATGTCCAGACCCAGGAGCGGCATGGGGACGCCGTGCCCGCCGAGGTGCTGAAGCGGCACGGCAACGACGAGCGCTTCAAGGTGCTGCTGGGCGCAAAGCAGCCCTACGGCTGGCGCGAGAACGGTCCGGACTACACGCTGATGGCGCGCAACCCGCGGGGCATTTACGACTGAGTGACGCGCAAGGCGCGTGCGGGTCAGAAGGGCGCCTCGAACGCCTCGCACTGGGCGCAGAGCCCGTTCTTCCTGGCCATGATGAAGGACGAGGCGTCGATCTCCGGCCGCTGGTGCAGCCAGCCCATGTGGGCCAGGCCGCGCACCAGCAGGAACATCGGGATCAGGGCGAGGGCGTCGTCGCCGATCTCGCGTTTCGTCCGATAGCCGCGCACGAAAGCGTCGCGGACCGCGGTGAAGTGCGGCGAAGCCTGGTGGTAGAACAGCGCGACGGCGATGTCGTAGAGGCGCCAGCCGAAACCGGCGTCGTCGAAGTCGATGACCGTCAGCCGATCGCCCTCGACCAGCAAATTGCCGGGGTGCAGGTCGGCGTGGATCACACCATAGATCGACGGATCGCGGCCGTAGCGCTCCATGACGCGGCGGATCCGGTCGCGGGTCTCGATCATTAGGCGCCGCTCGGCGGGCGAGAACACCGGGTGCTCCCAGAATGGACCCCAGAACGGCGCATCCCCCATCAATCCTTCGGTGTCGAGCGCGTGGCGCGTGAAGCCCGGCGGCGGACGCCAGCCGCTGGACTGGATGTGCATCACCGCCTCGATCGCGCCGAGCTGCTCGAAATGATGCTCCAGCAGGTCGACGTCGTCCTTGCCGCGCAGCACGTCGGACAGCAGCTCGCCCTCGGTCCAGCGCGTCATGCCGGCCTGCCGGTGTTGGCCGAGTCTGGGGACCGGGACGCTGACATAGTCCGATCCGTCGCGCGCCGTGAGCGGGATCGGCACGGCGACGCCGGCCTCGGCGAGCGCGCGGGTCCAGACGCGCTCCGAGTTCAGCTCCTCCAGCGTGTGATAGCCCGGACGGTGCAGGCGCAGCACATAGGCCGCGCCGTCGCGGCGGTCGGTCACCCGGAAGGTGACGTTCTCCGACAGCGCGACGAGCTCGATCCGCTCCGGCTCGATGGGAAAGGACTTCACCGCCTCGTGCGCGGCCGGGGTGAAGGCCTCGGCGATGGCCGCCCTATCCACGGAGTTCGGCGACCGTGGCGTCGAAGGCCCCGAGGAACGCCTCGGCGTCCGCCTGGGAGAACACCAGCGGCGGCCGGATCTTCACCACATTGCCGAAGAAGCCCGCCGGCGCGGTCAGGAATCCGTGGTCCTTCAGTCGGTTGGCGACCTCGGCGGCCATGGCGGGATCGGCGGTCCTGCTCTCCGGGTCCTTGACCATCTCGACGCCGATGAAGAGGCCGTGGCCGCGCACGTCGCCTATGGCGTCCCAGCGCGGCTTGCGCTCCACCAGCGCGCGTTTCAGCGCGCCGCCCACCGCCGCGACGTTGGCGATCAGGCCATCGCGCTCGATGACGTCCAGCACCGCCATGCCCACCGCCGCCTGCAGCGGACTCGAGGCGAAGGTGTTGAAGTAGCGCGTGCGGGCGCGGAAACCCTCCACCAGCCCCCGGCTCGCCGCGGTCGCCGCCAGGGGCAGGCCGTTGCCCATGGGCTTGCCGGTGACCACGATGTCGGGCGCGAAGCCGGTGACGTCATAGCCCCACCAACGCCCCGTGCGGCCGTAGCCGGCCTGGACCTCGTCGGCGATCACCAGGCCGCCGGCGGCGCGGACCATCTCGGCGGCGCGCGCCATGAACCCGCGCGGAACGTCGGGCAGGCCCTCATTGGCGAAGATCGAGCACACGATCAGCGCCGCGAGGCCCGCGCCTTGCGCCTCCAGGCTCGCGATCGCCTCGCGCAGGCGTTCCAGATGGGCGTCGGCGAGCTCCGACTCGCTGAGCCCCGGCTGCAGCGGCCGGTACGTCTCCGGAAAAGGGATGGCGCGCAGTTCGGGGTTGTTGGGCGCGCTCGCGCCGACGCGGGTCAGCTGGCTGACCAGGTCGCTGTTGCCGTGATAGGTGGCGTTGGTGAACACGATCCCGCGCTTGCCGGTGGCGAAGCGCGCCATGCGCAGCGCCACCTCGATGGCTTCGGTTCCGCTGCAGCTGAACACCACGCTCTCGATGGCCGGCCCGTGCAGCGCCGCCAGGCGCTCGGCGAAGGCCACGACGCCCTCGTGCAGATAGCGGCTGTGGACGTTGAGCGTGGCCTGCTGCCGGGTCATGGCCGCCACCACGTCGGGGTTGGCGTGACCGACGCAGGGGACGTTGTTGTACATGTCCACGTAGCGCCGGCCCTCGGCGTCGAACAGATAGGCGCCCTCGCCGCGCACGATGTGCAGCGGCGTGCGGTAGAACAGCGCCGCGCCGGCCCCCAGGGCCGCGTCGCGGCGCGCCGCCAGCGTGGTCATCGGCTGTCCCTCATGCGATGCGCAACCCTAGCGAGGCGCTTGAGCGGCGAGCAAGGGAAAGCTGGCCCGGCGCCCGGGTCGCCCGGGACCGCCTTATCGGCAGGCGATGGCGGCCGGGGTCACGGGTGTTCGGCACCGGGCGCATGTGGCGGCGAGAGTTCGGGCCGCGGCGACCGGGCCTTTGCGCGCTAGCGGTGCGCCGCCCGCAGGTAGGCGGTGAGGTCCTTGCGCAGGCTGGAGCCGTCCGAGGAGATGATGTCCGCGATCCGCCACTGGCCGGCCACGCGGACAAAATCGAAACGCACGACGGCCCGCCGGCCGGTGTCAGAGATCTGAGCCTCGGCGCGGGCGTGGTCGCCTGCCGACGACAGCAGCTGGATGCGGGCGCGAAAGTGGTTCGTGTCCTGGCATTCGCAGAAGATGTCTTCGTCGAAGAAGCCCTCCGGGTCTGCCTGAGGGTCTTTCGACAGCGCGGTCTCTTCGCGCAGCAGCCGCACGAGCTGCGGATCGAACGCCCGTGCGTCGCCTGGCGGCTGCATTGGGTCGAGCGAATTGCGCGAACCCTTGCGGAACTTGGCGTAGATCCGCTCGAGCAGGGCGGTGGGCGTATCGGCGCTCTGCGCGGCGCTCGGCGCCTGCGGCTTGCCCGCCACGCCGGCCGGCGCGGCGGCCGTGACCAGCAGGGCGATCGCGGCGATCGCGCCGCCGCCGATTGCGAACGTTCGTCCCATGGCTCCCTCCCACACGTGCCGCCATAGGGCGAAGTTCGACGACCCTGGCCGCCTTGTCCAGCCTGCGCGGCCCGGCGAACGGCGCCCGCCGGTTACTCGACTTTGTCCTCAATGAACCTCTCGCGGCGCCGGCGCGACCAAGGGCCAAGGAGAGGAGTTCCAAACATGACAACCCCATCAAACTCGAGCCAGACCACGTCCAGCCGCGCTGGCCGCCGCCTTCAGCGGTCGCTTGCCTGCACGTCGGCGGCCGCGGCGATCCTGATGCTGGTCGCGGCGCCGGCGAGCGCGCAGGTGGCGCCGAACGTCAAGCTGCCGCCGATTCCGCACTGCTACTCGTTCTCGAGCGACCGCGAGGAACTGCTCGCGCAACTGGAGCGCCTGCGCCAGCGCACGGCGGTGAGCGCGCCGCTCGGCGGCAACATTCCCGACAACCAGAAGGCGCTGGCCCAGTTCCGGGCCAACGTCGCGGCCGTCGAGGCGGCGATCAAGCAGGCCGAGGCCACGCCCTATTGCCCGATCGAGATGCCGCCCAAGCCCAACATCATGCTGCCGGCCGTGCCGGCCTGCTACGGGAACGACGAGGACAAGTCGGTGCTGCTCGCCGAGCTCCGCCGCATCAGCGAGCAGGTCGCACGCACGGCGCCGCTCGGCGGCCACGATCCGGCCAACGACAAGGCCTGGGCCCAGTTCCGCGCCAATGTCGCGGCCGTGCAGGCGGCGATCGCCAAGGCCGAGGCTGCGGGCCGTTGCAAGACGACCGAACAGGGCGCCGGCCAGTCGGTCGGCAAGGCCGGCGGCTACCGCCCCGTCACCACGCCGATCGGACCGAACCCCTGGACCGCGCCCGAAGGCGGGACCGGGTCCGGCGCGTCGAAGGCGATGCAGGGCGCCCCGGCGACCAGCCATGTCCTTTCGAGCGACGTCCCTATCGGCAACTCGGTGCGGACAAGCATCGGACTGCCGACCCGCCGCGAGGGGGCCCCCGACCCGGCGCGCACCCAGACGTCGGTCGGCCTCGTGGTGGGCGGGAGCCGGGCCTCGGATCGCTGAACGTCATCCGCACAGGAACCGAATCTCGATCCTAGCTATGGGTAGAGATTCGTCGTTGCGTCGCAGCTGGGACGCACACGAGGGGCCGGCTACTTCATCCTCGCGCGGACTACGGCAGGCGGCGATCGGCCGCTACGGGACGTCGCGCCAAATTCTCGGCCGCGCCCGGACCGGATCCAGCAGGGACCAGTCGCCCTGTTCCACTTCAAAGCCTTTCGGGAAGGGAGGTCTTGGCTCCATGCCGAGCGAGCGCATGACCCGGTCGTCGCGGTAGTAGCACTGGGCGACAACCGACACGATTTCGCCCATGGCCGGTTCGGGACTCCCGAGAAGGGTCTGGATGGTCTCATCCACCCGCGCCGAGGGGGCAGTCGCTAGCTCGCCAGCGTCGAGGCTCGCCAACATGCTCCTAACGACGGCGGCGTGGCGCCCCAGCGTTTGCACGATGTCGGCGAAGATGACCTCGTCGTCGGCGCCCGGCAGGACGTACTCGCTGCTGGCCGGGATCACCCGACCCACCAGCCGGCGCAGCAGGGATAGGTCGGTGTCGGTGAACGCAGTCATGGAAAGCCTCAGTCGAACAGCGTGGCCAGGCGAGACTTCATGGCGTCCACGATATAGAGCGCCAGGGCCTGGATGGTGGAGGTGGGGTTCACCGCGGCGGAGGTGACGAAGACGCTGCCGTCGACGATGAACAGGTTCTTGACGTCGTGGCTGCGGCCCCATTCGTTGACCACCGAGCGTTCGGGGTCGACCCCCATGCGCGCCGTGCCCATCAGGTGCCAGCCTCCGACGGCCAGCGGCGTTATGTCGTGAACCGTGTGGGCGCCGGCGGCGCGCAGCATCTCGCCCGCGCGCGCCACTGCATGGTCCAGCATTCGCTGCGTGTTGTCGCTGAAGCGGTAGTCGATCTTCGGCGCCGGGATGCCGTGGGCGTCCTTGAGCACGGGGTCCAGCGTGACTGTGTTGTGCGCCTCCGGCAGATCCTCGGTGATCGCCACGACCCCGGCGGTGTGACCGAACTGGCGTCGAAAGGCCCGGTGGTGGTCGTCGCCGAGGGGGACGAGGCCGGCCCCCAGGCCGGAAAGCGCGTTGAGCACCGGCCCGGCGCCGCGGTTGGCTTCCAGGATGTAGCCCCTCACGAAGCCGCGGGAGAGGTCGGTCTCGTAGAACTCGTGACTCCAGAGCCAGTTGTGGGGCCCCCTGTGTCCGTCCTGGAGCGCATCGAAGGTTCCGGTGATCAAGGAGCAGGGATGGAACATCAGGTTCCTGCCCACGAGCCCGCTGGAGTTGGCCAGGCCGTTCGGGAATGACTTCGAGACGGAATTGAGCAGGATGCGCGGCGTGCCGACGCCGTTGCAGGCCATGATCACCACCTCGGCGGCCTGGAAGCGCTCGATCCCGTCGGCGTCGAAATAGACCGCCCCCGTCGCACGGCCCTGGTCATTGCAGGATATCTCGCGAACCCGGCAGCGCGTGCGCAGCTCCACGCCCGCGCGGATGGCCGCGGGCCAGTAGGTGATATCGGTGCTGGCCTTCGCGCCTTGTGCACAGCCGGCGATACAGTTGCCCAGGTTGATGCAACGCGCGCGGCCTTCGTAGTCCTCGCTGGCGATGGCGCTGTCGGACGGCCACCAGTGCCAACCGAGGGCGTTGAAGCCCCGCGCCAGGGTCTCTCCGGATTTGCCGAGCGCCAGCGGCGGCAGCACCGGCGTCTTGGGCGGATAGGCAGGATCTCCGGCCAGCCCCGAGACCCCCATCATCCGGTCGTTCTGCGCGTAGAACGGCTCGAGGACGCCGTAGTCGATCGGCCAGTCGTCGGCGACGCCGTCGAGGGACCGCACGCGAAAATCCGACGGATGAAACCGTGGAAAGTGGGCGGTGTAGAGCACCGTGCCACCGCCGACGCCGTTGTAGTTGGCGATCTTGATCGGCGAGTTGTCCTCGTTGATCGGATAGTCCGCCTCTCCCAGGCGCGTGTTGACGTTGAAGCTGTAGTCGGCCATCCGCCGCGCCTCCCAGTCGCGGCCGGTGGCCGGGAAACGGGCGGAGTTCGGCCAATCGCCCTGCTCCAGACACACGATCCGCATGCGTGTGTCAGCCAGGCTCCAGGCTACTGCGGCGCCCGAGGCGCCCGCGCCGATGATCAGGACGTCAACTGGGTCGGTCATGGCGGCGCTCCGTTCCGAGTTGGCGGATTTGCCGCCGCCGGGCAGCCTAGCTCGGCAGTCCGCCGGTCAGCTTCAGCATCTGTCGCATGCACCTGTGTCCGAAGTCGACGCCCACGCCGTACATCATCGGGCACGCGCCGGCGATCACGCTGATGTCGTGTTGACGGCAGTACTCGACCCCCTCCGGCGAGACACTCGATCCCTTCGCCATGGACCCGTGCATCCAAACGCGGCGGACCGCGGCATCGCCGCACTGGCGCACGATGTGCTCGGTGACCTCGGGGCGCGTGACGATCACCACTGCGTCCACCCCGCCCGGGATCGACTGCAGGTCGGGGTAGCAGCGATCGTCCTCGAACGCCTGCATCTGCGGATTCACCGCGAACACATCGTGCCCGGTCGCCTTCAACCGGTGATAGATCAGGTTGCCGATGGGGTGTTGGCTGTTGTCGCGCGACACGCCCGCGACCGCGATACGCTTCTGGGCCAGAAAGTCGGTCACCTTCATCTCGAGGGTTGTTGTCTTCATGGCTCTTTCGTCCTCGCTGGCCGCGTTCTGTATGGAGGTCTTGCAGGAAGCGCGCGCCCCTCAAGGCCGGCCTTGATCTTCCTCAAGGCGCAGGAGAGCCTGCCTCAGGGCGCCTGACAGCGACGGAGGTCAAGCGACTGGCGTCGCCGTCATGAAACCTTGATTTGGACGGGCGAAAGCCGCGTGCTCTCACCAAGATTGGGCTGGGGCGGGCCTGCCGGCGGGTGGCCGCGTCGATCCGCTATGACAAGGCGCGTCACTGCGGCAAAGTCGCCGTGGAACTCGGTCGATCATGTGGGGGCAAGATGATGCGTCGCGCTGCACTGTGGGTCGCGACCCTGTTCCTGTTCGCCGGCGGCCTGGGCGTCGCGCATGCCCAGATGGCGCCGGACGCCGCCGCGGCTTCGAAGGCGCCCGCAACATCCAAGTTCCTGAAGCCCGGCGAGCTGGACGCGTCGCTCATCATTCCGCCGCCGCCCGAAGACGGCTCGCCCGAGGCGTCCGCCGAGCTGGCGGCGTTGCACAGCCTGGCGGCGTCGCGCACGCCCGAGCGATTGGCCCAAGCGCAGCACGACGCGGCCGTGGAGGATGTCACCGCCATCGCCGAGATCTTCGGCCCGGCGCTCGACCTCAATCAATATCCGGCTACGGCGCGCCTGTTCGCGGAAGTGCACAACGAGGACGGCGTCGCGGCGAAAGCGGCGAAGAAGTTGTTCCACAGGTCCCGGCCGTGGGAGGTGGACGCCGCCCTGGCGGCCGACCCGGCGCAAGCCGCCTGCGACAAGGGCGCCGCCAAGACTAGCTACCCAAGCGGCCACGCCATGACCGGCTATTCCGCCGCCGGCGTACTGGCGCAACTGATGCCGGGCAACGCCCAGATCATCCTGGCGCGCGCCTCCGACTACGCCGAAAGCCGTCTCATCTGCGGCGTTCACTTTCCAAGCGATGTCGAGGCGTCGCACGTGCTGGCGACCGCGCTCGTGGCAAGGCTGATGGCCAATCCCGACTTCAAGGCCGAGTTCGAGGCCGCTCGAACGGAACTCACCGCCGCCCATATCGCGCCGTAGCCGGGCGCTGTCGCGTTTCTTTTCTGAATGTTCGCTCCGCGCGCGAGAAGCAACGGCGCAGCTTGACGAGACAAGGTTTCACCTCGCACATGTTGAGTACAAGATGGTGGAGCATGTTCGATGTATCGCCGAATCCTGCTCGCTTACGACGGGTCACGCGAGGGTCTCATCGCGCTGCGGGAGGGCGCGCTGCTGGCGAAGCGCTGTGGCGCCCAGGTGTTCTTGCTGTCGGTTCTGAGTCTGGGCGACATGGGCCTGACAACGGGCGACGGGGTCTACGTCGACGTGTCGGCCCACCAGATGGACGCCTACAAGGCGTTGTTGGCGCGCGGCGTCGCGGTGGCGAAACAGCTCGGACTCGAGCCGGTGGCCAAGCTGGTGATCGGCGAGCCGGCACAGCACATCGGCGCGTTCGCCAAGGAGATCGAGGCGGATCTCGTGGTGCTGGGTCATCGCCGACACAACATCATTCAGCGCTGGTGGTCGGGTGCGACGGGCGCCTATGTCACCGACCACGTCAGCTGCAGCGTGCTGATCGGCCGCAACACCATCAGCGACGAGGCGTTTCAGGCCGAACTGCGGGTCGCCGAGGACGCCTAGCCGCCTAGGTGGGCTCAACGAGCGCAGGGTTGGAGGCCCGGGCCGCCGCCGCGCGCCACTTCGCCTCATCCACTCCGACGACGAGCAGCCAAAGGCAGAAGGCTGCCTCACCAATGAGGCACGGGAAGAGAATGTACGGGAAGATAGGTAGGCTGGGCGCCAGGAAGTTGGCGAAGCTATTGATCAGGTAGCAGACGCCGGCCAGCGCGTAGAGCAAGCCGAGCCACTGGGGAAAGTATTTCGAACGGAAGATCAGGGCGCCTTCTATCACCAGCGCAAAGCCGAAGAACGTAAGACCGATCGCAAAGCCGACGTCGTGCCATTTCAGCGCCAGCCGCGCCAACGCAGCCAGCTCGGCTGGCGGTATGGCCGCAAGATCGGGCGAGGCGCCGAGCAACGTGATCGGCGCGAACTGCGTCCAGGCGTTCACGGCGTTGATCGTGTTCTGGGTCAGGTCGAGGACGACAGCCAGCAAGGCTAGGAAGGGCCCCGCCGGGACAAGCAGCCGGTAGATTATCAAGGTCACGGGCACCGCGATGACGTTCGTCATCACCTCGGCGGCGAAGCCCAGTCGAAAGAAGGCTTCGTGACTCTTGATCGCGAGCGCCGTGGCCACCGGATCGCCGGCGACGACCAGCCCCTGGCGGACCCCGATCTCCGCGAACCCGCCGAGCAGGATCACCGATAGGTACAGAGCGCCAGCGATGCGGGCTTCGAGACGGGGTGACATCGCCGGCGCGCGCTGTGGCATTGGCTTTTCTAGCATGGCCAGGCGCGACGAAAAGGTCCGCTCCGGGTGGGTCCAGGAGGAGGCTCTTCACATCACCGCCAGCGTTCGGCCGGGCGGAGGCTGGCCGGGTATTGGGTGACGTATTGCGCGAGCCTTGGGTGATCGCCGGTGTTGGGCGATGCGCCGTGCGGCAGGGCCGAGTGCCAGATGATGAGGTCGCCGGCGTTCGCGGCGATGCGCCGCGCTTGCGCCGATAGGTCGACACGGCGCGGATCGACACCCTCGCCCAGGCTCCCCAGCCAGGCGTCGATGCGCTTGTGGAAGCCCGGGACCGCCTCGAACGCGCCCTGCTCGGCGGTCGTGTCGGTGAGGTAGATCATCCCCTGCACCTGGAAGATCACCGGCGGGTCGAGGCTGATGTCCCAGTGGAGGCGCGGGCCGGGGAACTCGACGCCCGGGCGGACCGGGGGGTTGAAGCTCACCCGGTCGAGGCTGGTCCACAGGTCGGCCGTTCCCCAGATCTGCGCGAACGCTTTCAACAGCCGTGGCGAGGTCCGGGCAGGCGTCAGCGCAGGGTGCTGGAAGAGCTGGACCATGATGCCGTGGTCGGTGAGCCGCCAGGTCGCCGGATCGTCGGGGTCGGCGCCCACGACAGTCCAGACCACGTCGGCCAGGTCTCGCACCTCGCCCGGCGTGATCACCGCCGGGACGATCACGTAGCCGTCTTCGTTCCAGGCGCGCAGCTCATCCTCGCCCAGCACGGGCTCGGCGGCTTCGAGGGCTTCGATGCGTCGGCGCACCGCCTCCGGCGCCGGCGCGCCCGCCACCACCGCTTCGAACCGGCCCAACGCCTCGCGATCGAGACCGCCGGCCCGCGCGTCGGACCAGGCCAGCAAGTCGTTCAACGTGTCGAAGCGCGGCAGGACTTCGCGCAGCTCTTCGGGCGCGACGCCCAGCGCGCCGAGCGCGATGCGGTCGAGGGTGCGGTCGGCGCCGGTCAGCGGACGCCGCTCACCGCCTCTGGCTCTGCGCCAGAGCGCTTCGACCCGATGGGCCGCGGCCGACCCTGTCACCCCATCTTGAAGACGCATGCCTTGTCGCCTTCGTTGGCGAGAGCGAGATCATAGACTGCCCGACCACGTCCGGCGAGGCTGCGGAGGCCGCGGCGTTCCCACGAGGTCACGACCATAGAACAGGACGACCGCCCCAACGGCCGCCCATGTGAGCGCCGTGTTGAGGGCGAGCGGCGTCACGCTCCCACTCGTCTGGCCCAACAGGCCGAGCGACCCGAGCGTCGTATTGATCGCCGCATGGAAGAGCACCGGCATCAGGATGCTCCCGGTGTTCACGTAGACCCACGCAAACAGCACGGACCACGCCGTGGTCATCAACGCGAACCAGACGAAGGGGATATTGCCCACCACGCTGCGCCCTTCCGGGAAGATGAAGAACGGCGCGTGCCATGCCACCCAGACAACGCCGACGACGAGGCCCGCGTTCAGCGCGCCCAACCGTTCGCGCAGCTTCGGGAGAATGTACCCGCGCCATCCTATGTCTTCGGCCAGGGGCCCGCCGACAAAGACGTTGATGACGAAGACGAGCGGAAGGACGATCAGCCACGCATCGTGGGGAACGCCGGGCGGTAGCGAGAGCTGGGGGACTCGGCCGCCGAACAGCACATTGATTCCGATCGCCAGGTAGGCGACGGCCGCCGACCCGAACAGGACGACAAGGTACCAGCGAAGACCGACACGCCATTTCAGGAGCCTGGCGAGGAGCCTGCGGACGCCAGGCGCTCCCTCGCCCGCCCACGTCAGCACGACGGCCGAGAGGCTGGGCGCCCACGCGCCCGGCAAGACGGCGAACAAAAAGTACCTGGGCGCGAAGAGACCGACCGGCAGCCAGATCGACCACGCGATGGCGGTCGTCAGAACGAAGAATGCGGCGATCGGTCTTGTCCTTAGCACGCGTGCAAGGTGCTGAATCATCTCAGATCTCCTGGATGTCAGGGTGTCGCGGCCTCGATGGACAGGCGCACGGCCGCCGCCGCCGAGCCGGGGCCGCCCACTGACTCCGTTCATTTACAGTCTCGTCTGTATGTATATGGCCAAAAAAACTCACGGCTTGGGTTCCAGTCCAGAAATCAGCAAGTCAGCGAAGGCATTCGCGCTCGCTCTCAGCGAGAAGGACGTCGGCGAGACGAGCCACAAGTGGATGACACCGTTCCCGAACGCGATGAATGAACGCGCCATGTCGACTGGGTCCAAGTCGTTGCGCAGAACGCCCTCACCGATTCCGAGTCGCATGGCGTCCGCCAGGCCTTGCACCTGCAGGTGACCGGCTTTCAGCTGCCGGCCGCGGCCCGGTTCCAGCTCCGGATTCAATCCGGTCTTGAACAACGCGAGCTCCATCACCGCGCGCGCATCGCTGTCTTCCTCGATCAAAGTGAACTGGCGCACCAGGACCCGCCGCAGGATCTCGAGCAGGGATCCGCCTTCCGCCGTCGCCTGCTGCACGAGCGATGCGCCGCGCGCGGAGAGATCGCCCACCAGTGTGTTGTACAGGTCGGCCTTGTTCTCGAAGTGCCAGTAGATGGCGCCGCGGGTGACGTGGGCGACTTTCGCCACGTCTTCCAACGTGGCGGCGGCATAGCCTTTGGCGCTGAACACCGAAAGCGCGGCCTTCAACACCAGGGCGCGTGTCGCCTCAGCGTCTTCTTTCGTTCGTCTCATATATACATACTATCGTGTATGTAACGCACCGCAACCGCTTTCTCGCACCCGCCTGAATGGGCGGGGCGCCGCGCGGCAGCCGGCGAGTGGCCGAGCGTCCGACAAGCAGAGCGAACCGGTTGGTCAAGCCCGGCGAGCAAACCCCTTCGCCGCCTCGGTCGGCGCATCGCATCTGCGGCAGATCAGCGCCGGTCGCGAGAGACCATCGGTGGGGATCCGAGTCTCGAGGTCGGCTCTGACGACGACATCGCGCTCGCCGCAGAAGTCGCACTTGCCCCACATCACCGCTTGCGGCCGTGTCATATGGCGCAGTTCCTGACGGTCTCGCTGCTCCAGGGACGGGCCGATGGTTTCCTTCGCCATTCGGCGGACGCCAGGATCAGACTCCCGCGCCAGCAGCCCTTCGAGCTGCTCCAACACGCCTGTCTCCGACGGGACGCCGCCGTCTTCGAGCGTGTGCCAAGCGGCGAAGCGGATGCGCGCATCCTCATCGGCCATCAGGGCGACGATGGCATTCCAGATGTCCTGGGTGCGTCCGCGGACGTGGCAGGGGCAGAGGAACTTGGCGGCGACGAGGCGATCTTCGGCTCTGTCGCTCCCTGCGAGGGCGAGCAGCTGATCCACCTGGCCGCGCCTGACCCTGGCCTCGCCAGCCTTGTGCGCAGCTTTCTGGTAACTGTTGCGGCCGACCGATCTCATCGTCTGTCGCTCCTTCCCAGACCCTTCGGCCCGACAGATTGGCAAATCTAACATGCGCCGGTCAGGTCCGCACAGGGTTGAACTTCCCTCCGGCTCCGGCCGAGAGCGGACGTTCACAACAACGCATCAGCCGGGCGACAAACTCAGTCCCGTACGCCACGCCAAGTGGCTCCGCCGCCGCCCGTGATCGTGAAGCCGGCGTTGTCGAACAGGACGTCCAGGTCCGATGTGGGCGCGTGGAAGCGGTTGGCCCCGACGTGAGTGAGCGGGACCCACGGAAGGTCGGCGACGCGCGCCATCAGCATGTCGCCCGGCGTGAGGGTGATCGTCGCCTTGCGGCCGTCCGGCAGCGTGTAGACGCCGGCGTATCGCCTGAGCGCACCCCGGCGCGGCTTCGGATGGGGCGCGGTCAAGGGGCGCCTCGGAGGGAAGACAAACGGGAAAGCGTCTTCGATGATCCTGGAATAGACGGAGACGTGGCCCTCGCCGGGGTAGATATGGGTTTTCGATGCGATCCGGGGCTGGCGCCGCAAAGCCGCGTCCAGGCGCGCGAAGCCAGTGAGCATGCCGGCGTCTTGGCCGCGGCTGATGAAGAAGGCGTCTTCATGTGAGCCGACGCCCAGGAAGACGCGCCCGCCTTTCGCCTTCGAGATGGCTTTCTCCACGCGACCCACGACCCCCGGGTCGGCCACGATGGACGGGCTGCCGATCACGTAGGCGCCGAACGCGCCTGGCCTGTCGGCCATGACGTTGGCGGCGAACAGCCCGCCAAGCGAGTGGCCGAAGAGCGCGGTCCGCGTCAGATCGGCCGGATAACGACTTTCGATGAAGGGCTGAAGGTCGTCCAGCAGGAAAGCCTGGAACGCCGCGCCGCCGCCGCCGAAGGCAACGCCGTCGAAGCCCGTCGTCTGGTTGTGGGCGAGGTCGGTCATCCGGTGGTGCTGCTGCTCGGGCTGGTATCCAACGCTGACGACCAGCGCAGGCGCCATGGCCCCCGCGTACCCCAGCACCGTCGCCATCGGACCGGCGACGCCCATGCCGCCGTCGAGCGCAAACATCACCGGGAACGTCTGGCCGGGCACGAAGGGCGTGGCGAGGGGACGGCTGACGGTGACCTGGAACTCCCGCCCGATCCGGTGCGAATGGACGATGTGGCGCTCGGCCCCCAGCTCGACGGCGGGAACTTCGGAGACCACTTTCAGAGCTTGGGACGCCCCCACCTTGAAGCTCCTTTGGCCGTGACCCGCAACGTCGTCGCATCGCCGATCGCGTCTTCCGTCCAGCTCAGGGTGGGGCGCCGACGCGATTTTGCCAACGGCTACTTTGGGTCCGAAACTGGTCTTCGCGCTTTCACCGGAAAGCGGACAGCGCGAACGAGTGTTCAGGGGGAACGCGGACGTCGAGGGTCGGCCGCACGTGGCTGTTTGGGGGGCGCAGCCACGCCTGCTTGCGCCATCCCTCACGCGGCATAAGCTCGGATTGATCTCCAAGAGCGGAAGGACGGCGCATGCTGACCAAGGCGCAGAACGAGATGCTGACCCGCACGGGACCCGGGACGGCGATGGGCGCATTGTTCCGACGCTTCTGGGTTCCGGTATTGCTCTCACGCGAACTGCCCGAGCCTGACGGGCCGCCGGTGCGGGTGACCCTCATGGGCGAGGAGCTGATCGCCTTCCGCGACAGCGCCGGTGACGTTGGCCTAGTCGAGCCGCGCTGCCCCCACCGCGGCGCCTGCCTATTCTTCGGACGCAACGAGGAACGGGGCATCCGCTGCGCCTATCATGGCTGGAAGTTCGACGTGCGCGGCCAGTGCCTGGAGATGCCGACGATGGCCCGGGATGCGCCGACGTACGAGCATTTGCGCTCGCGGGCCAAGATCGTCGCCTATCCGACGCGGGAGTGGGGCGAGTGCATCTGGGCCTATCTCGGTCCGGCCGAAGCCACGCCGCCGTTGCCGGACCTGGAGTTCGCCCTGGTGGATTCGGCGCACCGCTACGTCTCCAAGAAGCTGCAGGAGTGCAATTGGGCGCAGTCGGCGGAAGGCGCCGTCGACACGGCGCACTTCTCGTTCCTGCACGCCCCGGTCGGCGAAGAGGCGATGGGCAGGCTGCCGCCCGCGTATGGCGAGCAGGTTCGCTGGATGAAGTCCGATGGCGCGCCGCGCTACACCGTCGTCGAGCACGAAGCGGGCCTGATCCTGGCCGGGGGGCGCCGCGCGGACGAAGGCGAGACTTACTGGCGGATCGCCCAATATCTGATGCCGAACCACAGCCTCGCGCCCGGCGGCGTGGCCGGCCAGACCTATCACGGCCAGACCTGGGTCCCGATCGACGACACCAGCTGCTGGGTCTTCACCTACAGCTGGAACCCCGATCGCCCCCTAAGCGATGCCGAGCGGGCGGCTTACGCGAGCGGCGCCGCGATCCATTCTGAGGTTGACGATCAGTACGTGCCGATCCGCCGGCGGGCCAACGACTATCTGATCGACCGCGCCGTGCAGAAGCGCGAGAGCTTCACCGGCATCAAGGGCATCTCGGAGCAGGACGCAGCCATTCAGGACAGCCAGGGCCGCATCCACGACCGCACCCGCGAGATGCTGGGGCCGACGGACCTGGGCGTGGCACGGCTGCGCGCGCTGATGCTCGGGGCCGCGCGTGACCTCGCGGCCGGAACGGCGCCGGAGGCGGCGATGAATCCGGCCGCCTACCGCGTCCGCTCGGGCTTGATCGTCGCTCCCGATGGGCTCGCGTTCGATGCGGTGATGGAGCGCCGTTTCGGCCACCTCAAGGGTCGGTTTGACCTAGTCGGCGAGCATAAGGCCGCGGCGGAGTGACGGCCTTGAGCGCGGCGTGGGGGGGTCGAACCTGGTCCTCAGGAGATTGTCTAGAAGCGGACATCACCAGGAACCGCTGAGGGGGTTGGCTGACCTTCCGCCGGCCGCGCGGCGCCTTCGTCGCTGATCCGCATACCTTGACCAACCAGCTACACATGTAGTCTTGTATCAAAACTACGTCTGTAATACCTGGGCGCGCCATGAAACGATCCGGCGGAGCGGTCACCTATTATGTCCTCATCACCACCCAGGCCCTGTCGTGGATCGGGAGCCAGACGAGCAGCCTCGCCGTGGGGATCGCGGTGTTTCGGCTCACCGGCCATGCGACGCCGATCGCCCTCGTCAGCGTCTGCTGGGCTGCGCCGCGGATCGTCCTCGGCGGCCTTGGCGGCGCGCTCGCCGACAGATTCGATCGGCGCTCCCTCATGCTTGCGGCGAATCTCGGCTACGCCGTCGCCAGCGGGCTCCTGCTATTGGCCTTCCTCTCCGGCGCGTTCCAACTCTGGGAGCTCTATGCCCTCACCGTCGTAAGCGGCGTTTTCGGCGTCGTGGAGGCGCCGGCGTTGCAGGCTTCCGTCGCCATGCTCGTTCCGGAGCGCGACCGGGACCGCGCCAACGCAATCCAGGAACTGAGCTATCCGAGCGCCGTGGTCATCGCCGCGGCATTCGCCGGGGTTCTCTACGCCTCCGTCGGGGTTGCGGGGGCCATCGTGGTCGACATGTTCACCTTCATGGTCGCCGTGGCCGTGCTCGCAGTCGTACGCATTCCCATGCCCGCGACGAGCACCGAGGGCCGCGCCGCCTGGAGCGGGCTCTGGCGTCAATCCCTCGACGGGTTCCGCTATCTCGCCGGTCACCCCACGCTGCTGACGCTCTGCATCTACATCTCGCTTGTCGGTGCGACGGCCGGCGGCTTGTTCTGGGCCTTGATGACGCCTTACGTTCTCGACCGAGTGCATGCGACGCCCACCTTCGGCCTTGTCGTCGGGATCGGTTTCAGCGGCGCGATCGCAGGCGCCCTGGCGATGGCCGCCTGGGGCGGGACGCGGCCGCGCATCCACACGGTGATGGTGAGCACGCTCCTTGCCGGCGCCGGCATGGCGCTGGCGGGTGTATCGCGCACGCCGGTTCCGCTCGCCGCGGCGCTGTTCCTGCTGACCTTCGTGATCCCCTTCGCGAACGCGGCGCTGAGCTCGATCTTCCAGGGCAAGGTGGCGCCTGATCTCCAGGGCCGCGTCTTCGCGGCCATGGGGCAGCTCGGCGCGCTGCTCGGACCCATTGCGAGCCTGACAGCCGGTCCGCTGGCGGACCGCGTCTTCGAGCCCGCCGTCGCCCAGCCGGGCTGGCGCACCGTCGCCTGGGCGGTCGGCACGGCGCCTGGCGCCGGCATCGGGCTGATGTACGTGATCGCCGGCCTTTGGATATTCGGTCTAACCGTCGCCATCTACGCATCGCCGGCGGTTCGTCGCGTTGAGGCGCCGCCGGACCACCCCAACCTATGAAGTGACGCCCTTCCCCGCTCGCGTCGACGCTTGGGGAACCGCTTGCCGGCCGGCCGGCTGGGCCGATAAATGTCGAGCCTCATTTCAAACAAGCGATTGAAGGGATGAAACGATGGGCTTGCTCGATGGAAAGGTGGTGCTGGTAACCGGCGGCGGACGCGGGATCGGGCGCGAGACGGCGCTGATCGCGGCCAGACACGGCGCGAAGGTGGTGGTCAACGACCTTGGCGCGGGCGTGCACGGCGAAGGCGCCGACAAGGGACCGGCGCAGGAAGTGGTCGACATCATCCGGTCGTCCGGCGGCCAGGCGATCGCCAACACCGAGAGCGTGACCGACCTCGCGGCCGTCAACCGCATGGTCGGCCAGGCCATGGAGACCTTCGGCGGTCTGCACGCCGTCTCCAATCCGGCCGGCATCCTGCGCGACCGCATGGCCCACAACATGACCGAGGAGGAGTGGGACGCGATCATGACGGTGCACCTGCGCGGGCACTTCAACGTCGTGCGCGCCACGATCAACCATTTCCGCAGCCAGCAGGAGGGCTGCTACGTGATGTGGTCGTCGACGTCAGGGCTGATCGGCAACGTCGGCCAGGCCAACTATGGCGCGGCCAAGATGGGCATCGCCGCCTTCTCGCGGATCATCGCCATGGAAGGCGCGCGCAACAACGTCCGCTCCAACGCCATGGCCCCCGGCGCGATGACCCGGATGACCGACTCGGTGCCGCGCTCGGACGAGCAGGCCAAGGCGCGCGACGCGATGCGCGAGGTGCAAAGCCCGGTGCGCCCGGCCGAGCTGGCGGTGGCGCTGATGACCGATGCCGCCAAGCACATCTCGGGCCAGATCTTCGGGGCCGGCGGCTACAACCTTTCCGTCTTCTCGCAGCCCAGGCCCATCCACACCTACCAGCGCCAGGGCGGCTGGGACGTGCAAGGCATCATCAAGGACTTCTTCCCGCGCGCCGAGCAGGACTTCACCCCGCTGGAGCGCACGGCGCCGCAGACCCCGATCCCCGTGCCCGCCTAGTAGCGACGGAGCCGGTAGTGACCGACAGCGGATTGTTGCGACCGGCGGGCTGGTTCCCCCACGAGTTGGGGATGGCGGGACGCGAGAATCTCGATCCCGACCACGTCGCCCGATACGACGGCAAGATGGACGCCGCGGCCGAGACCGAAGTCGCGCTGCTCTCGCGCTTCGGACTAGGGGCAGATTCGACGGTGATCGAATTCGGTCCCGGCACCGGACAGTTCACCATTGCGGTGTCGCCGCACTGCGCGAGGGTGGTCGCCGTGGACATCTCCCCGCCGATGCTCGAGCACCTCCGCGGCAAGCTGGCCGCGCATGGACTGCGCAATGTCGAATTGGTGCAGGGCGGCTTTCTTAGTTACACGCATCACGCCGAACCGGTCGACTTCGTCTACTCGCGGTTCGCCCTTCACCACCTTCCCGATTTCTGGAAGGCGATCGCGCTGCTGCGCATTCGCGCGTTGCTTCGCCCTGGCGGCGTCTTCAGGCTCTGGGATGTGATCTACGATTTCTCGCTGGGAGAGGCCGCGAAACACATCGAGGCCTGGTGCGCGACCGGCGGCGAGGGCGTGGAGGGCGAGTGGAGCAGAGCGGAGATGGAAGAACACGTCCGTGACGAGCATTCGACGTTCACCTGGCTCATCGAGCCGATGCTGGCCCACGCCAACTTCGAGGTCATCGATGTCACCCGTTCGGCCGACGGATTCGAATCCGCGTATCTGCTCCGGGCAGTCTGAGGCGAAGGCGTGGTGGGTTGGCCCACGATTTGGCCAGGCCTAAGAAAGCAGCCATGATCCTCTACTCGGAAGACTCCTCCCCCTATTGCGCGCCGGTGCGCGCGGCGATCTACGCCAAGGGGCTGCCGATCCAAATCGAGCCGCCGCTGGGCGGCTTCGGGTCGGAGGCCTATCGGCGCCTGACAGGAGCAGGAACGATCCCTTGCTTGATGCTGGACGACGGCTCGCCGCTGCCGGAGTCGGCTGCGATCCTCGCCTATCTCGACGACAAGTTTCCGGACCGGCCCCTGCGGCCCGACGATCCGGAGGGCCGGGCGAAGGTCTTCGTTCTGGCCCGGCTCGCCGAAGGCGGGATCGTCGGCCCGATCGTGCAGTTCTTCCACGACCTCGGCGACGCAGCGCCCGGAGCGCGAGAGAAGGCGCTCGAGCGCATAACCCTCGGCCTCGAACGCATCGACTTCTTCGTCGCGGCCGATGGCTACGCCAGCGGACCTGAGTTCTCCCAGGCCGACTGCGTGCTCGCCCCCGCCCTTTTCGGCGTGAAGGCCCTGAGCGGCATGCTGGGCGAGCCGGAACTCCTGGCGAAGTTCCCCAAGCTGTCCAGCTACGCGGCCCGCGCGGGCAGGCACCCGGCGATCGCCAAGGTCCTCGGCGAGCTCCAAACCGCCCTCGCCGCCAACAGCGCCCGCCTGCCCGCTTGATTTCAGTGTCACCGCAATGGTGCGCGAGCCAGGGTATCGGACGATCCTACGTCACCGTTCGCGTCGATCGTTGCAGACAGCACCAGCAGGGGCGTGCTCAGGCAATTGGCCGGCGAGTAGGTGTGAAGCAGGTTCGGCTGCCACAGAATCAGGTCACCTGGCTGGCCCGTCATTTCCGCCACACGCAGGGGGACGCCCCGAAACTCCGCGCCCTCGTGCATGAAGCGCTCCACGCGCCCTGGTTTTTCTTCTCCCTTCGAACAGAGGTCGGCGATCCAGGGGCTGTCGCGTTTGAGCCGCTTGACGATCATTGCTGAAGGGATGCGGTCTTGGGTTGCCCTCATCTCCGACACGACCAAATTGACCGCTCGGTGAGAGCCCGAGACGTAGAAGGTCCCGCCGCCGCCGGGCTCAACGGCGCCTAGGCAGGCAAACAACCGGACACATCCGGGCCATGGGCGATCCGCCACATCGGCGGGCCGGGTTGGGTCGGACCCGACACGGTCGAGATGCCAATGCCGCGTGGGAACGTTCCACGGCCTCCCTGGGGTCGGAAAGATGACCCCGAGGGGCCGAGGCTCGAACTTTGGCGGTGGACGCCAGCCGCGTTCGCCGAAGAAGTCATCGAGGAGCGCTCGCACTCCAGGGCTGAACATCGCGGCGAATACGCCGGCGTGCGACATCTGCTTCAATTGCGGCTGGCCCTCGTGGGTCCAGGTCTGCGGCTGATCCCGGAGCGCGCCAAGCTGGCGCGCCAGCGCCGCCCAGATGCGGTCAGCCATCGCCTCGACGGCTTCTGCCGGGACAGCGCCGGGCACGCGGACGAGACCGTCTTCCAGAAACTGATGACGTTGTTCTGGTGTAAGCGTGAAGCTGTTCGGCACATGCGTCTCCTCGAATGAGACGCCCCGCGGCAGATGGACCACCCCGGTGGAGAACCAGGGCGCTCGATCTACCGCGGCGGTACCGCGGCCCACCGCGAGGCGCGGTGAACGATGCTCCCTTAGTGGCGCGATCCGCACGGGACGTCAACTGCGTCGCGGAAGCGGACACAGCCAGCAACCGTAGCCACGGGGCTGCTTTCGGCGACCACTCCCGTGGACGTGACCAAGGCGTCCTGGAATGGCATTGTGCCGGCGGTCAAATCCAACGGAGGAGGTTGCGGTGAAAGGACTGCGTTATGTAGCGGTCGCACTGCTGGCGACGCTCATGGCGACGGCTGCGCCGGCGAAGCCGCTTTCGTCACTCTGTCCATCATCATTCAGGGTTCGACTTCCCTGCTCGAACCTCAGATATCGAGGAATTGTGTTCAGCTACTATGCGTGTTCAGGCGCCGCCGGTGGCAAAGTCGTTCATCTGCGATCTTCGTCGTGCGGCAGCCGCCACATGCTGAGTTGCGCCTATACTCGCGGCACCGGTCTTTGGGGCCCCACTCCGCGGTGTTGACGAGACAGCGGTCGTCGAGTTCTGGCGATTTCCTAGGCGGCCGCGTGGTCGGGTAGATCCGCCTCGAGCCGTCGCACCGCCGGGATGGCGTAGACCGCCACGCTGAGCGTCAGGACCAGCGCGCCCGCAACGACGAACATCATGCCCATGCCGGCCCCGGGTCCGACGCCGACCAGCCAGCCGACACTTTGCCAGATCGGCTGACGTCGGGCCGGCTCGAAGACCTGGTCGGCCAGCGGCCCCGCGACAAGGAAGGCGAGCGGCGACATGAGCATGGCGACCTGGAGGTAGGCCGCGAAGACGCGACCCTGGAGATCGGGCGCGACCTTCGCCTGCAGGATCGACCAGAAAGGGGCGTCGGTGAAGGCCAGCGCGAACAGCATCAAGAACAGGCTCGCGCCGATCGCGAACGCCTCGCGCCCGACGCCGGCCAAGCCGAGGAAGAGGGCTGCGGCGACGATCCCGAGCATCACCGTGTTCATGCGCGACCCAATTCGGCCCCCGGCGCTGATGACGAGCGCGCCCGCGATCCCTCCGGCGCTCATCACCGCCATGACCACGCCGAGCAGCTGGGCGCTGCCGACGCGGGCCAGCACGTAGGGCGTCAGCAGCACCATCGCCGCGTTGGCGACGAAGTTGACCACCGAGACGTAGCCGCAGAAGCCGAGCAGCACCGGCCGCGCGGCCAGATAGCGGAAGCCGTCGAAGACCTGGCGCCAGACCCGCGCCCGCATCGCAAGACCCTCGGCGGTCTCGGCCGGCATCGGGATACGGACGATGGCGAGCACGGCGATGGCGGCGATGAAGGTCGCGATGTCGATGGTGATAGAACCCACGACGCCGGCCAGGGCGTACAGCATGCCGGCGAGCGCCGGCGCGATGACACCGGCGGCGGAGCCGGTCATCTGCCTGACCGCATTGGCGCGGTCACGGTGGCCGTCGGGAACCAGCATCACGATGGAGGCCTGGAACGCCGGCCGCTCCAAGGCGGCGAACAAGGATGCGCCGAGGGTGAGCGCATAGAGATGCCAGAGGCGGAATGCGCCGGAAGCGAAGCTCAGCAGCAAGAGGCCGCTGCAAACGGTGAAACCGGCATTGGCGATCAACATCATGCCGCGGCGATCGAACCGGTCGGCGAGCGCGCCGGCGTACCCGCCGAGCAAGACCCCGGGCGCGACCGAGAAAAAGGCGACGAGCGCGAGCGGCGTGGCGTGCCCGGTGGCGCGGAACACGGCGATGCTGACCGCGTATCCGCTGATCTGGCTCCCGATCAGCGACACCGCCTCGGTGACGAGGAGGGCGTAGTAGATGGCGAGCCGCGCCGCCGCCACCTGGCTCTGGAGGGGCGCCGGCGGAGTATTGGCGATGGAGGCTTCGGCGTCGTCCATCGATGCGGCGCGCGGGCGGGTTGGCCGCCGACGCATATCGGATTTGGTCATGATTGAAGGTCTCAGACTGCCCAAATGGAGCTCAGCGGCGGGTGCTCCGCTGGCGACGTGACAGGCTCGGGGTCGAGACCCGCGTCAGTCAGGCAGATGAATGTGAGACAGGAAGCGCTTCATGGCGGAGCGATGTTGCTGCGCTGTCGGCGGTCGGTCAAGCCCCGCCAGGCCACCCCCAACGACGCCGCCGGCGACTAGTCGCCCTGCGAACCCTCCGGGCTTTGAATCGAAAAGCGCTTCGCACTAGATAGAGCATAGCGCCCGTCAGGCGGAGAAGGAACGGATCGGAGCGCACATGGGAGCGCAACACCAGATAGCGGTCGTGCAGGGCGCGCCTTCAGCGGTCGTTCAAAAGTTGCTCGGGTCGTTTGTCGCTGAACTTCCGAAGTCGGTGCGCGTCGCCGGCGTCATCGAGAACCTCTTGGACACGGCGGGCGAAGCCTGCAGCGTCGGGCAGCTTCGAAGCATCGGGGACGGCCGGACCTTCTCTATTGCGCAGGACTTGGGTGGCGCATCGTCGGCATGCAAAGTCGATGCTGGTGGAATCGTCGCGGCCTGCGAGGCGGTGTGTCGCGCCATCGATGCCGGTTGCGATCTGGTCGTCCTGAGCAAATGGGGCAAGGTTGAAGCGGACCGCAGCGGGCTGGCCGCCGCCTTCGCGGCCGCCGTTGACGCCGGAGTTCCGATCCTAACCTCGGTAGCGCCCAGGTTCACCAGCGCGTGGGAACAGTTCGCCGCGCCGATGTTCGTCATTCTGCCGCCGCAGCTTAGTAGCCTCGCGGACTGGTGGCGCGACCAGGCGGCTCACGGCATAGCGACCGCAACGGCCGCCACGAATGCTGCTAGGGAAGCCGGCCCGACTTTGTAGCCGTCCGGTTTGGGGTCGAAAGCGGCCGATCGATAACGATCCCAAAGCAGACCGTCCGCGAGTGTAGCTTAGGCTCAGCCCAGGGCCACGAATTCGTAGACGTGCTGGCCGTCACGAGTCGTGAGGGTCGGTTTGGCATTGGTTGCGCCGACCTCGAACCCAAAGGCGCCGATCGAAGGATCGATGGTGACGAGCGAGACTGTGCCGTCGTCGTTGTGTCGGGAGGCGACGTCGCTGGTCCAGGCACGCGTGCGGAAACGCACCGCGCTTCCCGCGCGCTCGACCGCCAGGGGGCCGAGGTCGGGGTTAGCGTAGGCGTTCGCCAGTCCGGCAACGTCGGCCGCGGCGGCGGGAATGGTGAGCCGCGTGCGCTCGGCAGCGCGCTGGGTCTCGGCCTGCCGGGCGACGGCCGCGAGGTTCTCCGCCGCCTCAGGCCGGCCGTCGTAGAGGACCTCCATAAGACGCCGAAGGAACGGACGCAGCATGAGCCCGCCGGTGCTGGAGTTGGTGAGCACCACGGCGCCGATCTGCGCGGAGGGAATGGCGAACCAGTCGCTCAGATATCCGGGCAAGCCGCCGCCGTGGCCGATGACGGAGACGCCCCAGGTCGCGTCTTCCGAGAGGCCCATGCCGTACCATTGGTCCTCGCCCATCGGCGCGCCGCGGATGCGGCGGGCTAGAAGGTTCTCGGACGTGACGAGACGCCGGCCATCGGGCAGCGCGCCTTCGGCGAGCTCGTTCTGCACGTAGAGGATCATGTCGTGGGGCGACGACCAGGCGGCGCCGGCTGGGCGGATGGGCGTGATGGTGTTGGCGACGTCGTAGCGAATGACCTGAACCTTCCCGTCCACGTCCTTGCCGTGCGGGCTCGCGTGGTTGCCGGCAAGGGCCACAGACATCGAGAAGGTGGTGTCGTTCATCGCCAGCGGGTCGAAGACCAGCTCCTGCATCGCCGCATCGAAGGCCTCGCCCAGCGCGCGGTCCGGATGAGCGACATGGGCGCCGACATAGCCCGCAGCCGCGGCCATGAGGTTGTTGTACTGGAAGACCTCGCCGAACCGGCTCGTGGGCTCCGTGGCGGCGAGCTGGGTGAAGGTGGTTTCAGGCGGGGTTTCGGCGGTCGCGTTGAATATCCACTCGTAGTCCTTGCGGGGCAGCCCGGTGAACGCGCTGACGAGGTGGCGGACGAGGACCTGGCGCGTGGTCTCGTCGCTGCCCAACCGGAACGCGGGATAGACCTCGGTGACGGGAGCGTCCCAGTCCAGCCTGCCCTGGTCCACCAGCCGCGCCAGCAGCAGCGTGGCCATGCCCTTGGTGTTGGAGCCCACCATGAAGCGGGTGTGGGCGTCGACCGGTTCGGGCCGCCCCAGCTCGCGCACCCCCACCCCGCCTTCGTAGACGATCTCGCCATGATCGATCAGCGCCAGGCCGACACCGGGCACGCCGAGCGTCGCCGCGGCGTCGCGGACGAAGTCCACGAGCGCGGCCACCCGCGGCGGGTCCAGCCGATGCGCGGCGCGGCCCGAGAAGTTCTCCCGGGCGTATCCGGGCGCCTGCCGGCTCTGCAGGATGGCGTTGATGTGGCCGAGGCGTTTTTCGAGCGTGCCGCTGTTGCCGTCGATGATCGCGACGGTCCAGGCCGGACCCTTGCGAGCCGCGTACGCGGCGACGGTCCGATGCTCGGCGGGGGAGGTTTGGTAGACGATCTGCTTTAGCTCATCCCAGCCGCCGTTGCCGGACGGCATCGGCGCTTCGAGCTTGAAGGGGTGGGTCTCCTTTCCTCGATAGTCGGCCCAGGCGGCGGCGACGGCGGCGCGGGCGTCCGGCGCCTCGCGCGCCGCGACGAACACGAGGCTCAGGTCCGCTTCGGGCGCGACGAGCTCGGTGAGCGATCCCTGGTCGTGTCGCGTCCAGCCTTCAGGGACCAAGAACGTCGCTCTCGGATTGGTCGCCATCACAATCTCCGCCGGTTCATGCCCCCCCGCCGACCATAGACCGCTGATCCGCCAAGCCAATGCTGGCGCGTAACCGGAACGTCAGCTTTGGGGTCGTTGGCCGACACTGGCTCTCGGCTGGAAAGCGGACATTGCCGTTGAGGGTCGTACCGTCCAGCAGAGACCGCCGCGGGCCGCGCTCGCGCGCGGGATTGACCTTCGGCGATGATCGAACAAGGTTCGCCGCGCGGAATGCAGGACTTTGCGGCGATGGCGAATGACTCAACCCCGGCCGAGCAGGCTCAGGCGAAGGGCTGGCCCGACGGCCTGCTAGAACGCGCGCTCGCCATCCGCACGCCGAGCTATCAGCTCGAGGGCTGGTTGCGAGCGGAGCCGAGCCCGACCTTCCTCTTCGACATCGAAAAGACGATCGCGGTGTTCGAGCGGCTGGCGAGCGGCCCCTATCGCGGGCGCGAGCTGACCTATTGGGACGGTGAGGCGTTCAGCGATCTTTGGGCGAACGCGCCGGAGCCGGTCGGCGATTGGTCAGTGACGGTGGAGCGTGCCCCAAACCCCATCGCCCAGTTCAGCCTGCAGCCGGGCGCGACGATCAGCGTGATCGAACGCGAGCACCGACTGGTCGCCTGCACCGTCTGGGCGCAGGCCAATTGCCTGATCGCCGGCAAGCCCGTGTCCATCCACTACGCCCAGGGCTTGCGCGTGCGCGACGATATGCGCGGCGAGGGGCTGGGCGATTTAGTCCGCCGCCTGCCCTCGCGCGCGCTTCGCAAGCCCAGCCTTGGCCAGGTCATGTTCATGCGCATCGGCAACGCCGGAATGGCGGGGTTCCTGGAAGCGGTGAAGTTCCAGGCCGAGCGCGACAGGCCGCAGACCGTCGTCGGCGTCACCTATCTGGCGGCGCGCGAAGACAAGGCGCCCGCGGCAGAGATCCGACCGGTCGCGGAGTCCGACCTCGCCCAATGCGCGACGCTGATCAACCGCACCCATGCGGGCCTCGACCTCTTCGCCCCTTACGACGCGGGAAACTTGAAGGCGGTGCTCGACGAGGGTTTCTGGGGTGAGCGGCCGCAGTGGCGAACGGCCGTCTATGGGTGGAACGACGTCTTCGTCCTGGAGGAGGACGGCGTCATCGTCGCCTGCGCCGGACTGTGGGACCGCGGCCGCGACATGCGCGAACGCTGGCGCTCGAAGGACGGTGAGACGCGGATGGTCGAGGTGGCGGCGGCGCTCGACATCGGCTGTGCGGCGGGACGCGAAGATGCGCTCGCGCGCCTGCTCCGCTATCTTGTCGGCCTGGCCGCGGCGAAGGGCCGGCAGAGCCTGATCGTCGACCTCGAGCGCCTGCCAGGCGTCAGGGCCGAGCTAGCTGACCTCGAGCCACGCGTGGAGTCGCGCACGCTCGAGTGGAGTCCCTACGCGCCGACCCTGCCGGCGGCGCTCGGAGACTGCTTCCTCGATCTCAGGTACTGGTGAGGCATGCGGGCCTCTAGGACCGTGCACGCAGCGACGGCGACCGACGAAATTCACTGCGTCGGCGCCGAGCCGAGGGTCTAGTCTTGGATGGTGCGGACGGGCGTGGACGGCGTGATCCGCGACGTCTCCTCGCCCCTTTGGGCTAGGTAGGGAGCGACGACTTCCGATGGCGCTGGCTGATGCAGGGACGGATCTTGAGGCCTTTCGCTCGGAAGTCCGAAGCTGGATCGAGGCTCACTTCCCTGCAGCGATGAGGGGCGGTTCCGCGCAGGCGGAGGCGTGGGACGATAGCTCGGCGGGCGCGAAGGAATGGATCGCCGCGCTAGGTTCGCTGGGCTGGACCACGCCGACCTGGCCCAAGACATACGGCGGCGGCGGACTGTCTCCTTCCGAGGTCAAGGTGTTCCGCGAGGAAATGCGTCGGGCCGGCGCCTGGAACCCGATCGGCTTCGGCATGGGCATCCGCATGCTGGGCCCGACCCTGCTCGAGTACGGCGACGAGGCGCAGAAACTCGAGCACATCCCTCCGATCTGCCGCGGCGAGACGCGGTGGTGCCAGGGCTACTCGGAACCGGGCGCCGGGTCCGACCTCGCCTCGCTCCAGACCCGGGCCGAGGACAGGGGCGACCATTTCCTCGTCAACGGCCAAAAGATCTGGACCTCGGGCGCCCAGTACGCCGACTGGTGCTTCTGCCTGGTGCGCACCGATCCTTCGGCGAAGAAGCAGGAGGGGATCAGCTTCCTGCTGATCGACATGCGCTCACCGGGGATCGACGTGCGGCCGATCCGGCTAATCTCCGGCGACTCGCCCTTCTGCGAGACCTTCTTCCAGGACGTGAAGGTCCCCAAGCGTAACCTGGTCGGCCGCCTCAACGGTGGCTGGACGGTCGGCAAACGGCTGCTGCAGTTCGAGAGGGTCGCCAATCCGGATGCGCCGCCGCCGCGTCGCGGCCGAGGCGGGCGAAGGCTCCAGGACCTGGCCAAGAGCTACGTGGGCGTCGACGAGCACTCGCGCCTCGCCGACGGCGACCTGCGCAGCCGGCTGACCGACCACCTGATGGACCGACAGGCCCTCCTTCTGACCCTCGCCCGGATCGCGGACTCGCGCCGCGGCGGGGGCCCAGACGTGACAACTTCCATCGTCAAGAACGTCTCCTCCCTTGTGGGTCAACAGCGATCCGAGCTTCTGCTTGAGATCCTCGGTTCCCGTGGGCTCGGTTGGAGCGGCGAGGGGTTCGATGACGAGGAGATCGCGGCGGTCCGCGAGTGGCTATCAGGCAAGGCGACCACCATTTACGCCGGGTCCTACGAGATCCAGAACAATGTGATCTCCAAGCGCATTCTTGGCCTACCGGATCCTATTGGGTCCGAGTCCGCCTAGGGCGGGACAGTCTCAGAGCCGGCACGCCGCCACGATCATTGGGGCGCGATCGCAGCCGGACGGCCGGGAGATGGGGCATCCTCGCGGATGTGGCGCCAGCTCCGCCGCGAAACTGTGCGTGTGACTGGAGGTTGAGACTCTAGGTCCGCTTTCCCCCCTCTCCGGTCCTCGGGAGCGTCCGCTTCCCGGCAGTCGATGCAGGTCAATGATCGACCGAGGCTGTGTGAAAACGCGGGGTCGCCGATTTCCAGCGCAACAATCTTGCGCTCGTAGCCACCTGTTGACTCTGGGGCGCACTGCCGTGCCGCGATCAGCCTCAATCCAGGTTTGATGATTCGCGCCGAAGGCGGCCGTCCGTGTTTTTCCACAGCCTCGGTCGATGAGGCCCGCTCGCTTCCGGGCGGAGAGCGGACCTCGCGAACTTCGGTTCAGGGTGGAAAGCGGACGTTAGCACCTATGGCGAACATTGTTGCCGACCGGGTTCCCGATAATGTCGCAGGTATGGGTCGGTCTTGCCCCTCGCCGTGCCGCCAGGAAGCGGACGTCCATTCGAGCCCGAGCCGTGGACGGTCCGACGCTAAGTTACCGCCCGAGCGCTGCGTGCTAGCGTAGCCGCCAAGATCCTTCAGGGGAGGGCTCAGGTTATGTCCAAGCATCCTTTCGCTCTAGCCGCGGTCGCAGCTTCGGTGTCGCTGATCGCGTCGGCGGCTCATGCTCAGGGCGACACTTTCGCCGGCAGCTGGCGAGCGGTGATGAACATCAACGGCGCGATGGTCGAGTTCGACCTCGTGGTGCAGCCAAACATGGCCTTCAGCCAGACCCAGCGGTCGGGCGGCGGAATGACCATGCAGACCGGCGAGATCCAGCAGACCGGGCCAGCCACCGTTACCTTCGTGGTCGAAGACTGGCAGCCGAAGACGATGCCCTCTTACAGTTTCGCCCCTGAGTGCCCAGGTCAGCCTTGTTGGCACCAGATCCCGACGACCAAGCCGCCGGGCGGCACGTGGAGCTACCGGTTCGACAATCCCAACTCCCTCACCATGCACGACGTCTACATGGGCGGTGACATCACTTATCAGCGGGTCGGCTGATCGGGTCGGCCGCCATTAGGGCGGCCCCTCGCTTCCGAGGTCCGCTTGGGGTCGGACCCGGTCGCCAGGGTCGTGCCCACATGCGGACGTTGCCGAACGACGTCGACGCCTTACTCAGGCATCGGCTCGCCCGAACCACCGAACTCCTTGGGGAAGTCCTTTAACTTCGGAAGACCGTCTTTCATTGGCAGCACTGTCTCGGCGTAGTTCACGTGCACGCCGGGCTGAAATGAGAGGTCGGGCAAGGTCGCGGCGAAAACATCCACCAACCCGAGCGTCGGGTGGTTTGTCATCAGGTGACCCCCGCACTTGGCGCAATATTGGCGCTCGCTCATCAGCGTCTTCTTGTAGGTTGCGACGTCCTCGGCGCCCGCGGTCACGCGCACATCCTCCGGCCGCCACAGACTGAAGGCGTTGACCGGTCCGCCGGACCACGACCGGCAGGAGCGACAGTGGCAGTAGCCCATCGCCTGCGGCGCGCCGCTGGCCTCGATGCGAACCGCACCGAAAAAGCACTCACCGGTGTAGGTCATAGCTCTCGCCTCCTTCAGCGCTGCCATCAGCGCCGTTCCCTTCCGAGGCTAGCCGGATAGAAACCGGCAGGTCGAGTCCGCTAAGGGTCGATTTGCGACGTTGGGTCCCGGGCGCGAAGCGGACTCTGGGAGGCCTGCTTCGGGCGGCGGGCACGCAACCGGAGGGGCCGGCGCGGCCCCTCATCCGACCCGCTTCGCGGGCCACCGTCGAGAGCGCGCCGCGAGTTCCACTCGCGGCGATGCGGTTCGCCAACGATTTGGCGACCCGCCGCTCTCGACCCCAGGCGGGGAAGGATACACTTGCCCGAATCGGTTACTTGTGGTAACATATTGCCACTGCCGCTCTTTGACATCGTGAATGGAAATCAGCCTCCGCGCACCGGGCTCAAGCCCGCGGCGTGCGCGGTCGCTCGTCTGTTCCGACCTGTTATCGTGCCTGAAATGTACCTGTTTGGCGCCTATAACAGGCCTGTTATGCACCTGTTCCACCTGTTCCGGGGCGAAAATGGCCGTTGATTCGTAACGGTTTTCCCGGATTAACAGGGCGAAAAAGCCGCGAATAACAGGTGGAACAGGTGAAAACAGGTGGAACAGACGGCGTCGCGCCGGGACGTTGCCGACGGCGCCGGCGCGGTGGGCTAGGCCGGCAGGCTGTAACCTGGCTTCAACTTCGGCTGCACCCTGGCGATGGACAGCAGGGACTCCACGCAGTCGCGGATGGACTCGTCCAGCGGCCGGAAGGTCATGCCGAGCACCTCGCGGGCGCGGTCGTTGCGCAGCTCGGCCAGGGCCCAGATGCCGCGGAACTCCGCCTCGCGCGCCTTGATCCGGTCGGGGAACGGATCGGTGACTTGGGGCGTGTCGTGGCCGAGCTCGGGTAGCAGGCGGGCGATGTCGGCGCAGATGTCCTCGACGTTGCGGGTGTCGGTGGACCAGGCGATGTAGCGCTCGCCGTTCTTCACCCGGGTGCTTTCCAGGAGGCGGATGTGGGTCTCGGCGTCGTCGCGGACGTCGACGGTCATCCAGGGGCGGTAGGCGCCGCTCTGCTGGTAGGCGCCGCCCAGCATGGTCTCGATGTTGTGCTGCCAGGGGCCCATGTCCTTCTGGTGGGCCGACTGGATGGGGCCGACGTTGTCGCCCGGGCAGCAGGTGACGGCGTCCCAGCCGCCGGCGGCCTCGGCGGCCTCGGCGAAGGCGCGCTCGGCGATCAGCTTGGCCATGGAATAGCCCTGGCCGCGGTCCGGCGTGCGGCGGGGGTTCAGCTCGTCGGGATAGCGGTCCTCGTAGAACACCGGGCGCCTGACCACCTCCTGCAGGTCCACCTCGGAGATCACCGCGGCGATGCTGGAGGTGACCGCCACGCGGGTGATCGTCTCGGCCTTGTTCACGCTCTCGATGATGTGGGCGCAGGTGCGGGCGACGTAGTCCTGGTCGCTGTAGCTGCTCACGTGCGAGACGTGGGCGAGGCCGTGGCAGCCCTTAAGGATCTCGTCCAGGCAGCCGGGCTGGTCGAGGTCGGCGCCGTGCAGGGTCAGGCGCCCGGAGGCGTAGCCGGGCATCTGCCTGAGGAACCCGGTGCGCACCGGATCGTCCACGTTGCGCACGCAGGCCTTCACCCGGTAGCCGTTGTCCAGCAGAAGGCGGACGACCCAGCCGCCGAGGAAGCCGGCGCTGCCGGTGACCGCGACCGTGCCGCGTTTGGGGATGGGCGCCATGGGGGTTTCCTCCGTCTGCTGGTTGGCCGGTGTTCTAGACGGTGGAGGGCCCGGGCGGGAAGCCTCCCCCTCACCCCGCCGCGTACCGTTCGCGGTACCAGGCGCAGAACGCCGCGACGCCCTCGGCGGCGCTGGTGGCCGGGCGGTAGCCGGTGAGGTCGTGCAGCAGGGCGACGTCGGCGAAGGTGGCGGGCGGATCGCCGGGCTGGATGGGCAGCAGGTTGCGGCGGGCCGTACGGCCGAGGGCCCGCTCGATCTCGGCCACGAAGTCCAGCAGGCGCTCGGGCGCGCCCCGGCCAATGTTGACCACGCGCCAGGGCGCCACGGGGCTGAGGGAATCGTGCTCGCCCACCGGCGCCCCGCGCTTCGGAACACAGTCCAGCAGGCGCGAGAGCGCCTCCACCAGGTCCGCCACATAGGTGAAATCGCGGGACATTTCGCCGTTGTTGTAGAGGTCGATGGGGCGCTCGTTCAGGATCGCGTCGACGAACCTGAAGAGCGCCATGTCCGGCCGCCCCCACGGCCCGTAGACCGTGAACAGGCGCAAACAGGTGGTGGGGATGTCCCACAGGTGGCTGTAGGCGTGGCTCATCGCCTCGGCGGCCTTCTTGGTGGCCGCGTAGAGGGTCAGGGGATGGTCGGCGGCGTCGGTCTCCGCGAAGGGCAGCCTGGCATCGCCGCCGTAGACGGAGCTGGTCGAGGCGACCAGCAGATGCTTCACGCCCTGGGCGCGGGCCAGCTCCAGCAGGTTGAAGGTCCCCACCAGGTTGGAGTCCACATAGGCGCGGGGGTTCTCCAGGCTGTAGCGGACCCCGGCCTGGGCGGCGAGGTGGACGATCGCGTCGGGCCGGGCCGCCGCGAACGCCTCGCGCAACCTCGCCGCGTCCTCCAGCATGACCTCGTGCTCGCTGAAGGCGTTGTGGCGCCTGAGGATGGCGTGCCGATCGCGCTTGAGCTGGACGTCGTAGTAGTCGGTGAAGCCGTCCAGCCCGGCCACCTCGTGCCCGTCGCGCATCAGACGCGCCGCCAGGTGGAAGCCGATGAAGCCGGCGGAGCCTGTCACCAGGATGCGCATGCCAGGCCCCGGACGCCTGCGGCGTCAGGCGTTGCGCGCCATCAGGCCGCCGTCCACCGGGATCACCGCGCCGGTGATGTAGGAGGCGGCGGGCAGGCAGAGGCTGAGCGTCATGTGCGCCACCTCCGCCGGGTCGCCGTAGCGGCGCAGGGCGGTGCGGCGCTTGGCGAAGATGGTCTTGTGCTCCTCCGGGATGGCGGCGGTCATGCCGGTGAGGATCGGGCCTGGGCAGATGCAGTTGACGGTGATCCCCTCGCGGCCCAGCTCCACCGCGAGGGCCCGGGTCAGGCCGGTGACCCCAGCCTTGGCCGCGGCGTAGACGCTGTTGAGCGCCGTGGCGCCCAGGGCCTCGGTGGAGGCGATGTTGACGATGCGCGGGCTGGAGGACTTGCGCAGGTAAGGCAGGGCGGCGCGGATGATCCGCTGGTGCGCCCCCAGCAGGATCGGCAGGTGGCGCTCCCACAGGGCGTCGTAGCCTTCGTCGTCGATCTTGGCGCTGCGGGCGACGCCGGCGTTGTTGACCACCACGTCGAGGCCGCCGAAGTGCTCGGCGATCTCGCGCACGCCGCGGGAAATGGCCTCGGCGTCGCCGACATCGAGGGCCCAGGCCTTTGCCTCGCCGCCCTCGGCGCGGATGTCGGCGGCCACCTGTTCGGCGTCCTCGGCGCGCACGTCGGTGACGGCCACCCGCGCGCCCTCCCGGGCGAAGATGGTGGCGGTGGCGCGGCCCATGCCGCTGGCCGCGCCGGTGACCAGCACGACCTTGCCCTTCACGGAGCGGCTGAGATCGGCGACGGGTGTCATGGGCGTCTTGCTCCTGGCGATGGGGCGGCGGGGTCGGGCGGGACGATCAGTCGTCCAGCATGCCTACGAGGCGGCCGCGGATGATCTGCTTCGCCTCGGCCATGGTGCGGTCGATCAGCTCCTTGCAGGTGGGAGTGTCGTGGATCAGGCCGGCGACCATGCCGCAGGACCAGGCCCCCGCATCCATCTCGCCGCGCTGCATGACGCTGGGATAGACCCCGGAAACCTCGGCGATAATGTCCTCGAACTTGAGGTTGGCGCCCAGGGTGCGCTCCTTCTCCAGCAGCCGCTCCACGCCGGCGTTGACCAGCACCCGCTCGGTGTTGCGCAGCGGGCGCATGACCAGGCGGGTGTCGAGCTCCGTAGCTTCCACCAGGGCCTGTTTGACGTTGTCGTGGACCGGCGCCTCCTGCGTGGCGATGAAGCGGGTGCCCATGTTCATGCCGTCCGCGCCCATGGCCAGGGCGGCCACCAGCGAGCGGCCGTCGGCCATGCCGCCCGAGGCGACGAAGGGGATCTTCAGCTCCTCGGCCGCCCGGGGCAGCAGGATGAAGTTGGGCACGTCGTCCTCGCCCGGATGGCCGCCGCACTCGAAGCCGTCGACGCTGATCGCGTCGCAGCCGATGGACTCGGCCTTCAGGGCGTGGCGCACCGAGGTGCACTTGTGGATCACCTTGACCCCGGCCTCCTTCAGCGCCGGCAGGAAGCGCTGCGGATTGTTGCCGGCGGTCTCGACGATCTTCACGCCGGCGTCGACGATGGCGCGGACATAGGCGGGATAGTCCGGCGGATTCACCGAGGGCAGGAAGGTGAGGTTCACGCCGAAGGGCTTGTCGGTCATGGTCCGGCACTTGGCGATCTCCCGGCTGAGATCCTCCGGCGTGCGCTGGGTGAGGCCGGTGATCAGCCCAAGCCCACCGGCGTTGGACACCGCCGACGCCAGTTCGGCCAGCCCGACGAAGTGCATGCCGCCCTGGATGATCGGGTGCTGGATGCCGAAAAGCTCGGTGATGCGGGTCTTCATGGGCGCGATCCTTGGCGATGTGGCCGTGGATCACCGTTGTTACGGTTATGCGCCGGCGATGCAATCCGGGGCGGCCGTGGCGCGCGCCTAGAAGAAGGCGAACGCCCGGATCTCGATGCTCTCGCGGGGCGCCGCGTCCGGCGGCGTGGCCGGATCGTCGAAGGAGGTGTGGGCGCACCACCGCGCGCGGCCGTCCTTGGCCGAGTCGTAGACCTTGAACACCAGAGCCTCGTCCCGGGTCATGCGCGGGAAGTAGGTCCAGCGGTGCGCCGGACTGTGCTGGAACAGATAGATCTCGCCGACGCGATCGGGGAAGCGGCGCTCGGCGGCGATGAAGTCCTGCGGCGCCAGGCTGCGGGCGTCGGCCAGGGCGAGGGGGTTGCGCTCGATCGGCGCATCGATGGCCCGCCAGGCCTGCACGATGGCGAAACGCCGGCCGATCAGGGCCTCGGCCTCGTCCGGCAGCAGGTCGCGCACCCGCTGCGGGCCGGACCATTCGGTGTAGTCGTTGTGCACCGACTTCACCGGCTCGCGGATCTTGCGCGCCTGGCGCACGTCGTCGTCGCTGGAGCGCAGGGTGTGGTCGAAGATGTGCACGCGCCGGGCGCCGGACCGCTCGGCGATCAGCCGAGCCACCTCGGGGTAATAGACCGCGCGCAGTTCACCCGGATCGAAGAAGTCGCGCATCCGCGTGGGATGATCGGCCAGCTCGAACCCGCATGCCTCGAGCCGGTAGTCGCCGCGTCTCGGCCGCCCGTCCTCGATCTTCACGGCGTGCCGGGCGTACTGGCCGGTGGTGGTCCGCATCAGGCCATCCGGCCCGCCGGTGGCGTTGACGGGCTTCACGCCCGTGCGCACGGCGTAGTTCACCGAAGCCTCGACGACCGGCGCTTCGAGGGTCTGGGCGGCGAGGTCTGGCATCCGTGCCTCCGGCGCGGCTTCTGTGCCGCGATCCTGGCGGCAACATAGGAGTCGCCGTCCGCCGCCTCAAGCCATGCGACAGGCCGGCGCGCGATCAGGCTGCGGTCTGGCGGGTGTTGCTCCACACGATCTGGCCCGCGCCCAGCGCGATCATCACCACACCGGCGAGCGCCCAGCGAATGTCGCCGGCCATGAAGCTCTTGAGGAAGGCGATCTTGAGGCCCTGCAGGATCCAGATGCCTCCCATGGCGATCACCAACAGGCCCAGCAGGCTGCTGAATATTCTCATGACGATGTTGAAAGCGTTGCGCACGACCGGGCCTCCCCTTTGCATTCGTGGTCGCATCTTAGGCCATAGCGGAACGAAGGCGAGTCGGGAGGCGGTTCGCCTGCTGGGTGTGCGCGTCTACGCCCGGCGGACCAAGAACGGGCTCGCCCGGCGAGGCGAATCGTAGCCGACTGCCACGACGGTCGCGTCCAACGCCGCCGCGACCGCCGAATCCCGCAGTTCAACGGCGTGTGCGTTCAAATCTGAGAGCGCGGGCGGCCCGGCCTTCCGGCTGACCCACGCTCGAGGGCGAGGCCATGACCGACACCACCCACCCCACCGCGCTCCCTCAGGCCACGCCGGCCCGGCTGCGCCACCGCAATACGCATCAGGAGCTCAGGCGCAACCTCAGCCCGCTGGACAAACTGGCCCTTTGGGTCACCGGCCACGTGGGCTCAATGGGCTTCTTCCTGATCATCTTCACTTGGACGCTGATCTGGCTCAGCTGGAACTTCCTGGGACCTAAGAAACTCCAGTTCGACCCGCCGATGGCGTTCGTCTTCTGGCTGTTCATTTCCAATGTCCTGCAGATCCTGCTGATGCCGCTGATCATGATCGGCCAGAATCTGGAGTCCGCCCAGGACGAGGCGCGGGCGGAGTACGATCTTGAGGTCAATGTGAAGGCCGAGGACGAAGTCGAAGTGATACTGCGGCATTTGGAAGACCAGAACGCCGTGCTGAAACGGATGCTGGAGAAGGTCAGCGCGGACGTCGCCAAAGCCGCCGGCCCGACGACGCCGGAGGGGGGCGCGGCCTAGCGGGCGCAGGCGGTGGACAACGCCGCCGAGGCCAGCCTCGCTTCCTCGACCATCTGCCGCACGATATCACCCGCCGGACAGACCGTGCGGACGCAGCCGACGCCTTGCCCGGCCCAGAGCGGCAGAGCTTCAATGTCGCCGGTCACGTCGTCGCCGGCGGTGGCCGACTGGTAGCGCAGGATCGGCCGCCCTCGCAGCGTCGCCACGACGTCGCCCTCTCCCGGCCGCTGGCCCGACGCTGGCCGGCGCCCGGCCTCCCAGGCCTCGACGGTGCTGTTTCGCAGCGTCCTGTGAGGCGCGTTCGGCCAGCCGCCGTCGAAGAGTTCGGAATAGACCGTGTCGGTCTCGGCCGCGGCCAGCAGGCGCTGGCGGTACAGCGGGTGGATCGCGGCTTCCTCGCTCGCCAGAAAACGCGTGCCGACCCACACGCCGCTTGCCCCCAGCGCCAGAGCCGCGGCGAGCGCCCGGCCGTCCGCGACGCCGCCGGCCGCCACCACGGGGACCTCGCCGACGGCGTCCACCACCGCCGGAACCAGCGGCAGGCTCGCGACTTGCCCCAGCACGTGGCCGCCGGCCTCCCAGCCCTGCGCAACGACCACGTCGGCCCCGGCGGCGACGGCGGCCCGGGCGCCGGCGGCGCTCGACACCGTCTGCATCAGCACGGCCCCGGAGGCCTTCACCCGGGGCGCATAGGGACCCGGATCGCCCCAGAAGAACGAGATGATCGGCGCACCTTCCTCCAGGCAGACGGCCAGCCGCTCCTGCTGGGGCCAATCGAGCACCAGATTGACGCCGAAGGGGCGGTCGGTGAGCGCACGGGTCTGGCGGATCTGCTCGCGGACGCCGTCCAGACCGGTCCACGACAGCGCCAGCATGCCGACGCCGCCAGCGTTGCTCACCGCCGCGGCCAGGGCCGGGCAGCTGGCGCCGCCCATCGGCGCCTGGATGATCGGCGCTTCGATCCCGAGGCGATCGCAAAGCCTGGTCCTCACGACGTGCTCCGATGCTGCGAGTGTGGCGCGTTGGGAACTTCCGGGACTGTAGCGCATCCAATGCATCGCGGACCCCGATGCGGCGATCGACAGGGCCCACGCGATCGCGCGTGCCTCGCCATCGACGCCGAGGGCGGCGTTCAGGGCGGCCAGCAGGTTGGCCGCGGTCACCGGTTTCGGCACATGTCCGTCGGCGCCGGCCAGCCGGCTCGATTCGCGATGTTCCGGCAAGGCATTGGCGCTCAGCATCACCACGGGAGTCCGCAGCCGCCCCGTCGCCCGCTCGGTCGCGCGGATGAGCCGGGTGGCTTTCAGCCCGTCCATCACCGGCATCTGCATGTCCATGAACACGAGGTCGAAGGGCTCGCGTTCCAGCGCCTCGATCGCCTCCGCGCCGTTGCCGGCGGTGACGCTCTCCACGCCGAACTGATCGAGCATCATCCTGATCACGGTCTGGTTGGTGGCGTGATCGTCGGCGATGAGCACGCGCAGGGGCCGCTCGCGATCCGGGCCGGCCGGGCCGGCCGCGGCGGCGTCGGCTGCCGGGGCTGCGGTCCGCTCGAAGGGCGCCTGGAACCAGAACCGCGACCCCTTGCCCGGCTCGCTTTCGCAATCAAGGTCGCCGCCCATGAGCGAGGCCAGTTGACGGGAGATGGCCAGCCCCAGCCCGCTGCCGCCGAACCTGCGCGTGATCGAGCCGTCGGCCTGCTGGAACCGGCCGAACAGACGCTCCTTTTCGGCGGCATCGAAGCCCACGCCCGTGTCCTGCACGGCGAAACGCAGCCGGCCGCTCTCGCCCGGCTCGGCCGAGATGGTCACCGATCCGGCGTCGGTGAACTTCACCGCGTTGCTTACCAGGTTGGTCAGCACCTGCCGCACGCGCGTGGCGTCGCCGATGAACCAGCCTTCGAGTTTTGGGTCGACGTGGGCGTCGAGGGCGAGACCCTTTTCGTCAGCGCGCAGGCGCGTCAGCCCGGCGACGGACCGCACCAACTCGCCGGCGTGGAAAGGCGCATGTTCGACTGTCAGCTGACCGGCTTCCACCCGCGCAAGGTCGAGGACGTCGGACAGCAGCCGTTCCAGCGACTGGCCGGAGCTGCGGATGATCTCCACCATCTCGCGCTCGCGCTTCGGAAGGTTGGCCGCCGCGAGCATGTCCGCGACGCCCACCACGCCGTTCAGGGGCGTGCGGATTTCGTGGCTCATGTTGGCGAGGAACTCGCTCTTCGAGCGGCTGGCGCTCTCGGCCTTCAGCTGGGCGGCGCGCAGGCTCAGGGCGACGCCGCGTTGCCAAAGCAGCACGAACGCGGCGCAGACCACGAAGAGTCCGGCGAAGGCCAGGAACCAGCCTTGCGACCTCGCCGCCTCGCGCTGCAGCTCCGCGTCGCGGCGCGCCGTCTGCAACTGGCCGCGCAGTTCGCTGGTCAGCTGGTGCACGCCGACGTTGAAGCGGCGCGCCGCTTGAAACGCGTGCTGCCGATCGTAGTTCCGGAACAGTTCGAAGGCCTGAGGGGCCTTGCCCTCGGCCAGCAGGATCTCGGCCTCCACCTGCGGCTCGCGTTCATAGCCCGACGCCGAGAACCGGTGGGAGGCGATCATGCCCCGCAGCCGGTCTAGGTCGGCCCGGGCGCGCGCCACATCGCCGAGCCGCGCTTCGGCGATCGCGCGCAGCGGCAGCAGGTCGCCGGCCAGGAACGCGGCCCCGGTCATCCGGCTGTCCAGGCCGGCCATGCAGTCCATGACCTCGGGCGGCGAGCCGAACCTGTCGGCCACCATGCCGCAGAGGTTCTGATCCCAGATCCGCAGGTGGGGCAGGTCGGATTGCGCGGCCAGGCGGTGGTGCACGCCGGCCAGCTCGCGGGCCAGGTTCGCGTCGCCCATCTGGATGGCCATGTGCGCCATGTTGTAGACGTCGTCGAAGTCCGGCCTCGGGTAGGTCGGATTGGCGAACTCGAAATCGGCGCGCTGAAACGCGTGCGCGGCGCCGTCCAGGTCGTCGAGCTGCATCAGCGCCAGGCCGATGGTGCTCCAGATATCGGTTTCCGCCGCACTCGCGTCGGGATCGCCCTCGGGGATCGAGACTTCCGCCTCGGACAGGCGCTTGAGCGCCGCGCCGGCCTGGTCCTCATCGATCAGCAGGGTCGCGTCGACGCTCGCCGCGTGGATGCGGGCGAACCAGTCCGGCTCCGTCTGGGCGAGTCTCGCGACGTCCGCATGCACGGACACCTCGCCGTTGTCGTAGCGAGCCTTCAAGGCGTCGATCCGCGCCATGGCGAGGTAGCGATCGTCGCCCTCCCGCAGCGCCTGCTGCGTGAGGATGCCGTTCCAGTGCTGGAACCGATCGAACTCGGACTGATTGAGGAACACCCACTCGACATGCTCGAGGCGGCTCAGCGACTCTCTGCCGCGGCCGCGGCTGGCCGCGTCTCCGAAGCGATCGAGAGCGGCGAAGCTGGTCCTGTCGGCGCGGCGCTCGATGGCGTGCGCCAGCTGCGCGGGACCCACATCACGCTGGCCGGCGGCCGGAGTCAACGCCGACGCTTCACCAAACCCAAGCAACAATACGGCCAATATGGCAGCCGGCTTCAGGCCGATCTTCAAGCACGTCCCCTTCCGAACATCGTTCCCGGCCACTCGATCGGGACGTAAGCGGGGCTTACATAGCATTCCTTTCGGAAGGGCTTACGGTCATTGCGACGGCTCGCGGCGGTCGCCCCTCGCAACCCTTGCCGACCGGCGTTAGAGAACCTGTGACTCACAGTCGAACTGCGGAGGCGGCGGGTGGCGGGAGGCTCTGACGGCATCGATCTGCGCGCCCGCGACAGCCTTTTCGACGCCCTGGAGTCGCGCAGCTTCGACGTAGCGGTCATCGGCGGCGGAATCACCGGCGCCGGCGTCGCCCGGGACGCGGCGATGCGCGGCCTGAGCGTCGCCCTGATCGAGGCGCGGGACTTTGGCTCCGGGACCAGCAGCCGTTCCTCCAAGATGATCCACGGCGGCCTGCGCTACCTTCCCATGGGCGACGTCGCCCTGGTGCGCGAGGCGGCGTCGGAACGGAAGATCGTCCAGGCGATCGCCCCGCATCTGGCTCGCGAGACGCCTTTCGTGATCCCGGCGAAGACCACCGCGGCCATCGCCACCCTGCGCACCGGACTGTGGACCTTCGAGAAATTGGGCGGCGTGCCCAAGAGCCGTCGGCACGAGGTCTGGTCGCGAGTCCAGCTCCAGGCGCGCGAGCCCGCGGTCGCCTCCGACGGCCTGGCAGGCGCCGTTGTCTATCCGGAATACCTCACCGACGACGCACGTCTGACCTTGGCCAATGTGCGCAGCGCCGCGGCGCACGGCGCGTTGGTGGTGAGCTATGCGGCCGCCGAGTCCCTGGTCATCGAAGGCGGCCGCGCGGTTGCGATCACAGTGTGCGAGAGGCTGCCCGGCGCGCCGTTGCGCAGATCGCGCCTCGCCGCGCGTCTGATCATCAACGCCGCCGGCCCCTGGGTGGACGCCGTGCGCACGCTCGAAGACCCGGCTGCGGGCGCTCGGCTGAAACTCACCAAGGGCGTGCACCTGGTGGTCCCCCGCGAACGGCTGCCCGTGTCGCGCACCATCATCTTCCCCGCCGCCGACCGTCGCAGCGTGTTCGCCGTGCCGAAAGGCGAAGCGACCTATATCGGCACCACCGACACGTTCCATCCGCGTCCGGAGGATTGGCCCTCGCTGACCGTGGCCGACGCCGATTATCTGCTGGACGCCGCGGCCGCCCGTTTCTCGACGCCCAGGCTCACGCACGCCGACGTGGCGTCGGCCTGGACTGGCGTTCGTCCCTTGGTGGGCGAGGAAGGCAAGTCGGCCTCGGAGATCTCGCGCAAGGACGAGGTGTGGACCGGTCCTGCCGGAGTGATCTCCATCGCCGGCGGCAAGCTCACCGCCTACCGCAAGATGGCCGAGCGCGTGGTCGACCGCATCGAGGAGAGTCTCGGCCGCAAGGTCACCGACAGCCGCACGGCGAAGGACCCCCTCCCCGGCGGCGACGCCGATCCCGCGGCGGTGGCGGCCGCCCTCGAACGGGCGGGCCACTCCGCGACCTCCACCGAACGCCTTGCTGGCCTTTACGGCGGCGAGGCCCAGCGCGCCGGCGCCGGCGCCGCTTCGGAAGCGGCGCACGCCGTGCTGCGCGAGGGCGCGCTGACGCTCGAGGACTACTGGGTCCGCAGGGGCGCCCGGGCCTGGTTCGACCTCGATCCGACCTTCACCGCGCTCGGTGAGGCCGCCGCGGTCATGGCCCCGTTGCTGGGCTGGTCGCCCGATGAGACACGCCGGCAGATCGACCACTGCCGCGGCCTGAGACGCGACGCCCTGGCCGAGCTTCAACCCTCCGGAGAGCCGAACCCGCATGACCAGTCAGATCGTCGAGTCCCTGCGGGCGGCGCTGGGTGACGGCCAGGTCCTGACCGATCCGGAGCGCCTGGACGCGCGCCGGCACGACTACTGGATCGTCAGCCATCTGCGCGATCGGGTGGGAGGCGCGGCGCCGCGGCCCGCCTGTGTCGTACGTCCACGGAGTATCGCTGATGTCCAGGCGACGGTGCGTCTGGCCGACGAGCGCGGCGTCCCGCTGATCCCCTTCGGGCTCGGCAGCGGCGTGGTCGGCGGCGTCATCGCGCGGCCGGACGCCATCGTGCTCGACATGTCGGCCATGGACCGCGTCCGCGCCATCGACCCGGTGAACCTGCTGGCCTCTTTCGACGCGGGCAAGAACGGCGCCGAGGCCGAGGCGGCAGTAGCCGAGCAGGGCCTGACCATCGGCCACTGGCCTCAGTCCGTGGCGGTGAGCAGCGTCGGTGGCTGGATCGCCACCCGGGCGTCCGGCCAGTTCTCCAGCGCCTACGGCAACATTGAGGACATCGTCCATTGCATCGAGGCGGTGCTGCCCAACGGCGACCTGGTGACCCTGGGCAAGGGTCCTCGCGCCTCGGCGGGCCCGGACCTGCGCCACCTGATGATGGGCTCGGAAGGCGCGCTCGGGGTCGTCACCGGCGTTACCTTCTCCCTGCGCCGCGCGCCCCAGTCGCGGCAGGTGACGGCCTTCGAGGCCAAGGACATGCCCGCCGGTTTTGCCCTGCAACGCGAGATCATCCAGTCCGGCTGGCGACCTCCGGTGGTGCGCCAGTACGACGAGCGCGAGAGCAAGCGCCTCGATCAGCGGACGGGCGAGTGCCTCATCATCATGGTGCACGAGGGACCCGCGGCGGTGGTCGAGGCGGAGGTCGCGGCGGTCAGCGATCTCGCGGCCCGCGCCGGCTTGAAGACCGCGCCGTCCGACATCGTCGATCACTGGCTGGGCCATCGCAACAATGTCACGCCGTGGGACGTGTTCCTGTCGCGCAACATGGTTGTCGACACGGTGGAGGTGTCCGCCGGCTGGGACCGCATCGGCGCTGTCTACGATGACGCCGTCGCCAGCGTGAAGACCATGCCGGGCTGCATCGCCGCTTCGGCGCACAGCTCGCACGTCTACCGCAGCGGCTTAAACCTCTACTTCACCTTCGCCATCCAACTCACTGATCCGAAAGACATGGAGGCCGCCTACTTCGAAGCCTGGCGGCGGATCATGGAGGCGACGGACCGGCATGGCGGCAGCCTGTCGCACCATCACGGCATCGGCCGCATCCGCCGAGACTGGCTGGAGCGGGAGTTGGGGACGGAGGGCCTGGCCCTGCTTCGCCGGGTGAAGCTGGCGCTGGACCCCAAGGGCATCATGAATCCCGGCGTGCTGCTGCCCGATGCCTGAGCTGCTGCTGGTCATCGACGCCGGTACCACCACCTGCCGGGCCTGCCTGTTCACGCCGGCCGGCGAGCTGCTGGCCCGCAGGGCGGCGCCGGTGCGCTCGACATCCCGGGCGCCCGGCCTCGTGGAACAGGACGCCGAGGCGATCTGGCGCAGCGTCCGGCGGTTGATCGCAAGCGCCGTGAAAGCGGCGGGGCGCAAGATCGGCGACGTGGCCGCCATCGGCGTCACCACCCAGCGCACCAGCCTGGTCGCCTGGGACCGTCAGGGCGGTCCACTGGCGCCGATGATCGTCTGGAGCGACCTGCGCGGCGCCGATCGCGCGCGCGACCTGCAGGCCGCCGGCTTTCCCATCGCCCCGCAACAGGCGGCGGCGAAGCTCGAGGGCCTGATCGCCTCCATACCGGGCGCCCGCGCCCTCATCGCGGGCCGGCGCCTCGCCGTGGGCAATATCGACGCCTTCCTCGTCTGGAAGCTGACGGGCGGCGGCGCGCACGTGACAGACCGCGGCCAGGCCTGGCCGATGGGGTATCTGAACCTCGCGACCATGGCCTGGAACCAGGTGCTGCTCGACCTGCAGGGCGTCGACGAGGCCGTGCTGCCGCGCCTGGTGGACAGCTGGGGGCCCATCGCAACCACCTCCAGAGGCCCGCTCGGCGCCGAGCTCCCCATCGCCGCCATCCTCGCCGACCAACAGAGCGCCCCCATCGGACACGGCGCCGAGGCGCCGGGCGCGGTGAAGATCACCTATGGCACCTCGGCCGCGCTCAACGTCGGGACCGGCGGCGCCTTCGTGTTCTGCGGCCCGTCCACCCCGCCGTTTGTGGTGTCGCACGTGGCCGGCGAGACGCGGTTCTGCCTGGAGGGCATGGTGTTCACCGCGGGCTCGGCCATGGACTGGCTGCGCAGGACCATGGGTTTCGGCGACCACACGGCCCTCGAGGCCCTCGCCCGTTCCGTGCCCGACGCAGCCGGCGTCGCCTTCCTCCCCGCCCTGCAGGGACTCGGCGCCCCTTACGGCGACCCGGACCAGCGCGGCGTGCTGGTGGGGCTCAGCGCAGCCACCGGGCCTGCCCAGATCGCCAGGGCCGCGCTGGAAGGCGTGGCGTTCCGGGTCTGCGAGATCCTGGACCACATCACCACGGCCACCGACCTGCCGCGGCCCGCGGTGCTGAAGGCCGACGGCGGCCTCTCGGCCAGCGAAGTGCTGATGCAGGCCGAGGCCGACCTCACCTGCCTGCCCATCGCCCGCCACGCCCTGCGCGACGCCGCCGCCGCCGGCGCGGCGATCGCCGCCGGTCGGGGCGTCGGATTGCTGGGCGATGCGGACGCCGCCGGCTTCACCCGCCACGACCGCCTGTTCGAACCGGCGATCTCGACGGACGAGGCCGCGGCGCGAAAGGCCGCCTGGCAAGCGCTGGTGTATCGCTGAGGCCCCCGGACAGGCGCCTGGGACTTGTGCGGGGTGAGAACTTAGGTCCTACAGCTCCACCGGCTTGCCGTGCGGCGTGCGTCGGTAGGCGTCCGCCCAGGCCTGCTTGCGATCCGCCAGCGCGTCCTGCGCGGCCAGGCCCCGCTCCCGCACCAGGCGTTCCAGCGCCGCCAGCCAGTGTTCGTAGTAGCGCGAGCCGTCGTCGGGATCGCCGCGGGCATCGGCGGCCCTCAGCTCGGCGGAGAGCGCCGCCGCCCAGTCGCTCCAGGAGAAGGCGCCCGCTGCGTGAAGCTGCACGGCCATGGCGAAAGCCTGGGCCTGCCACGGTTCGGCGAACACCGGGCCTTCGGCGTCGACCGGCAGTCGCGGCAGGTTCGCGAAGCGCCGGGCCGCCGCGGCGTCAGGCCGGGTCAAGATAGTCCTCCCACAGGTCGATGTAGACCGCGCCCCGGCCGCCGGCGCTGACGCCCCAGAGTTCGCTGGCCTCGAAACGCACCTGATAGAGCGGCTGCGGCTGTTCGCCGAGGCCGTGGGCGTGGGCGTCCGGAAACACGTGGGCGCCGTGGCTGCGGGTGACGACGCCGTGATGGCCGCGGGCGTAGCGCGGCAGGCGCGTGTGGCCCGTGGGGTGGATGTTGCGGGCGCGAACCTGGTCGCCGGGGACGAAGCGGGCGGTTCGCGTGGTCTCGCGGGTCGTCGGACCGCCGCGCCGAATGCCGCCCTCCACCTGATCGGCGGTGAGCGGCGGCGTCGCCTTGACCGCGCCCGGCGCCGGGCGACCGGTGGCGATCTCCTCCGCGGTCACCAGCCCGGTCTTCAGCATCAGCTCCACCATGCCCGTGATCCACTTCTCGTAGTAGCTCATGCGCAGGTACTCGGGCCCGGGGATCGACTCCCGCTGATGCCGGGTGATGTCGAGGTTCCAGCGCCCCCACGCCCCGATGGCGAGGGCCAGGGCCAAGGCGCGGGCTTCCCACCGCTCGTGGAACACCGGCTCGTCCGGCTCAGGCTTGATCGGGCCAAGTCCGTGCATGCCGCCCATGTCGTGCACGCCGTTCATCGTCCGGCGGCTCCGGGCGCGGCGACCTTGGCGACGCCGATCATGGAGTCCCTGGACACCAGCTCCGCCAGGGCGTCTTCGCCCAGCCCCTCGGTTCCGGCCGGCCGCTCGGGCAGCACCAGGTAGCGGATCTCGGCGGTGGAATCCCAGACTCGCACCTCGACGTCGTCGCGCAGGGTCAGACCGAACTCCGCCAGCACGCCGCGCGGGTCGATCACCGCCCGGGAGCGGTAGGGCGAGGACTTGTACCAGACCGGCGGCAGGCCCAGCACCGGCCACGGGTAACAGGAGCACAGGGTGCAGACGACGAGGTTGTGCACCCGCGGCGTGTTCTCCACCACCACCATGTGCTCGCCCTGACGCCCACCGTAGTCCAACTCGGCGATGGCCGCGGTGGCGTCGTCCATCAGCCGCGCCTTGTACGCCGGATCAGTCCAGGCCCGGGCCACCACGCGAGCCCCGTTGCGCGGCCCGACCTTGTGCTCATAGGTCTCGATGATCGCGTCGAGGGCGGCGGGATCGACCAGGCCCTTCTCCACCAGCAGGGATTCCAGCGCCTTCACGCGAAGCGCCATGTCCGACGGCGGCGCCTGGCCGTGATCGTGGTGGTGGACGCGGCTCGGATCGTGGTCGTCATGCGGGGCCATGGTCACCTCCCTGCGCAGCGCGAAGGTGACGCGAAACGCCTGCGAAGTGAAGACAGGCAGTGGACCAGCGCGCCGTCCTGGGGCGTATTGCCGAGGGCTCACGAGAACAGGCCGGGAGCGGCCGCACAAAGGGGGAAGCATGTCCCAGACCGCCAACACCCGCTTCGTCGGCCTGGCCTCGCCGACCGCGCGCCGCGCCGGGGCCGGCGGCCATCCCTGCCAGGGGCTCTACTGGACCGGGCCCACCCCACGCCCCAGGGTGGCGGTGATCGCCAACCACTACAATGTCGACTTCGCAGAGCACTACATCGCCCCCTACTTCGCCGCACGCGACATCGGCTTTCTCGGCTGGAACACCCGCTACCGCGGCGCCGAGGACCTGTTCATCCTGGAACATGCCCTGATCGACATCGGCGTCGGCGTGCGGTGGCTGCGCGAGGCAGCCGGCGCCGAGGTGATCGTGCTGCTGGGCAACTCCGGCGGCGGGTCGCTGATGGGCGCCTACCAGGCCCAGGCCGGCGGGACCGGCGATCTGGCGGAAGCGGCCAGCGGGCCGGTGAAGGAGGCGCTGCAGCAGCTCCCGCGCGGCGATCTCTACATCTCCCTCAACGCCCACGGCGGGCGCCCGGAGGTGCTGACCGCCTGGATGGACGCCTCGGCGACCGACGAGACCGATCCCACCCGGACCGACGCCGCGCTGGACCCCTTCAACCCGGACAACGGCCCGCCCTATTCCGCCGAGTTCATCGCCCGCTACCGGGCCGCCCAGCGGGCGCGCAACCAGCGCATAACCGATTTCGCCAAGGCCGAGCTCGCCAGGCTGAACGCCGCGGGCATCGCCGACCGGGTGTTCCCTCTCTTCCGCACCTGGGCGGACCTGAGGTTCATGGACCCGGCCATCGATCCCAGCGAGCGCCCCTGCCCCGGCTGCTACGCCGGCGCGCCGGCCGTGACCAACAAGAGCCCCATGGGCATCGGCCGGGCCAACACCCTGCGCTCGTGGCTGTCCATGTGGAGCCTGGAGACCTCCAGGTGCCAGGGCGGCCCGCAGCTGGCGCGCATCTCTGTCTCCGCCCTGGTGATCCAGAGCCTCGGCGACATGGGCGTCTTCCCCAGCGACGCCCGGGCCATTCACCAGGCCATAGCCAGCCAGGACAAGCAGCTCGAGTTCCTGCCCGGCGCCCACTACTTCGAGGACGCCGAAGCGGGGCGCGAGCGGGTCGCCGACCTGATGGCCGGCTGGATCGCCGCCAGGGCCTGAGTCCGGCGGCAAACTGGGGTGGCGCAACGGCTGCGAGCCTCTAAGGTGAGCCCGAACAGTTCAGGAGGCGGGCGCGGCGGACGCGCCCGGACGGCATGGCCCTAGACGACGCACTCTGGTTGCCCTTCACCTCGAACCGCGCGTTCAACGCCAGCCCGCGGATGGTGGACGGGGCCAGCGGCATGTACCTGCGCGACAAGGACGGCAAGGAGCTGCTCGACGCCGCGTCCGGCCTTTGGTGCGTCAACGCCGGGCACGGGCGCAAGGAGATCGCCGAGGCGGTGAACCGCCAGCTGATGGACCTGGACTACGCCCCCGGCTTCGGTTTCAGCCACGACGGCGCCTATGCCGCGGCCGAGGCGCTCAAGGCCCTGCTGCCCAAGGGTTTCGGCTCGGTGTTCTTCACCAACTCCGGTTCGGAGTCGGCGGACACGGCGCTGAAGATCGCGCTCGCCTACCACAACGCCCGGGGCGAGCCGCGGCGCAACCGGCTGGTCGGGCGCATCCGCGGCTACCACGGGGTGAACTTCGGCGGCATGTCGGTGGGCGGCATCCCCCGCAACAAGCGCCAGTTCGGCCCCATGCTGCCCAACGTCGACCATCTGCGCGACACCCACGATCCGGCGCGCAACGCCTTCAGCCGCGGCCAGCCGGAGCACGGGGCGGAGATCGCCGACGACCTGAAGCGGGTGATCGCCACCTGGGGCGCCGACGCCATCGCCGCGGTCATCGTCGAGCCCCTGGCCGGATCGGCCGGCGTGCTGGTGCCGCCCAAGGGCTATCTGGAGCGGCTGCGCGCCCTGTGTTCGCAGAACGGCATACTGCTGATCTTCGACGAGGTGATCACCGGCTTTGGCCGCCTCGGCGCGGCGTTCGGCTGCGAGCGCTACGGCGTCACGCCCGACATCGTGACCATGGCCAAGGCCCTGACCAACGGCTGCATCCCCCTGGGCGCCGTGGCCTGCCGCGAGGGCATCCGCGAGACCATCATCGAGGCCGCGCCGGACCCCATCGAGCTGTTCCACGGCTACACCTACTCCGGCCACCCGGTGGCCTGCGCCGCCGCCCTGGCCACCCTGAAGATCTACGCCGACGAGGGCCTGTTCGCCCGCGCCCACGCCCTGGCCCCGAAGCTCGAAGCCGCGGCCCACTCCCTGGCCCAGTCACCCAGCGTCGTCGACATCCGCAACGACGGCCTGGTGGCGGGCATCGAACTCTCGCCCGACGCCCATGGCCCCGGCCATCGCGGCCAGGCCGTGTTCGCCGAATGCTACCGCCGCGGCGTCTCCATCCGCGTCACCGGCGACACCGTGGCCATCTCCCCGCCGCTGATCGTCGAGGAAGCCCAGATCGACCGCATCGTCTCCGCCATCGGCGAGGCGATCCGGCTGGCGGCGTAGCCAGGCGCCGCCTGTTCCGACCTGTTATTCACCTGTTCCACCTGTTATTTCACGGTTTTTTCCACCTGTTACGGTCTGGAAACCCAATAGGTTCAACGGGTTACAGCCACCTGTTTTTCGCAGGAACAGGTGATAACAGGTGATAACAGGCGCCAAACAGGCCTGTTATCGATGCATAACAGGTGCGCAACAGGTGAGCGGCGGACGCATGTGCACCACACCCCGACACCCCCAATCCGAAATTCCCCGCGAAAGCGGGGACCCAGGCTTTTTTGTTTGTTCCTTCCGCCCACCACACCCGCGCGGCCCAACCGTTTGCAAAAAAGCCTGGGTCCCCGCTTTCGCGGGGAATTTCGGGTGTGGGGGTTGGGAGCCTGGCTGTGCGGGCGAGCGCCCGCCGGTCACCGGCCGCGGCCGCGTGCAATTCGTTTCACGATGTCAAAGACCGCCGCCGGCCGCGAGGGCCGGGCGCGTCACGTCACCATTTGCGCGGTGATTTGGCGAGGGCTGGGAGGGCCACCAGCTGTTGGGCGCCCCCACCCCCTCAGTAGTGGATCACGCCCCTGACCCCGCCGCCGCAGGCGATGGCGTCGCCGTTGATGGCGACGCTGCGCGGAGAGGCCAGGAAGGCGACCACGTCGGCCACCTCGGCGGAGTCGACCAGGCGCCCGATCAGCACGTTCGCCGCCAGGCGCTTCTCGACCTCCTCCTCCGACGTCCCGGCGCGCGCCGCGCGGGACGTCACCAGCGGACCGGTCTTCTCGGTGCGGGTCAGTCCCGGGTGCACGACGGTGACATTGATCCCGTGCGGCCCGAGCTCGTCGGCCAGGTTCTTGGTGAGCGCGGCCACGGCCACATTGCGGATCGATCCCACGGTCGAGCCGGTGGAGCGCGCGGCCAGGCCGCTGATGTTGATGATCCGGCCCCAGCCGGCGGCGATCATGTGCGGCGCCGCCTCCCGGGCGCAGCGCAGATAGCCCAGCACCTTCACGTTCACGTCGTCCCAGAAGATCTGGTCGGTGATCTCGGCCAGCTTCGGCGGGGGCTGCTGGCCGCCGGGCTTCGCCGCGGCGTTGACCAGTATGTCCAGCCCGCCGAGATTGCCCACCACGGTCTCCACCATGGCCTTCACGTCGTCATCGCGGCCGGTGTCGCCGGTCACCGCCACCACCCGCCCGTTCGACGCCTTGGCGATCTCGCCACGCGCCTCGTCCAGCGCCGCCAGGTCGCGCCCGGCCAGGGCCACGTCGACACCCTCCATGGCCAGTTGCCGCGCGATGGCCTTGCCGATGCCCCGGCTGGCCCCGGTGACCAGCGCCCGCCTGCCCTTGAGTTGCAGATCCATGTCAAACTCCTCAATCCGCGCCGGTGTCGACCAGGATTTCCAGGTACCGGTCCTGCCGGCGTGGGTCTTTCACTGGAGAGGTGGTCACCAGCTTCAGGTCCGGCCACCGGTCCATCACCGCCTCGAAGGCCAGCCGCGCCTCGAACCTGGCGAGGGCCGAGCCGAGGCAGAAGTGAGGTCCGACGCCGAACGACAGGTTCGACGCCGCGGTCTGCCGGCGGATGTCGAAGCGGTCCGGGTCAGCGAACACCGCGGGATCGCGGTTGGCCGCGCCGAGGCCGACCCGCACCGTGTCGCCCGCCTTCAGCCGCTTGCCGCCGAGTTCCAGGTCCACCGTGCAGCGGCGGTTGGTGGAGGTGGATTGGGTGGGGTGGTGGAAGCGCAGCGTCTCCTCGATGGCGCCGGGCAGCAGGGAGCGGTCGGCGACCAGCGCGCGCCACTGGTCGGGATGAGACAGCAGTAGATAGAGGCCGCTGGATATGAACCGCTCCGTCGTGGTTCCGGCGGCCGTGTAGATGGTGCTGATGGCGCTGGAGAGCTCGCCGTCGGACAGCCGCCCGCCGGCCTGCTCCTCGGCGATCAGGGCGCTGATCAGGTCGTCGCGCGGATCGGACTTGCGGGCCTCGATCAGCGCGCGGATGTAGCGGCCGATCCAGCGCGCCGCCTCCAGACCCTCCGCCCAGCTCTCCTCCGAGCGTTTCGGGGCCATGATCACGGCCGAAGCCTCGAACGCCCGGCGGAACTGTTCGCGGTCCTCGGCGGCGATGCCGATGATCTCGCTGGCGACGATGATCGGTACATGGAAGGCGAAGTCGGTGATCAGGTCGAACGTCCCCTTCGCCGCCGCCGCGTCCAGCCGTTCGCCGACCACTTCGCAGATGCGTTCGCGCCGCTCCTCAATGCTGCGCCGGGAGAAGGCCGACTGCACCAGGGCCCTGATGCGCGAGTGGCCGGGCGCGTCCATCTGGTTGAACGACTGGGCGAGGTTGCGGCTCAGGCCCTGCTCGGTTTGCGAGGACGGGCCGCCGGGCTTGGCCTGCGCCAGGGGATTGGCGGCGCCGAAGCCGGCGGCGGCGCTGGAGAAGCGCGCGGGATCCTTCAGCACCTCGGCCACGTCGGCGTAGCGGGTCAGGTACCAGTAGCCGTGGCGCGACCAGTGCACCGGGTCCTCGGCGCGCAGGCGATTCAGCGTCGCCACCGGATCGTTCTCGAAGTCGTAGTCGTAGAGGTCGGGCTGGAACGGGCCGGTGCGCGTCTGGCTCATGGGCTGCTCCCGTCGGGTCGCCCGCACCAGAGCGCGGGCGGGCGGCGAAGGCAATGCCGGGCAGCCCGCCTCAGGCGAGGTCGCGTTTGATCCGGCTGGCCTTGCGGCGCTCGAAGACGAGCCTCTCGCCGCGTTTGGCGGTCAGGTTTTCGCTGAGCAGGAACTCTTCCGCCGTCGAGGTCAGCTCGTAGCTCGCCTCGACGGCGCAGTCCCAGTCGCCGCGCGTCCAGCTGGAATAGGCGCGCTGCGTCCACCGGCAGCTGCCTGGGTCGCCCTCGCGGATCTCGCTGGTCTCCCAGCGGCCCCGGGCGAGGGTCGCGCCGGTGGCTTTGAGCACATAGGGCGCGGGCGGAGAGTCATTCTCGATGAGGTAGCGGCCCGGCGAAACCGGTTCGATGGCCGTCCCGGGCCGCTTCGCGCCTTCCGACGGCGGCGTGCGCCGTTCGGGGATCGGGAACGGCGACGGCGCGGCTTCCTGCGGCCGCACGGGCAGGCTCAGGGTCGAGGCCCCGCCGAGCGTCAGCGTCAGGGTCGCCACCTCGGGCGAGGGCCAGACCAGCGGCCAGAGGCTCTCGCTGACCGCCAGCCGGATGCGGCTGCCGGCCCGGAAGCGGTGGGCGATCATCGCCAGGGGGATGTCCACGTCATAGGGCTCGCCCGGAACCAGCGGTTCGGGCGCGGAATGCGATACGCGGTGGGTCAGGTTGCACACGGCCCAGCTCACCAGCCAAGACTGTCCCTCGGCCGTGACCTCGGTCAGGCGCAGCGCCAGCTTGGCCACCGGCCGGTCGGCGGCCACCCGCATCCGCACCAAAGGATTACCAAGAATTTCAAGATCTTCCATCGGTATCTGAGTGTCGAAGGTGAGCGACTTCGCGTCGTCCGGCGACTGCTCCACCGGCGGACGGTCCAGCCACTCCGGCTTGGCTAGGCCGACGATCCTGTCGCCGACGCAGCGGACCGTCGCGGGCGGACCGGCCACTTCGGCCAGCCCGCCCGCGGTCAGATGCAACACTCGCGAAGTCGTGCGCGGCGGCCAGGCCGCCTCGGCCACCCAGCGGCCCGGGATCTCCGCCGGAACCACCTCGGACGGCGCACGGTAGGGCATGAAGGCGCGCAGCATGGGCTCGTTCATGATTCCGGTGTCGACGCCCTTCAGCCACTGCTCCCACCAGCGCACCTCCTCGAAGGCCCATTCGAGGCCGAGGGGCTGGGCGAGATAGGGATAGGTGTGGCCCCAGGGTCCGATCAGCGCCTTGCGTGGAACCTTGAGACCCGCCAGCAAGGGGCCGACAGCATTGGAATAGGTGTCCTGCCAGCCGCTGACGATGTAGGCCGGGACCTCGATCGCCGACCAGTCCTGCTCGGTCGACCCGCGCTTCCAATAGGCATCGTAGCGCTCGTGGCCGACCCAGGTCTCCAGGATGGCGGGCGTAGCTTCCAGCCGCTGGCGCCACATGGCCTCCCAGGCCTCGCCGACGATCTGCGGGTCCGGCGGACCGGCCATCACGGTCTTGAAGGCGACGCCCCACTGGAAGTTGGTGTGGCCCAGCGCGCCGCCGATGTAGTGGGCGTCGTCGGTGAAGCGGTCGCCCATGCAGCACATGGGCATGATCGCCTTCAGGGCCGGCGGGTGCATGGCCGCGACCTGCAGGGTGTTGATGCCGCCCCAGGAGATGCCGCGCATGCCCACCTTGCCGCTGCACCAGGGCTGCGCGGCCAGCCAGGCGATGCAGGCGCAGCCGTCCTGCAGCTCGCTGGGCAGGTACTCGTCCACCAGAACGCCCTCGGAATCGCCCGACCCGCGCACGTCCACCCGCGCATAGGCGACGCCATAGCCCGCCAGGGTCGGGCCCCACAGGTCATCGTGGAACCGGTAGCCATCGTGCTTGCGGTAGGGGATGTACTCGAACACCGCCGGGACCGGACCCGCCTCGGCGCCCTGAGGGATCCACAGCCGCGCCGAGAGCCGCACCCCATCCGCCATGGTAATCCAGGCGTTGGGAACCTCGCGGAACGGCCGCTTCTCGGGTAAAGACCAGGCCTGCGCGGCCGCAGCGCCGACGAGAGGCGCCGCCGTCATACCCGCGATGACGTCTCTTCGAGACACGGTCATCTCCCTCGCACCTCGCGCCCGCACGGCTCTATCTATCGTGGCTGGCAGGAATTCCTGGCCATAAGGCGTGCCTGACCCAACCCCGAGATTCCCGGCGAAAGCGACGCGAACGCGGGGACCCAGGCTTTTTGCTTGTTTCCTTACCCTACCCCTACCCCCGCGCCCGCGCCGTGAGCGCCGGCGGACCCTCCGCCGCCGCCAGCGAGGCCTTCACCGTCCGGCTGAGCTTCCCCCGCACCTGGTCGTACGAATGGTCGATCAGCCAGGCGATCTCCGCGTCGGGAAGGTCGCGATCCTGGCGGATGGTGATCCAGTGGCGCTTGTCGGTGTGGTAGCCCGGGGTGATCGCGGCGTACTGGCCGCGCACCACCTCGCTGAGCACCGGATCGCACTTCAGGGTGAGCCAGACGTCTTCGGTGTCGGCCACGATGGCGAACATCCTGCCGCCGATCTTGTAGACCACATGGTCGGGCCCGAACGGCCGCTCGGCGACCGCGCTCGGCTTGGCCCGCAGCAGGGCGTGGACATCCGCAAGGCTCAGCACTTCCCGGTCACTCCCCCGTCAGGCGTCGCGAAAGCAATCTGCGCTGTCGGACGCCAAGGCGTGTCAGCACCCCGCGATCCGTGAGCGACGGGCGCCCGTCCCGGCAGAGGCCGGCGCCCGGTCCGACGTCCCTTTCGACCACAAAGGGCACGAAGGGCACGAAGGCGCTGCACTTCGTGCACTTCGTGTCCTTCGTGTCCTTTGTGGTGAATTGGGCGGCACGACTGGGTCCCGGCCTTCGCCGGGATGAGCGGGTGGCGCGTCCACCGCCACGGCCCGCGGGAACATGCCGAACGATTGATCGTTACCATGTTTGCGCGTGATCGCGTCCCGGGTTAACGTAGTTGACGCTGGGACAGAAAGTTGCCGATGTTCAACGTCGAGTTCCACAGAGGCGGGTACTGCAAGGGACGCTCGCCGTTCCAGCAGGAGACCAGCGCCGCACGCTCGATCGACGCCGCCCTGGCCAGCGCCAAGGAGCGCGCCCGCGGCATCGGGGCCGACAACATCGTGATCACCAACCCCGAGGGCCGGGTGATCGGCGTGTTCTCGACCTACAGCGGCGACATCGACTAGGGGTCTCGGCCTAGCGTCAACTGCGAAAAAGCCGCCCAACGATCTGCGAAAAGCGTGGTGCCTGGGGGCGGATTCGAACCACCGACACGCGGATTTTCAATCCGCTGCTCTACCAACTGAGCTACCCAGGCCCGGCATGCCGTTTTCGGGAGCGGGGTGTATAGGCGAGGCCGCCTGGGCTGTCCAGCGGACGGGGGCGGCGCGGAGTTGGGCGCTGGCGCGGTGTTCACCAACCTGCGTCACCCCGGACGGCTCGGAGGGCCGAGCCGGGGCCGGACTGGCCGGTTCATAGACGATTTCCAGCGAGCAGCCGGCCCGTCCGGCCCCCGGTCTGCGCCGCGCCGCCCGGGGTGACGCCACGAGGTGCGGCAGGCCCTCAATCCCCTTCCCTGTCGTCCGGCAGGCTCTCGGCCTCGTCGTCGTCCTGGTCCTTGGCCGGGATGGCGTAGCGGCCGGCCAGCCAGCGGTGCAGGTCGACGTCGGCGCAGCGCTTGGAACAGAACGGGCGGAACGCGGCGTCGGCGGGGCGCTTGCAAATCGGACAGGGAGCTTCGGTCTTCCGGGCGGCGGTCATGTGGCGGATATGGTGAAGGCCTCGTCCGGCCGGCCGGGCTCGGGCTTCAGGGCGAAGCGGGCGCCGCGGCTGGCCTCCAGGGCCTTGATATGGGGGGCGCTGGCGTCGCTCACAGCCGGCGAGGCGGATACGGTCAGGCGGGCGCCCGGATCGGCCTCGGCCTCCCGCTCCAGCGCGCGGATCAGGCGCAGGGCGCAGGTCACGGGGGTCGGGCGTCCGTCCGGGCCTAGCAGGATCTCGCGCGCCGGGCGGCGGCGGCGCGGCACGGTGAGCTCCAGGGTCCCGAAGCGGCTGATGGGTCCCAGCGCCACGCCGGGATTGTCCGGGGCGAAGGCGGCGCGGGCCGCGGCGAGCAGGGCCGGTCCGTCGTGGCCGCGTCCGGCCAGGTCGAACACCACGAGCCCGCCCTCGGATTTCAGGCGCAGCACCCGGGCGGATACGGCGAAGGCGGCGAGGTTGGCGGACCTGGTGGCGCGCTTGGAGTCGGACCCGGGGCGGTCGCCCAGATCGACGTCGATGGAGACCAGGGCGCGGGTGCGCTCCACCGCGACGGTCCCGCCGCCGGGCAGCGGAAAGACGCTCTCCAACGCCTCGGCTTCCGCCTCGTCGGCGACCGCCCGGGCCTGGGCGCCTGTGACGATGGCGGTGCGCGGATCGGCCTCGCGCAGCTGGTCCACCAGCGCGGGACCGGCGGCGATCAGGCGCGGCGGACCGTCGGCGGGCTCGAGCAGGCGCACGGAGGCGCCCTTGCCGGCCCGGGGCTCGGCCCGGATCTCCACCGCCAGGGCCTGGCCCTCGGTGAGTCGGCCCATCTGCGGGCGCAGGTTGAGCACGGCGTCGGACCCGGCGCCCAGGTCGAGGAAGGCGATGGCCGAGGCGCGGTCGAGCTTGCGGATACGGGCGACCACCTGGGCGCCCAGGGCCTGGCGCGGATCGTCGCCGTCGCGGGCGATGAGCAGGCGCTCGGGCCGTCCGTCCAGGGTGACCACGCCCCGGGTCTCGCCCAGGCCCGCGTCGAGGTAGAGCCGCCGCTGGCTCACGGGACCGGGTAGCCCAGGCCCATCAGCAGGGCGCGGGTCTCATAGAGCGGCAAGCCGACGACGCCGGTGTAGGAACCGAACAGCTCGATGACGAAGGCCCCTGCCCGACCCTGCACGCCGTAGCCGCCGGCCTTGCCGGCCCACTCGCCGGACGCGGCGTAGGCGTCGAGCTCCGCCGCGGTGAGGCGCTTGAAGCGCACGCGGGTCTCGGAGAGGCGAAGGGCCGTGCGCCCGCCGGGGGCCGCGAGCGCGACCGCGGTCAGCACCCGGTGCGACCGGCCGGAGAGCAGGGCCAGCATGGCCCTGGCGCCAGCCGCGTCGTCCGGCTTGCCGAGCACGCGCCGGCCCACCGCCACCACGGTGTCGGCGGCCAGGACGAAGGCGTCGGGGCGCCTGCCTGCCGCAACCAAAGCTTTTTCGCGCGCCAAGCGCAGGGCCAGGCGGCGCGGCGTCTCGCGCGGGCGCTGGGTCTCGTCGATGCCGGCGGGGTCCACCAGGGCGGGCTCGACGCCGATCTGGCGCAGCAACTCCAGCCGACGCGGGCTGGCGCTGGCGAGGACCAGGAGGGGGTTCTGGAGCGCCGTGGGGTCTGGCCCTGACGCGCTACTTGAAGCGATAGGTGATGCGCCCCTTGGAGAGATCGTAGGGGGTCATCTCCACCAGCACCTTGTCGCCAGCCAGCACACGGATGCGGTTCTTGCGCATCTTGCCGGCGGTGTGGGCGATGATCTCGTGTTCGTTGTCCAGCTTCACGCGGAACGTTGCGTTGGGCAGCAGCTCGCTGACCGTGCCCGGAAATTCCAGAAGTTCTTCTTTCGCCATACGGTCTCTCGAAGGGCCCACCCATTAAAGTGAGGCCCGCGCGAAATCATCGAGACTCTTGCGCGGGCCGTAACATCGGTTCGTCCAGCATAGCCCAACGTTCGCGCCGCTTCACCCCCCGAAGGTGGAGGGCGCTCCGAAGCGCTCGCGGATGCGGGCCGCCAGGGCGTCGCGCACGTCGCGATAGGCGCCCAGCACCTGGTCGCGGCCGCCCATGGCCAGGGTCGGATCGTGGGTCGGCCAGTACTCGATCTCCACCGCCCTGCCGCGGGCCAGCTCCACGGCCCGGTGCTGGGCCTCGGGGGTGAGGGAGATCACCAGGTCGTAGCTCTCGTCCTCCAGCTCGTCGAAGGTCTTGGCGTGGTGCGCCGCCAGGTCCGCGCCCAGCTCGTCCATCACCGCGACCACGAAAGGGTCGGGCTCGTCGTCCTCGTCGCGCTTCAGGCCGCAGCTATCGACGTAGACCCGGTCGCCGTAGAACAGCTTCATCAAGGCCTCGGCTATGGGCGAGCGCACCCGATTTTGGTTGCAGGCGAACAGCACCGCCCCCGGAAGTGGCTCGGCCATGGGCGGCGTTCACCCGCGCCAGTGCAGCGCGCAGATCAGGGTGAACAGGCGCCGGGCGGTGTCGAGGTCGGTCTCGACCTTGCCCTCGAGCCTGGCCTGCAGCAGGGCCGAGCCCTCGTTGTGCAGGGCCCGCCGGCCCATGTCCAAGGCCTCGATTCGCTGCGGCGTGGCGTTGCGGATGGCGTCGTAATAGCTCTCGCAGATCATGGCGTAGTCCTTGACCACGCCGCGCAGGGGCGACAGCGACAGCAGGTGGCGGCGCTCGTAGCCCGGGCCGGTGATGTCCAGGGCCAGGCGGTTCTCGATCAGCCCAATCCTCAGATGGTAGGGCCCGCCCTCCGCCCCCTCCGGCTGGAAGTGGTTGTCCTCCAGCAGGTCGAAGATGGCGATCTGCCGCTCCTGCTCCTGGTCCCGCGACGCCGAGCCCAGGGAGTCTTCGTCGATGACGACGGACTGCAGGCGCTGGTCTGACCCTGGCGGCATGGGCGCTTCTTAGCGAGACTCACGCGAACTGTCGTGGGGGCCAGTTGGCGTTGCGGTATTGGGGCGAAAGCGGCGGTGCGCGGAGCAAAGACTCACCACGGACATCACGGAGAAGCACGGAGGTCACGGAGTGGCGGCGGTTACGACGGCGGCTGGCTTTCCATCAGTTTATCAACCAGTTAGCGCGCCATCCCGACCGCAGGGGGGTGGATTCACCCAATAGGCGCGAAGCGCCCTTCAAGTCACCCACGGCCCCATCGGCTGCCGCTCCGTGTCCTCCGTGCCTCTCCGTGACCTCCGTGGTGGAATCTTCAATCGCCGACCCAACGTGGAAGGCGCGTCAGTTCCGGCGGATGGTCACGCTGCGGGCGTGGGCGGGGAGGCCTTCGACCTCGGCGAGGATGGCGGTGGGCCCGGCGAGGATGGCGAAGGCGGCGGCGTCGCAGGCGACGATCGAGGTGCGCTTGAGGAAGTCGACTATGCCGAGGCCCGAGGAGAACCGCGCGGCGCGGCTGGTGGGCAGCACGTGGTTCGAGCCGGCCACATAGTCGCCGATGGCCTCCGGGGCGTAGCGGCCCAGGAAGATCGCGCCGGCGTGGCGCACGCGGTTTGCCAGGGCGGCGGGGTGCTCCACCGCGAACTCCACATGCTCGGGGGCGATGCGGTTGACCAGGCCGGGCGAGGCCTCGAGCGGGGCGATCACCACCGCGCCGTGGTCGCGCCAGGAGGCGGCGGCGTCCTCGCCCGTGGCCAGGCTGCGCAGCTGGTCGGCGACGGCGGATTCCACGGCCACCGCGAAGGTGTCGTCGTCGGTGATCAGGATCGACTGGGCGCCGGGGTCATGCTCGGCCTGGGAGAGCAGGTCGGCGGCGATCCAGGCCGGATCGTTGGCCCCGTCGGCCACCACGACGATCTCCGAAGGTCCGGCCAGGGCGTCGATGCCCACCACGCCGTACAGCCGGCGCTTGGCGGCGGTGACGAAGGCGTTGCCGGGACCGACGATCTTGTCGACCGGGCGGATCGGCCCGGCGCCGTAGGCCAGGGCCGCGCAGGCCTGCGCCCCGCCGACGCGCCAGATCTCGCTGACCCCCGCCTCGCGCGCCGCGGCCAGCACCGCCGGCTGCAGCCGCCCCGGCGGGGTGACCATGGCGACGCGCTCGACCCCCGCCGCCCTGGCCGGGATGACGTTCATCAGCACCGTGGACGGATAGGCCGCCCGCCCGCCCGGCACATAGACTCCCACCGACTCCAGGGGCGTCCAGCGCCAGCCGAGCTCGACCCCGGCCTCGTCGGTGAAGCGCTCGTCCGCCGGCCGCTGGCGCTCGTGATAGGCGCGGATGCGGCGCGCAGCGAAGGCGATGGCGTCGCGGACCTCCTGAGGACAGGCGGCGACGCCCGCCTCTATCTCGGCCTCGGACACCCCCATGGTGGCTTCGGTGAGCTCGACCTTGTCGAGCCGCGCCGTCAGCCGCAGCAGGGCCGCGAGGCCCTCGGCGCGGACCGCCTCGATAATGTCGGCGGCCGCGGCGTCCACCTCGGGCGAGGACCCCCGGCGTTCGCCCAGGAAGGCGTCGAAGGCGGCGTCGAAGCCGGGGTCGGTGCTGACGAAACGGCGCATGGGCGCGCTAGATGGCCGCTCGGCGCAGAAACTCAAGCGGTTTCGTGATCTGTCCACGTCGGGGCTGCGGACATTCCGCGGCGCCTACCCCTCGTGCGCCGGGGTCCTCCGGGTCGGCCAGGGCGACGACAGGTCCGCCAGGGCGGCGTCGATGCACTCGACGCTCACCGCCAGGTCGCCGCCGCCGGCGAAGGCGATGCGGATGACGCCGCCGGGCGCCTCGCCGGGCTCGAAGTTCAGGGCCAGCAGCTCCACCACCGCGTCCCTGGGCTCGCGGCGCAGGTTGCGAGACTTGACGTCGAGCACCGAGCCGAACTGCAGGCCGCTGCGCACCCGCTCGCCGCGCGCGCCGCCGGCCGCCTCCCAGCGGTAGCGGTTGAAGGCGATGGTCAGGCGCCGGCCCTGCTTCTGCCAGGCGATGTCGCCGACGTGGGCCACGGCGTCCTGCAGGGCCGCGGAGATCACCGCCAGATCGTCCTCGTCCTCGGCGAGCAGGCGCAGGGGATCCGGCTTGGCCATCAGGCGTCCTCTTCGGCCGCCTCGCCGTCGCCCTTGATGCGGCGCACCTGTGCGCCGCAGGCGGAGAGCTTCTCCTCGAGGCGCTCGAAGCCGCGGTCCAGGTGGTAGACACGGTTGACCACCGTCTCGCCCCGCGCCGCAAGGCCGGCGATCACCAGGCTGACGGACGCGCGCAGGTCGGTGGCCATCACCGGCGCGCCCTCCAGCTGGGCGACGCCCCTCACCCGCGCCTCGCCGCCGGAGACCGAAATGTCAGCCCCCAGCCGGGCCAGTTCCGGAGCGTGCATGAAACGGTTCTCGAAGATGGTCTCTCGGATCACGCTCTCGCCGTCGGCCAGGGTCATCAGGGCCATGAACTGCGCCTGCAGGTCGGTGGCGAAGCCGGGGAAAGGATCGGTGGTGATCTCCACGGCCTTCAGCCGCTCGCCATTTCGACGGATGGTGACGCCGTCGTTCAGGCGTTCAACCTCGACGCCGGCCTCCTCCATCTTCACCAGCAGGGACTCGATGAAGTCGGTGCGCGTGCGCGTCAGATGCAACTCGCCGCCGGCCATGGCCGCGGCCAGGGCGTAGGTGCCGGTCTCGATACGGTCGGGCGTCACCGCGTGGGTGGCGCCGGTCAGCCTGGGGACGCCCACCACCCGGATCACCGGCGTGCCGGCGCCTTCCACGTAGGCGCCCATCTTGATCAGGCACTCGGCCAGGTCGACGATCTCGGGCTCGCAGGCGGCGTTGGAGATCACGCTCTCGCCCCTGGCCAGCACCGCGGCCAGCAGGGCGTGCTCGGTGGCCCCCACCGAGACGAACGGGAAGTCGATGGCCGCGCCGCGCAGGCCGCGCGGGGCCTGGGCGTAGACGTAGCCCTCGTTGAGGTCGATCTGAGCGCCTAGCGCCTCCAGCGCCTTCAGGTGCAGGTCCACCGGCCGCGCGCCGATGGCGCAGCCGCCCGGCAGGGAGACCTTGGCGTGGCCGGCGCGGGCCACCAGCGGCCCCAGCACGTTGAACGAGGCGCGCATCTGGCGAACGAGGTCATAGGGCGCGATGGCGCTGATGATCTCCGGCGTGGTCAGCACCGTCTCCGGCCCGTCCGGCCCGCCGTCGATCTCCTCCACCTCGGCGCCGAGGCGCTTCAGCAGCTTGGCCAGGAAGCGGGTGTCGGCCAGTCGCGGCATGTTGGTCAGGCGCAGGGGCTCATCGGTGAGCAGGCTCGCGGCCATCAGCTTGATGGCGGAGTTCTTGGCGCCGCTGATCGGGATCACCCCTTCGAGCCGCACGCCGCCCGTGATGGCGATGCGATCCATCCAGTCCCTCGAAACCGAGCGAAGGCGACAGCCGCCCCAGGGCTCAATTCGACCCTCTGTAGTGCAAGGCGCGGCGGACGCAAGCGGCGGCCCTGCGGCCCATTCGCCCCATCCACGCGCCGCGGTTCGGCGCCTCAGCCCCGCGGCGCGGGACCCTTCCGCCGGCGCAGGTTGGCCCGCAGCGCCGCCGCAAGCCGCGCCTCCCGCGAGGCCGCCGGCTTGGCGGCCGCCTTCCGAGCGGCGGTGGCCGCGGCAGGCTGTCCTTTGTCGCCGGGTCGCGGCGCCTGGTCGTCCTCGTCCATGCCCCATCGCCTATCGACGCAGGCCGGGCGGTCAAGGCGTTTTGCGCTTCACACGGGCGAGCGCCTCCGCTAACAACCCGCCCTTCCGCACCCAAGCGGGCAAGCCGCCGTAGCTCAGTGGTAGAGCGCATCCTTGGTAAGGCTGAGGTCGACAGTTCGATCCTGTCCGGCGGCACCAGTGTCTGCGCGGTGAGGGAGAAGCGCCGTGGGCGAAGCCGACATTCGTGAACTGGTCAGCCGCTTCTTCGCCGCCATCGAGCGCGGCGACATCGACACCGTGTCGGAGATCTACGCCCCCGATGTGGTGATCTGGCACAACACCGACGAGGCGGAAGCTGGCCGGGAGGACAATCTGCGCACCCTGCGCTGGATGGTGCGGAACATGCCGGAGCGCAGCTATCGAGACCGGCGGGTGAGCGTGTTCGACGGCGGCTTCGTGCAGCAGCACGTGCTCCACGCCGTCCGCGGCGACGGCGTGAGCGTGACCTTGCCGGCCTGCATCGTCTGCCAGGTGAAGGGCGGCAGGATCACCAGGCTCGACGAGTACTTCGACTCGGCGCGTGTCGCACAGTTCACGGCGGCGGCCGGCGCGTGAGGCTGGGGCGGCCCGCGTCGCCCATCTGCATCATCCCGCTTGCCCTGCCGCGAGGGCGCCAGTCTAGTGGCCCTTGCAAACCCCGGCGCCGACGCCGCCGGGCGTGCGGTCCGGGCGGCCGAGGCGGGAGGATGAGGCGATGAAGGATTTCGCGGGCAAGATCGCGGTGATCACCGGCGGCGGCACGGGCATGGGTCGCGAACTGGCGCGCCAGCTGGTCGCCGAGGGCTGCAATGTCGCCATGTGCGACGTATCGGCCAGGAACATGGCCCAGACCGCGGCCCTGTGCGCCCAGGACTCGCCCCAGGGCACCAAGGTGACCTGCCACGTGGCCGACGTCTCGGACGAGGCCCAGATCCAGCGGTTCCGCGGCGAGGTCGAGCGCGACCACCAGACCGACAAGATCCACCTGCTGTTCAACAACGCCGGCATCGGCGGCGGAGGCAGCTTCGTGGCGGGCGACCGCGACGAATGGGAGAAGACCTTCAACGTCTGCTGGGGCGGCGTCTACTTCTCGTCCCGCGCTTTCCTGCCCATGCTGATCGCGGCCAGCGAGGGGCACATCATCAACACCAGCAGCGTCAACGGCTTCTGGGCCTCGCTCGGCCCGGGCGTGCCGCACACGGCTTACAGCGCGGCCAAGTTCGCGGTGAAGGGCTTCACCGAGGCGCTGATGACCGACCTGGCGGTGAACGCGCCGCACGTGAAGGCCTCCGTGGTCATGCCCGGCCACATCGGCACCGAGATCGTCGCCAATTCGCGCAAGGTGATGCTCGGCACCGACTCCGACACCATGAGCCCCGAGGAGATCGCCCGGGCGCGCTCACGCCTCAAGGCGGCCGGCGTCGACGTCTCCGCGATCCCCGACGCCGCCTTGCAGCAGATGGTCGACGAGCAGGCCCGGCGCTTCCACGACGACGCGCCGATGACCGCCGCCCAGGCCGCGACGGTGATCCTCAACGGCGTGCGCGAGGACAAGTGGCGCATACTGGTGGGCGACGACGCCCACGCCCTGGACCGCATGGTGCGGGCCGCGCCGGAGGACGCCTACAAGCCCGACGTCTTCCAGAAATTCGCCGAGGACGCCGGGTGGCGTCTCGGGCCTGCCGCGCGGGCGCAACAGGGCGCCTGAAAAGCGGGCGATCCGCCCACGGACGACGCGGATTGTCACGTGCGCGTCACGGCCTGGGCTGATAGGAGCCCGGTCAATGTGACAGCCGGGGGAGAAGCGCATGCGGACGCCGATACTCGCGCGCACGCACCCGGCGATGCGCGCCCCGCTCAACGTGTGGGACGTGGTGGCGATGGCGCTGATCTTCGCCGTCTTCATCACGCTCACCGGCGGCGCCCAGCACACCTTTGGGCCGCTGAAGGGCTTGGCCGCCTCTCCGGTGAGCCTCGATCCCATGCGCCTGCCGGAATATGCGGTGCGCACCAGCCTTCGGATGATCGCGGCCATGGCGGCCTCGCTGGTGTTCACCCTCGGCTACGCCACCCTGGCCGCCAAGAGCCGGCATGCGGAGATGGTGCTGATCCCGCTGCTGGACATCCTGCAGTCGGTGCCGGTGCTGGGGTTCCTGTCGTTCACCGTGACCGGCTTCATGAACCTGTTTCCGGGCAATGTGCTGGGGGTCGAGTTCGCCTCGATCTTCGCGGTGTTCACCGCCCAGGCCTGGAACATGGCGTTCAGCTTCTACCAGTCCCTGAAAACCATACCGGCTGACCTGGACGAGGCCGCCCGCGCCTTCGGGCTGACGGCGTGGCAGCGCTTCTGGAAGCTGGAGGCGCCGTTCGGCGCGCCGGCGCTGATCTGGAACATGATGATGTCCATGGCCGGCGGCTGGTTCTTCGTGATCGCCTCCGAGGCGCTCACAGTGGGCCAGACCACGGTCACCCTGCCCGGCGTCGGCGCCTACATCGCCGCGGCCATCGAGCATCGCGACCTCGGCGCCGTGGGCTGGGCCATCCTGGCCATGATGGTGGTGATCCTGCTGTTCGATCAGCTGTTCTTCCGGCCGCTGGTGGCCTGGGCCGAGAAGTTCCATTTCGAGCAGACCGCATCCGCCGATCCTCCCCGGTCCTGGCTGCTCGACGTGCTGCGGCGCACCAGGCTGATGGCGCGCGTGGGGCGACCGATCGGAGCGGTGCTCGGGGCCATAGCGCGGCTGCGGCTGTCGGTTCCCCTGCCGCGCACCGGGGAGATTCCCCGCGACGCGCAGCGCGCGGCCGACGTGCTGTGGATCGCCGTGGTCCTCGCGATGACCTTCCTGGCCGCCAGGGCGATCTTCGACTTCATCGCGCGTTCGCTGACCGTCGGCGACTTCCTGCACGCGTTCAGCCTTGGGCTCATCACCCTGGCCCGGGTGTTGGTTCTGGTGGCCCTGGCCTCGGCGGTGTGGACCCCGATGGGCGTCTGGATCGGCATGCGGCCCAAGCTCGCCGAGCGGCTGCAGCCGGTGGCCCAGTTCGCCGCGGCGTTTCCGGCCAATCTGTTCTTCCCGGTGGTCGTCGCGGGCATCGTGGCCTGGAAGCTCGACCCCAACGTATTCCTGAGCCCGCTGATGATCCTCGGGGCTCAGTGGTACATCCTGTTCAATGTCATCGCGGGGGCCTCGGCCTTCCCCACCGACCTGAAGCAGGCGGCGCAGTCGTTCGGCGTGACCGGCCCGCTGTGGTGGCGCAAGGTGATCGGCCCCGGCATACTGCCTTACTATGTGACCGGCGCGCTGACGGCGAGCGGCGGGGCCTGGAACGCCGCCATCGTCTCAGAGGTCGCTTCCTGGGGACATGACCACCTGCGCGCCGCCGGGCTTGGCGCCTACATCGCCGACGCCTCGGTGGCCGGAGACTATCCGAGGCTGGTGCTGGGCGTCGCGGTGATGAGCATCTTCGTGGTCGGCCTGAACCGCTCGCTCTGGCGGCCGCTGTATCATCTTGCCGAAACGCGGTTCCGGTTCGACTAGGAAGAAGGAGATGCCCATGCCCAAGAACGTCGACGCGGTGCGGCTGATGGAGGCCGAGGACATCCGCATGGCCTACGGCGAGGCCGGCAAGGGCCCGCTGGTGCTGGACGGCGTGAACGTGGTCATCGACGAGGGTGAGATCGTCTCCCTGCTCGGTCGTTCTGGCTGCGGCAAGTCTTCCCTGCTGCGCATCATCGCCGGCCTGCAGCGGCCCACCAGCGGCCGCGCCCTGTGGCAGGGCAAGCCGATCATCGGTCCCCTGCCCGGCATTTCGATGGTGTTCCAGAGTTTCGCCCTGTTCCCCTGGCTCACGGTGCAGGAGAACGTGGAGCTCGGTCTGGAAGCCCAGAAGGTGCCCACCGAGGAACGCGACCGCCGCGCCGAGGAAGCCATCGACCTGATCGGGCTGGGTGGCTTCGACACGGCCTATCCGAAGGAGCTGTCCGGCGGCATGCGCCAGCGCGTGGGCTTCGCCCGCGCCCTGGTGGTGCATCCGGAGCTGATGCTCATGGACGAGCCCTTCAGCGCCCTCGACGTGCTCACCGCCGAGACCATGCGCACCGACCTGATCGACCTGTGGATCGAGGGCCGCCTGCCGATCCGCTCAATCCTGATGGTCACCCACAACATCGAGGAAGCGGTGCTGATGAGCGATCGCATCCTGATCCTGGCGTCGAACCCCGGACGGATCATGGCCGAGATCAAGATCAACCTGCCGCACCCGCGCAACCGCGACGACCCGCGCTTCCGCCAGCAGGTGGACGACATCTACGCCCGCATGACCCAGCGCGACGGCCAGCGCGCCGACGGGCGGGCGATGACCGGCTTCGCCGGCGTCGGCGTCGGCATGGCCTTGCCCGGCGTCAGCACCAACGAACTGGCCGGCCTGATGGAAACTCTCTCGGGCTATCCCAACGGCCGCGCCGACCTGCCGGCCCTGGCCGAGGAACTGAACTTCGAGGTCGACGACCTGTTCCCCATCGCCGAGACCCTGCAGCTGCTGCGGTTCGCCGAGATCGAGCAGGGCGACATCCAGCTGATGCCGGCGGGCGCGCGCTTCGCCAACGCCGACCTCGACGAGCGCAAGCACATCTTCGCCGAACACCTGGTCAGCTACGTCCCCCTCGCCGCCCTTATCAAGCGGGTGCTGGACGAGCGCCCCAACCACCGCGCCCGCTCCGCCCGCTTCCTCGAGGAGCTGGAGGACTTCATGAGCGAGGACTACGCCGACGAGACCCTCAAGGCGGTCATCCAATGGGGCCGCTTCGCCGAACTGTTCGAATACGACGAAGCCGACCAGACCTTCAGCCTGGAGGAGGCGGCGTAGGATCGAGCTTGCGCCGGGGGGCTATCGCGCCTCGTCAGCCCATGCGGTGCAGGCCGCAGATCTTGTTGCCGTCCGGATCGCGCAGATAGGCGAGGTAGAGCTTGCCCGCGCCGCCTTCACGCACGCCCGGAGGATCCTCGCAGGTGGTCCCGCCGTTGGCGACGCCGGCCGCGTGCCATGCGTCGGCTTGCGCCGGCGAGCTGCAGGCGAATCCGATGGTGCCGCCGTTGGCGTGGGTGGCAGGCGCACCGTCGATCGGTTGCGTCACCGAAAAGACGCCGGTCGGGGTCCGGTAGAAGATGCGGCGGCCGCTATCGACCGCCGCCGGCGCGACGCCGAGCGTGCCGAGCACCGCGTCGTAGAACTTCTTGGACCTGTCCAAATTGTTGGTGCCGATCATGATATGCGAAAACATTCCGCTCTTTCCTCCGTTCCAGCGACCGCGCGGCGGGTCGGCCGGGCTGTCCTGCGCGACCGCGCCGTGGCTCTTCCACCCCCCGCACATGCGGGAAGATCGCGCCGAAGACAATCCTGGGCGACGACAACCTGTCCGGGAATGCAGTGTGTGGCCCGTCCTTGCAAAAGCGATGCTTGGCGGTAGAGGTAGGTGGCCCCGCGCGATCTGGGCGGCTGACTGGGTAGGTGCTTCGAAGCTTGGCGACCGGAGTGTGATCAATTCTGGGGAGGGGGATTCAGATGAGGCTCTACGCGATCTTGTTGTTGACCTTCGCCATCGCGGCCTGTTCCCGGCTCAACACCGCCGCGGGTGGTCCGCCGTCGCCGCCCGTCTCGCTGGCCGGGGGAGCGTCGATCGACAAGGCGGCCTCCGCTAACGTGGGGACCACGGTTTCCGGCGAGATGGTCGCGAACGGGCCGAGCAATTTCTATCGCTTCACCTATACGGGCGCACAGCGCGACCTCGTCCTGATCCGCCTGGAGAACAAGTCGTCGACGCTGAGGCCGGAAATCAAGATCTACAACGCCGACCGCTCGCAGCTGTTCGACAAGTACGACGGCACGCCCGGGGCCAGCGTCGAGCAGCCGATGAGCTTCGAACCGGGCCAGGTCATCTATGTCGAGGTCACGCCGTACGGCTCGGCCGGCGCCTACCAGCTCTCGGCCTTGGCCCAGAAGGCGTACGACGCCAACGAACCCAACGAGACTGTGCTGACCGCCAAGCCGGTCAAGTTCGGCGATTCGATCGAGGGCAATATCTGGGACGACAAGGACTTCGATTGGTTCCACATCAGCGCCCCGACCACCGGCAAGGTCACCGTCGTCCTGGAGAACCTGTCCCCGACGCTCCGGCCGGACGTCAAGGTCTACTCCTCGAGCAAGTCTCAGATCATCGAGAAATACGACGGCACGCCCGGCGCGGCGCTGGACTTCGACGTGGACGTCGACGCCGGCAAGGACTTCTACGTCGAGGTCGTGCCCTACGGCAGCACCGGCAAGTACAGGCTGACGACCAGGGCCGCGGTCCAGGCCGCGGACATGGCGGCGGCTCTGAAGTCCAAGGGCCTGATCGATCTCTACGGCGTCTACTTCGACACCGACCAGACGACGGTCAAACCGGAGAGCACGACGACGCTCTCCGAGGTGGGGACCCTGCTCAAGACCGACGCCTCGCTGAAGCTGGAAGTCTCCGGCCACACCGACAACAGCGGCACGAAGTCCCACAACATGACGCTCTCGCAGGGACGGGCGGAGGCGGTTGTGGCGTGGCTGGTCGGCCAGTACGGGGTCGATGCGAGCCGGCTTGTCGCCAAGGGCTACGGCGACACCAAGCCGGTCGCGCCCAACGACAGTCCCGCCGACATGGCGAAGAACCGACGCGTCGAACTGCGCAAGATCTGACGGCTGCGGGAAGACGACAAACAACGGCGCGGGCGCGCCATACAGCCGACATCGGCAAGCGGCGCGGTTGAAAGCCGAGCAACGCGGACTCAGCTTCGCCGTGCCTGTGTTCAGCGATCACATCCGCACCCGAAGGTGTCGGCTATCACGGGAGGCACATCATGACGCCGCGCGTTGCGCACATCACCATCTACGGCCGCGACCTTAGGCGGATGGTCGACTTCTACCGCGACACGCTCGGGTTGCCGCTGCTGGCCAACGATGATGCCTTTCACTATGCCCGCGTGGACGGCGGCTCGGTGCACATCGGACTGGAGGCAGGTGAGACGAACCCGGACCTCGGCGTCTATATTGGCATCCACACCGGGATCGGGTTCGAGGTCCCCGATGTCGACGCCGCCTACGAGACCCTGAAAGCAAAGGGCGTGACGTTTTCCATGCCGCCGAAGCGTCAACCCTGGGGTGGGTATATGGCGATGTTCCTCGATCCCGACGGCAATGTCTTGCAGTTGATACCCATCGAGGAGCGCTGAACCGCGGCAGAGATGCCACCGGTCCGCTCGGGCTCGACGCCGACCTCCGGAACGGTGAGCCGCCGGTTCCGGCCGCGCCTATCGCGGCGTCAGCGCCACGAAGCCGTATTTCGCGAACACCGCCCGCCCCCGCGGCCCGGCCAGGAAGCCGAGGAAGCTCGCCGCGCCCTGCGGGTTTGGGCTGCCGGCGGTGACGGCGCCCGGGTAAACGATCTTCGGGTGGCTGGCATCTGGGAACAGACCGACGATGCGCACCTTGGGCTCCACCTTGGCGTCGGTGTCGTAGACGATTCCCAGCGGACATTCGCCGCGGGCGACGAACAGCAGAGCGCCGCGCACATTGTCGGCCGGGGCGAGCTGGCCCTGGACCGAATCGAAAACGCCGAGCGAAATCAGAGCCGCCTTGGCGTACTTGCCGGCCGGCACGTCGGGACCCGCCACGGCAAGCCGGCCGCCGGCCAGGGCCTTGGCCAGCGCCATGCCGGGGCCGACTCGCAGGCGAAGCCTGGAGTCCGCCGGCGCAATCAGCGCCAGGTGGTTGCTCCACAGGTCGCGCCTGGTGGCGATGACCACGCCATGTTGCTGGACGAGCCAGTCCATCCAGTCCGAGTCCGCGGAAATGAACAGATCCGCCGGCGCGCCCGCCACGATCTGGCGGGCGAGCGCCGAGGAGGCGGCGTAGGAGGTATGAACGGCCGCGCCGCTCTGGCGGGTGTAGTCGGCGGCGGCCTCGTCCAGGGCGTTCTTCAGGGAGGCGGCGGCGAACACCGTCACCGGCTCGGCTGCGGACGCCAGGACCGGCGCCGCCCAGGCGAGCAGCGACGCGAGCGCCGCGAGGACCAGGTTTCTGCGTTTCATTTCATCGCCCCCGAGGCCGCACCCAGCGTCGCTGACGGCGGAAGGCGCCGCACCTCCACCGCCTGCACCATCCGCTCCGACCGGGCGGGGCGCAGATCGCCCTCCACCACCAGCCGGAACGGTCCTTGAGCTTCGCCGATCGGCGCGCCGTCCATGCGGTCGGCCAGGATCACGGCGCTGGCGTGGGTGGCCGGATCGGCTTCGGCGAGCCCCAGGCTCACGCGGTAGCCGTCGCGGGCGGTGACCAGCACGACGTCGGACATTTCCGGACCCTTCAGCGCCTCGCCCAGGGGCGCGCCGACCTTGGCCAGCAGCACCGACAGGCGCGGCCCCTCGTAGGTGTGCGTGGCGCCGTGCTGAACGACGGTGACGCTGAGCTGCGGCAGGGCCGCCATGTCGGCCGCGCTGAGCGTTACAGCGGCGCCGTCCGGCCCGCTGATCGCCACCGCGTCGGCCGCCAGGGCCGCAGTCGGACCGGAGAGCGTCAGCAGGCCGCCGAGGATCGCGATCGCGCCCCTCACGCCTAGTCCACCGCCAGGATCACGTGAGGCGCCTTGACCAGGGCGGTCGCCCGGACGCCGGGGACCAGGTCCAACTCGTCCGCGCTCTCCCTGGTCACCGTGGCCACCAGGGTCTTGCCGCCGCCGAGGTCGAGGATGATCTCGCTGGTCACCGTCCCGTCGTCGCGTGCAGCGACAACGCCGGCGAAGTGGTTGCGCGCCGAGGTCTTCAGGCCTTCGCCCCTGGCCAGGATGACGAAACTGGCCTTGATCAGGGCGATGGCCGGGCGGCCCACCGCCAGTTCGAGGTCGGTCAGGCTGTGGCGCGTGACCACGGCGACCACGTCGAGGCCTTCGCCGACGCGCAAGGTCACTTCCGCGCTCACCGGTCCTTCGTTGATCGCCGTCACCACGCCGCGAAAGGCGTTGCGCGCGCTGGTTCTCATGCCGAGACTCCACATCAGGCCGGCGTCGGACTGGATGCGCCCGAGGGCCGCGCCCAGCTGCTTCTCCAGGCGGCGAAAGCCCTCGACCACCGCAGCGCCGCGTTCGCTCAGCTTGGCCGCGCCGCCGTGCGCGCCGCCGGCGTGGGCGATGACCAGGGGCTCGTCGAAAATGTTGTTCACCGCCCGCACCGCGTCCCAGGCGCCCTTGTAGGACAGCCCCACCCGCTTCGCCGCGGCGCTGATCGACCCCAGCTCGGCGATGGCGGCCAGCAGCTCGACCCGCGCGCCGCCCAGGCGGGCGCTGGCGCGATGCAGGGAGATCTCGGCGTTGAGGGCGTCGTCGGCCATGGCGTTATGCAGCTGTAGTACATAACGCCGATCAGCGCGGCAACCGCGTCTGAGGTCGGTCCCTAGAAGGTGAGCCTGAGGCTGGACTGCAGGACCGTCTGGGCCTGCAACGGCGCTTCGCCCGCGAACGCGCGCGACGGCCGCGTGCTCTGCACCCGCATAGCCTCGAGGCGGACGTCGAGGAGCGTGGTCAGGGGGTATCGCCACGCCCCGGTGAGCGCCCAGCCGTGCTCATTGGTGTTCCCATACTGGGCCTCGGCGTTGTCGTGGTTGGCGAACAGGTCCGCGCGGGCGGTGAAGGCGCTGCGGCCCACCTGGCGGCTCGCCAGCAGGTAGGCGGCGCGGAAGTCCATGTCGGACAACAGGTCGCCGTCCCTGCTCCGCCCGAACTGCGTGTTGCCCGAAAGCGCTTGCGCCAGGATATGCGTGCGCTCGTCCAGGTCCCACCGCGCGCCCAGCGCCGCGAAATTCGTCGCCCACGCCCACTGCAGATCCGCCGTGCGACCGGTGCGGTCGCCGTTGTTGTCGTAGTAGAACGCATCGAGGGTCAGCGCCGCGACGGGGCGCCATTGCAGCCGGGCGTAGTAGCCGAGCCGATGGTCGATCTCCAGCGTCGAATAGGTCTCGCCCGCCTGCCACCGCTGCATGAACGGCGACAGCGGCGGCAGCGGGAACCTGCCGTTCGCCTGGGACTGTACGTCGTGCAGAGCCCAGCCGCGCAAGGCGAGCAGCGTGCCGGCGGTGTCGTCGAAGCCGAACACGCCCGCGGTCAGACCCAGCTGCTGGTCGCCGAATGCGTGGGAAACCGTGCCCTCGACGCCCACGACCTTCACCTCCTCGCCGATCCAGCTGTCGATGGCCGACGGCGTGATGGTGTCGGTGACGCCCCAGACCCGCGCGTCGTTCTCCAGGGAGACCGGCGGGTAGAAGTATCCGGCCCTCGCGGTGAACCGCGTGCCGGAACTCGGGACCGGCTTGTAGACCAGATAGGCCTGGCCCCAGTCGACGAAGTGCTCCTGGCCGGGCTGGGCGAGCAGGTCGACCACCGCGCTCACGTCCCAGGTCAGCCGAGGCGTCCACTCCAGCGCCGCCTGGGAGATCTGCACGCTGCTGTCGAACGCCGAGCCGCCGTCGCCCCCGAAGCGCGCCTTGCCGAACCCGCCTTCGGTGAATGACGGCTCGCCATCGGCGGCTGCGACCCGCAGGTCGAGGACGCCGTGGACCGTGTCGCGTGAAATCAGGTCGACCTGGGCGCAGGCAGCGGCCGCCCAGCCGTACGCCAGGGCGCCGCAGATCAGGGCGAAAAGCAACGGCGATCGCATCGGCGCTCCGCCCAAGCACAATTTCCAGTTGAACCGGCGATCAATTCTCGGACAATAAGGTCAACAATTCATTTTGCAGTTTCAGAACGCCTCGCCGTAACGCGGGCTAATACATCATGTGGTGCTCCGGCGGCGGGCGGACGTCGCCGGTGAAGGTCAGGCGCACCTGGCCGTCGCGCGGCACCTGCGCGGTCTGGGTCAAGGCGTTGTCCCGGGCTCGCAGATAGGGGCGCCAGACGCGGACTGCCTGGGCGCCCGCGGGCGCCCCGTGGATCACCGCCATGCCCAGGGCGTCGGTCTTGGCGGCATAGGGCGTCTCCACCACCAGGATGAAGGCCACCATGTTGTCGTGGATGTTGCAGCCCACCGCCACCACGCCCGGCTTGTCGAAGCGCACGACCCGCGTCTCGTCCCGACCGTAGAGCTTCAGTTCGAAAGTCTTCGCCGGCGAGAACGAATAGACCTGGTGGCGCACGGGATCGAGGTTGGGGAAGGCGACGTCGGCGCCCACCGGCACCACCAGCACGAAGGGATCGAACTGCAGATGGTGCTGGGCCATGCGATAGGGCCAGGGAAAGCGGATCGGCCCGGAGTGCGGCGCGGCGACGGTGACCACGGCGTCGGCCACCGGCGCGCCCTGGGGCGTGCGGACGCTCACGACGAGATCGCCCGCCACGGCGGCGGCCGGGAGCGTAAGCCACAGAAGGAGGCACAGGACGAAGCGCATTGCGCCGCTACCCTAAATTGAGTCGCGGCTGGTGCGCCAACGGGCGGCGTCAGTCGTTCCGATCCACGCGGCCGCGCGCATCGCCGGCGTTGGCGTCGATCAGCGGCTGGTAGCGGTGCACCGGCGCGGGCATCGGCGAATCGGCGCCCTTCACGCTTCTCCAGATGATCTCGTTCAGCTCGTGCATGGGGGCCAGGTCATTGTCGGAGAAGTCCATTCGCGCGCTGGCCTTGGCGCCGTAGGCGGTCACCGTGTTGCGGGCCATCAGGTCCACCTGCGGCGGCAGCAGGGTGAACGGCGTCAGGTCCGGTTTGTCGCCGAACGACGCATAGAGCGGGTTCGCCGCCGCGTCGAACTGGCTCATGGGCGGCAGGCCCAGCAGCAGCTCCATGGTCCGGATGAAGGAACTGGTGGTGTACAGCGTCGAGTCCACCGTTGCGCGCCGGATGTAGGGGCTGATCGCCAGGGCCACGGTGCGGCGGGCGTCCACGTGGTCCGGCCCGTCCTGGGCGTCGTCCTCGATGACGAAGATCGCCGTGCTCGCCCAGTACCTGCTGTGGCTCACCCGGTCCACCAGCCGGCCAAGCGCCTGGTCGTTGTCCGCCACCATGGCCACCGGCGTGAAGGCACCTGGCGCCGTCCCGCGCGTGTGATCCTCGGGCAGCGACATGACCACATAGTTGGGCAGCCTCTTGGTTGGATCCGGGCTGTCGAAATTGGCCTCGAAGCCGTCGAACTCCTTGAGGAAAACCGTCATGTTGTCGGCGTCGCGCGTGCCGAAGCCGAAGTAGTCGGGCGACACGTGACCCACCAGACCGTCCACGCCATTGACGGCTTCCATCTTCGCCCCGTTGCTCACGCGCGCGGCGTATTCGCCGTAGCTGCGGTAGGTCAGGCCCTTGCGCCGGGCGAGGTCCCACAGGTGCCCCGCCGCCGGGATGTAGGCCGCCGCTGGGTTCAGCACCGAGTGACCGCCGTAGTTGGTCGGCCAGGACTTCTCATTGTAGTCGGTGGCGTAGGCCGAGTTGGACCAGGAGTGGCCATCGACGCTCACCTCGCCGTCGGCGTAGAGGTTGTCGAACAGCACGAACTGCTCGGCCAGCGCATGGTGGTTGGGCGTGACGTTGCGGCCGAAGATGGTCAGCCGCGCATCGCCGTCGCCCTTGGACAGGTCGCCGAACACCTGATCGTAGGTGCGGTTTTCCTTGATGATGTAGATCACGTGCTGGATGGGCGAGACCGCCCCCACCACGGACGGGATGACGCTCGGCGCCTTCGCCGTGCGGGCGTGGCTGAGGAGTTCGTCGCGGTAGGGCGAGTTCTCCAGGGTCTGGCGGGTCAGGGCCGGCAGGCGGGCCAGCAGCGGGCCTAGCGGCAGGCGCTCGAGGGTGCTCGCCTGCAGGGTCTTGATGCTCTCGTCACCGTCCCAGCCGGTCTTGGAAAGCGGGCTCTCCGGGCCGTGGATGTCCGGATAGGCCGCCCTACCCTTGGCCGCGCCCAAGTAGAGCTGCGCGCCGGTGCGATCCAGGGCCAGCGCCGACGGATACCAGGCGGTGGGGATGAAGCCCTTCACCACGCTGTGCGCCGGGTCGGCGATATCGACCACCATCACGTCGTTGTTGTCCGCGTTGGCCACGAACAGCAGCTTGCGCGCGGCGTCCACGGTCACCGCGTCGGGGGTCGAGCCTTCCGGCGCCAGGGGCGTGAGGGTGGTGGACAGCCGCTCCACCACCTCCAGACGCCGCGTGTCGATCACATGCACGGTGTTGTCGTTGGAGCAGACCACGAACAGCCGCCCGTCCGGCGAGATCGCCATGTCGTTGGGATTGGCGCCCACCCGGATGGTCGAGATCACCGTATTCGTCGCGGTGTCGATGACGCTGACCGAATTGCTCGACCAGTTGGAAACGAACAGCCGCGAGCCGTCCTTGGAGAGCACCACCTCATAGGGGCTGGCCTCCACCGGGATGCGGGTAATGAGTTGGCGGCTGTCCGCGTCGAACACCGCCACATAGCTCGGTTTCTCATCCACGCCGCGGTTGGCGGCGTAGAGGAGCGGCCTGGTCGGATGGCGGGCGACGCCGGACCAGTAGACCGGCCGCTCGGTATCCTCGAACCGGGCGACGGGCTGGTCGCTGAGACGCCCGTCCGCATAGCTGAAGGCGTAGATCGGCGCGCGGGCCGTGGGATGGCTGTCGCCGCCGGCGTTGCCGCCCGACACGTAGAGGGTCTTGCCGTCCGGCGACCAGGCCAGGCCCAGCCAGCTGGACAGCAGCTTCACCTCCTGCACGGTCTTGCCGGTCGTGGGATCGACGACGGTCAGGCCGTGCTCGGTGTAGCCGGAATGCAGGCCGATCACCGCCCGGCCGTCCGGGGCTTGCGTGACGTTCAGCAGCCAGTCGCCGGTCTTGGCCAGCACCTCGCCGCTGGGCGTGATCCGCCAGCCGCTGGGCAGGTCGAAGCCGCCCGGGATGGAGTGCGGCTTCTCCATGGTCGGAGGGCCGATCTCACGCGGGGTTCCGGGCTGGGCGCCCGACGCCGCGGGCGCCAGCAACGCCGCCGCAAGCAGCACGGCGGCCACGCCAAGTCGGCGGGCGCGCGTCAGGTCGCGAACCTCCATTTGTCCCCTCGTCTCTTCTCGTTCGGCCGAAGCCGGGCCGTTCAAGCCTGATTAGCACGCGCCGTGTGTCGCGCGCACGACAGAACCTCAGGTGGCAAGCGCCACGCCGCCGTCGACGGCGATGGTCTCGCCCACCACAAAGTCGCCGGCGCGGGAGGCGAGGTAGATCGCGGCCCCGGCCATGTCCTCGCCGCGGCCGATGCGGCGCATGGGCACGCGCCTGGCCACCTCGTCGCCCCGGTCGCGGGCGTCGCGGTTCATGTCCGAGGCGAAGGGGCCGGGTGCGATGGCGGTGACGATGATCCAGTCCCGGGCCAGCCGCGCGGCCATGCGGCGGGTGAGGAAGATCAGTCCGGCCTTGGAGGCGTGGTAGGAATAGGTCTCCTGCGGATTGAGCTTGATGCCGTCGATCGAGGCGATGTTGATCACCTTCGCGGGCCGCTCTTGCGAGCCCGCCGCCTGCAGTTTCGCGTGCAGCGCCTGGGTGAGGAAGAACGGCGACTTCAGGTTCAGATTCATCACCTTGTCCCAGCCGCTTTCCGGGAACTCGTCGAAGTCCGCGCCCCAGGCGGCGCCGGCGTTGTTCACCAGGATGTCGAGCTTCGGCTCCAGCTCGCCGATGCGCGCGGCCAGCGCGTTGCAGCCTTCGACGGTGGAGAGGTCCTGCGGCAGGGAGATGCAGGTCCCGCCGCCCTTGGACAGCTCCGCGGCGGCCGCATTGCACTGGTCGGCCTTGCGAGAGGAGATGTAGACCTTGGCCCCGTAGTCCAGAAAGCCTCGGGCGATCATCTTGCCGATGCCGCGCGAGCCGCCGGTGACCAGGGCCACGCGGTCCTCGAGCGAAAACAGATCCTTCATGCGCTTCCCCTGGCTTTGTTCTGGCCGCCACCCGCCGGCGGACTGCAACCTAGTCGGGGGCGGTGGCGGCGGTCAAACCAGTCGGCGGCCGCTCAGCCGTTCCAGCACGCGCAGCGGCGAGACTTCGGGCTGGGCGAGCGCCTCCAGCGGCACATAGAAGGTCTGCTCCAGGGCGTACTGGCCCTTCAGGGCGGCGTGCGGGACCTGGTCGGTGAACACCACCCAGGTGGCGCCGGGCGCGAAGCTCACATGCCGGCGCGGCGCCCACGCCTGATAGGCCGCGTCCAGCTTCGAGAGGTCGTGCAGCTGCAGCATGAGCTGGTCGTAGGCCGTGCGCCGGCCCTTGGTGATCCTCAGCGCCTGCAGGACCCCGCCCTCGCCGGGCAGCAGCGCGCGAGCGCGGTGCATGAAGCGGCGGGCGTGAGCCTCGAACGGTTCGCCCACCGCCCACTCCCGGTCATGTCCGGTGGGATCGATGTTGCTGAACACCCGCAGGATGCGCCGGCCGGCCACCGGCTGCGACGGAAAGGCGTCCACGTGCAGGCGCCGGTCGTCCTTGCGCGGGCTGGGGCGTTCCTCGTCCACCGGGCGCGGCCGATAGCTGGTGCGGCCGACTTCAAGGTCCGGGGCGTAGCGGCCGAAGTTCTGGGCCAGCAGGTCCCGCGCCCACGCCGAGAACCGCGCCAGCAGGGCCGTGAATCGCGCCGTGGTCGCTGCGTCCAGCTCGACGCCGCCAAGGCGCCCGGTGCGCGGATCGTAGCTGACGTTCTTGGCCTTGCGCTGTCCGAGGTCGCTGCCGGTCAGATCGAGTTCGTTGGCGGTCAGACGGAAGACGAGGTTGGGCAGCCGCACCAGGCCCTCGCGCTCGAGGGTGGGGCAGAGGTCCGGCTCGCCCGGGGACGGTGCGGCGACGGCTTCGCCCTCCGTAGTGAACTGTGCTTCGCCCGCCGCTCCCACAATCGCGTATCCATCATCAGCAGATCGCGCATCCTACGCCGCAAGCCTACCTCGCGGCCACCCGTCAACCCAACCCCACGTCATCGCCGGGCGTAAGTCCCGGCGACCCATTGAGCGCGAACCGACGGGGCGCAGGCCGCGAGGCCGGAGCAATGCTGCACTGACAGCGCCAGTATCCGGCGCCGCAACACCGAAGTCGGAGGCAATGGGTCGCCGGGACTTACGCCCGGCGATGACGGACGTTGGGCCCTACTCCTCCAGCCGCACGGTCGCCTGGAGCTCTATGTCCGCGGCCGAGGCGCCGATCAGCAGGTCGTAGGCGCCCGCATCGATCACCCAGTCGCGCTTGGCGGGGTCGTAGAAGGCAAAGGCGCGGGGGTTCAGGTCGATGGTGACGGTCTTGGACTCGCCGGGGGCCAGCGCCACCTTGGCGAAGCCCTTGAGCTCCTTCACCGGCCGGTCCTGCGAGGGCCCACGGGGCCGCACGTAGAGCTGGGCCGTCTCCTTGCCGGGACGTTCGCCGACGTTCTTGAGGGTGAAGCGCACCCGCACGTCGGCGCCCACCTTGGCCTCCTCCGGCGCCGCGAGGTCGAAATAGCGGAAGCGCGTGTAGGTCAGGCCGTAGCCGAACGGGAACATCGGCGGCTCGCTGTTCCGGTCGAAATGCCGGTAGCCCACATAGAGGCCCTCGCCGTATTCCACCTCTTCCCCGCCCGGGTAGAAGTTGAACGCGGGGGTGTCCTTGAGCCGGCGCGGGAAGGTCACCGGCAGGCGGCCCGAGGGCTCGGCCTCGCCGAACAGGATGCGGGCGACGGCGTCGGGGCCTTCTTCGCCGCCCAGCCAGCCTTCGACCACCGCCGGGGCGTGGTCGATCCATGGCAGGGCGTAGGGCGCGCCGTTGCTCAGCACCACGATGGTGCGGGGATTGGCGGCCAGCACCGCCTCCACCAGGGCGTTCTGGTCGCCGGGCAGGTCGAGGGTGGTGCGGTCGTAGCCCTCGCCTTCGGTGATCGAGGCTGCGCCAATCACCACGATGGCCGCGTCGCACTCTGCGGCCAGGGCGGCGGCTTCCGCGACGCCGCCGCGCGGCAGGCGCACGCCGACGGCCACGTTCTCCCATTGCGGCTGGCCCGCCGGCGCAGGGCGGACATATTCGATGGTGATCGGATAGGCGCGCCCGGCGGTGAGGTCGCGAGCCGCCGTGCGGCGCGGGGCGAGCGAGCCGCCGAGGTCCAGCTGATCGTGGGTCGGCGGCGTGCTCTCGTCGACCAGCGGCTCGCCGCCCAGCACGATGCGGCCATCGCCGGGCCCGCGCAGGGAGAATTCGTGCCGCCCGTCGCGCTCCGGCCAGAACCAGCCGGTCCATCGCAGCGCGCCCACCGTCTCCTTCATGAAGGCCAGGGAGCCGGTGCTCACCAGCTTGCCGATCTGCCGCTCAGGCTGGGCCTTGAACGGTTCGCCCGCGAGGCTGCGCTCGGAGAAGTACTCGCAGAGCAGGCCCGCGGCGCCCCTGCCCTCGTCCGGGCTGAACATCGCCGGCCGCGCGGCGGGCGGAACCGGCTCATTGTCGCCGCCGTCCGCATGGCGGACCTCCGCCTTGCCGGCGAGCAGGGCCTCGATGGCCTGCAGCAGCGAGGTCTGGCGGCCGGCGCGCACCTGGGACGAGCCGCCGCCCTGGATGCGCCGCGCCGCGGCGTTGGGCCCGACGACGGCCACGGAACGGATGTCGGCGGCGTCCAGCGGCAGCAGGTCGCCGTGGTTCTTCAAGAGGACGGTGGCCTCCTCGGCGGCGCGCGCGGCGATCTCGCGATGGCGCCTGGAGCGCAGCTCGCCCTTCGGCGCGGGTTTGCCGTCGAGCACGCCGGTGCGCAGGATCAGCCGCACCATCCGCCGCGCCGCGTCGTCGACCTGGGCCCGCGGGACCTCGCCCGCCTTCACGGCCTTGACCAGCTTGTCGCCGAACCAGCGCGGCGGCCCGGGCATTTCCAGATCCGTGCCGCCGTTGGCCGCGGCGGCCGTGGCGTGCACGGCGCCCCAGTCCGACACCACCACGCCGTCGTAGCCCCATTCCCCCTTCAGGATGTCCCTCAGGACATAGGCGTTCTCGGTGGCGTAGGTCCCGTTGATCCGGTTGTAGGAGGCCATCACGGTCCAGGGATTGGCCGCCTTCACCACATGCTCGAAGCCGGCCAGGTAGATCTCGCGCAGCGTCCGCTCGTCGAGCTTGGCGCTGACCGTCATGCGGCCCGCTTCCTGGTTGTTCACCGCATAGTGCTTCAGCGAGGCGCCGACGCCTTCGCCTTGCAGCCCGTTGACGAAGGCCGCGCCGAGCACGCCGGCGAGGAACGGGTCTTCCGAATAGGTCTCGAAGTTGCGGCCCCACACCGGGGTGCGCACGATGTTGATGGTCGGGGCGAGGATCACATAGATGTCCAGGGCCAGGGCCTCGCGGGCGATGGCCGCGGCGACCTCGCGCGTCAGCTCGGGGTTCCAGGTGGCAGCCATGGCCACGCCCACGGGGAACACGGTGGCGGCCTCGCCCTCGTTGGAGCGCACCCCGGTCGGGCCGTCGGTGACCCGCACCTGGGGCACGCCCAGCCGCTCGACCCCCTCCAGGGTGAACGACGCCGCGCCGGCCATGAGCGCCACCTTTTCCTCCAGCGTAAGGCGCGAGAGCAGGTCCTCAACGCGCTCCTCCAGGGGGTGCGACGAATCGCGGTAGGCGCCCTCCACGGTGGCGGTTGTCATGACGCACCTCCCGACTTATCTGCGGCGGCACCATATCGCCAACACCGCGGGGGAGACCAGGGCGCAGGCAGCCCAACGCCAACGTGGCGTTAGGTAGTTATGCGCATTTACACGCGTGGTATGCTGATCGTAGCTCGTCCGCCGGGGGGGTTGTGACGGTCGGTGACTTCCGCGCGAATCTGTTTGAAGGCGGGTGCTGTTGATGAATCGAACTCTCAGCCGGCGCGAGCTCGCCGTCATTGCCTGCGAGTCCGCCGGACAGATGCTGCAGCGCGGCGACTACCAGGGCGCCAAGGCCAAGTTCACCGAGGCCCTGGCCCTTCACCCCGGCTTTGCCGACGCACACTTCGGCCTGGCGAAGTCCGAACGCTACCTGGCGAACTTCCCGGCCGCCGAGGCCGCCGCGCGCGCGGCGCTTCAAGCAGACCCGCGCCACGGGGGCGCGGCGCACTACCTCGGCGCCATGCTGGTGGAGATGGACCGGCTCTCCGAAGCGCTGCCGTTCCTGCAGGCCGCGGTGGAGTGGGACCCGACCGTCTCCCAGCACTATCGAGACCTGGGCGTGACCCAGCTGTTCCTCGGCGACATCGAGAACGGCCGCGTCAATCTGCTCAAGACCATCGAACTGGATGTCCACAGCCACGAGGTCCTCTACACGCTCGTGCGGCTGCAGCAGATGAACGACGGCTCGCCGGACGCCGCCCGCGTTCTCGACATCGCCCGGTCCCTGGCCGAACACGACGCGTCCCTGCCGCCCGCCGAGCGGGCGCAGGTGCTGTTCTCCCTGGGCAAGGCCTATGAGGATCGCGGCGAGATCGAGGACGCAACGGAACTCTACCGTAGAGCCAACGCCGCGCGCCGGTCCCAGGGCGACTACGACATCGCCAAGACCGAGCAGCGCTATCGCCGGATCGCGGAGGTGTTCAACAAACCGATGATCGATCGCCTCCAGGGCCTGGGCGTGCGCGATGCACGGCCGATCTTCATCGTCGGCATGCCGCGGTCCGGATCGACGCTGGTGGAGCAGATCCTGGCGGCCCATCCGGAGGTTCACGGCGCGGGCGAAATCTTCATCCTGCCGCCGATCGTCGAGGGGTCGACCGGCAAGGACGGCTCCCACTATCCGGAATGGGGCGTCACGCTGAACGCGGTGGACTGCCAGGCGTTCGGCAAGGCCTATCTCGAGCGCGTGCCGACAGGCCTGCCCGGCAAGACCCGCACCACCGACAAATGGCTCGAGAACATGGAGTATCTCGGGCTGATCAGCGCCGCCCTGCCCGACGCGGTGATCCTGAATTGCCGCCGCGATCCTCGCGACCTGCTGTTCTCCTGCTGGACCATGCTGTTCTCCAACGGGCAGGACTACAGCTACGACATCGAGGAGCTGACGCGGTATTGGAAGGCCCATGAAGCGCTGATGCGCCATTGGCGCGACGTCCTGCCGCCCGGGCGCATGCTCGAGGTGCCTTATGAGGACGTGGTGGCCGACACCGAAACCTGGGCGCGGCGCATCCTGGGCTTCTGCGGGCTGGAGTGGGACGACCAGGTGATGCGGTTCTGGGAATCGCGCCGGCCGGTGAAGTCCGCCAGCATGGTGCAGGTGCGCCAGCCGATCTACGACCGGTCGATCGGCAGATGGAAGCCCTTCGAGACCGCCCTCGCGTCGCTGTTCGAAGCGGCGGGTCCGGCGCCCTCGGCTAGTCGCCGTCGGGCGGCGTCAACCTGATCCACATCCGCACCAGGTCGGCCAGGCCGCGCGCGCCCATCTTCACCATGATCCGCGCGCGGTGGCTCTCCACTGTGCGCACGCTGATACCCAGCGCCGCCGCCGCGTCGGCGTTGGCGAGGCCGCCGGCGATCAGCTCCATCACCTCCCGCTCGCGCCCCGACAGCTGACCGGCGCGCTCGGCCAGGTCGGCGCGCGCCCGGTGTTCCTCCAGGGCGCGCCGACCGAGCGCCACGGCGTTGCGTAGGCTGGCGAGGAACACCTCGGCCGAGAAGGGTTTTTCGATGAAGTCGGCGGCGCCGGCCTTCAGGGCCTGCACCGCCATGGACACGCCGCCTTGGCCGGTGATCACGATCACCGGCGTGTCCGCGCCGCGCGAGCGCAGCGCCCGCTGCAGCTCCAGTCCACCGATGCCGGGCAGCTTGGCGTCGATGACGACGCAGGCGGCGGTCCGTGGCTCGAAGGCCTCCAGAAATGCTTCGCCGCTCGTGTGCGCCACGGCGTCCAGGCCCGCCGACCGGGCGAGCGTCGCCAGCATCCCCGCGACGGCCTCGTCGTCGTCGACGATGTGGATCACCTCGGCGCGCCCGGGGGGGACACGCCTGTCAGTGCCTCGCTCACGGGTCCCGGCCGAATGCGGCCGCCGCGTCGGCTCCTGGGTCGCCAATTCGCTCACCGCACCCGCCCCCTCGTTCCACAGGACCCCCCGGTCGCACAGCAATCACGCGAATCGAGGCCGGCATACGCCTCGCCTCGGAGTGCGACAGCGGCCCCATCCAAGACCGGCTGTCGCACTGCAGGAACTGCGGGTTCTACGCAGCGCGGCGCGCATTCCGGCGCGGACCCGCCGTGCGCGAACGCTTTTTCCACAGGCGATCGCGATGATAGGCTGATCGTCCGCGGCAAGGGGACATGCACATGCGCGTTCGGCGATGGGCGGAAAGCGCGGCCGCTCTGGCCGTTGCGATCCTGCTGGCCCTCGGCGCGCGGCCGTCGCTGGCGGCCGACGCGACCCCCGTGGACGCGCTTCACCAGGCCGAACGATCGGTGGTCCGCGTCGTGACCGCGTCATGGGACGCCCAGGGCGCCCTGATGTCGGTGGAGACCGGCAGCGGCTTCGTGGTCGCGCCGGGAAAGGTGGTCACTAACAGTCACGTCGTCGCCGGCGCGACGGGCGCGGCCAGCGTCGTGGTGTTCGTCGTCCCGGACCAGGAGGCCGGCGGGTCCTATCAGCGCGCCGAGGTCTCGCGCACCTGGCTGGGAGCGGATCTCGCCTTGCTGGATGCGCCCGGCTTCACTTCGCCGGCGCTGACCATCGCCAGCCTGGAGCCCGGCAAGGACGCCACCATCCACGCGCTGGGGTATCCGGGCGTGACGGACGAACTTCGCGCCGTGCCGCCGGAGCAGATCCTGCGGCCGGCGCAGCCCTATGTGACCTCCGGCTCCATCGCCCTTTACTCGCGCGTGGCGCCAGGCGGGCAGGAGATCGACACCATCTTCCACACCGCGCCGATCAACCCGGGCAACTCCGGCGGGCCGCTGGTCGACGCCTGCGGCCGCGTCATCGGCGTCAACACCTGGGGCGCGGGCGCGCAGATGGGCAGCGACGGCCAGATCAACTCGCCCCAGGGCCAGTTCATCGCCCTGCGCTCCTCGGTGCTGGCGAGCTTCCTGCGGCAGGCGGCGGTAAGCGCCCAGGTCAGCGACGTGGTCTGCACCCCCGCGGCGGACCAGGCGCTGCAGGACCGGCTGAACAAGGATGAGGCGTCCATCGCCGCCCTGACCGCCGCCCTCGCCAAGGACGAGGCCGCGGCCAAGGCGACCGGCGCCCGGGACCGGCGATCCCAGACCTTCCTCGGCGTGGTGGAAGGCGCTCTGGCGCTGGCCATTGTGGCGGTGTTCGCGGCGCTGCGGCGACGCAAACTCGCGCCCGCGGCCGCCGCGCCGGAGCCGGCCGCGACGCCCGAGCCCGCGATCCCCGAACCCGCGGCCGGCGACGCTCCGGCGTAGGCTTGGCCGGCAGTGGCGGCTGGACTATTGTCGTCACTCATGGTAATGCTCAGGCCTCGCCTGATCGGGCGGCGGTCTTTGACATCGTGAAACGAATTGCGCGCGGCCGTTGACCGGCGGGCGCTCGCCCGCACAGCCAGGTTCCCAACCCCCACATCCGAAATTCCCCGCGACCGCGAAGCGGAGGCGCGGAGCAGTCAAAGCGGGGACCCAGGCTTTTTTGCAATCGGTTGGGGCCGCGCGGGTGTGGACGGAAGGA
>JBIOEG010000008.1:0-102932 GCA_044445825.1 Caulobacterales bacterium
CCCTGATATCGGTCTCCGACAAGGCCGGCCTGATCGATACCGCCAAGGCCCTCGCCGGCGCCGGCGTGGAGCTGATCTCCACTGGCGGCACCAGAGCCGCCATAGCCGCAGCCGGCCTGCCGGTGAAGGACGTCTCCGACGTCACCGGCTTTCCCGAAATGATGGACGGCCGGGTCAAGACCCTGCACCCGCTGGTGCATGGCGCGCTGCTGGGCGTGCGCGATGCGCCGGAGCATGCCGAGGCCATGGTCCGGCACGGCGTCGCCGGCATCGACCTGCTCTATGTGAATCTCTACCCCTTCGAGGCCACGGTGGCCGGCGGCGCCGGGTTCGAGGCCTGCATCGAGAACATCGACATCGGCGGCCCGGCGATGATCCGCTCCGGCGCCAAGAACCACGGCTATGTGGCGGTCTGCACCGGGCCGGAAGACATGACCGAGGTGCTCACGGCGCTGAAGTCCGACGGCGGCACGCGGCTGGAGCTGCGCCGGCGGCTCGCGGCGCGCGCCTATGGCCGCACGGCTGCTTACGACGCGGCGATCTCCGCTTGGTTCGCCGGCCAGGTCGGCGAGGCATGGCCTGCTCGAAAGGCCATCGCCGGCTCGCTCAGACAGGTGATGCGCTACGGCGAGAACCCGCACCAGGCCGCGGCGCTCTACACGTTTCCCCAGCCCCGCTCCGGCGTCGCGACGGCCCGCCAGCTGCAGGGCAAGGAGCTCAGCTACAACAACATCAACGACACCGACGCCGCGGTCGAACTGGTCGCCGAGTTCGATCCAGCCGCCAGCGCCGCAGTCGCCATCATCAAGCACGCCAATCCGTGCGGAGTGGCGACCGGAGCGGACCTCAAGTCGGCCTATGAGCGGGCCCTGCAGTGCGACCCCGTCTCGGCCTTCGGCGGCATTGTCGCCCTGAACCGGCGCCTGGACGCCGCCGCGGCGCGCGAGATCGTCAAGATCTTCACCGAGGTGGTCATCGCGCCGGAGGCCGACGACGACGCCATCGCTGTCTTCAAGCGTCGCAAGGACCTGCGCCTGCTGCTGACCGGCGCCCTGCCCGACCCGACGGCGGCGGGCGAGACATTCAAGTCGGTGGCCGGGGGATTCCTGGTTCAAAGCCGCGACGCCGCGCGCCTCACCGCGGCGGACCTCAACATCGTCACCAGGCGCGCCCCCACGCAAGCCGAACTGCGCGACATGCTGTTCGCCTTCACCGTGGCGAAGCATGTGAAGTCGAACGCCATCGTGTTCGCCAGGGACGGCCAGACCGCCGGCATTGGCGCCGGCCAGATGAACCGTCGGGACTCTGCCCGCATCGCCGCCATGCGGGCCGCGGAGGCCGCCGGGGCGGCTGGCCTTCCACAGTCGCTGGCCAAGGGCTCGGCCTGCGCCTCCGACGCTTTCTTCCCCTTCGCCGACGGGCTGATCCAGGCGGTGGAGGCCGGCGCAACGGCGGTGGTCCAGCCGGGCGGCTCGATACGCGACGCCGAGGTGATCGCCGCCGCCGACGAGGCGGGGATCGCCATGGCCTTCACCGGCGTGCGCGTCTTCCGCCATTGAAGCAGGTGCCCGACAGCTTGGCCGAACGGTGGGCGCGGCTCGAACCGCACCTGCAGATCGCGCGGCCGGCGGGGGTCGGGCCGTGGCCGGCCGTCCTGCTGTTTCACGGGTGCGGCGGGCGGCGCGCATTCCTCGCGGACTATCAGCGCGTCGCCGCGGAGGCAGGCATGCTGGCGATATCGGTCGATTCCTTCGCGCCCCGCGGTTGGAGTCGGGCGCGGGCGCTGGCCACCGTGTGCACGGGCCTGGATCTGCCCGGTTGGAAGCGGGCCGGCGATGTGCTCGCGGCCATCTGGGGCGTCTCGCGCATGCACGACGTCGACGCGTCGCGCGTCGTCCTGGCCGGCTGGAGCCACGGCGGCTGGGCGATCATGGACCTGATGACCATGGCGCTGGAGAGATCCGGCGAGGCTGGCGTCGGCGACCCGGACCCGGCGCTGTTGGCCGCCGTCAAGGGGCTGTTCCTCGCCTATCCCTACTGCGGACCGGGCGCTGACCCAGCTGCGGCGATGGCGCCACACGCCCGAGGTGTTCGCCCTGGTGGGCGAAGAGGACCGCGTCGCGCACCCGGCCCTCTGTCGGCGCGCTTTCGCCGCCGCCGAAAGGTCCGGCGCGCGCGTTGAGACCTGGTTCATCCCGGGCGTCACCCATTCGTTCGACGAGGACATCGGTGCGATCAGCCCGTTCCGGCACGACCCCGCCACGTTCGCGCAAGCGCGATCGCGGCTGGCGGGATTCCTGATCCGGACGATCGGACCTACCCCGCCTGGGTCAATTCCCTGAGGGCGGCGTTGGCGATGGTGAGCTTGGCGAAGCTCCAGCCGCCGCTGTCTTTTTCGATCTCGGCGATCGTGCCGCGCGCCTGTTTCACCGTCTCGGTGTGCAGGGCGCTCCAGGACGAGATGGCGGCCCGCGCCGCGTCGGGGCTGTCGCCAGCCTCGGGATTGCCGGCATAGGCCATGACCAGGGCGGCGAGGGCGGCCTGCTCGGCCTGCATGTCCTCGATGAGACGGCGCACTGCGAGACGCTCGAACGGATCGTCGCTCACCTTGGAGCCCGCGGCGGCGCGCAGCCGGTCGAAGCCGAAGGTTCCGCCGATCTGGTGATAGAGCCGCGCGGCGGGCGCCACCGGCCAGCCGGCGTCCCGGGCCAGGTCGGAGAGGTAGGCCGAGAGAGTCAGCGGCCGCATCAGGGCGATGGAGTGGGCCACGTCCTTCGGCGCGCCGGCCTTGGTCCACTGAGTGGCGCGGCGCACCGCCGCCTTCTGTTCGAACGGCGAGAGGATCATCGGGACCAGGGTCTTCAGATCGTCGGCGGCCGGCCGATAGGCGTCGACCAGGGCCTGCACCGTGGCCTCGCCTCGCGCGGCGCGGCGCGCCATCCAGTAGGTCTGACCGCGCAGCACATAGGTCAGTTCGCGGAACAGGGCGGTCTGCGCCGCCGCCGGCGCCCTACCGTCAAGGGCCTCGACGCGCGCCCAGCTGTCCTCGAAGCGCAGCACCTGGCGGGCGGCCTCGAAGGCGATCACGAAGTCGCCGGCGTCGCAGCCGGCGGCGGCGCGCAGTCGGCCGGGGAAGGTGGGCCCGCAGAGGTTCACGATCTCGTTGCAGACCACCGTGGCGATGATCTCGCGCCGCAAGCGGTGCCGCCGGATCTCGTCGGCGTAGGGGGCCAGCGCCGTTGGGAAATACTTCTCGAGAGTCTGGATGAAGAACGGGTCGTCCGGCGCGCCGGAGGCGATGGTGTCGTCGAACAGGTCGATCTTGCCGTAGGCCAGCAGCACGGCGAGCTCAGGACGCGTGAGGCCGACGCCCGCCTTGCCGCGATCGGCGATGGCGGCCGCGTCTGGAAGGCCCTCCAGCGCCCTGTCCAGCCGGCCCTTGGCCTCCAGCTGGCTCATGAACCGCGCGTAGGATTCCAGATCGTTCGCGGACGTGGCCTGCATCAGGCTCAGCGCCAGGGTCTGGTCGTGGTTGTGCGCCAGGACGTGGCCGGCGATTTCGTCGGTCATGGCGGCCAACAAGGCGTTTCGCGCAGGCCGGTCGAGCTTGCCAGCGCGCTCCAGCATGCCGGTGAGGATCTTGATGTTCACCTCGTGGTCGGACGTGTCGACGCCAGCGGAATTGTCGATGGCGTCGGTGTCGATGCGTCCGCCCGCCTGAGCGTATTCGATCCGCCCAGCCTGGGTGAAGCCGAGGTTGGCGCCCTCGCCCACCACCTTGCAGCGCAGATCCGCGCCGTTCACGCGGATGGCGTCATTCGCCTTGTCGCCCACTTCGAGGTGGCTCTGGCCGCGGGCCTTCACATAGGTGCCGATGCCGCCCAGGTACATCAGCTCCGCTCGGCCCTTCAATATGGCCGCGATCACCGCCGCGGGCGTGAACTCGTCCGCCTTGATATCCAGCAGCGCCTTGGCTTCGGGCGTCAGGGCGATGGACTTGGCGGTGCGCGGGAAGACGCCCCCGCCAGCCGAAATCCTGGAGCGGTCGTAGTCGTCCCAGGACGAACGAGGCAGATCGAACAGCCGTTTGCGCTCCGCCCAGGAAGCTTCCATGTCCGGATCGGGATCGATGAACACGTGCCGGTGGTCGAAGGCGGCGACCAGGCGGATCTTCTTCGACAGCAGCATGCCGTTGCCGAACACGTCTCCAGACATGTCGCCGACCCCGATCACCGTGAACGGCTCGTTCTGGATGTCCTTGCCCAATTCGCGGAAGTGACGCTTGACGCCTTCCCAGGCGCCGCGCGCGGTGATGCCCATGGCCTTGTGGTCGTAGCCCACCGACCCGCCGGAGGCGAAGGCGTCGCCGAGCCAGAAGCCGTAGTCCTCGGACACTGCGTTGGCGATGTCCGAAAAGGTGGCGGTCCCCTTGTCGGCGGCGACCACCAGGTACGGATCGTCGGGATCGTGCACGACCACGCCCGCCGGCGGGATCACGCGATCCTCTGCGTCGATGTTGTCGGTGATGTCCAGCAGGCCCGACAGGAACGTCTTGTAGGCCGCCACGGCCTCCGCGCGGACCTGGTCCGGCGAGCCGGCCTTGGGCAGGCGTTTTGGGAAGAAACCGCCCTTGGAGCCTTGCGGCACGATCACCGCGTTCTTCACCTGCTGAGCCTTCACCAGGCCCAGCACCTCGGTGCGGAAGTCGTCGCGCCGGTCGGACCAGCGCAGGCCGCCGCGCGCCACGGGCCCCAGACGCAGGTGCACGGCCTCGACAGACGGGGCCGAGACATAGATCTCCCGGTAGGGCTTGGGCTGGGGCAGGTCCGCCAATTCGCGGCTGGCCACCTTGAAGCTTATGTGGGGTTTGGCTTGGCCGGAGGCGTCCGCCTGGTAGTAGTTGGTGCGCTGGATCGCGCCCACCAGGGCGGCGATGCGGCGCAGCGCCCGGTCGGCGTCGAGGCTTTCCACGGCCTGCAGCGCCTCTTCGATCTCATCCTGCAGCGCATTGGCCTTGGCGTCGCGGACGGCAAAATCGGCCTCGAGGGCGGTGTCGAAGCGCGCATGAAACAGCTGGAGGATCAGGCGCGTCACTTCGGAGTGGTCGCTCAGGGCCTGTTCCTGCACCGCCGGGCTTGGGTCGAGCCCGGACTGCTGGCGATAGCGCGCCAGGGCGCGGATCAGCGCGGCCTCGCGCCAGGGCGCGCCGAGCTCCAGCACCAGGCGGTTGAAGCCATCGCTTTCGGTGCGCCCTGTCCACACCGCCAGGACGGTGTCTTCGAAGGGCTGCTTGACGTCGGCGAACACCAGATTCTCGCCGCGCGGGTCCCGGAGCAGGAACTCATGCACCCAAACGGTTCGCCCGGCGTCCGCTCCGGACGGGTGGAGGGCGAACCCCTCCTCGGACATGGCCTTGAGGCCCATGTCCTCGACAATCGGCAGGACGTCGGCCAGGGCCACGGGATCGCCCAGACGAAAGAGCTTCAGGCGGAAGTCGAGTTTGGAGTCTTCCGCGTCTCGGTAGGCGCGCACCGCCACTGCGCCAGGTTCGCTCAGCGCGTCGCACACGCCGGCGTCGATCAGGCCGTGGTCCGCGGAATAGAGGTCCTGATAGCCCACGGGGAAGGCATGCATCCATGCCGTCAACAGGGTCCCGTCCACGCCCGCGGCGCGCGCGGCGGCCTCGAGGTCGTCGGTCCAGGTCCGGGCGATGGCCGCGATCGATTGTTCCAGCACGGCCACATCAGGATCGCGGTGGTCTTCCGCGCTGACCCCTATGATGTAGTGCACCCGGGCCAGCGGCGCGTCGGAGAAATAGGGGTAGTAGGCCGACACGTGCCCGCCGTAGGCCTGAGCGAGCATCGCGCCGACCCGTTCGCGCAGGCGGCCGTCGTACCGTTCGCGCGGCGCGTAGAACAGGATCGACACGAAGCGATCGAAGGGGTCGCGGCGAATGAACAGCTTCACCCGCGGCCGATCGGAGAGGTGCGATACGCCGAGCGCGTTGGTCAGCAGCTCGTCGACGGTCATCTGGAAGAGCTCGTCGCGCGGATAGGTTTCGAGGATGTTGGAGAGCCGCATGGCGTTATGGCTGCCGGGCGCCAGGCCCGCCCGCGCCATGACCTGATCGACCTTGCGCCGGATCAGCGGCACGGCCCGCACCGTCTCGTCGTAGGCCTGGGCGGTGAACAGGCCGACGAAGCGGATCTCGCCGGCCGGCTTGCCGTCACCGCCGTACCGGCGCACGCCCACATAGTCCATGTACACCCGCCGATGGACGCGGGACTTCAGATTGGCCTTGGCGACCACCAGCGGTGCGGCCACGGCGAGGTTGTCGCGGAGCTGCCGCGACAGCACGGCCGGCTCGCTGGACCGCCGTAGGACGGTGCGGCTCGGATCGCGCAGAACGCCGAGGCTTCCCTCCGGCTGGATCAGCGGCTCCTCGGCCGCATAGCCGCCGTCCGGCGTGCGCGGATAGTCGTAGGTCCGGGCGCCGAGGAACACGAAATGGCCGGTGTCCAGCCACTCGAGGAAGTCCAGGTCCTCGTTCAATGAGGCCAGATCGTGCACGGGCGCGGTGGCCTTCAGGTCGGCGATGGCCCTCGTCATGAGCGCAACCATCTGGGGAAAATCGTCCACCGCCGTGTGCACGTCGCCGAGCGTCGCTTTCAGGCCTGCCATCAGGCTGGCCTGGCGCTCTTCGCCCACCGGCTCGAGCCAGACCTGAATCGCCGAGCGCCGTCCGCCGGGCGACTCCACGATGGGGTGGAACATGGCGCGGATCGAGACTCCGGCCTCCACCAGCTCGCCCATGACGCTGTCCACCAGGAATGGCGCGTCAGGCTGCACGATCTCCACCAGGTCCGCGTTCAGAGCGCGGCCGTCGGCGTCCGTGGCCACATGTATGCGAACGGCCGGCTCGCGGCCTTCCTGGGCGGCGGCGAAAGCCCAGAGCTGGGCGGCCAGTCGGGCGAAGTCGTCGGCGCGGACCTCCGGGAGTTCGTCGGCGCGATAGTCCTGGGCCAGACTCGCCAGGAACCTCGCCTGACCGGCCGAGGGTTCCGGCGTGGCGTCACCGAGGACGGAGAGGAAGGCGCCCGCGTCGATGGGCGCTGCAGTGGACGGCGCGGGCGGGGCCAGCGGCGATTCGTCGTTCATCACGCGAGCCTACGCGCGCTTTGTCGCCGTTTCATCGACTAAGCGACAACATCGGGCCGGGATGGGCGGAGCGGACGCGAAGGCGCCGCCGGGAGGGGGGTTTCCCGGCGGCGCCGAGGCCTCGCCTGAAGGCTGGACCCCCGGTTTCGCGCCATGACGTCGGTTGGGGAACATGGCCACGGGACGAGCGGCTGATGCGCCCGGCCAAGCAACAAATAGGAGGCCGTGCTCAACCGGAAAGCGAGGCCATATCACTCTTGCGTGATACCCCGGACGCCGTCGCCAGCGCCGCCGTCGCCGCCTGACTCTCGCCGCCCAGGGAGTCCGGGTCTCCGTCAGCCGAGAGCAGCACCGCGATCCAGCGGGCGCCGCCGAACTGGGCGCAGGTGACCATCACCAGCATGGTCAAGGGCGTGGACAGGAACATGCCGGCCACACCCCAGATCGCCCCCCAGAACGCCAGGGAGAGCAGCACCACCACCGGGTCGATGTTCAGGCCCCGTCCCTGCATCCGGGGCAGCAGGATGTTGCCCACGACCATGGTCAGCGCCTGCAGGCCGATCAGCAGGAAGACCGCCTGCCAGAGGGTGTCGAACTGCACCAGGGCGAACAGCACGGGCGCGAGGATGCCGACCGCCGCCCCGATGATCGGCACATAGCCCACCACAAAGATGATGAAGGCCCAGAAGAAGGCGCTGTCCAGGCCAACGGCCGCCATCATCGCCCAGGAGCCCGCCGCGATGATCGCGCCGCACACCGTCTGGATCCACAGATACCGCTCGAGTGCGTTGCGCACGCGCAGGAACAGCTGCACCGCCGCGTGACGCTCCTCCCGGTCGTGGAACAGGCGCACCGCCTTGCGCTCGAGGCCGTGCCGCGAGGCCAGCAGGAAGCCGAGGTAAATGAGAATGAAAACGGCGTTGCCGGCGAGATCCTGAAGGGTGCCGGCGATGGTGGGCAGGACGAGCGCGGGATTGAGCTGAGCGACCAGGGCCTTGAGACTTCGCGGCAAGCCGACCTGCGTCGCGCGCTCCAGACGGCTCAGCAGCCCATCGATCCTCGGGCCGTAGCCCATGAGGCGTTCGACGAACAGTGCGGCGTTGTCTGCGACGATGAACACCACCAGGCCGAAGACCACGCAGCAGATCACCACGGCGATGACGAGGGCCGCGCCGCCGTGCAAGGTCGGCAGCCGGCTCCTCAGGGCGCGCGCCAGGCCGTCGATGAGCACCATCAGGAACATGGCCAGGGCCATGGGCGTAAGGATCGGGGCGAGCCAGGCCATGGCTGCCCCCGCCGCGATCACCGCCATCACCACCTGGGCGTGGCGCGCGGTCTCGGCTGAAGAGGGCGCAGGATGGTCCGTCATGGGCGGCTGCTCCGAGGCGAGACGCGCGCACTGTTCCCGCGGCGACGGGCGCGGTCAACGGCCACGCCCTGTCGGTTCAGGCGCGGCCCCGCGGCGGATCGACCGCCAGGGCTTCCGCCTCGAGCCGCCGTGCGCCGTCGCGCATGATGCGGGCCTGGGCCTCCAGCATCTCGCGCGGGGCGCCCGAAGGCATTGCGCTGGCCCTGGCCGCCATAGCGTCGGCCGTCCGCGCCACGGTCCGCGCGCGCGTGCGCAGGGCCGCCGCTTGCTGCGCGCCATCGATCACGTCGCCGGAAGGACTGCTCATGGGCGCCAGAATCCCACAACACGCAGTGCGCGCCTAGCCCGTGTACGACGAAGACCGCGTCCGCCTGAGCCCGAGCCTCAGATCACGTCGTCGGCCCTCAGGGCCTGCACGTCCGCGGGCGACAATCCGAGCAACTCGCCGTACACCTCGGCGTTGTCCGCGCCGATGGACGGGCTGGGCGTGGCCGGCGTCTGCGGAGTGTCGTGGTAGCGCAGCGGGCTGCCAGGCACGGTGATCCGGCCCAACTTCGGGTGGTCAATGTCCTCGAGCATGCCGCGCCCGCGCATGTGCGCGTTGGCCAGCACCTCGTGCAGGTCGCGCACAGGCGCCGACGGCACGCCGTGCCGGCCGGTGGCCGCGAAGATCTCGGCGCGGGTGAGGTCGGCCGCCCAGGCTTCGACGACGTCGTCCGTCTCCTGCATGTGGGCCACCCGCGCGGCGTTGGAGGCGAAGCGCGCGTCCTCGGCAAGGTCGGGGCGGCCCATGGCCGTGGTGAGGCTGCGCCAGTGGGTGTCGTTGTTGCAGATGATGGCGAACCATCCGTCCCGGCAGGCGTAGACGTTGTAGGGCGAGACGGCCAGGCCACCGTGGCGGTTGCCGGTGCGCCCCAGCGGCCGGTCCGGGTTGTTGTGCACCATGCCGAGGTTCGACGCGAGGGTCGGGAACATGGTCTCGATCATCGCCACCTCCACCAGGCGGCCGCGGCCGGTGCGCTCACGCTCGAAGAGGGCGGTGACGATGGCGCCATATAGGTGCGTGCCCGACAGGAAGTCGGCGATGGCCGGACCGGCCTTCACCGGCGGGCCGTCGGGAAAGCCGGTGACGCTGATCGCCCCGGACGCCGCCTGGATGGTGATGTCCATGGCCAGGTTGTCGCGTTCCGGGCCTGACAGCCCGTAGCCGGTGGCCGAGGCGTAGATCAGGCGCGGGTTCTCGCCCATCAGCACCGCCGCGCCGACGCCGAGCTTGTCCATCACGCCCGGCGCGAAGTTCTCCAGCAGCACGTCGGCCTTGCGCGCCAGCGCCTTGAGCAGCTCCGCCCCGCGCGGGTTCTTCAGATTGAGGGTGATCGCCCGCTTGTTGGAGTTGAGCATGGCCAGCGGCAGCGACGCCCCGCCGCCCACCGCCTCGCGGGCCCGCAGCGGCTCGCCATGCCGCGGCTCCAGCTTGATCACCCGCGCGCCCGCCTTGGCCAGCAGCAGGCCGGCGTAGGGTCCCTGATAGACCTGGCCCATGTCGATGACTGTGACGCCTGAGAGCGGCGGCGGGCGGCTGTCCATCGGCTAGTACAGCGCCTGGTCGAACAGTTCCCGCGCCATGACGATGCGCTGCACCTCGCTGGGGCCCTCGCCGATGCGGCGGATGCGCATCTCGCGGTACCAGCGCTCGAACGGGAAATCCTTGCTCACCCCATAGCCGCCGTGGATCTGGATCGCCCGGTCCACCACCCGGCTGGCCCCCTCCGTGGCGAGCAGCTTGGCCATGGCCGCCTCGGCGCGGAACGGCTCGCCCCGGGCGGCCTTGCACGCAGCAGCGAGGGTGGCCCAGCGCGAAGTGCGGATGTCGATCTCATTGTCCACCACCATCCACTGCACCGCCTGGCGGGTGGACAGGGCCGCGCCGAAGGTCTCGCGCTGCTTGGCGTAGTCGATGCACATCTGCTGCGCCCGGATCGCCACGCCGACGCAGCCGGCGGCGTAGGGGATGCGTTGCCGCGTCAACCGGTCGTTGGCGATGGCGAAGCCGCGGTTCACCTCGCCGAGCACATTGGCGTGCGGCACCCGGGCGTCCTCGAACTGCAGCTCGGTGCCGTAGTGGCCGGACCGCAGGGTGTGCACCACCCGGCGCACGTGAAACCCCGGCGTGGTTGCGTCGACGATGAAGCAGGTGATGCCGCCGCGGCCCTGCGACGCGTCGGTTCGGGCGAAGACGATGCCGAAGTCCGCCACATCGGCCCCGGAGATGAAGATCTTCGAGCCGTTGATCACCCAGTCGTCGCCGTCGCGCACCGCCCTGGTGCGGATCGCCCGGGCCGGATCGGAACCGCCCGACGGCTCGGTCAGGCCGAAGAAGCCGCGCTTCTCGCCGCGCAGCATGGGGAACAGATACCGCTCCTTCTGGTCTTCGTTGGCCTCGTAGAGCTGCGCCAGGCCCGCGCCGCCGAAGGCGCCGAAGCAGGGCGAATAGAGCCCGGCGCGATGCTGAGAGGTCTCCATGGCGATCAGGGTCTGGGTGACGATATCCACGTCGGGCCCGCCGAACTCCGGCGGGATGCCAAGCCCATAGAGGCCCATCTCGCGGGTCATCGAGGTGAGCCGCGCGTGATCCTCGGGCTCGACCCTCGAGGCATCCGGGTCGAGCCTGGCCTCCAGCGGGACCACTTCCTCGCGCACGAAGCGGCGCACCTGGTCCACGATCAGGCTCTGCTCGTGGCTCATCTCGAAATCCATCGTAGGCCCTCAACCTGGACTTAGCCGGCCGAGCCGGCGACCGGCGTCGGCGGCGTTGCCGGCCGGCAACGATCCGAATTCGGCCATATGCACCATCAGTAGTTCCTCATGGCGGCTGAGGTACTGGGCGGTGACTTCCACACGGAACTTCGCCGCGGCGCCCGCCGCCAGCGCCGCCTGCAGCTCTCCGCGCAGGCCGAACAGCGAGCGGCCGCCCGCGTAGCCGATGCGGACCACCCGCCCCTGCGCGTCGGCGAGCTGAAAGACGCCGAGCTCCCCGGCCAGCCGCGCGACGTTCTCAGCCGTCAGCTCGCGCCAGGGCTTGTCGAGACGCACGCCGGCCACCTAGCGGCCCTCGAAGCTGGGCGCGCGGCGCTCCAGCATGGCGGCGATGCCCTCACGCGCATCGGCGCTGCGCCCGGCCTCGGCCACCAGGGCGTCCACGTCGGCGTGGGCGATCCCGTCGCGAAAGCCCATGGCCCGCACCAGCAGCGCCTTCATCGCCCTCAGCGACAGCGGCGCGTTGCCGGCCAGGCGCGCGATCACCCCCTGCGCCGTCGCCTCCAGCTCGTCAGCCGGAACGGCGCGGTAGATCAGCCCCAGTTCGGCCATCCGGCGGGCGGGCAGCAGGTCGCCCAGCAGCAGCATCTCTCGCGCCCCCACCGGGCCAGCCACCTCCAGCAGCTTCTTGGCCAGGAACCAGCTGGGCGCCAGGCCGATCTTGGCCAGGGACATGCCGAACCGCGCGGCCTCGCTCGCCACCACGAAGTCGCAGTGCAGGGCCAGCTCATTGCCCCCCGCGATCGCGTCCCCCTGCACCACCGCCACCACGGGCAGGGGATAAAGCTCGATGGCGTGCAGCATGGCCTCGATGGCCGACGATCCCACCGTCCCCCCGCCGCGCTCACGCAGATCCAGCCCGGCGCAGAACACCGGCCCCTCCGCCCGGATCACCGTGACCCGCTCGGCGGCGGGCGGCCGCGCGGTGAACGCCTCGGCGAGTTGGCCCAGCATCTCGGCGTCCAGCGCATTGCGCTTCTCGGCGCGCGCGAGGGTGACCGTGCGCACGGCGCCGTCGGCGGCAATCTTGACCTTCTGCATCCCAGCGTCCGTCCCGAGTCCGGCGTTTCTGCGTCCGGGCCCCGGAAGTAGGCCCCGCAATCAGCCGGGTGGCAAGGCGCCGGCGCGGGCGCGCCGTCGCGGCGGGCGGCGCGCGAACGCCCGCGCTCGCACGATTGGAACTGGTGATGTCCGGCGACAAATTTGGAGCGGGCGATGAGATTCGAACTCACGACCCCAACCTTGGCAAGGTTAAAGTAAGATCGGTGACGCTGCTTCCCCGTCGCTACTGTAGCCGTGTACTCGTTGACATATAAGGGATCATGGCGCTACCCAAGGGTTACGGTTTGCGATGAGCCGTGACCGAAGTTGCTTCCCCGCGCTTCCCCAGGGTTTCCCCGGTACGGGTGGGGGGTCCGGGGAAGCAGAATGGAGACTGGAATGCCGAAACTCACAAGGCGCACGGTGGAGGTCCTCCGTCCCGATCCCGACAAGAAGGACGTCTTCACCTGGGACAGCGGCGACGGCGCGCTGAAGGGATTCGGCATCCGGATGAAGCCGAGCGGCGTGGGGTCCTATCTCGTCCAATACCGGAACAAAGAAGGGCGGACCCGCCGGCTCGTGCTGGGCAAGGTGAACGTCCTTACGCCGGATGAGGCGCGTGACTTGGCGAGCGACGCGCTGAGGGCGGCGTCCAAGGGCGGCGATCCGTCGGCCGAGCGTCACGCAGTCCGAAAGTCAATCACCGTCGCGGAACTGTGTGACCTCTACGTTGCCGACGCCAAAGGACGCATCAAAGCATCAACACTCGCGATGGACGAAAGCCGCATCAAGGTTCACGTCAAGCCCCTGATAGGCCGCTTCACTGTGCGGAGCCTTACCACCGCCGACATCGAGCGAATGAAATCGGACATCGTGGCGGGCAAGACGGCGAAACCCCGAAAGGAGAAGGGCCGTGGTGGCGTCGCCGCCGGCGGAGTGGGTGTTGCCGCGCGTACTGTCGGCATGGTGGGGACGATCCTGGAATATGCTCGCCGACCGCTGAGGCTCATCAAGGAAAACCCGGCGCGCGGAGTGAAAAAGCCGCCCGACGGAAAGCAGCGCCGATTCCTGACTCTTGCTGAGCTGGTCTTGCTTGGGGAGACCATGCGCGCCGCCGAGGCGGTAGGTGAGAACAAGACCGGCCTCGCCGCCATCCGCCTGCTCTTGCTCACTGGATTCCGCCGGATGGAGGCGCTGGCATTGCCCCACGCATGGGTGGACGCCCGCATGGGGTGCGTCCGGTTCGAGGACACCAAGAGCGGCGCCCAGCTGCGTCCGATTGGCGCCGAGGCTGTGAAACTCATCAACGACCAACCCGAAGAGGACGACTGCCCCTGGGTGTTTCCGTCCGTGAGCGCCGAGGGGCACTTTGTCGGCCTCCCGAGGGTCCTTGAGCGCGTTTGCGACAAGGCCCGGTTGTACGGCGTGACGGTTCACGTGCTTCGGCACACCTTCGCCGCGACCGCCGCCGAAATGGGTTTCTCGGAACTCACTATCGCGGGTCTGTTGGGCCACCGCGTTCCGGGCGTGACAGCTCGCTATGCCCACGTGCCGGACTCGGCGCTCGTCGCGGCGGCGGATCGCGTGGCGGCGCGGATTGCCGCCGCCCTGGATGGAAGGCAGGAGGCCGACATTCGGTCACTCCATCCCCACCCCGTCATCGCAGCCGAGGTCGCCTAGCGGAGGCGTGCAAATGACACTTCCGGGCAATCCGGGCAAAGTCGTGTATTTCGACTCAACGACGGGAAAGGAGTGGCGGCCACCACCGCCATCGCCCGAGCTGATCGCAGCCGTTGCGCAAGCGGTGCAGGTCGAACTTGCTGTGGACCTTGCCCGTCGTATCCTCTCGGAGCCCGCCGTGCCTCCGCCTGCCGTAGAGCAAGGCTCGGCGGCGCTCGCCCGGAAAATCGGACGGCCACCGGTTCAGACGCAGCGAGCTAGAAGGTACCTCGCGGAGCACTATCCACGTGGGGTGTCGCCGGGGACCTCGATCAAGCAGCTAGCAGGAGAAGCGCACGTGTCGCCGCGGGTGATGGGCCGGGTATTGCGAATCCGCGTGCCGAACGAGGGCAAATAGTTTCGGTCGTTCTGCCGCCTATTACGCCGTCGCCCGCTCTGGAATGCTCGGTGGTGATCTTTGATTGACCCCACCGGAGTTGACTCATGCCCGAACCGTTTCTGTCGCCCCGCGAAGCAAGTGGGTTTCTGCGCGAAGCGTTTGGCGTTGTGCGCACGCCCGCGACGCTGGCGAAACTCAGAGTGATTGGCGGTGGCCCGGCGTACCGAAAACTGAACCGTGCTGTGTTGTACGCAACCGAAGACCTCCGCGCTTGGGTCAGCGTCGCGCTCGAAATCAGGCGCACCTCGACCACCGATGAGGGTTCCAATGCGGCCGTTGCCGGAACGCGGCCGAACGCCGCGCCCGGCAAAGGAAGTTGAGCAAAGGCGCGGCGTGACCAAGCCTCGAGCGAGACCCGGCCGGACTCTCAGCCTGCGTCCGCCCGAGGGCCAGCCCTGGACCTGGATGACGAACACCATGCTCGGGTCGATTACATTTCGCGCGCTCGGCATTCACGCCCGGCGCAATCTCGATTTCCTCCTGTACGCACACGCAAGCCACGCCGGCCGAGAGAACGGCAACCTCGCAGCGCCTTATCAGCAATTGGAAGCCTGGGGCGCGACTGCGGCGGATGTCCGCAAGGGCTTCGCCGAACTCATCGCAGCGGGCCTGGTAGACCGGACCGTGCAAGGCTTGCGGCAGGCTGGCGGTGGCGAGCCCTCTCGGTACGCGCTCACCTGGCTGCCAACGCGGTTCGGATCATTGGCGCAGGCCCCTCCGACCCATCGGTGGCAGGCGGTGATTGAACAGCTTGGAAGGGCCGGAATCGGCGGTGTAACCCAAGTCCGTCGATGGCTACGGGAGGAGACCGCCGGCTCGTTCGGCGGACGAAAGCAAAAACAGCGGTCAACCTCTCACCTGCAAGTGGTCTCGCCTATCACCTGCAAGGAGCCGGAGCGGACTATGTGCGGTTCGTCGCCTATCACCTGCAAGTGCGAGCCGCCTCTCAAGTGATGGGTACCTTCTATATCTTCAGGGGCTAGGCCCATCTCCGTTGGCCCATCACCAGCCCAGGCCTGACCGGCTGCAAGCTCGGCGGCGGGAAAGCCGCTCGCGAAGCGCGCCCTCCACATGGCGCCGTAGCGAGCGAGCGGCATGGCGCGGTCGCCCCTGGTTGGCGTTCGATGTCTTCAAGTTGGTCGCCGGGGGTCGGCCGTCGCCCGCCGCACAGGCGGGCGCATCAGAAGCGGAAGCTGACTCGGGCTGCTCGCATCAGGTCCTGAAAGCGTCGTAGGCGACTTTTCGGATGGCCTGCAACGTTTCGAGCGTTGCCGCGCTCAATTCGAAACTGATCTCGCGGCCCTCGTAAGTGTTCATGACCTTACGTCCGGCCCACGAGTTTTGAATCAATACGCCATTTGCCGCGTTGTCAGCGCCCCGACCTTGCGCGGCAATGTGGGAGGCTGGGTGCCCGACGACGTCGCGCATGTCCTTGGCATCCGGAAAAGCGCTCGTGAAGGCACTCAGAGCACCTTGTAGTGACTCCCGCGCCGGAGTTGAAACGCCCTGGATTCTCGACAAGCTCGTGAGGATTTGAGCCAGCGTGTCACGAAAAGCCCAGATGTTCATCGCCGCGTCACGGCACGCGATGGGTGTCCACTTCATTGTCACTTCAGAATGCGCCTCGGCATAGTCGAAGAGTGCGACATCGTCGCTGACCGCTTCAATCAGGCTGGTCAGCAGTCGAAGACTGCTCTCAAGGCGCTGCGCGCGCTGGCGATGCGCCTTTGGGATGGTGGACTGGTCGATCCTGGGCGGCGTTTCATCCATCCGCCGCGCGAACCAAGTGTCAATGGAATCGCCCATGGGATGCACCTTGGCGTGGGGCTTGGCGGCCTACGCCAGCGCCACCCTACGCGCCGCTGGCTCCGCAGGCCAGCGCCCAGGCCGAAGAACCCAGCCAGCAGCATCGCCCAGGGAGTGGGCTCGGGGACCGCAGAGGTAGGAAGAGACAGGGGACCGGTTGGCCATGGCCGCGCGGGATGGGCGGTTCAGGTTTCTGGTCTCCAGTTAGCCGTCCAGCCTCGCGACTGACCCCTGCGGCGAACCCAGAGTCACGGCGTCAGGTGTTGTGGCGCTACCGGCCAAATACTATCTCTCGATCAGCGGCCTCGACGTTTCGGCCCCCCGAACCTCAAGGCGCGGCCCGGCTGCGCCCAATCGCGCGCCGGGCCACTTTCCTCAAGCCGTCTGGCCCCAGGCGTCGTTTGGGACGGAATCACCGTCGGCAATGTCACCGTCGATAGACGCCGCCTCGCCAGCGCCGTGCCGGCCGAGCAGACGCAACGACTCCCGCTCAGCCTCTGCGCGCGACTGCCACTCGGTGACGTGCTGAACGGCGCGGCCAGACTTCTCATTTTTCGGGACGAAGGCGAAGTGGCGCGTCGAGCCTCGGCAGTCCGCCCTCAGGCTGTCAGGGCGACCGAAGCTCGGCGGCGCCGCAGCACCGCGCCCAGCCCGAAGAACCCCAGCAGCATCATCACCCAGGTGGCGGGCTCAAGCACGGCGGTCACGGAAACAGCACCTGTCCCTACTCGCACGTCCGGTCCGTTTTCTACGTAGCCGAATAGCCCAACATTAGGATCGGCACCCACTTGACCATAAAGGAGGCGACCGAAGGTAGGATTTTCCGACGTAAAACCATTGATATGAAAGGAGAAATCGTTGCTAGGAGGCTGTAGGCCGACGTAAATGGCGCCACCACCACCAAGACCGCCAACCACAAGTTCGTCAGCGTTCACTACAACCACGTTACCCAATAAATCTATTCCAGTTGGGCTGTAATCAAACGAAAGGGGCGACCCCAGCGCGAGATTAAGACTCTCTAGTGTTATCCCTGACGTCGAATTGACATAGGTCTGGGTCGGATCGAAGGTAATTAAAAAGCTCCCGAATACCGGGTCCGTTGGGGGCGGAGGCCCTCCGTTTGAAGAAAAACCACTGGCGCTGAAGGTGACGTAGTCGGTAATTGCAGCCCCATCGGCGCTCGCCACACGGATTCCTAGCGCCAACGCTACGCCGGCGATCAACATCCTGAGCTTCATCGCCCCCTCCTGGGATTCCAGCCTGCGAGCCATCGCACTTCTGCGCCATACTGATTGGCACCTTGGCGACGCCCACGCCTTGCGTTGCCGCATCTAGTTCGCGCGGCGCTGCTACGCGCCACGTGGCCGAGCCTAGCGGGCGTTGAAGAGCCGCTCGATCTCGATCTGGCACGCCCAGGCTCAAGCGCCTTGATCTCCCGCAACGTGCGCTGGGGTGTTGGCCGATGCTGGCAAACCCGATCTGCCCGGCCCCTTGTCTCCCGGTCACGTTCCTTGCTGGTGGGGGCTTTCAAAGCTTGGCCGCGATCCTCAACGTGTGGCGGACGTTCCCAATAGCGGTCCCGATCATGGCGCTGACCCCACCGCTGTGGGGTGAGGCGGCTGAAGCCCGGAATGGTCGAGGGGGTGCACGGGCGAAGCTATTGAGTGCCGCAGGCGGCCTTCTGTATGCTTTGCGCCAAGTCGCCTTGGCTGAAATACGTTTGATGCAGCCAATCTCCGGGTCGCTTCAAGGTAGCCTCAGGCGTCCCAACTAAATTGTTGTCAGCGTAAATGTCCAATTGGACCAATCGCTGACGGCCCCGAGTACAGTCGATCTCATACAAATTTGTTTCGGACCGAAATGGCTTTTCCGGAGCCCAATTGGCATGCGTCGGGAACGAGAACTCAAACCGCACGCGAATGAGTGGAAGCGCGCCTGGCCGCCGAATGAGCGGCAACTGATAAAAGCCCAACATCTCATGGCCGAGATCATCATGCATCCTACTGCCATCAAGGTTGGTCCATCCATTCAGCTTGAGCTTGATTCCCGCCCACGCGTCGCCAGTGGACTGCGCCGACGCACCCAATCCCACGAAGATCAGCGACGCCGCTAGGGCTGCTAGGTCTGCTAGGAGTGGTGTTCGCCCCTTCATTCAACCTACCCTAGGCCGCGCTATTTGACGGGGCAAGGAGGCCGGTCGAGCGACGGGAGCATGCGTCTCTATCGGGTGCTAGCGGCTGCCGCTTCAGCGAACGGTTGTCGCTTCAGGACGGCGCATCGTGCGGACTGAATTACCCTAAGCCGGTTCGCCTTCGTCCTCGCGCTTGTCCTCGACCAACTGCGCGTGGCCTTCGATCTCTTGCCCCTCGACTGGCGCCGGCTCGCCCATGCTCTGTAGAATCCAGGCCTCGAGACTGAGTTGGCCGGAGAGCTTGACGTCATTCCGGTCCGACTGGTCCAGGTAGTTCTTGCCAAGGAAAATGGCCATGGCGACGTTCTTCTTCGCATGGTCAAACTGGACCCGCCGAAGCGACTTCATGCCAGCAAGCTTGGCGTCTTCATAGACGTCTCGGGCTTCCGGTACGTCGTTGAAAAACAGCATCAATGTGGATTCGGCCACGCCAAGCGCCGCGGCGACTTCCCTAACAGTGCACTGTATTTTGCCCAGTCGCGCAATGCGCTTCAGCGTTTCCTCAGTCGCGTAGAGTACTGGCGGGCGGCCCATCACCTTCTCGGCAACCATGTAGCGCTTTTTCTCCCTCGTCACTCCGACAAGTCGGGGCCGCGGCAGCATCGGGAGATCGAAGGGAGGCATGGACTGATCGCATTTCGCTGGCTAGATTGCTGCTACCCGCTGGCGAGCGGTTCAACCTATCAACGGCCCAGAGGCTGGCACCTCTGGGCCGCTTCGTTGCGCAGCATATCACGCGCCCGATGCTTCCGGGGGTGTTTCAGCGACCGAGCATGTACCGGATTCCGCGCCCAACGAACCAATACGCAAATCCGATGCTCACGATTGCCGTCGTGGCCCCGAGGGTGCCTCGGTCCAATCTGACTCCGTAGTCTACCGCGCCACTCTGAGGGGCCGCGAACAACTGCTCCGGTGTCGGTAGCTCGTTGGATTGGGAGGGGGCGAGAGACTGCCCGGCCGTAGGCAGTCCGGTCTGGAGCAGGTGAGGCGTCAAGAAATGTGAGTAGAAGATGTAAGCCGCAAGGACAAGACAATAGGTGCCAATCGCAAACCCAACCCAGTAAATTGCAGCGCCGATGTTAAGCATCCAGGGTTTAGGGCTATGAATCCGGTATCTCTCTATTCCTCGTGACATTGCCCAGATGATCGCTGCGACCAGGGCACCTTTCGCAACGCCCGCGAAAACAGCGCCGCCCAGGTAGCCCGTCTTATAATAAACGTCACGCGCAGGATTCAGGGTACTGATTCCGGACAATGCGCCGTGAATTGCCGCAACAGCGAGAATCGCGCCGACTACAAAAAGGAGATTGGGCATAGGAAGGCGCACTGAATCTAGCCGCGAAAGGAGGTCTAGATTCAGTCTCAGGGTGACGAACCAATGCTGCGGACCGAGAACCCGCCCCCTCCGCGCGACGTGCTCGGCTTGTTCGTCCGGCGACTGTGGGCCGGCCGCCCCCTTATGACGCAATTCCCACCCCTCCGACCTGGTGATCGGGGAGTTGAGAAGCCTCACAAGGAGAGCCGCCATAGCCTTTAGGGCTTGCGCCCCTGGACATACGCAATGGCCTCCCCGACCGCATGGGTCGAGGAGTGCTGGTGACGGCCGCACTCTGGCCGCCTTGTGAGGGGTTCTCACGCCCCGGAACGGTCTATGGACCGCTCCGACGGCGAGCATAGCACGAGCTGCTCTTCACGCGAGGATCGCCTCCTGTCTGCGACCGCTCACCAGCCTCCAGCAGCGCGGCGAAGGGTGCTGAGCGCCTGAGACCCGCCCGGGAGCGGCTGCCGACCGTGCGCTCACGACCGGGCCAGCAGAGCGTCGCTGCGCCTAACGCACGCCCAAACGACGGGGTGCCGCACGGAGGCCTTCCGCCCGCGGTTCGCAGTGCGCTGCCAACATCGCGGCTAGAGGCCGCCTACTTTGGCGTTGGTGGTAGTCTTGGGTTGCGCAGAACGCGATTCGCAACTCAGCTAGAAGGCTGAATTCATGCCCAGACTCCCGTCTCGGCCGTCCAAGAACGCGTCGACTAAGGAAACCGTCTCGCCCCCCAAAGGGCCGCTGCTGACCCGCGAAGCAATAAAACTTCGGCAGGGCGACCCGGCAGCAGGGCGTATAATGGCGGAGGCCTCCGTGGCGAAGCGCGAGGGCGTCAAGACGGCGCCCAAGCGATCCGGAAAGTCCCCCAAAGAAGAAGACCTAGCCTGCTTCGCGGCGTAGCCCGGTCACACGGAGAGCATGGCCGGGACCCGCGCTGCCGCCCGGTTCACTACCGGTGCGGTGACCACCGAGATCGGGCGGCGAGAGGATTGGTCGCTTACTTCCCCAGTTTGGCGAGCGCCTTGAACATATCCACCGCCGTGCGGTGAAAGACGCGGTTGCGGGCTGCCCTCTTCTGGCTGGTGATCATGCCCCAGCCGCGCGGAACCTTCACGCCATGGGAGTGCCGAATGTAGCAGCGAAAGAACGTCCGCGCGGCGATGCGCTTGCGGATGCTGAAGCGGCGGAGACCGAAACGCATCACTTGCACCCTGAAATGCACCCTGCGCAGGTGTGTATGCTGCACCGTGGAGCGAACGGCCAGCCCAGAGGGCGCTGCGACGCTTTACTTGCCGACGCTCGGCAGCGCACCATCCGTCGGTCGAACGCGGGGTTGCTCGATGGTTGGTCAGTTAGGACCGGGCGCGCACTCTGGGACGAATGGCCAATTTCACTGGTTCTCGTCGATCACAGCTACGGGCCGCCTGAGCCGAGGTGTCGTAGGCAACACGACTGTTGCGTTTTTATTCGCGCTCCTGGCCGCTACCGTCTTCGGCGGCTCCCTTCTCGCAACCGGACATGCAGTGCTCTCTTTCGGAGGGTTCGCCTTGCCGCTGGCCGCCTACTTCATCTACCTCCTCATCACCTGGGACAATGTGGCCAAGCACCCCGACGCTGCCGTGTCGGGGGATGAGTACTACGCTCAGGTCGTCGAGACGCGCCAGGCCGCGCGCACGGCCTCGATTGTGCACGACGCTCCCCCAGTGGTCGGCGGAGCTGCCAGCGCACTCTCTTTGACAAGCGCTGCGCAGGAGGACCGGCAATGAGCTACCGGTTTTTGCACGTCGGCTTCGCCTTCCACGGACGGCCGCGCGTGCTTGATCTGGAGCCCGGCTTCGCCGCGTTCGGCGACGACTGGATCCGCTATTCGCCACTAGGATGGATCGTGTGGACACGGCGCGGCGCGACAGACCTCTTTTGGCACCTCAGGAGTTACATAGACGCGGACGACCAGGTGCTAGTCGCACCGATGTCGCTGGCCGAATCTTTCGGCAACCTGACGCCGTGGATTTGGGGCTGGATGGCGGAGAAGGACCCGTCGGTGAAGGTCATGCTTGGTCCAACAGCCGAGCTGGCGGCAGCGCAATTCGTAGCGAAACGAGAAGGAAGATCGCCCTAGCGGGAGTGCGACGATCACCGCGGCTCACTGGACTTGCACAAAGCAGGGGTCCAACGTTTGACCGCTCGGTGGCGCGAAAAGGCCGAACACCCGCGGGACGCAATAGATGAAGAGGGGCATCATTGTCGGCGCGACGCTGTGCCTGGCGGTCGCTTTCTCGATCCCCTTGCGGCTGGCAGCCGCGCCGGAGTTTCTTGCCTACGAGGGCAGGAACGCGATCCATGAAGGCCAGGGCGGTGAGAAGAAGACCGTTGATGGGATCGATTTCTGGTCGAACGGCGATCCGCCGCACAGGTTCAAAGTGCTCGGCTCAATCACAGATCGCCGCCACGAGACTGGGCTGTATGGTGCGATCCGCATGTCGAGCCTCACCAGCGACATTGCGAAAGCCGCCAAGGCGGCAGGTGGCGACGCGGTGATCCTTCAAAGCGAAGATGAGGACGTGACCGGCCACGCCGCTTACGTCACAGGCGGCACCGGCTTCGCTGTGGGCAGGACTCGCGAGATCAAGGAACACGACGTGCGGTACATCGTGGTCAAGTACCTACCCGACGATGACCCCGCACCGACGAACTCGGCGGCGACGTCGAAGTAGGCCCCCGCTCACACTCTGGATGCGAACGCCGGCGCCGTCTCCCACCGGGTGCCCCCACAGCGCCCACAGGGCCGCGCTACGTACCGCGCGACCTCACCGGACGCCCCGGTTCGCGCCGCCCACGCCGCGGGCCTCCAGGCGCGCTATGACGGCCTCCAGGGGCCAGTCGCGGTGTTTCATGCAGTCGCGACAGGTGAGCCGCACGCCGGCGCGGTGCTGGCGGTAGTGGGCGAGCGGAACGCCGGCCGGGGTCACGCTGGTCCGACATTCGCAGCCGGCTCAGAGGGCGCCAACCCAGCCCGACTTAGCGAAATCACGCCCTTTGAGTCGAGCGTGGCGTGCGCCGTCGGACGAGTCGCCTGGCATCAGAAAACAGCCCGGATTTGCGCAGTGCGCTTCCCCCGCGCTTCCCCGAATTTGACGGGGCTGCTGGGCAGCCGCCGCGCCGGTCGTCAATAGGCTGATTTTATTGATGAATTTGGAGCGGGCGATGAGATTCGAACTCACGACCCCAACCTTGGCAAGGTTGTGCTCTACCCCTGAGCTACGCCCGCGCTCCGGGACCGCGCCTGGGTGTCGGCGCCGCCCCAAAAAATGGAAGGCGGCTTATCGCAGAGGGCCCAGGGCTTGGCAAGGGCCGCCCTGGGGCGGCTCTGGGGGCGGCCGCCCGCGCCCGTTCAGAACCCCAGCCGCACCGGGCGCAGGCGGCGTTTGTTGGTGTGGACCTTGGGCGCGGGGCCGGTGTCGTCGGGCAGCTCGCCCTTGAAATAGTAGCGCTGCCAGGCCTCCTTCATGGCTTCCGGATCGCCCTTGAACACGCGGCTGTTGAAGTCCTCGCGCTGGCGGCGCCAGGCCTCGTACTGGTCGTGCAGGCCGTGGTCGGCCTCGATGCGCTTTCGCACCAGTTCGAACTCCTCCAGCGGCTTGTCCTGGGCCAGGGTGATGAAGCAGAACGGCTCGCCCTTGGCGAAGCGCACGCGGCCGGGCCGGGTGAACAGCCAGTTCATGGTGAAGGGGAAGGGCAGCCAGTCGGTCTCCACCAAGCCGACCAGCGGCTGGATGCCGTCCTTCACATGGTTCGGCGGCCCCATCACCCACATGGACCAGCCTTCCGGCGTGCGGAACAGGTATCCCGGGTGGAAGGTCAGCACCCCGTGGGAGAAGTGCGACTTCACGAAGTCCTGGAAGTCTGGGTGCGGGTGGTCGGGGGTCAGGGTGATGTCGCTCTGGTGCGCGCCGCCGTTCCATTCGGCGGCGAAGCCCATGGGGCACAGCATCTCCCAGCCGGTCGAGTTGGCCATCGATAGCGGCAGGCAGCGGTAGGGGTGGCGCGCGGCGAAGCGGTCCATCCAGCCGCGCTGGGGCCGCCCGGGGATGATCTCCGGCGGGCGGCCGGTCATGGGATAGCATTCCAGCTTGGGCATGGGCGGGTTCCGCTGCGGGCGTCTGTGACGGTGTCTAAGGCCGGGGCGCCGCGCGCGTCCAGTTCCCCGACGGCCCGGCTTGCCCTAGACGGCCCCCATGCATACCCGCGACGAGCTTTTCGCCTTCCTCGATGAGCTGGGAATCACCCACCGGACGCTGGAACACCCGGCGGTCTTCCGGGTGGGCGAGGGCGAGGACTTCAAGGCCGGTCTGCCGGGCGGCCACACCAAGAACCTGTTCCTGAAGGACGCCAAGGACCGCCTTTGGCTGGTCTCCGCCCTGCAGGACGCGAAGATCGACCTGAAGCGCCTGCCGGAGCTGATCGGCTCGGCGCGGCTGTCGTTCGGCTCGGAGGCGCGGTTGCAGGAGGCGCTGGGCGTGGCCCCAGGTTCAGTGACCGCCTTCGCCCTGATCAACGATCCGAACCACCGCGTCACCTTCGTGCTCGACGCGGACCTCGCCAGGGCCGACCCGGTGAACTTCCACCCCCTGGCCAACACCGCCACCACCGCGGTGTCGCAGCCGCACTTCCGCCGGTTCCTGGCGGCGCTCGGCGTTGAGCCCATGATCGTCGATTTCGCTCTCACGAGCGACGCCTGACTTGACTCGGATCATTGCACGCCCAGGCGTCTCGCCCCATGTTCGCGGGCGGGCGCCGGCACTTTTGGGAGAGACTTCATGTCCATGATCGGACAGACCGCGCAGGCAGGTCCCGGCGACCTGATCAAGGACGGCTCGGACGCCGGCTTCGCCAAGGACGTCATCGAGTCGTCGCGTGAGCAGCCGGTGATCGTGGACTTCTGGGCCACCTGGTGCGGGCCGTGCAAGACCCTGGGCCCGGCCATCGAGCGGGCCGTGCTGGCCGCCAAGGGCAAGGTCAAGCTGGTCAAGATCGATATCGACAAGAACCCCGTCTACGCCGGCCAGCTGCGCGTGCAGTCGATCCCCACGGTCTACGCCTTCGTGGACGGCCGTCCGGTGGACGGGTTCATGGGCGCGGTGCCGGAGAGCCAGCTCAAGACCTTCATCGACCGCCTGATCGCCACGGCCGGACCTCGCGTGGGGGCGGCCGCGTCGGAAGTCGACGAACTGCTTGCCGCGGCCAAGGAATCCCTCGAGCTCGGCGACCTGGGCGGCGCGGCCCAGGCCTTCGCCCAGGTCCTGCAGGCCGACCCGGAGAACCTCTCCGCCATCGGCGGCCTCGCCCGGGTGTACCTCGCCGGCGGCGACGCGGAGCGGGCGGCGGAAGTCGTCGCCATGGCGCCCGAGGGCGCGAAGAACGCGGACCTGGAAAGCGTGCGCGCGGCCCTCGCGCTGGCCAAGGCGGCGCCATCGGACGTCGCCGCCTTCGAGCACCGCCTGGCGCAGAACGAGAACGACCACGAGGCGCGACTGGAGCTGGCCAAGGCCCTGGCCGGCCGGGGGGACTTCGCCGGGGCGGCCGCGCACCTGCTGAAGATCATCGAGCGCGACCGCGAATGGAACGACGACGCGGCGCGCAAGCAGCTGATCCAGGTGTTCGACGCCGCCGGACCGATGTCGGAGGTGACCAAGCAGGGCCGCCGCCGGCTGTCGGCGATCCTGTTTTCCTGAGCATCGGAGGCGGGCATGCCCCGCGGCGGCTACCGCAAGGTCAGTGATCTGCCGGTGGTGATCCCGGTGTTTCCGCTCGACGGGGTGCTGCTGCTGCCGGGCGGCCAGACCCACCTGAACATCTTCGAGCCGCGCTACCTCAACATGGTGGACGACGCCATGGCCGGCGAGCGGCTGATCGGCATGATCCAGACCGACGATGGCGGACGCGCCCGCCCGAAGCTGGCGCACGTGGGCTGCGCCGGGCGGATCACCAGCTACACCGAGACCGGAGACGGGCGCTATCTGATCACCCTGACCGGCGTGTGCCGCTTCGGCCTGGGCGACGAGCTGCCGGCCAACACCCCCTATCGCCAGGTGGTCGCCGACTTCGCGCGCTATTCCAGCGACCTGGAGCCGGACGAGCAGGGGATCGAGTTCGAGCGCGCCCCCTTCCTGGCCGTCCTGCGCCGCTACCTGGACCACAAGGGCCTGGGCGTGGAGTGGGAGGCGGTGAACGCCGCGCCCGGCGGGGCGCTGATCAACAGCCTGTGCATGGCCCTGCCGCTGAACGTGGCGGAGAAGCAGGCCCTGCTCGAGGCGCCGACGCTGGACGAGCGTCGCTGCGCCCTGACCGCCCTGCTGGAGATAGACGCCGCCGAGGACGATGACGCCCCGCCCTCGGTGCAGTAGAAGCCGCCCATGACCGACACCTCGCCCGCCCCCGAGATCGACCCGCGCCTGCTGGAGATCCTGGTCTGTCCGGTGACCCGCGGGCCGCTGGAGTACGACCGCGTCAGGGGCGAACTGATCAGCCGCTCGGCCCGCCTGGCCTATCCCATCCGCGCCGGCCTGCCGATCATGCTGCCGGAAGAGGCGCGGCCGTTGGACGACGCGGACAGCTAGAGCGCTTCCCCGCGCAGCAGCTTCGGCAGGTCGCCGACCGCGCCGCCGGCTTCCTGCATGAAAAAGCGCCGCGCGGGCCCGACGCGGTTGACCACGGCCATGCCGGCGTCGCGCACGGCGCGGACCATGGGGTTGTCCGTGGAGAACAGGCGGTTGAAGCCGTCCATGACCAGGGCGTTGCTCATGGTGTCGAAGCGCCGCCAGCGGGCGTAGCGCTCGAGCACGGAGGCGGCGCCGATGTCCTCGCCCAGGCGCACCGCCTCCACCAGCACCTCGGCCAGGGCGGCCACGTCCTTGAGGCCGAGGTTGAGGCCCTGGCCGGCGATCGGGTGCACGCCGTGCGCCGCGTCGCCCACCAGCGCCGCCCGCGGGGCGGTGAACGCCTGGGCCAGCTGCAGCGACAGCGGATAGGTGAAGCGCGGCCCGCTCACCGCGACCTTGCCGAGAAAGTCGCCGAACCGGCGGCGCAGGTGCGCCTCGAACACCTCGATCCGGGCCTCGCGCAGAGCCTCGCCGCGCCGCGTGCTCTCGGTCCACACCAGGCTCGCCCGCTGTCCGGTGAGCGGCAGGATGGCGAAGGGGCCGCTGGGCAGGAAGTATTCGTAGGCCACGCCCTGATGGTCGTGTTCCAGCTCGACCGTGGCCACGACGCCGGTCTGTCCGTAGTCCCAGCCGGACACCTCGATGCCCGCCGCCCGGCGGACCACCGAGGCGCGGCCCTCGCAGCCCACCACCAGGGGCGCGGTGAGCCGGCGGCCGTCGGCCAGGATGACTTCGGCCGCGGCGTCGCCGAAGCCGACCTGCGCCACGCCGGCCGGGGCGAGCACCGTCAGGCCGGCCGCCTGCACCGCCTCGGCGAGGCCGGCGCGGGTGCGGCGGTTCTCCAGCATGTAGCCGAGCGGTTCGCCGGCGTTGCGCCCGGCGATCTCCTCGCAGTCGAAACGAAGGAAGGCGGGCAGGGCGCGTCCGGCGCCCGCGCCGGCGGAGCGGCCGTCGGTGACCAGGATCTGCTCGATGCGCTGGGTGTGGGGCTCCAGCGAAGGGCCGACGCCCAGGGCCCGCCACTGCCGGAAGCTGGAGAAGGCGATGGCCGAGGCGCGGCCGTCGAAGGTGGGCGCGGTCTGGGCGTCGAAGGGCTGGGGATCGATCAGGATCGGCTTCAGCCCCGCGCTGGCCAGCGCCAGGCCGAGGGTCGCGCCGGTCATGCCGGCCCCGGCGATGATCACGTCGGCGTCGTAGTCGGACATGCGCCTCCTATGCGCGCAGGTCCCGGCGGGGTCCAGGGCGCCCTGCGGCCAATCCGCCCTGGGACCTTGCGCGCGACGGGCCCAGGGGCGGATAAGAGGTCGCTTCGGGCCGTCGGAGCGCCGCCTGGAGGAATGCAAAGGCTGATGCCGCGCATCGCCGGACAGATCGACAGGGTGAAGACCGAGGCGATCCTGGACGCGGCCTCGCAGGTGCTGTTCGACCGTGGCCTGGCGGCCTCGATGGACGAGATCGCCCGCTGCGCCCGGGTCTCCAAGCAGACGGTCTACAATCACTACGGCTCAAAGGCCGAACTGGTGCGCGCCCTCATGGACCGCCGCGTGCAGCTGATCGCCGCGCCCCTGGAGGTTCCCGGCGCCGACGCCTTTCCGGAGAGCGCCCTGGCCGCCTATGCGCGGGCCTTGCTGGAGACCATCGCCAGCGAGCGGGCCATCGCCATCATGCGGCTGATGATCCAGAGCGCCCCGTCCGCCCCCGAACTGGGCCGCGAAGCCTTCGCCGCCGGACCCGAAGCCGGCCGCATGCGCCTGGCCGACTTCCTCGCCAAGGAGGACCGCATCGGCCGTTTGCGGGTTCCCGACCCGCGGGAGGCCGCCGACTTCTTCACCGGCATGGTGATCGCCCAGCACCAGATGCAGCTGTTGCTGGGCCTGCCCAACGACCTGCGCCCGGAGCGCATCGACCGCATCGCCGCCGAGGCCGCCCGCCGCTTCCTGCGCGCCTACGCGCCCTAGCCGCGGCTGCCTGCTCCGACCTGTTATTCACCTGTTCCACCTGTTATTTCACGGTTTTTTCCACCTGTTACGGTCTGGAAGCCGTGATTGTTCAATGGGTTGTGGTCACCTAATATTGCTCAGGAACAGGTGATAACAGGTCATAACAGGCGCCAAACAGGCCTGTTATGAGTGCATAACAGGTGCGGAACAGGTGGCCGGCGGGCGCCAGCGCACCACACCCCCCCATCCGAAATTCCCCGCGCAAGCGGGGACCCAGGCGTTGTTCCTTCCGTCCACACCCGCGAACCCAACCGATTGCAAAAAAGCCTGGCTCCCCGCTTTCGCGGGGAATTTCGGGAGTGGGGGTTGGGAGCCTGGCTGTACCGGCGAGCGCCCGCGTGTCACCGGCCGCGCGCAATTTGTTTCACGATTTCAAAGACCGCCGCCGGGCCGCGAGGACCGGGCGCGTCACGTCACCATTTGCGCGCTGATTTGGCGAGGGCGCCTGGAAGGTCAAAGGCAACCACGAAAACCACGAACAGGTCGCCGCGACTCTCAGCAGCCACCGATACAACGCCCGCGTTCGTGCTTTTCGTGTTTTTCGTGGTTCCCCCCACCTTCGTCACCCCGGAAAGGCCGCAGGCCTGCCGCAGGCCCTCGGCCGGACCCGCCGCTACTCGTCGCTCGACGGCAGGCCCATCATGTGGAAGCCGGCGTCTACGTGCACCACCTCGCCGGTGGTGGAGCGTCCCAGGTCCGACAGCAGCCACAGCGCGCAGCCGGCGACGCCCTCCATGGAGGTGTCCTGCTTCAGCGCGCTCATCGCCCGGCCCTGGCCCAGCATGCCGCGGCCGCCCTGGATTCCGGCCAGCGACAGCGTCCGCATGGCCCCGGCCGAGATCGCATTGACCCGGATCCCCTGCTCGCCCAGGTCCCTGGCGATGTAGCGGGTCGACGCCTCCAGCGCCGCCTTGGCCACGCCCATGGTGTTGTAGTTGGGAATGGCGCGCTCCGAACCGAGATAGGTCATGGTGATCATCGAGCCGCCCCTGGGCATCAGCTTCGCCGCCCAGCGCGCGGCGTCGATGAAGCTGTAGACCGAAACGTCCATGGCCCGCAGGAAGGGCCCGCGCTCGGCGTTCTGCACGAAGGAGCCGCCGATCTGGCTGCGCTCGGCGAAGCCGATGGCGTGGACCAGGAAGTCGATGGTCCCGAAGGCCTCGCCCACCGTCTTGACCGCCGACTCGATGGAGCCCTCCTCGAAGGCGTCGAAGGTGACGTAGGTCTTCACCCCGATGCTGTCGCCGAGGGGCCGCACGCGCTTTTCGTTGATCGCCATGTAGGCGAAGGCCATCTCGGCGCCCTGGGCGGCGAGTTGGGCGGCTATGCCCCAGGCGATCGAGTTGTGGTTGGCGACGCCCATGACCAGGCCGCGCTTGCCGCGCATGAGGTCGCCCTTGGGCAGGTCGTAGTCGTCGGCCATGGCGCAGCGGCTCCCCGATGGTTCCGGCTTTGTGGACGGACCCGCGCGCCCGGGCAAGCGCCTCCCTCCTTCCAACCTCCCTCCCCTTCACGGGGAGGGACGACCGCGCAGCGGTCCGGGTGGGGGTGTCCTGTCAGGGCGGCGGACCTTGCCGGCGATTGGAGAGACGTCGGACTTCCCCACCCGATCGGCGCGATGCGCCGTTCTTCCCTCCCCATGATGGGGAGGGAGCTAGACCCGGGTCATGATCAGGCAGCCGTTGGTGCCGCCGAAGCCGAAGCTGTTGGACATCACCGTGTCCAGCGGCCGATCGACGCGATGGCGCACGATGGGCAGGCCCTCGAAGGCCGGGTCCAGGTGTTCGATGTTGGCGCTTTCCGCCACGAAGCCGGAGTTCATCATCAGCAGGCAGTAGATCGCCTCCTGCGCCCCCGCCGCGCCCAGGCTGTGGCCGGTGAGCGACTTGGTGGAGGAGATCAGCGGCGCGTCCGCGCCCCAGACCTCGCGCACCGCGTCCATCTCCTTGGCGTCGCCGATGGGCGTGCCGGTGCCGTGCGGGTTGAGGTAGTCGATCTTGCGCCCGCCCGCCTCGGCCAGCGCCAGGCGCATGCAGCGCACGGCGCCCTCGCCGGAGGGGGCGACCATGTCGTAACCGTCGGAGTTGGCGGCGTAGCCGACGATCTCGCCGTAGATCCTCGCGCCGCGGGCCTTCGCCCGCTCCAGCTCCTCCAGCACCACCATGCCCGCCCCGCCGGCGATGACGAAGCCGTCGCGGTCGGCGTCATAGGCGCGGCTGGCCCTGGCGGGGCAGTCGTTGAACTTCGAGGACATGGCGCCCATGGCGTCGAACAGGGACGAGAGCGTCCAGTCCAGCTCCTCGCAGCCGCCGGCGAAGACGATGTCCTGCTTGCCCAGGGCGATCTGCTCGCAGCCCGAGCCGATGCAGTGGGTGGAGGTGGCGCAGGCCGAGGAGATGGAGAAGTTGAGGCCGCGGATCTTGAACCAGGTGGCCAGGGTGGCCGAGGGGCCGGAGCTCATCGCCTTGGGCACGGCGAAGGGGCCGATGCGCTTGACGCCCTTGGACCTCGCCGTGTCGGCGGCCTCGACGATGGAACGGGTCGAGGGCCCGCCGGAGCCGACGATCAGGCCGGTGCGCACGTTGGACACCTCGGCCTCGCCCAGGCCGGAGTCGGCGATGGCCTGCTCCATGGCGATGTGGGCATAGCCGGTTCCCGAGGCGAGGAACCGCGCCGCGCGCCGGTCGACCATGGACTCCCAGTCGATCTGCGGCGCGGCGTGCACCTGGCAGCGGAAACCGAGCTCGGCGTACTCGGGCGCCGCGACCACGCCGCTCCTCGCCTCGCGCAGGGACGCCAGCACCTCATTGGCGTTGTTGCCGATCGACGAGACGATGCCGATGCCTGTGACCGCCACGCGGCGCATGATCCTGGTCCCGCTTCCTCGTCGTTACGGTCGCTGATAGAGGCCCACACGCAGATCTTCGGCCGTATAGATCGGCGCGCCGTCTGCTTCCAACACCCCGTCGCCGATGCCCACCACCAGGCGGCGATTGATCACCCGCTTCATGTTGATCTTGTAGGTGACGAGCTTGACGGCGGGCGTGACCTCGCCGGCGAACTTCACCTGGCCGCAGCCCACTGCGCGGCCGCGTCCCTTGCCGCCGATCCAGCCCAGGAAGAAGCCCACCAGCTGCCACATGGCGTCGAGTCCGAGGCTGCCCGGCATCACGGGATCGCCGAGAAAATGGCAGTCGAAGAACCACTGCTTGGGATCGATGTCGAATTCGGCCTCGATGTAGCCCAGCCCGTGCTCTCCGCCGTCTTTGGTAATCTCGGTGATGCGATCGAAGAGCAGCATCGGCGGGGCTGGCAGCTGGGCGTTGCCCGGGCCGAACATGTCGCCGCGCGCGCAAGCGAGCAGATCTGCCTTGTCGAACCGGCTCTTCACCGGCGAGAGGAGGGTCATTGGTTTCCCGGTTAGCATGCGCGCCCACCGCCCCTCAACGGCATTGAGCCTGGGGGGCGACCCCCCAGACCTCCGCCTCGGTCACCCAGCCCCCCGCGCCGCCGGCGCTCACCTTGCACCAACCGGCCTGGCAGCGGTCGAGCCTGGCCACCGCCCTGGCCCGCAGATAGGCCGACGCGGGCGCGCCGCGCCGGGGGTCGGCGCGCAGGGCGATGGGCTGCGTCCCGCGCGCCAGGACGGTGCGCCGGCCGTCCAGCATGGAGCGGTGAACCCAGACCAGAGTTCCGTCCGGATCGCAGATCCGCCGCCAGTCGGTGGTCTCGTCGACCACCTGCACCGGCAGGCCCTGGGCGTGGTAGACGAAGGCCGCCGGATAGTCCTTGCCAGGCCCCTTGCGGGCGAACACCTCGCCGCGCTTCAGGCTGAGGTAGCGTGGCACACAATAGCCGGAGGGGGTGTTGGGCCTGGGCCCGAGCGGGCAGTCCTGGCCCTCCGCCCCGTGCCCGCCGCAGGCGCCCAGGCCCAGAGCCGCGCCGAGGATCGCCACGAATATGCTGATACGCCGGTGGCTCATCCTGCCTTTGCTTGGCCCGGGACGGCCGCTTTGCTAGTGGTTCTGGGCGGCCCTCGCGCCGCTGGAGCCCCATTTCAAACCGCCCATGGCCATTCGCAAGCCGAAAGTCGTCGTCACCCGCAAGCTCCCCGATCCGGTGGAGACCCGCATGCGCGAGCTGTTCGACACCGAACTGAACCTCGACGACAAGCCGCTGAGCGCCGAGGCCCTGGGCGCCGCCCTGGCCAGGGCCGACGTCATGGTGCCCACGATCACCGACCGGCTCGACGCCAAGGTCATCGCCAAGGCCGGCGACCAGCTGAAGGTGATCGCCAACTTCGGGGCCGGCGTCGACCACATCGACGTCACCGCCGCCACCGATCGCGGCATCATCGTCACCAACACCCCGGGCGTGCTCACCGAGGACACCGCCGATCTGACCATGGGCCTGATCATGGCCGTGTCGCGCCGCATGGTGGAGGGCGCCAACCTGGTCCAGGCTGGCCAGTTCAAGGGCTGGACCCCCACCTGGATGCTGGGCCGGCGCATCTGGGGCAAGCGGCTGGGCATCATCGGCATGGGCCGCATCGGCCAGGCCCTGGCCAAGCGCGCCCGGGCGTTCGGCCTTTCGATCCACTACCACAACCGCCATCCGGTCAGCCCGCGCATCGCCGAGGAGCTGGAGGCCACCTACTGGGACAGCCTCGACCAGATGCTGGCGCGGATGGACGTGGTATCGGTGAACTGCCCGCACACGCCCGGCACCTATCACCTGCTCTCCGCGCGGCGGCTGAAGCTGCTGCAGCCGCATGCCATCCTGGTCAACACCGCCCGCGGCGAGATCATCGACGAAGCGTCGCTGGCGGCCATGCTGCGCGCCGGCGAACTGGCCGGGGCGGGCCTCGACGTCTATGAGCACGAACCCGCGGTGAACCCCAAGCTGCTCGGCCTGCCCAACGTGGTGCTGATGCCGCACATGAGCTCGGCCACCATCGAGACCCGCATCGACATGGGCGAGAAGGTGATCATCAACATCCGCACCTGGATGGACGGCCACAAGCCGCCCGACCGGGTGATCCCGTCGATGCTGTGACGGCCAAGGCCGGGCTTTTCTGATCGCCTTCGCGCCCGGGAGGCTCATGGCGAACCATCGCGGGACCGTCGCATTGGCGATTTTCAATCTGCCTGACATCTGGCGATCAAACTTCTGCGACTAGGTGTGCTGACGGCCGGGCGCGAGTCCGAGTGGGCCGGGGGATCTATGAAGCACCTCATCGCGCCCGTGGCGCTTCTGGCGCTCGCGGCGGCGACCGGGGCGCGAAGCCAGAGCGACCCGACCAAGCGCCCGGCGGCGGGCTCTGTCGCGCCGGTGGGCGAGGTAGTGGTCCAGGCGCGCACGCCGCAGACCCAGACCCTGATCGACCGCAAGGTCTACACGGTCTCCGGCGACCTCACGACGACCACTGGCACGGCCGCGGACGTGCTGAACAATGTGCCGTCGGTGGCGGTCGACGCGGACGGCAACGTCACCCTGCGGGGGGACGCGGACGTGACCATCCTGGTGGATGGCAAGCCGTCGGCGCAGTTCTCCGGCGCCACGCGCGGCCTCAGCCTACTGCAATTTCCGGCCAGCGATATCGACCGGATCGAGGTGCTGACCAATCCACCCGCCCAGTTCAAGGCCGAGGGTTCCGGCGGCGTGATCAACATCATCACCCGCAAGACCCGCAAGCCGGGCCTGTCCGGCGCGGGCCAGCTGAGCTTCGGCGCGCACGCCCGGTCAGTGTTCGCGCTCAGCGCCGACTACAACAGGGGCAGGCTGAAGCTGTCCGGCGCCGTCGGCCTGCGGCAGGATGTGAAAGAGCGCCTGACCACCTCGAACCGGTCGGCGGTGGATCCCACCTCGAGCCTGCTCGTGCTGAGCAACGAGCGCATAGACGAGCATTTCCGCCGGCTGATCCCCCTGGTGAAGGGGGGCTTCGACTACGCACTCAGCGACCGGCAGTCCTTCGGCGCGTCATTCAGCCATCGCGAACTCACCGGCGCGCGGTTCTTCGACCAGCATGACGCCAGCGCCACGCCGGCGGGCATCCCCACGAGCATTTCGGACCGGCACAGCAACGGCCACGAATGGAGCGTCGACGGTAGCCAGGAACTGCACTTCGAGCAGAAGCTGACGCGGCCCGGCGAAACGTTGAGCTTGGCGCTCCAGCGCAGCGTGACGCGCGAGCGCGAGCGTTACGCCTACAGCAACACCTTCACCCTCCCCGCCGCCGCCCCCAGCTTCGACGATCTCCATCTCAGTCTCGACCTGGTGAAGACCGAGTTGAGCGTCGACTACGTCCTGCCGCTGCGCAAGGACCAGGAGCTGAAGCTCGGCTACGACCTCGAGGACGACCACAACGCCTTCGACAACGTCGGCGACAACATCGATCCCGTCACCGGGCAGCCGACCGTCAATCCCAACGTCACCAACCACTTCCGCTACCGCCAGCAGGTCAACGCCGCCTATGGCCAGTACCAGACGCCGCTGGGGCCTTGGCGCCTGCAGGCCGGCCTGAGGGTGGAGGCCACCGCCGTCTCGACGCTGCAGGTCACCGGCAATGTGCCGGGCGGCCGCAGCTATTTCGGCGCCTATCCGAGCCTGAGCCTCGAGCGCGACCTCGGCGATGCGGCCAAGCTGCTCGCGAGCGTCAGCCGCCGGATCACCCGGCCGGACCCGGAGGCCCTCAATCCCTTCGCCGACCACCAGGACACGCACAACCTGCGGGCCGGCAATCCGGACCTGATCCCCGAAGACACCTGGTCCTTCGAGCTGGGCTACAATGCGAACGCCAAGGCCCTGACCTATGGCGCCACAGCCTACTACCGCATCGACCGCGACGCCGTGACCGACGTCACCCGGCCGGTCGCCGCCGACGTGGTGCTGGTGACCAAGACCAACCTGCCGGTCAGCCGGTCCGCCGGCCTCGAGTTCAGCGCCAACGGCAAGCTCACGCGCGAGCTGTCCTACAATCTCAGCGGCGAGGCCTTCTACACCCAGATCGACGCCACGGCGCTGGGCGTGGCCGGGCTGAAGTCGACGACCGGGGTGAACCTCAAGGCCAGCCTCGACTATCGACCGACCAGCGCGGATGCCGCGCAGATCGCCTTCACCCGCTCGGACAGGCGGCTCACCCCGCAAGGCCAGATCAGCGCCATCGATCTCGTCAACCTGGGCTACCGACACCAGTTCCGCCCGGACCTCGCCCTGGTGTTCACTCTGACGGACCTGCTCGACGGCCAGAGATTCCGCCGCCTGGTGGTCACGCCGGTCCTGACCGACGACTATCTGCGCCACCAGATCGGCAGGGTGGCCTATCTGGGCGTCGTCTACACCTTCGGCGGCCCGAAGAAGGCCAAGTCCGGCGCCTTCGAGTACGACCAGTAGCTTTCCGACCGCGCCGGGCGATCTCAGCGCGCGCCGCACACCGGACACCGCGGCTCGGCGCCTATCCGCACGGTGCGCGCCTCGCCCTCCAGCGCGTCGAACACCATCAGGCGGCCGATCAGCGGCTCGCCGGCGCCGGTGATCAGCTTGATCGCCTCCAGGGCCATCAGCGAGCCGATGGTCCCTGCCAGCGCTCCCACCACCCCCACGGCCGAGCAGGTCTCGGCGTCCGGCGGGATCTCCGGCACCAGGCACTGGTAGCAGGGCCGGCCGTTGAAGACCCCGATCTGACCCGTCCAGCGACCGATGGCGCCGCTGACCAGGGGCTTGCCCTCGGCCACGCACGCGGCGTTGACCGCGAAGCGGGTGGCGAAGTCGTCGGTGCCATCGAGCACCAGATCGTAAGCGGCGAGCAGCGCGCGGGCGTTGTCGCTGGTGAGCCGAACGTCGATGGGCTCGACGTGGACATAGGGATTGAGCGCCTCCAGCCGGTCGGCGGCGCGCTCGACCTTCGGGGCGCCGTCGTCGGCGGTGGCGTAGAGCACCTGGCGCTGCAGGTTGGAGAGGCTGACGGTGTCCGGGTCCACCAGGCCGATGTGGCCAACCCCCGCGGCGGCCAGATAGAGCGAGGCCGGCGCGCCGAGTCCGCCTGCGCCGACGATCAGCACCCGCGCGGCCTTCAGCTTCTGCTGGCCCGGCCCGCCGATCTCGCGCAGCACCAGGTGGCGGGCGTAGCGCTCGACTTCCAGGTCCGAAAAAGTCATTCGCCTTGACCCGCGCCCGCCGCGCCGCCACATCCGCGCCGATGCGCAACGATCCGGCCGGCACTGCCCTTCCCAACTGGCATGGGACCACCATCCTCGCCGTACGCAAGGGCGGATCGACGGTGATCGCCGGCGACGGCCAGGTCTCCATGGGCCAGACCATCGTCAAGGGCAACGCCCGCAAGGTGCGCCGCCTCGCCGGCGGCCGCGTGATCGCCGGTTTCGCCGGGGCCACCGCCGACGCCTTCACCCTCATCGAGCGGCTCGAATCCAAGCTGGAGCAGTATCCGGAGCAGCTGGCCCGGGCCTGCGTGGACCTCGCCAAGGACTGGCGCACCGACCGCTACCTGCGCCGCCTGGAAGCCATGCTGATCGCCGCGGACGCCACGGCGATCTTCACGGTGACGGGGACGGGCGACGTGCTGGAGCCGGAGAGCGGCGTGGCCGCAATCGGCTCCGGCGGCCAGTACGCCCTGGCCGCCGCCCGCGCGCTGATGGACTTCGACCTGAGCGCCGAGGAGATCGCCCGGCGCTCCATGAGCATCGCCGCCGACATCTGCGTCTACACCAACCGCGACCTGACGCTGGAAAGCGTCTGATGACCGAGTTCTCTCCCCGGGAGATCGTCTCCGAGCTGGACCGCTTCGTGGTGGGACACGCCGAGGCCAAGCGCGCCGTGGCCGTGGCCCTGCGCAACCGCTGGCGCCGGCGCAGGGTGCCGGCGGACCTCAGCGACGAGATCACCCCGAAGAACATCCTGATGATCGGCCCCACCGGCGTCGGCAAGACGGAGATCGCCCGGCGGCTGGCCCGCCTGGCCCAGGCGCCGTTCCTCAAGGTGGAGGCCACCAAGTTCACCGAGGTGGGCTATGTGGGCCGCGACGTCGACCAGATCGTCCGCGACCTGGTGGAGGCCGCGGTGGCCATGATCCGCGAGCGTCGCCGCGCCGGCGTGCGGGCCAAGGCCGAGGCCGCCGCCGAGGATCGCATCCTCGACGCCCTGGTGGGCGCGGGGTCGGGCGCAGCCACCAAGGACATGTTCCGCAAGAAGCTGCGCGGCGGCGAGCTGGACGACAAGGAGATCGAGCTCACCCTGGCCGACAGCGCCTCGCCCTTCCAGGGTTTCGAGATCCCCGGCCAGCCGGGTTCCTCCATGGGGGTGCTGAACCTCGGCGACATCATGGGCAAGGCGTTCGGCGGGCGCAGCAAGACCCACAGGACGACCGTCGCGGCCGTCTGGGGCCCGCTGATCGCCGAGGAGGGGGATAAGCTGGTGGACCAGGAGGCCCTGACCCGCGAAGCCGTGGAGCTGGCCGAGAACGCCGGCATCGTGTTCATCGACGAGATCGACAAGGTGGCGTCCCGCGCCGAACGGGTCGGGGCCGACGTCTCCCGCGAAGGCGTGCAGCGCGACCTGCTGCCGCTGATCGAGGGCACCACCGTCTCCACCAAGTACGGTCCGGTGAAGACCGACCATGTGTTGTTCATCGCTTCGGGCGCCTTCCACGTGGCCAAGCCGTCCGACCTCCTGCCCGAGCTGCAGGGCCGCCTGCCGATCCGGGTGGAGCTGAAGGCGCTCAGCCGCGACGACATGCGCCGCATCCTCACCGAGCCGGAAGCCAACCTGATCCGCCAACAGCAGGCGCTGCTGGCCACCGAGAGCGTGACCCTCAGCTTCACCGAGGACGCCATCGACGCCCTGGCGGACGCCGCCGTGGCGGTGAACGGGGCGGTGGAGAACATCGGGGCGCGGCGCCTGCAAACCGTGCTGGAGAAGGTGGTTGAGGAGATCAGCTTCACCGCCGCCGACCGGGCGGGGGAAAGCATCGTCATCGATGGGGCTTACGTCAACGACCGCATCGGCGAGCTGGCCGCCAACGCCGACCTCTCGCGTTTCATCCTCTAACGCCGCGCCTATCAGCGGTATCGTGGCCGGCGGCTTTGCTGCATCCTGGCGGCATGAACGTCGAGATCGCCGAAGAGCGCATCCGCCTGCTCACCGATCGGTACACCATCGACCGCGCCGAGGGCCGCGCCTGGACCATGCGCGTCGAGGCGTTCGGGACCATGGCGCGCATGACCGGGCTGCTTTCCAGGCCCAAGGACGAGGAGTTCGAGGTGGTCTATCGCGAGCGGCGTCTGCAGCCGTTCTGGCGCATCGCCTCGCACGCCGTCTGCGCCTATGAGCGCGCCCGGGACTACCACATCGCGCTCGCGCCGGAAGTGCAGGGGGTCAGCGTCGAGGGCGTGGATCGCGCGATCGTGGACGGCAAGTTCACCCTGCGCGGGCTGGAATCCTGCCGTGAGGAGGTGCGCCGTGAGGTGTTCGTCGACGCCCTGGGCGGCGGCGCGGACCCTGGCCTCTCGCGCTACATGCAGTATCCGGGGGCCGACGCCACCGCGGAGACCCTGGCCGGCTTCGCGCGCGAAGGCACGGTGGTGGTGCCGCCGCAGGTGCGCGCCTCGGGCCTGGTTCGCGACGCGGTGTCCGACGCCATCGGCAAGATCGAGGCGGACCGGGTGCTGGAGGAGACCGTGCGGCTGGAGGCGGTGGAACTGGTCTACCGGCCGGTCTACGCCTTCCGCTACCGCCGCGGGGGCAAGGAAGCGGTGGTCGAGTTCGACGCCCTCACTGACGAGGTGAGCGTGGCCGGGACCACCTTCGAACAGCACCTGGGCAAGATCCTGGAACCCAAGTTCCTGCTCGAATTCGGCGCCGAAGCCGCCAACATCGTCATCCCCGGCGCAACGGTGGCCAAGGTGCTGATCCTGAAGGGCATTGAGATGCACGAGAAGCGCAAGGCGGAGGGCGGGTAGGGACCCTTGGCGGCCTCGTCCTACGCCGCCTCGTCCGCCCGCACCGCTTCCAGCCCCAGCATCGCCGCCTTGCGGCCCAGGCCCCAGTGGTAGCCGCCCAGCCGGCCGTCGCTGGCGATGGCGCGGTGGCAGGGGATCAGATAGCCCAGCGGATTGGCCCCGATCGCCGCGCCGGTGGCGCGCCAGGCGCCGGGCTTGCCGGCCCAGGCCGCCACATCGGCGTAGGTGGCTGTCGCGCCCCGCGGGATGTGCAACAGGGCCTTCCACACCTGCACCTGGAACGGCGGGCCGATCAGCACCAGCGGCGTCGGCTCGCCCGCCCCGCCGAACACCCGGGCCGCCATCGCGGTGGCGACCTTGTCGTCGCGCACCCAGCGCGCCGCGGGATAGCGGGCGTGGGCCTCGGCGAAGCGGTCTTCCTCCTCGCCGGGGTCGGCGAAGGCGAGGCCGGCCAGGCCCCGCGGCGCAATGACGAACAGGCCCCGGCCGAACGGCGTCGGCGCCCAGCCGAAGGTGAACTCCAGCCCCTCGCCGCGCCGGCGCGCATCGCCCGGCGTCACCGACTCCTGGGCGATGAACAGGTCGTGCAGGCGAGAGGGGCCGGAGAGTCCGGCGTCCAGGGCGGTGTCCAGCACGTTCTGCCCGCCCTCCAGCAGCCGGCGCGCCTCGGCGTGGGCGATGGCGGCGTTGAAGGTCTTCGGGCTGACCCCCGCCCAGCGGGTGAACACGCGCTGGAAGTGGAACCGCGAGAGGCCGACCGCCGCGGCGGCGTCTTCCAGGGACGGATGGTCGCTCCAGCGCTCGGCGAGCCAGCCCAGGGCCCGGGCCATGCGCTGATAGTCGGCGGAGCGGCTCTCGAGGTCGTGGAGCGCGCGGGTCTGGGCGAGGTCGATGGTCATGCGCCGAACCTTGGCGCAAGGCGCGCGCCAGGTCTGCCCGGTTCTTGCGGGTCGGACATCGCCCGAGGATAGGCGCCGCGCCGGGCCTTGGCGAGACGCGCGCGGCCCGGCATGTTCGGCCATGGCCAAGCCGAAGAGACGCCGCATCTCCCCCGCCGAGCGGGCTCGCATCGAGGCCCTGTTCCAGCGCTTCGCCGCGGCCGCGCCCGATCCGCGCACCGAGCTGGATTATCTGACCCCCTTCACCCTGCTGGTGGCGGTTGTCCTTTCCGCCCAGGCCACCGACAAATCGGTCAACAAGGCCACGGACAAGCTGTTCGCCGTGGCGGACACGCCCGCCAAGATGCTCGAATTGGGTGAGGCGGGCCTGATGCCGTTCATCGCCTCCATCGGCCTGTTCCGCACCAAGGCCAGGAACGTCATCGCCCTCTCCAGGATCATCGCGGAGCAGCATGGCGGCAAGGTCCCGCTGCAGCGCGCGGCCCTGCAGGCCCTGCCGGGGGTCGGCCGCAAGACCGCCAGCGTGGTGCTCAACGAACTGGACGTGGAGCCGGCCATCGCCGTGGACACCCACGTCTTCCGCGTCGCGCATCGCCTGAAGCTCAGCAAGGGCGGGACTCCCGACGACGTGGAACACGACCTCATGGCCGCCGTCCCTGCCTGGGCGCTGACCCGCGCCCACCACTGGCTGATCCTGCACGGCCGCTACCATTGCCTGGCCCGCAAGCCGATGTGCGAGACCTGCGTCGTGGGCGATCTGTGCCCATCGCGCGAGCTGTTCGCCGGGCTCGCCCCGGCCAAGCCCCGGAAAAAGGTGGACACGGCGGCCTCCGGCGACCAATAGGCGGCGCGAAACGGCCCGCCCGGCCGCAGCTCGAAGGCCGTCGATGTCCAGGACCGCCGACATCAAGCGCGACACCAAGGAGACGAAGGTCCGCGTCAGGCTGGACCTCGACGGGACCGGCGTGTCCAAGGTGACCACCGGCATCGGCTTTTATGACCACATGCTCGAGAGCTTCGCCCGGCACGGCGGCTTCGACCTGCAGATCGAGACCAAGGGCGACCTGCACATCGACATGCACCACACGGTGGAGGACACCGGCATCGTGCTCGGCCAGGCCTTCAACCAGGCGCTGGACGGCTTCAAGGGGGTGCGCCGCTTCGGCCACGCCTACATCCCCATGGACGAGACCCTGACGCGCTGCGCCGTGGACCTGTCGAACCGGCCCTATTTGATCTGGCGGGTGAACTTCGTCCGCCCGAAGGTCGGCGAGATGGACACCGAACTCTTCAAGGAGTTCCACCACGCCTTCGCCATGAACTGCGGGGCCTGCGTGCACATCGAGACCCTCTACGGCGAGAACTCGCACCATATCGCCGAGAGCGGGTTCAAGGCCCTGGCGCGCGCCCTGCGCACCGCCGTGGAGCCAGACCCGAAGACCGGCGGCCACGCCCCCTCCACCAAGGGCGTGCTCTGAAGGATTTGAGATCATGCAGAGCGTCGCCCTGATCGACTACGGGTCGGGCAATCTGCGCTCGGCCGAAAAGGCGCTGCAGCGCGCCGCCAGAGGCCTGGCCAACCCCTGCACCGTGGTCACCACCGACGATCCGGCACTCGTGGCGGCGGCGGACCGCGTGGTCCTGCCCGGCGTCGGGGCTTTCGCCGCCTGCATGCGCGCCTTCGACGCCAGGCCCGGCCTGCGCGAGGCCATGACCGAGGCGGTGCGCGGCCGCGGCGCGCCGTTCCTCGGCGTGTGCGTCGGCATGCAGCTGCTCGCCGACCGCGGCCTGGAGTTCGGCGAGACGCCGGGCCTCGGGTGGATTGCCGGCGACGTTCGTCGCCTCACCCCGGACGATCCGCGCTGCAAGGTGCCGCACATGGGCTGGAACGGCCTTGACCTGGCGCGGCGTCACGCCATGTTCACGGGCCTGGCGCAAGGCGTGCCCATGTACTTCACCCACTCCTTCGCCTTTTATCCCAACGATGCAGCCGACGTGGCCGCCTGGGCTGATCACGGCGGCCGCTTCCCCGCGGCGGTGGCGCGGGACAACCTGGCCGGGGTGCAGTTCCACCCCGAAAAGTCGCAGGCGGCGGGACTGAAGCTCCTCGCCAATTTCCTGGAGTGGCGGCCGTGATCCTCTATCCCGCCATCGACCTGAAGGACGGCCAGTGCGTGCGCGTGGTGCACGGCGACTTCGCCACCGCCACTGTGTTCAACGAGAGTCCCGCCGATCAGGCGGTTGCGTGGGCGGAAGCCGGCTTCGAATGGTTGCATGTCATCGACCTCAACGGTTCGGCCGAGGGACGGGCGGTGAACGACAGGGCGGTGGAGGCGATCCTCAACGCGGTCTCCATTCCGGTGCAGCTGGGCGGCGGCATCCGGTCCCTGGCCAATGTCGAGGCCTGGATCGAGGCGGGGGTCAGCCGGGTGATCCTGGGCACGGCCGCCGTGCGCGACCCCGACCTGGTGAAGACCGCGGCGCGCAACTGGCCCGAGCAGATCGCCGTGAGCGTCGACGTGCGCAAGGGCAAGGTCGCGGTCCAGGGCTGGCTCGAGGACAGCGGCCTCGACGCGCTGACCGTGGCGCGGCGCTTCGAGGACGCGGGCGTCAGCGCCCTCATTGTCACCGATATCGACCGCGACGGGGCTCTGATGGGCTTCAACGTGGAGGCGTTCGGCGCCGTGGCCGACGCGGTGGACATCCCGGTCATCGCCGCGGGGGGCCTCGCCACCGTCAAGGACATCGAACTGGTTCGCGCCCGCAGGGGACGGCCCATCGCCGGCGCCGTGCTGGGCCGCGCGCTGTACGCCGGGACCATCCGCCCGGCGGAAGCCCTGGCGGCGGCCGCATGAGCCTCAAGGTTCGCGTCATCCCCTGCCTCGACGTGAAGGACGGCCGCGTGGTGAAGGGCGTCCAGTTCCTCTCGCTGCGCGACGCCGGCGACCCGGTGGAGCAGGCCCGGGCCTATGACGCGGCCGGGGCGGACGAGCTGATGTTCCTCGACATCACCGCCAGCCACGAGGGCCGGGGCGCGATCCTCGACGTGGTGGCGCGCACGGCCGACGTCTGCTTCATGCCGCTGGGCGTCGGCGGCGGCATCCGCTCCGTGGAGAACGCCCGCGCCCTGCTGCGCGCCGGCGCAGACAAGGTCTCCATCAACACCGCCGCCGTGGAGAACCGCGACCTGATCACCGCCTGCGCCGACGCCTTCGGCTCGCAGGCGGTGGTGGTGGCGATCGACGCCAAGCACGGTCCGGCCCGCGGGGCTGGCGGAGGCCGCAACGACGGCTGGCAGGTGTTCACCTATGGCGGACGTCAGGCGACCGGCATCGACGTGGTGGAATACGCCCGCGACGCCGTAGAGCGCGGCTGCGGCGAGATACTGCTCACCTCCATGGACCGGGACGGGGCGAAGACGGGTTACGACGTCGGCCTGCTGGCCGCCGTGTCCTCGGCGGTGAGCGTTCCTGTCATCGCCAGCGGCGGCGCGGGGACCACACGGCATCTGGTGGACGCCGTGAGACTGGGCGGGGCAGACGCGGTGCTCGCGGCCTCCATCTTCCACTTCGGCGAGATCTCCATCGGCGAAGCCAAGGCCGCCATGGCCGCCGCGGGACTGAACATGCGCATCACCGAGGGCGAGTCCGCATGAGCAGGTTCGGCGAGGTGCTGGAGAGGCTCGCGGTGGTGATCCAGTCCCGGCGCGGCGGCGATCCGGCCAAGTCGTGGTCGGCGCGGCTGTTGGCGGATCGGCCTCTCGCCGCCAAGAAGCTGGCTGAAGAGGCCCTGGAAGCGGCCCTGGCGGCGGTGCAGGGCGACCGCGAAGCCCTCGCCGCGGAAAGCGCCGACCTGATCTACCACTGGCTTGTGGTGCTGGCGGCCGAGGGCGTCAGCCTGGACGAGGTGGCCGCCAGGCTGGAAGCCCGGGAGGGCGTCTCCGGCGTGGCGGAAAAGGCCGGCCGCAAGCGCTGAACGCTACTCCTGGGCCACGAAGTCCATCATCTGCCGGGCGGTGCGCAGCACGTGGCGGCGTTTGAACGGCGCGTTGAGGAACCGGTTCATGGCCGCGTTCAAGGTAGGCGCCGCCTCTGGGAACAGCCCCGCCAGGGCGTTCGCCGCGGCGAGGGTCTTCACGTAGTGGACCGAGATGATGAACCGGTCATGGCCGTGGTCGAATAGCCGCCGCGTGGCCGCGTCCCGGTACGCCGCCGGGTCGTCCACCGCGAAGGGCGAGACGTGGAGAGCCGCGTCCACATAGGCGCTGTTGCGCCCGATGAAGCAGGCCAGCTGCAGCAGGATCGCCGGCCACAACTCGGGCCTCAGGCGCGCGGCGGTGACGGCGGCGTCGGCGAAGGTGAGGGGGTGGGTGAAGGCGAGCCAGGTTACGTTGTCGGCAAGCTTGCCCTGAGCCCGCACGAACTGGGCTTCGTCGGCGTGCAGCAGGCTCCAGGCGGCGGCCTCCGCCAGCACCTCGAAGATCGCCTCGGGCGGATGTCTCGATCCCCAGGCGCGAACCGCCTGCATCGCCCGCCGCGCCGAGAGCCGGCGCAGGCTGCTCGCCGCGAGGGGCGGCGTCGACTTGGCGGCGCCGCCCCAGTCGTCCAGCTGCGCCGCGTAGTCACGGAACTCCGGCAAGAGATCCTCGCGGGTGGCGTAGACCAGGCTGCGCGCCAGCAGGCTGAGCAGCATCTGCGACGTATGCGCGCCCAGCCGCTCGATGAGGGCGACGGTCTTCAGCGCATAGATCAGCGAGTGGCCGAAGTCGGCGTAGTGCGACAGCGCCGCGGTCGCCAGGGCCGGCAGCAGGTCGCGCGCAGCGCGGCCTTCCGACAGCGCGCCGCGGATGAAGCCGACCGCCGCCGCTTCGTCCTCGGTCTCGACCGCGCGCAGGAAGGCCTTCTCGTCCCAGGGCCGTTCGCCCGGCGCGAAGGGGGACCGTCCGCCGAAATGTGCGTCGTCGGCGATGTGGCCGAGCACCTCGCCCAGGGCCGCCAGGCGCTCGACGGGCTTCAGGTCGCGGCGGTCCATGAGGGCGAGCCAGTCCGGCGCGCCGGCGACTGCGTGTGTGGTTCCGAACTCGAGGCGCTCAGCGGCCCAGGTCAGGGCCTCGGCCACCGCGCGGGCCGGGTCGCCGGGAAGGCGCATCAACCGCGCGGCCTCGCGCACAATGCGTTCCTGGTCCTCGCGCTCCAGGGCTTCGCGCAACCCGTTCAGCGCGCGGGCGCGGCGCTCGGCAGGGTCTTCGGGCTTGAGATCGATCCAGACGCGGCCTTCGGCGACGCGCACCGGAAACACGCGCAGTCGATCGCGTCCGCCCAGGGCCTTGCCGGTGGTCAGGTCGAACTTCCAATTGTGCCAGTTGCAGGTGAGCACGCAGTCGGCGCCTAGCACCCCCTCGCTCAGGGGATAACCCTGGTGCGGGCAGCGGTTGGCGCAGGCCCGCAGACCTTCGCCGGTCTGCATCACCAGAATCTGGCGCCCGGCGCGCCGCACCACTGCCTTGCCCTTGGGCCCAAGGGCGTCCAGGTCCATCAGATCGGTCCAGGCCATGGTGACGCCTCCCGATATTTAAGAAAGTTTCCACTTGCATAATTGCGCCGATCGCAGGTCGCCGCAAGCTCAATCGTTCAGGCGCGCGCCCGGTGCTTCAGGGCCAGATATAGCGCGCCTTCGCCGCCGTGGCGGCGATGAGCTTCCGAGACGCCGGCGACCAGGGCGCGCAGCGGCGGCTCCGCCAGCCAGTCCGGCACGCGCCTGCGCAGCACCCCGTCGCCCCGCGCGCCCTTGCCTGTGATCACCAGCACGGCGCGCCAGCCCTCTGCCGCCGCGCGCTCCACGAACCTGGTGAGCGCGGCGCGGGCCGCGTCCTGGTCCAGGCCGTGCAGGTCCACCCGCGCCGCCAGCGGCTCGCGCCCGCGCGCCACCCGCCTGTGCAGGCCGGGCTCCAGCCCGTCCGCGGGTCGGACGGGCTTGCGCGCCGGGGCGGGCTTGGCGGGCGCTGTGGGCGGCGGCGGCCCGGGCTTGGCCGGCGTTGCGGCGCTGACCACCGCAGGCGCCCTTTTGCCCGGCAGGGGACGAACAGTGGACGCCACCACCGCCCACAGACGCAGGTCGGTGGGCGCCAGGGTGCGCTTCATGGCGCTGCCCCATCGACCGGAACGAGACGATAGAGTCTCAGCGCGTGGCGCACCCGGCCGGCCTCGTCCCCGGCGGCGGTTCCACGGCCCAGGTAGAGGTCGGCGCGGGTTGCGCCCTGGATCGCGCCGCCGCTGTCCAGGGCCACAACCAGCCGCCGGTATCGCGTCCTCGCGCCTGGGAGGCCGGGGGCATCGGCATCCAGCCAATAGAGCCCGCCGTAGGGATGCGCAGAGGGGTCGATGGCGATGGAGCGCCCGGCGATCAGCGGGACGCCCGCCGAGCCGACCGGCTCGCTCCCATCGTCCGAGATCAGGCGAAAGAAGACGTAACGCGGATCGAGGCGCATCACTGCATCGGCCTGTGGGCCGCGGTGCGAGGCCAACCAGGCGCGCACGCTCTGCGCGGAGGCGTCGCCCAGCGGGATCAGGCCCTGCGCCGCCATGATCCCCCCGATCGCCACGAAAGCTAGGCCGTTGGACCCGGCGAACACCGCCTTCAGCCGGCGGCCGTCCGGGAACGTCAGCGCCCCGGAGCCCTGGATCTGCAGGAAGAACAGGTCCTCCGGACGCATCCAGGCCAGAACCTCGGGCGGGTCTCGCCCTTCGATGGCCGCGCGGTCGTCGTAGGGCCGCAGCTCGCCCGAGGCGTTGCGCCGCGCCGCGACCCGCCGGCCGGCCCGCGCCGGGTCGAGCAGCCCGGCGTCCACGTCAAGCAGGTCGGTGGGGCGAGGCAGCAGCGGCGCGCTGAACTCCAGGTCCCGCGCGGCCCTGGCCTCGTAGTCCGGCGAGTAATAGCCGGTCAGCAGGCCGACGTCGCCCACGAGCGTCGTTCGGAAACGAGCCTCCAGGAAGCCCCGCGCCGCCGCTTCGTCCAGCGGGCCTAGCCGCCGGGCGGCGGCGCAAGCGCGGTCCATCGCGGGATCGCGGTTGGCCGGGCAGGCGGCGATGAAGGCCTCGAGCGCGGCTGCGTGATCGTCCTGCGCCCAGCCGGGCAGCTGCGCCAAGCTCAAAGCCGTGGGTCTGACCGCAGCCGCCGCCGGAGGCGCGGTCGATAGCGAGGGCGTCGCTGGCGGCGCATGGCGCGGCGTTGTGGCGCAGGCGGCGAGGGCGAGAAAAGCCAGGACGCCAAAACCGCGGCGGCTCACGCCTCCGCGGCGTCCACGTGGATCAGGGTCCAGTTGGGATCGCGGACCTTCAGGTTGCGCTCGAAGGTCCAGATCTCGGCCGTGCGCCTGTCGTCCACCGCCTCGCCTTCCGGTCCCTTGGAACGGCTGCGGAATTCGGCGAGGAAACGCACGGCCGCCTTGGCGACATCGCCAACGACGCTCACGCTCTCAAGGTCGGCCCGGGGGGTCTGCAGGAATTCCACGCTCTCCGAGCGGCCCTCGGACTCCCGCCGGCCCATCACCTTCTCGAACTCGTCCAGAACCGAAGGCGAAAGCAGCGGCTTCAAGGTCGTCCGGTCCCCCGCGGCGAAAGCCTTCACGATCATTTCGAAGGCCTGCTTGGCGCCCTGCAGGAATCGTGCGGCGTCGAAGCTCGGATCGCGTGCGCGCAGGGCGGAGAGGCCCGCCACCGCCGGCTCCACGGCGGTCGGCGCGAGCGGGCGCTGGGCGTCGCGGGCGGCAGGCGAGGTCTGCGCCTGGGCCAGGTCTTCCGGCTGGCGTCCCACCCGGCGGCCAAGCACGGCGTAGAGCTGGAACAGCACGACCCCCGCCACCGCGGCCAAGATGATGAGCTGCAATACCTGCGACATGGCCCTGATCTTTGCGAACCCCATCAATATAGGCCGATATGCTGACAAAGTCAGGCGCCGCGCCAATGGCCGCGCAGTCGGCCGCAACACGGCGGCGTCGCCGCCGCTCGGAACGTTGCGCGCGCGGGGGTCGCATGTTAGCGAGCCCGGTTTCACGGGCGCCCGCGTCGCCCGCGCTCCCTGGCATCCGCGACGGAATTCCGCTCATGACCGACCTTTCCGCCCCCGGCGCCGGCGCAGTCGAAGACACCGGTCAGACCGGGATCAGGATCCTGGCCCAGTACACACGCGACCTTTCTTTCGAGAGTCCGCATGCGCCCGAATCCCTGCGCGGCGGCCTGGCCCAGCCGCAGATCGACCTGGGCGTCGAGCTGAACGCCAGGGGCCGTCCGGACGGCTACTTCGAGGTGGAGCTGAAGCTCAACGCACGCGCCGTGCGTGATGACGAGGCGATATTCCTGGTGGAGCTGGTCTATGCCGGCCTGTTCCAGATCCTCGGGGTCAGCGAGGCCGACCTCGAGCCGGTGCTGATGATCGAATGCCCGCGCTACCTGTTCCCGTTCGCGCGCCGGATCATCGCGGATCTCACGGCGGAGGGCGGCTTCCCGCCGTTCCTGCTGGAGCCCATCGACTTCGCCGGCATCTACGCCGCCAGGCGCGCCCAGGCCGAGGGCCAGGAAGCCGGCAACGCCTGAGCGCGACGCGGCCGCGAAGGCGCGACCCTATCGCTGCAGCTGCAGCCAGAGCGCGCCATCCTTCAGCACCTCGCGGACGAAAGCCGCGTGGCGCGCGCGCTCGAGGTCCGTCGAGGCGGGCGCGAGAGGTCTTGGCCTCGCGCCATAGACCGCCCGCGCGGCGACCATCCCCACGGCGGCCGCCGCGGCGGTAGGGGTGAGGTCGAGGCCGCGCTCGCGCCCGCCGTTCAGTTCCAGATAGACGCCCGCCAACAACTGGGCGTCGATGAGCGCCCCGTGCTTGTCGCGCTCCGCCAGGGAGATCTTGAAGCGCTTACACAGGGCGTCCAGGGAGTTGTACATGCCCGGAAAGCGCTTCTGGGCCATGTCCAGGGTGTCGATCCAGCGGCTCTCCGGCAGCCCCGCGCGTCCGGCCAGCTCCAGCTCGGCGTTCACGAAGCCCCGGTCGAAACCAGCATTGTGCGCGACCAGCGCCGCGTCCTCCACGAACTCCAGAAAAGCCTCCACCACCCGGGCATCGGCGAACTTCGGCTTGTCCGCGAGGAAGGCGCGCGAGATGCCGTGCACCCGCTCGGCGTCCGGGTCGATGTCGCGCTGGGGATCGATGTAACAGTGGAAGGTGCGTCCCGTGGGAATGTAGTCGCGCAGTTCGACGCAGGCGATTTCGATCAGTCGGTGGCCAGTGCGCGGGTCGAGGCCGGTGGTCTCGGTGTCGAGGACGATCTCGCGGGCCATGGCCGATTCAGTGGCGTGCTTCGCGCCCCGGATCAAGACGAGGCGAGCGCCAGCCTGGGGACAACAACGTCGCGATGATGTCGCGGACCTGGGCGCGGGCGTGGACGAGGCCCTGGCTGGTGTCGACCACGAAATGGGCGCGGGCGCGCTTGTCCACATCCGCCATCTGCCGCGCCAGGATGCCGTCGAGCTTGACGGCGCTCATGCCCTCCCGGGCAAGCACGCGCTCGCGCTGCACCCGCGCCGGCGCGCTGACCACCACCACCGCGTCGACGTTGCGCTCGCCGCCGGTCTCGAACAGCAGCGGGATGTCCAGGACCACGATCGGGGCCTTGTCGGCGTTGGCTTTCGCGAAGAACTCGGCGCGGCGGGCGCCCAGGAGGGGATGCACGACGCGGTTCAGCCGGTCCATGGCCGCGTGGTCGCCCACGACCTTGTCGCTCAACGCCGCGCGATCCACGGCGCCGTCCTTGATGACGCCCGGAAAGGCTTCGCCCACCGGCCCCACCGCCGCGCCGCCCGGCGCATAGACGCGCCGGACTTCGTCGTCGGCGTCGTAGACCGGACAACCCTCGTCGGCGAACATGGCCGCGGTGGTGGACTTGCCCATGCCGATGGAGCCCGTCAGGCCGACAACGATCACGCCGGTTCCTCCAGTTTCGCCAGGCACAGGCCGCGCACGTCGATCGGCGGCGGCGGCACGCCGTAGAAGGCCTCGAAAGAGGGCCTGGCCTGGGCGATCAGCATCTCCAGACCGTCCGCCGTGGCAAGCCCCTGCGAGCCGGCCCGGAGCAGGAACTCGGTGGCCAAGGGCCGATACACCATGTCCATGACCACGGCCCCGGGGCTCAGGCGCCGCAGGTCCGCCGGCGGTCCGCCGCCGCCGCCGAGGCCGACCGTGGTGGCGTTGACCGCCAAGACCGCGCCGTCGAGCGCGGCGCCGTCGCCCTCGCCGAATACCTCGATCGGACCGCCCAACGCCGCGGCAAGGTCCCGGGCGCGGGCCGCGGTGCGGTTGACGATGCGCAGTTGCGGCGCCCCTGCGTCCAGCAGCGCCGCGGCGGCGCCGCGCGCCGCTCCGCCCGCGCCGAAGATCACCGCGGGGCCGGTCTTGGCCGAGAACCCGGACACCTGCGCCGCCAGGGCCGCAAGCAGCCCGACGCCGTCCGTATTGTCGGCCAGAATGCGGCCGTCCGGCTCGAACAGCAGCAGATTGGCCGCCCCGGCGCGGCGGGCGCGCCCGCTCGCCCCGTCGGCGATGGCCAGGGCCTGTTCCTTGAACGGCACTGTGACGTTGATCCCCCGCACAGCCCCGCCGCGCAGGCCCTGGGCGAACGTCGCAAAGCGGTCCGCCGGCGGGGCGAATGGTACGAATACGCCGTCGATCCCGGCGGCCTCCAGCCAGGCGTTCTGGATCAGCGGGCTGAGGGAATGGCGCACCGGCGCACCGGCCACGCCGGCCACCACGGTGGCGCCGCCCGGCGGCTTCATGACGCCAACGCGCCGTGCCGCCGCAGCAGGTCCAGCAGCGGCAACAACGGCAGACCCAGGATGGCGAAGTAGTCGCCATCGATCTCTTCGAACAGCTGCACCCCTTCGCCTTCCAGCTGGTAGCAGCCCACCGAACCAAGCACCGCGTCGGCGTTTCGCGCCAGATAGGCCTCCAGAAAGGCGTCGGAGAACGGCCGCATCGTCATGCGCGGGCTCGCCAGCGCCCGCCAGATCGCTTCCCCGTCCCGGGCCACCACCACCGCCGCATGCAGATGATGCGTGCGGCCGCGCAGGGACCGCAGGCGCCGGCGCGCCTCGTCCAAGTCGCCGGCCTTGTCGTAAAGCTGGCCATCCAGGTCGAGGGTCTGGTCCGCGCCGATGATGAGGCCCGGCCGTGCGCGCGAGACCGTGACCGCCTTCAGTTCCGCCAGGGCGTCCGCTATGCCGCACGGGTCCGCCCCCGCGGCGACCAGGGACGCCTTCGCCGCATCCTCGTCCACGCCGGACCCGGCGGACTCGAAGGCGACGCCCGCGCCCTTGAGGATCGCCGCCCGCGACGCGCTCCGGGACGCCAGCACGATCAACCGAGCACCTCGATCTGACCGCGTCCCCCGGAGAGAATGTTGATCACCGCGGCGGCGGTTTCCTCGACCGAGCGGCGGGTGACGTCGATCACCGGCCAGCCCTCGCGTTCGAACAGACGCCGGGCGCGAACGATTTCCTCGCGCACCGATTCCATGTCCACATAGGTGCTGGGCCGGTCTTCCTTCAGGGTCTTCAAACGGTTGCGGCGAATATCGACCAGCCGGTCGGGAGACACGGTGAGGCCGACCACCGGAACGTTTTTCAGGTCGCGCAGTCTCTGCGGGACCTCCGCCGTGGGCACGAGTGGCACATTGGCCGCGCGTACGCCGCGGTGCGCCAGGTAGATGCAGGTCGGCGTCTTGGAGGTGCGCGAGACGCCCACCAGCACCACGTCCGCCCGCTCCAAATCCTGGCCGCCCTGGCCGTCGTCATGGCCGAGGGCGTAGTTGAGGGCGTCCATGCGGTTGAAATAGTCGGCGTCGAGACGCAGGTGCGCGCCTACCTGGGTCGAGAGCGGCGCGCCGAGATAGCGCGAGAGGGCGGAGACCAGGGGATCGAGGGCGGCGATGCAGGGCATCTCCAGTTGCTGACAGCCGTCTTCCAGCGCGCCGCGCAGGCCGGGATCGACGATGGTGTGGAGCACCACGCCCGGCGCATTGGCGATCTCCTCCAGCGCCCGGTCGAGCTGCCGGTGCGAGCGCACAAGGGCGTAGATGTGCTCGATGGGCAGCACATTGGTGAATCGGGCGCATACCGCCCGGGCCATGGCGTTCAGCGTCTCGCCCGTGGAGTCCGAGACCAGGTGGACATGGAAGTAGGTGGCCAGGCGCGCCGGGGGCGTCATGGGCGTCGCCCTGATGCAAGATATAGCTGTGCGCGGATGGTTAACGAAAGCTTAACGATCGCCCCGTCCGGCGCCCCTCGAGGTGGATGGAATCGCATCCTCGGCCGGCCAGCCGCGCCGCGGGGGATAACCGGCCCCTCCATGCGGCGCTCGGCCCACAGCTTACGCGCCCTGTTGATGCGATCGTTCAATCTGTACGTCCCGATGTGACAGTCCTGGAGACTCCGCGCCCCTTCCCCGCGATAGCGACGACGACGCAGCGCGTGGTCAAGGACTTAGCGACTTCTCCCCGTTGTTCACAGACCCTGCCCTGTCGAGCATAAAAGGTGGATGAGGCGGCGCATGGGCGGCGGACAGTCGGGGCGCCGCCGGAACTATCCCCGCAAATCCCCGCCTCTTCACCATCTCCACATATCTTAATCCTTTCTTAAGCATAGGAAGCAGGACGGGGGATTCACCGAGCGGCCTTGAGCCCGGACGGCGGACCCGGTTTAACGGACCCATGAACCCCGCTCCGAAACCCCGCCTTCTCCGCGCCATCGATCGCGAGCCCCTGGAGCGGCCGCCCGTATGGTTCATGCGCCAGGCCGGACGCTGCCTGCCGGAGTATCGCGAGCTGAGGGCCAGGGCCGGGGGTTTCCTCAACCTTGTTTTCGATCCGAAGCTGGCGTCGGAAGTGACGCTGCAGCCGATGCGCCGGTTCGCCTACGACGCCGCCATCATCTTCTCGGATATCCCGGTAGTGCCGCAGGCGCTGGGCCAGGAGCTCTGGTACGAAGAAGGCGAGGGACCGAGGCTCGGGCCGTTGCCGGACTTGGACGCGATGGCCGACCGAGCCGGCAAGGTCGGAGAAGCGCTAGGCTCGGTGGGCGAGACCGTGCGGCTGGCGCGGGCCGGGCTGGCGCCGGAGCGAGCCCTGATCGGTTTTGCCGGCGCGCCCTGGACTCTGGCGACCTACATGCTGCAGGGCCGCGGCGGCGACGCGGCCCGCGCCGTCGCGCGGTCCAGGGTGTTCGCCGAGCGCGCGATGGTCGAGCGGCTGGTGGATATTCTCGCGGACGCCACCGCCAGCTACCTGATCATGCAGGCGCAGGCGGGCGCCCAGGCGCTGCAGATCTTCGAATCCTGGGCCGAACTGCTGCCGGAGGACGTCTTCGAGCGCCTCGTGATCCAGCCCCATGCGAGAATCGTTGCGGCGCTGAAGGCTGCGGGCGTCACCGCCCCGGTCATCGGCTTTCCTCGCGGGGCCGGCGCGCTGGTGGAGCGCTACGCCGTGGAGAGCGGCGTGCAGGTGGTGGGGCTGGACGTGCAGGCGCCGGCGGCTCTGGGGCAGCGGCTGCAACGGAGCGTGGCGATCCAGGGAGCGCTGGATCCCTTGCTGCTGCGCGCCGGCGGCCTGGAACTGACCAGCCGGGTGGAGGGGCTGCTGCGGCAGTGGTCCGAGGGTCCGTACATCTTCAACCTGGGCCACGGCGTGCTGCCGGACACGCCTTTGGCGCACCTGGAGCAGGTGGTGCAGCAGGTGACGAGTTGGCGCCGATGAGCCGCATCGCGGTGGTCCTGTTCAATCTTGGAGGACCGGATGGACCGGCGTCCGTCCAGCCTTTCCTGCGCAATCTGTTCGCCGATCCGGCCATCATCGCCGCGCCGACGCCGATCCGGCTTGCCCTGGCGGAAATCATCTCACGCACAAGGGCGAGGAGCGCGAAGGCCAACTATTCGGTGATGGGCGGCGGCTCTCCGTTGCTGGGGGAGACCGAGGCCCAGGCCGGCGCCCTGACCGTGGCTCTCGCCAGGCTTCGCCCCAGCGACGAGGTTCGGTGTTTCATCGCCATGCGCTACTGGCGGCCGTTCATCCGGGACGCGGCGCGACAGGTGGAAGCGTTCGCCCCCGACGAGGTCGTGCTCGCGCCGCTCTATCCACAGTATTCCTCGACCACCAGCGCCTCGTCCCTGGAGGCTTGGCGCGGCGCCTATCGAGGCGAAGGCCGGGAGCACGCGATCTGCTGCTATTTCGAGGACGAGGCGGTCGTCGCCGCCCAGGCGAGCCTCATTGAGCGCACCTGGGTCGCGGCTGGTCGACCCCCAGGCCTGCGCCTGCTGTTCTCCGCACACGGCCTGCCGGAGCGCATCGCGGCGTCGGGTGATCCCTACCAGTTCCAGGTGGAAGCCACCTGCGCGCGCGTTGCCGAACGCCTGGGCGACCGGCTTGGGGGGCCGTTGGACTGGCAGGTGTGCTACCAGAGCCGGGTCGGTCCGCTCAAGTGGATCGGACCCTATACGGACGCGGCGATCCGCCAGGCGGGTCGGGATGGCAAGGGCGTGATCCTCACCCCCATCGCCTTCGTCTGCGAACACATCGAGACCCTCGTGGAGCTGGACCGCGACTACGCGAAGATCGCCGCGAACGTTGGCGCGGCGCCCTACCTGCGGGTCCCGGCGCTTGGGGTGGAGCGGCTGTTCATCGAAGGGCTGTCGGCCCTGATCGACCGGGCGCTGGTCCGTCCTGGCGTTGGTCCGGCGGGCCGCGCCTGCGCGGCGGGGTTCGCGAAATGCGGCCTGAGGACGTTCTCGGAGACCTCGCCATGAAGGATCCGAACTTCCTGCACAATCTGCTGATGGGGCTGCACATCATCGCCGTGATCGCCTGGATGGCGGGCCTGCTCTATCTGCCGAGGCTGTTCGCCTATCACACCCGGGCCGCCCTCGGCTCTGAGATGGACGAGACCTTCCAGACCATGGAGATCAAGCTCTACCGGATCATCATGAACCCGGCGATGGTCGCCGTATGGGTGCTGGGGCTGACCCTGGTCTGGTACGACGCCACCCAGCTGAAGTGGGGATGGGCGTTCCTGGCGAGGCCCTGGATGATCACGAAACTGCTGGGCGTGGTTTTCTTAACGAGCTGGCATCACTATCTGGGTGTAGCCCGAAAGCGGCTGGCGGCGGGCGAGCGTCGCCGATCGGAACGCTTCTGGCGGGCGACCAATGAGCTGCCGTTCTTGGCGGCGATCGTCATGGTGCTGGCGGTCACCACCAAGATCGGGGGCTAGCCGGGCGATCGCTGCGGCGCCGATCTGCTTGACGCCGGCCACGGCTTGTGTTTCCGCTGACGGTGGAAGCGCGCCATCGATGAGTCGAAGGCTCCCGCTTCTCCCCGCCTCCCCTTTTCCGGACCCTCGCCCCTTTTTCAGGACGTGCGTCGGCTCCGGACCTCCAATCGCATCCGCCGCCGCGCCTTCCCGCGCTTTCCATCAGGGAAACCGGCGAACCGGAACACCCCGTGGACGCCCAAGGTCCGCCACAACTTACGAAGTCACCCCAGAGTCGAAATGTCTGACGTCACAGAAATAGAAACCGCCGAAACAGCGGATGAGAGCGTCCTGGAGGTCGAAAACGGCCAGGACAACGGCGAGCCCACCGAGGCTTCGAAGGCCATCGCCGCGCTGGGTCTCTCGCGCATGTCCCTGCAGGAGCTGAAGGAGAAGTCGCCCGCCGACCTCCTTGCGTTCGCCGAGCAGCTGGAGATCGAGAACGCCAACGGCATGCGCAAGCAGGACATGATGTTCGCGATCCTGCGCACCCTGGCCGAGGAAGATGTTGAGATCTTCGGATCCGGCACGCTGGAAGTGGTGCAGGACGGCTTCGGCTTCCTACGTAGTCCCGAGGCCAACTATCTGCCCGGGCCCGACGACATCTATGTCAGCCCGTCGCAAATCCGGAAGTTCGGCCTGCGCACGGGCGACACCGTCGAGGGCGGCATCCGCGCCCCCCGGGAGGGCGAGCGCTACTTCGCCCTGGTCAAGGTCGACCAGATCAACTTCGAGAACCCCGAGAACGTCCGACACAAGGTGCTCTTCGACAATCTGACGCCCCTCTATCCCGAAGAGCGGCTCAACATGGAGATCGAAGACCCGACGATCAAAGACCGGACGGGCCGGCTGATCGACATCGTCGCGCCGCTGGGCAAGGGTCAGCGCTGCCTGATCACCTCGCCGCCGCGGGTCGGCAAGACGGTGATGCTGCAGAACATCGCCAAGTCCATCGCCGCCAACCATCCCGAATGCTATCTGATCGTGCTGCTCGTGGACGAGCGTCCCGAGGAAGTCACCGACATGCAGCGCACAGTGCGCGGCGAGGTGATCTCCTCCACCTTCGACGAGCCGGCGGCGCGGCACGTGGCCGTGGCCGAGATGGTCATCGAGAAGGCCAAGCGCCTGGTGGAGCACAAGCGCGACGTGGTGATCCTCTTGGACAGCGTCACGCGCCTGGGCCGCGCCTACAACACCACAGTCCCATCCTCCGGCAAGGTGCTGACTGGCGGCGTGGACGCCAACGCCCTGCAGCGGCCGAAGCGATTCTTCGGGGCGGCGCGAAACATTGAGGAAGGCGGCTCGCTGACCATCATCGCCACCGCCCTCATCGACACCGGGAGCCGGATGGACGAGGTGATCTTCGAAGAGTTCAAGGGCACTGGGAACTCGGAAATCATCCTCGATCGCAAGGTGGCCGACAAGCGGATCTATCCTGCTATCGACGTGATCAAGTCGGGCACCCGCAAGCAAGAACTGATCACGCCAAAGGATGAGCTGCAGAAGACCTACATCCTGCACCGTATCCTGAACCCGATGGGTGCGCAGGACGCGATCGAATTCTTGCTGGAGAAGATGCGGCAGACCAAGAACAATGCCGAATTCTTCCAGTCCATGAATACCTGAACTTCAGTATACTACAGTCGTCCCGAATCGACCTTCAAGTCTATCCGAGCTGACAACCTCAGTGCGGCAGCAGCACGGTGGCGCCCACCGTCTGGCGGCCTTCGAGAGCGATATGCGCCGCCCGGGTCTCCGCGAGCGCGTACCTCTGCCCGATCTCGATCTTGATCTTGCGCTCGGCGACCAGGCCGAACAGCGCCGCAGCGCTGGCGTCGAGCTCCTCGGTGGTTACGGTGTAGTCAAACATCGTCGGCCGGGTGAAGAACAGCGAGCCAGCCTGCATGAGCCGCAGCGGGGCGAACGGCGCGACCGGCCCGGACGCGTTGCCGTAGCTGACGAACATGCCTCGCCGGGCAAGGCTGGCCAGAGTTCCCTCGAAGGTGTCCTTGCCCACCGCGTCATAGGCCACCGGGACACCCGCGCCTTCGGTGATCTCGCGCACCCGCGCCGCCACGTCCTCGTCGCGATACAGGATCACGTGATCGCAGCCGAGGGAGCGAGCGAGGGCGGCCTTGTCCGCGGACCCCGCCGTGCCGATCACGGTGGCCCCCAGCAGCTTGGCCCACTGCACCAGGATGGTGCCCACGCCACCGGCGGCCGCGTGAACCAGGATGGTCTCGCCTGGCCGCACCGGATAGCAGCGGCGCAGCAGGAACTCGGCCGTCATCCCCTTGAGCAGCGAGGCCGCGGCGACCTCGAATTCGACATCGTGGGGCAGGCGCACCACGCGGGCCGGCGCGGCGACTCCGTATTCGGCATAGGCCCCCGGCCCGGCGTAGGCTACGCGATCGCCAGGCCGGAACCGATCGACGCCTTCCCCGACTTCCTCGACCACGCCCGCCGCCTCCTGGCCGAGCACCACGGGGAAGCGCATGGGATAGAGGCCGGAGCGCTGGTATGTGTCGATGAAGTTGAGTCCGATGGCCTCATGGCGGATCAGCACCTGGCCGGGCCTCGGCTTCGGGCGTTCCAGTTCCACGGCTTCGAGCACTTCGGGTCCGCCGGCTTCCGCGGCGCGAATGGCGAGCATGTCGGTCAACCCAGATGTTTCTTGAAGAAGGCCATGGTGCGCCTTTCCGCGAGGCGGGCGGCTTCGGCGTTGTAGTGTTCGCCGCCCTTGCGCGCGAAGGCGTGGTTGCAGCCAGGATAGCTGAAAAGATCGATCTGCGGGTGGTTCTTCAGGGTCGACCTGATCAGGGCCTGGGCTTCCTTGGGCACGAATTCATCTTCCTCGGCGATGTGCATGAGCAAGGGATTGGCCAGCTTTTCCACCTCGCCCAGCCGGTTCTCTATGCCGACGCCGTAGAAAGACACGCTGGCGTCGGCGTCGGTGCGGTCGGCGGTCAGGAAGGCCAGCAGGCCGCCGAGGCAGAAACCCACGTCTCCAACCTTGCCGTTGCAGCCGGCGTCCTGCCGCGCGTGGGCGATCACGGCGTCGATGTCCTTGACGCCAAGGTCCGGGTCGAAGGCGTTGAACAGTTCGAAAGCACGCTTCCACTCCGCCGGCGTCTTGTCGGTGATGTCGATGCCCGGTTCGATGCGCCAGAACAGGTCCGGGCAGATCGCCAGATAGCCGGCCCGGGCCAGCTCGTCGGCGATGTCGCGCATCACCTTGTTGACGCCGAAGATCTCCTGGATGACCACTATGGCGGCCGCCTTGCGCGCCCCGGGTCGCGCGACATAGGCCGAGAAATCGCCATCGGATGTTCTGATGGTCATGTTTTCCGCCATGGTCCGTCCTCCACCGCGACGATTGGGCTCAGGGCTACTAGCCTGGGAGCTGAAGCTAGGCCCATAACATTGTCTTGGGGAGCCCGAGGAGCATCGCCGTGAAGGTCAGTCTCGAAGTCGATTGCACGCCGCAGGAAGCGCGGGCCTTTCTGGGCCTGCCTGACGTCTCCGCCCTCAACGAGCACCTGGTGTCCGAGATGCAGGCCCGAATGGACGCCAATATCGCCATGGCCCAGCCCGAAGAGCTGATGAAGAACTGGATGGCGTTCGGCGGCCAGGCCACGGACCAGTTCATGAAGCTCATGACGGCGGCGACTCAGGCCGGCCTGTCGGGGACCGGCAAGGGCGGGGGATGAGCGACACCATCTACGCCCCGGCCACGGCGCCGGGGCGGGCGGCGGTGGCCGTGCTGCGCCTGTCCGGGCCCGGCGTCGGCGCGGCGGTGAAGGCCCTGGCCGGGCGTCTGCCGGCGGCGCGGCGCGCGAGCGTGCGGCGCCTCAAGGGCGCCGGCGGGGAGACGCTGGATGAGGCGCTGGTGCTTTGGTTCCCCGGCCCCGCCAGCTACACGGGCGAGGACGCCGCCGAGCTGCATCTGCATGGCGGGACCGCGGTGGTGGGCGCCGTGTCGCACGCTCTCGCCGGCCTGGGACTGCGGCTGGCAGAGCCCGGCGAGTTCACCCGGCGCGCATTCGAGGCCGGGCGCCTCGACCTGGACCAGGCCGAGGCCGTGGCCGATCTGGTGGATGCAGAGACCGACGCCCAGGCCCGCCAGGCCATGGACCAGCTGCAGGGCGCGCTTGGGCGGCGCTATGAAGCCTGGCGCGAGCAGCTCGTCGAGGCCCTGGCGAACCTGGAGGCCGCGGTGGACTTCCCGGACGAGGAGTTGCCGACTGAGGTCGCTGAACGCGCTCGGCCGCACGTGGAACAGCTGGCGCGCGAACTTCGCGCCGCCCTGGCCGACGCCGCGCGCGGGCAGAGCGTGCGCGAGGGCTACCGGATCGCCATCGTGGGCGCGCCCAATGCGGGAAAGAGCAGCCTGTTGAACGCCCTGGCGGGGCGCGACGCCGCGATCACCGCGCCCTCGCCTGGGACCACCCGCGACATCATCGAGGCGACGATGGTGCTGCAGGGCTACAAGGTTCTGCTCGGCGACACGGCTGGGCTGCGCGCGACCTGTGATCCGGTGGAGGCCGAAGGCGTGCGTCGGGCCCGGACCTGGGCCGAGGGCGCCGCCTTGAGGCTGCTGGTGATCGACCGATCGGGCGATGCCGGATTGTCCCGTGAGGCGACCGAGGTCGTGCGCCCAGGAGACGTGTTGGTGCTGAACAAAGCCGACCTGCCGCCCGGAGACGACGCAGGGCGCGCCGCCGCGCTCGCCGCGAACCGCGGCGTGACCGTGGTGGAGCTTTCCGCGCTGGCCGAGCCGGATATGAAGGGCTTCCGCACAATGCTCTCGGCGCGCGTGGTCGCCGATCTTGCGGGAGCGGATGTGGCGCCTGTTACCCGCCAGCGTCATGAGGCGTTGCTGCGGGAGGCGCTTGAACACGTGGAGCGGGCCGCCACGAACCTCGCCGCTCCGGAGCTGGCGGCGGAGGATCTGCGCCTAGCAACCCGGGCGCTGGCCCGGGTCACCGGCCGCATCGGCGCGGAAGACGTGCTGGATCGGGTGTTCGCGAGCTTCTGCATCGGCAAGTGAATGTTTCACGTGAAACATCGGGGCGCTGGCCGTGCACAATGTTTCACGTGAAACACCGCGCACCCCCTCGCCTCAGCAGCCCGGCTGTACTACCTTCAAGGCCTCGCCCCCGGCAGCGCTCGGGGGCTTTGGCGTTTGTGAGCAGTCATGCCTGCGCATTGGGATGTGATCGTGATCGGGGCGGGCCACGCCGGCTGCGAAGCCGCGGCCGCGGCGGCGCGTTTCGGCGCGCGGACGCTGCTGCTCACCCACAAGCTCGAAACCATCGGCGAGATGTCCTGCAACCCGGCCATCGGCGGCCTGGGCAAGGGCCATCTGGTGCGAGAGATAGACGCCCTCGACGGTCTGATGGGCCGCCTGGCCGATGCAGCGGGCATCCAGTTTCGCCTGCTGAACCGTTCCAAAGGCCCCGCGGTGCGCGGGCCTCGCGCCCAGATCGACCGGGCGCGCTATCGCGCGGTGATGCGGGCGGCCCTGGCCGAGCAGGAGAACCTGGAGATCCGCGCCGAGGCGGTGGAGGATTTGATCGTCGAGAACGGCGTCGTCGCCGGTGTCATCGGCGCCTCTGGCGCCGCATACCGCGCCGCGCGCGTGGTCCTCACCACCGGCACCTTTCTGAAAGGCGTGATCCATCGTGGCGCCGAGCGGATCGCGGCAGGACGGGCCGGCGAGGCGCCGGCCATCGGCCTGTCCGACCGGCTCTACGCGTCCGGTCTTGCCATGGGCCGACTGAAGACCGGCACGCCGGCGCGTCTCAACGGCCGCACCATCGACTGGACCGGGCTGGAGATGCAGCCCGGCGATGCGCCGCCGACGCCGTTCTCGTTCCTGACCGACGAGATTTCCACGCCGCAGATCGAATGCGGAGTGACCTACACCACGCCCGAAACCCACAGGATCATCGCCGAGCGGCTCGGCGAATCTGCCGTCTACGGCGGCCGCATCGGAGGTCGCGGGCCGCGCTATTGCCCGTCCATAGAGGACAAGGTGGTCCGGTTCGCGGACCGGCCCAGCCATCAGATCTTCCTGGAGCCGGAAGGGATCGACGACGACACGGTCTACCCCAATGGCGTGTCCACCTCCGTGTCCGAGGAAACGCAGGATCTCTTCCTGCGCACGATACCCGGCTTGGAGCGGGTGCGGGTGAAACGGTACGGCTACGCCATCGAATATGACTATGTGGACCCGCGGGAACTGACCCCGGCGCTGGAGGTCAAGCGTCTGCCCGGTCTCTATCTCGCCGGCCAGATCAACGGCACGACGGGCTATGAGGAAGCCGCCGCCCAGGGATTGGTCGCCGGCCTGAACGCGGCGCGGGCCGCGTCAGGCGCCGAGGCGGCGAGTTTCGGGCGCGAGGAGGCCTATATCGGCGTGCTCATCGACGATCTGGTGACGCGCGGCGTCACCGAGCCATATCGCATGTTCACCAGCCGCGCCGAGTTCCGCCTGCGCCTGCGCGCGGACAACGCCGACCAGCGGCTCACCGACCGCGGCGTCGCCCTGGGCTGTGTAGGGGCCCAACGCACCCGAGCATTCGCGCGCAAGCGCGACGGGCTCGAGCACGCCCGCGCCCGCGCCAGAGAGTTGACCCTCACCCCCGCACAGGCAGTCGCCGCAGGCTTCAGGGTCAATCCGGACGGCCAAAGGCGTGATGTGCTGCAGCTGCTCGCCTATCGCGACATCGGTTTCGAGGATCTTGCGAGCGTTTGGCCGGAGCTGGCCGCGTGGCCGTCTGCCGTGCGCGAGCAACTGGAGATCGACGCGGCCTATGCCGGCTATCTGGGGCGGCAGGACGCGGATGTGGAGGCGTTCCGCCGCGACGAAGCCCTGGTGCTGCCCCGTGACCTCGACTACCAGGCGGTGGGCGGGCTCTCCAGCGAGGCGCGGGAGAAGCTCGCCGCGGTTCGTCCGTTGACCCTCGGCCAGGCCGCCCGCATCGAGGGCGTCACCCCCGGCGCTCTCACCGCCCTGCTCGCACATGCCCGCCGCACACGCACCGCCGCTTGAGGGCTCGGCGACGGAGTCGTCGGCCCACCCGGATGGGTTCGACGTGCGTGTGGGGCTGACGCCGCGCGCGCGGGGCGACCTGGATGTGTTCCACGTGATGCTGCGCGAATGGAATCAGCGGTTGAATCTGGTCGGCGCCTCGACGCTGGACCAGTTCTGGCGGCGACATGTCGTCGACAGCGCCCAATTGCGCTGGTGGGCGCCCGAGGCGCGCGTCTGGGCGGATCTCGGCTCCGGCGCCGGCGTGCCGGGACTGGTTCTCGCCATTCTGCTGAAGGGGGCGCCCGGCGCGCAGGTGCATCTCATCGAGAGCGTCGCCAAGCGCTGCCGGTTCCTCGAGGCCGTGGCTGGGACCCTGGACTTGCCGGCCACCGTGCACAACGCCCGCGCGGAGTCCCTGGCGCTCGAGGCGGACGCGGTCACCGCCCGCGCCTGCGCGCCGCTCGGCCGGTTGCTGGGCTTCGCCAAGCCCTACCTTGACCGAGGCGCGACGGGGGTCTTCCTGAAGGGCCAGGACGCGGATCGCGAGATCGCGGAGGCGCGGCAGGGCTGGCGGTTCGATTGCCGGCAGGAGGCCAGCCTCAGCGATCCGCGGGGCCGCGTGCTGTTCATCGAGAGGCTCGCCCGTGCCCGATAAGCCCTGCCGGATACTGGCCATCGCCAATCAGAAAGGCGGCGTGGGCAAGACCACCACGGCGATCAACCTCGGCACAGCGCTGTCGGCGGTCGGCGAGCGCGTGCTGCTGCTGGACGCCGATCCGCAAGGCAACGCCTCCACCGGCCTCGGCGTCTCCCGGCCGATGCGCAAGACCACACTCTACGACGTGCTGATGGATGACCTCGCGGTGACATCGGCCACCCTCTCCACGGCCCTGCCCGGCCTCGACCTGCTGGCCTCGGACCCGGATCTGTCGGGCGTAGAGCTCGAGCTGGGCCAAAGGCCGCGCCGCTCCTACCGCCTGCGTGACGCTCTCGCGCCGATCCGCGAATCCGGACCCTACAGCTATGTGCTCATCGACTGCCCGCCCGCGCTGAACCTGCTGACGGTCAACGCCATGACCGCCGCCGACGCCGTGCTGGTGCCCCTGCAGTGCGAATTCTTCGCCCTGGAGGGGCTCTCGCAGCTGATCCGCACCATCGATCTGGTGCGCGGCAGCCTCAATCCGGCCCTGGAGATCCAGGGCGTGGTGCTGACCATGTACGACCGCAGGAACAGTCTTTCCGCCCAGGTGGCGAAGGATGTTCGCGAGCACCTCGGCGACAAGGTCTATCAGACGGTGATCCCGCGCAACGTGCGCGTCTCCGAGGCGCCGTCGTTCGGCAAGCCGGCCCTGATCTACGACCTGAAGTGCGCCGGAAGTCAGGCCTACATCAAGCTGGCCCGCGAGCTGGTCGGACGCGAACGCGCCCGGCTGGCGGCCTAGCTCTGTCATTGGGGATGTGTTGATGGTCGAAAGCCGGCGTGGATTGGGGCGGGGGCTCTCGGCCCTGCTGGACGAGGCGGATGGCGAGGTCGGCGAAGTCGCGCGCGGCGCCGGCGCCGAGATCCCGATAGAACTGATCCGTCGCAATCCCGACCAGCCGCGGCGGCAGTTCGACGAGGCCGAACTGGACGAGCTGTCTGCCTCGATCCGCGAGCGGGGCGTGCTGCAGCCCGTGCTGCTGCGGCCGGCGGCGGGTGCGCCCGGCGAGTACCAGATCGTCGCCGGCGAGCGCCGCTGGCGCGCGGCCCAGCGCGCCGGCTCGCGCACGATACCGGCGGTGGTGCGGGACCTGACCGACGAGCAGGTGCTGGAGATCGGCATTGTCGAGAACGTCCAGCGCACGGATCTCACGCCCCTGGAAGAGGCCGACGGCTATCGCGCCCTGATGGACCGCTTCGGCCGCACCCAGGAAGCGGTCGCCAAGACCGTCGGCAAGAGCCGCAGCCATGTCGCCAACACCCTTCGCCTGCTGCAGCTGCCCCCGGCGGTCCAGGCCTATATGCGGGAGGGCCGCCTCACCGCCGGCCACGCGCGGGCTGTGGCCAGCGCCGAGAACCCCGAACTGCTCGCCCGCCAGATCGTCGAGCGCGGCCTCAACGTGCGCGACGCCGAGGCCCTGGCCCGGGGCGGCGCCAAGCCGCGCGCGACACGCAAGGCCGCCTCGCCCGCCAAGGACACCGACACCCTCGCGCTGGAATCCGACCTCGGCGCCGTGCTGGGCCTAGGCGTCCAGATCATCGACCGCGACGGCGCCGGCGAGGTGCGCATCCGCTACGCGAGCCTGGAACAACTTGATGATCTGTGTCGCCGGCTCACCCGGGGCGGCTAGTGGAACGTCTCGAAGTATCGTCGGATCAACATGCGATAAATGTCCGTAAGCTGACGAATTTCGGCCACCGGCGCCCGTTCGTCGACGCTGTGCATCGTGGCGCCCACTAGGCCGAACTCCACCACCGGACACAGGGAGCGGATGAAACGGGCGTCGGAGGTGCCGCCGGTGGTGGACAGCTCAGGAGTGCGGCCGGTCACCTCGGCGACCGTGCCGGCCACGAGATCCACAAACGGTCCGGGCTCTGTAAGGAAGGCCTCGCCGCTGATCTGGAACCGGCTCTCCACTCGCCCCGAAAAGCCCTCGCCGGCCCGCGCCGCCTCCGCCTCGATCCAGGCCCGCAGCGCTGCTCCGGTGTGGTTCGGGTTGAAGCGGATGTTCAGCCGGGCTGACGCCGCTGCGGGGATCACATTGGTGGCGGGGTTGCCCACGTCGATGGTGGTCACCTCGAGGTTCGAAGGCTGGAAGCCGGTGAAGCCCTCGTCCAGCCTGCGCGCCTGCAGGGTCGCGAGCAGGCGGATCAGCACCGGCACGGGATTGGCCGCCCGCTGTGGATACGCCACATGCCCCTGCACGCCGTGCACGGTGATCGAGGCGTTGATGCTGCCGCGGCGGCCGATCTTGATCATGTCGCCCAGCTCGGCGCCGGAGCTCGGCTCGCCCACTAGGCAATGGTCTATCGGCTCGCCCTCCGCCGCCAGCGCCTCGACGACCGCCTTGGTGCCGTGCGTCGCGTCGCCCTCCTCGTCCCCGGTGATCAGCAGGGAGAGGGAACCCTTCGCCTCGCCGGCGTCCAACGCCCCCGCCGCGGCGGCGATGAAGGCGGCGATGGCGCTCTTCATGTCGGCGGCCCCGCGCCCGTAGAGCAATCCATCCACAATCGCGCCCTCGAACGGGCCTTGCCGCCAGGCCGCTGCATCGCCGACGGGCACGACGTCGGTGTGGCCGGCGAAGCAGAGATTGGGCCGCGCGTCGCCGCGCCGGGCGTAGAGGTTCTCGATCTCGCCGAAACGCATCCGCCGGCACGAAAATCCCAATTGTTTCAACGCCTGTTCCACTAGATCCATGGCGCCGGCGTCGGCCGGGGTCACCGACGGCCGGCGGATCAGGGCCTGGGAAAGGGCGATGGGGTCTGGCGCGGGGCGGCTCATGTCGGCTCCCATAGGCCGGGGCAACAGGGCTGGCAAACCGAGGCGGCGGCTTGCGCTGAGCGCCGCCGATCGTTGAAATGCCGCGCGACGGCGGAGGGACGGCGATGATCAGACTGTGGGCGGCTGCCGGCTGTGCTCTGTCGATCTCGCTCGCTGCGGCGCCCGCGGCGCGGGCCGAGACGCCCTGCGAATCTTTGGCTTCCACGGTTCTGCCCCACGCCAGCGTGCTGGAAGCGGTTCCGGGGCCGGCCGAGGACCATGCCTGCCGGGTGCGCGTGGCCAGCCACCCGACCTCCGACTCCGACATCCGCATCGAGGTCTGGATCCCGTCGGGCGGAGCCTGGAACGGCCGCTATGTGCAGCTCGGCAATGGTGGGTTCGCAGGTTCGATCCCTGCCGCCTACCTGGCCCTCCTGGCCGCCCATGGGTACGCGGTGGCCGCAACCGACGACGGCCATCAAGGCGCGCCGACCGATGCGTCCTGGGCGCTGGGCCATACCGACAAGGTCACGGACTTCGGTTGGCGGGCGCTGAAGGAGACCACGGACACCGCCAGGGCGCTGATCGTCGCCATGAAGGGCGCCGGCGCCAGGCGGTCCTACTTTCTGGGGTGCTCCGACGGCGGGCGCGAAGCGCTCATGGAGGCCCAGAGGTTCCCGGACGACTTCGATGGGATCATAGCCGGAGCGCCGGCCAACGACTTTACCGGACTGTTCGCGCTTGGCGCGGTCACCGAGCAAATCCTGCTCGAGACTCCCGGCGCCTATCTCGGCCCAACGCAACTGCGTCTGCTGGAAAACGGCGCCCTCGCCGCCTGTGGCGGTAGCGGCGGCGGCGCCGACAGCTATGTTCTCGATCCGCTGGCCTGCAAGTTCGACCCCGGCGTGCTGGTCTGTGAGAGCGGGCAAGATCCGGGCCGATGCCTGACCTATGAGCAGGCAGCGACCGCGCGGGCCGTCTACCGCGGCCTCGCCTCGGTCGACGGAAAGCCGCTCTATCCCGGCTACACGCCGGGTGCGGAAGCCGAGCCCGGCGGCTGGCAGGCGTGGATAACGGGGCCTTCCCGCGCCCAGGCCGGCGAGGCCACGACCTTCAAGTTCGCCACGGAGTTCTTCGGCGACTTCGCTTATGGGGACGCCGGCTACGACATCCGCAACTTCGACGTGGCCGACCTTCCAAGGATCACCGCCAGCATCGGTTCCATACTGAATTCAATCGACCCTGATTTGCGCAAATTTCGCGATCACGGTGGTAAGCTTATTCAATATCACGGCTGGAACGACGCCGCGATACCGGCGCGCGGTAGCATCAAATACTACGAATCTGTGAGCGCAGTGATGACCGATCCCTCGAAATTCTATCGCCTCTACCTGATTCCGGGCATGCTTCACTGCGGCGGTGGCCCGGGTCCAGGGAATGTCGACTGGATCGCTGTGTTGCAGGACTGGGTCGAGCGCGGGCTCGCGCCGGCCGACCTCACCGCTGTCAGCGGACCGATCGGACAGCCGGCGGCGCGGGGCGCGACCCAGCTGATCTGCCCCTACCCGCAGCGCCCTACCGCCACCGGTCCGGAAAGCCGCCGCTGCCTGCTCCCGCCGCCCCCGCCGCGCCGCGGCGCGTGATGCATCTCGCGCACGCATTCCAGCAAAGGATGACCCGGAGCGGATGCGCGAGCCTCAGGCCGCCGCTGCGTGGAAGCTCGGATTGCGGCGGAACAGGCCCGGCCGCCCGGCGATGGGGTGGAAGGCTTCCGTGACGCCCGAGACGGTTTCGCGTGCGCCCAGCACCAGCACGCCGTCGTCGGGCAGCACGAGCGTCAGTTCCTCCAGCACCTTCTTGCGGGCCTCGTCGTCCATGGCGCTGAGGACATTGCGGCAGAACACCACGTCGAACCCGCCGATCGCCTGCAGGCCGGCGATCAGATTGATGCGCCGCCAGCGCACCATCTGGCGGATGTAGGGTTTCAGACGCCAGGCGTCGTCAGTCTTCTCGAAGTGTTTGACCAATAGCCGGATGGGCAGGCCGCGCTGCACCTCGAACTGATTGTAGGCGCCCGCCTGGGCGCGCTCCAGGGCGCGTGAGGATAGGTCCGAGGCGGCCAGCTCCACCTTCAGAGCCGGCTCGGCTTGGCGCAGTTCATCCACGATCATCGCCAGGGAGTAGATCTCCTGGCCGGTGGCGCAGGCGGCACTCCACACCCGCACCGGCTTTCCGGCGCGGGCTCGGGCGATCATCGGCAGGACGTCGTCTCGGAACTGATCGAACGGGGCGCGGTCGCGGAAGAATGCCGTCTCGCCCATGGCCAAGGCTTCGACGACCGCCCAGATCAGCGGCTCCTCGCGCTTGGCGCGGATCTCGGCCAGCAGGTCGCCGATGGAGGCGAAGCCCTCGCGCCGCGCGATAGGCCCCAGGCGGCTTTCCATCAGATAGGTCTTGTCCGGCGCCAGCCTCAGGCCGGCGCGCACGCGGCACAACGACACCAGGAAGGCGACATCCTCGGCGATCAAAGTCCCGCCTCCACGAACTTGGCCTGGATGATGTCGCCGTCGAAAGGCTTCATGATGTATTCGTTGGCGCCGGCCTCGAGGGCCTCCTCGATGTGGGCCACATCGTTCTCGACGGTGCAGAAAACCACCACGGGCGCGTCGCCGCCGGGCTCGGTGCGCAGCCGGCGCAGGAATTCGATGCCAGTCATCACCGGCATGTTCCAATCGAGCAGGATGGCGTCCGGCATGGCCGCGCGGCACCAGGCGAGGGCCTCCATGCCGTCGGCCGCCTCGGCGATCTCGTAGCCGATGTCTTCGAGAATGCGGCGGGCGACCTTTCGGATCACCCGGCTGTCATCCACGACGAGGCAAGTCCTCATCGGTGCGCAAGCTCCCGGCTGCCATGGAGCGCTGTTGTGGCGCGTGCTTGGTTAAGGAGGCGTATGGCGCGCGCCGGCTGAGGCGAATTATCCCGCCGGCAAATTGGCGCCGAGGCGCACCTCGTCCTCGGAGACCGCCATCCTCAGGCTGCCGCCGGCTGCCTTGACCACAGCGTTGAGGTAGTAGGCCTGCACCCAGCGGCCGACGAGGCCGTCTTCCAGACGCTCGCCCTTGAGCCCCGTCACCACCTCGGGATGCAGCCGCGCGCGAGGCCCTTTGGCGTCGACGGTGAGAAACAGCCGGCCGTTCGCGTCACGCGCTTCCACGCGGGCCAGACCGCCGGCCGGCAGGGCGCCGGCGCCGATCTGCGCCAGATTCAGCACGGCGCGAGCGGCCGGCTTGTTCAGGGACCGCGGTTCGATCGCCCACTCGAGTTCCGGGCGCACATGGGCGTATACGCCGCGCGCCAGCGTCTCGAGCTCCTTGGAATCGAAGGCCTCAGCGGCCGCCGAAGCGCCGAATGCGACACGTGAGAACGCCAAGGTGTCGGCGAGCTTGTGGGCGCTGCCGGTGATCAGGACCATGGCGTCGTCGCGCATGTCCTTCATGGTGGGATCGTCCAGCATGCCCAGGCCGGACACGATCGCGCCGGCGGAGTTGATGCAGTCGTGGACCAGTCTCGCGGCGAGGAAAGCCGCCAGCTCCTCGGGCGATACGGGCGCCGGAGGTTTCGGGTCGGCTGGGGGGCTGTCGGTCATCGCGTCGCTCATGCCCGGCGACATTCGCCTGATTTGTCGCTTTGGGAAACCGCGACCCTGGGCCATAGAGCCCGGCGATGGATACGCCCCAGCTCGACTGTGCCGACCTCGGCGAAGCCCTGGCCCCGATCGCCTGGCGCGCCGCGCAACTCATCCTGCCGCTTTGGAAAAGTGGGCTGGAGGTCACCGCCAAGGCCGACGACAGCCCGGTCACTGAGGCCGATCGGCGCGCGGAGACACTGATCCTGGAGGCCCTGTCCCGCCAGTGGCCCGGCGTGCCGGTGATCTCCGAGGAGGACGCCAGCGAGTTCGGCACGCCAGACGCCATCGGTCCGAGATTCTTCCTGGTGGACCCCTTGGACGGCACCAAGGCCTTTATCCGCGGGGATCCGCACTTCACCGTGAACATCGCTCTGGTGGAAGCCGGCGCGCCGGTGGCGGGGGCGGTCGTCTGCCCGCCGAGCGGCGAGGTCTGGTTCACCTCGGCGAAGGGAACCCTGAAACGCCACGGGGAAGGCCCGGCCAGCCCGGTGCGGGCGCGCCCCTGGCCCGAGGGCGCGGCGATCGCGCTGATCAGCCACACGATGAAGGAAGAAACGGCCCAGGCCCTGGCCGACCGCTATGGGTTCCACCTGCGCGAGCCGATGGACTCCTCGATCAAGTTCTGCCGTATCGCCGAGGGGGCGGCGGACATCTACCCCCGCCACGGCCCGACCATGGAATGGGACACCGCCGCCGGCCACGCCGTGCTGATCGCCGCGGGCGGCCAGGTCGCGACGCCAGAGGGCGAGCCCTTCGTCTATGGCAAGGCCGACCAGGGCTTCCGCAACGGCCACTTCGTGGCGCGCGGCGCGTAGCGGCCGCCCCGGCCATCTGGCGCCTCTTGGCGGTCACCGAGTCAGCGACAGATACCCGGCGACGCCGAGGGCAAAACCGATCGCCGCCGACCACAGGAACGGGCGGATGACGTCGAATGGATCGTCGGATCGCAGCGCGCGGCGCATTGACGGCCTCCGGGCGACCGTTCAGCAGAGCTTCTGAACAGGCCTCGGGCGATGCTTGCCACGACTCAGTCACAATTTGACGACGTGTCAGACCGGATTACGCGCGATCAGCTGCCGGGCGATGATTATCCGCTGCATCTCGTTGGTGCCCTCGCCGATCATCAGCAGGGGCGCGTCGCGATATAGCCGCTCGATGGGGAATTCCTTGGAATAGCCGTAGGCGCCGTGGATGCGCATGGATTCGGTGGCCACCTCGAACGCGGTCTCGGTGGCGAACCACTTGGCCATGCCGGCTTCCATGTCCACCCGCCCGCCCCGGTCGTAGGCCCGGGCGGCGTCCTCCACCAACAGCTCTGAAGCGCGGGTCTTGGCGGCCATTTCGCCGAGCTTCAGCTGGATCGCCTGATGCTGGGCAATGGGCTTGCCCATGGTCTTGCGCACCTGGGCGTAGGCCACCGCCTCCTTGAGCGCCCGGCGCGCGATACCGACCCCGCGCGCGGCCACATTCACGCGCCCGATCTCCAGGCCGCCGGTGGCCATCAGGAAGCCCTTGCCCTCCTGCCCACCCACCAGGCCCAGGTGGGCGTCGACCCGGTAGTCGTCGAACGCGATCTCACCGGTGTCGATCCCTCGATAGCCCAGCTTCGGCAGCTTCTTGCCGCGGGCGATCCCAGGCAGGTCCTGCCTTGTCCCCATGTCGCGGGTGGGCGTGATCAGCATGGTCATGCCGCGGTGCCGCGGCTCGGCCGTGGGGTCGGTCTTCACCAGCAGGGCCAGGATGTCGCCTTCCAGGGCGTTGGTGATCCACAGCTTGGTGCCATTGACCCTGTAGTGGTCGCCCTCGCGCCGGGCCACGGTGCGGATGCCCTGCAGGTCGGTGCCGGCGTCGGGTTCGGTGAGGCCGAGGCCGCCGCGCAGCTCGCCGGTGGCGAAGCGGGGCAGCCAGTGGTCCTTCTGAGCGGCGGTGCCGAACTTCTGGACGATCAACGCCATCATCAGGTGGCTGTTGAAGAAGCCGGTCAGGCTCATCCACTCTTCGGAGATGCGCGCCACGATGCGCGAATAGGTCAGCGCCGAGAGCCCCAGCCCGCCCCACTGCGGCTCGATCAGGGCGCCGAACAGGCCCATCTCGCACATGTCGGCCACCAGCTCATGCGGGTACTCGTCCGCCTGCTCGAACTTCGCGGCCACCGGCGCGACCTTTTTCTCGAGCCAGCGGTCGATGGAATCCAGCAAGGCGCGCTCGTCGGCCTCGGTGATCAGGGCGGTGTCGGTCATGGCCTACCAATAGTCCTTCATGATTTCCGCGGCCCACGCGGGCTCTTTGACCTGTTCGCGCGGCAGAAACCCGCGCATCGCGGGCTTCATGTCCAGAACAGGCGTGCCGTCGATGGCGTCCAGGCCTTCGACCTCCACCGCCAGGCCCTCGACGCCCACGATGCGGCAGGTGCACAGGCCCAGGCGGTTGGGCCGGTTCCTGCCTCGCTGGGCGAAGATGCCGACCAGCGGCCAGTCGCGCCGGCCGCGCGGCCGGCGCACGCCGAATTCGATCTTCTCGTCCGGCACACGATCGAACAGGAAGATCACTTCCAGGTGGGAGAAGTCGGCCAAGCCGGCCAGGGCGTCCGGCGCGAACCGCGCCGGGTCAAGCTCGATCCGCGCGCGGCTTGCCCCCCAATCGTCGTCGATGGCCTCGGCGCGGCCGCCGCGCACATGGCCGATGGCCGTGAGGGTGAATTCAGTCAAGGGGTTGGCCCACGTGGTTGGCGCCGCCCGGGGTCAGCAGTCCCTGGCCGGGCACGTGGTTGACCTCGAGCCGCAGGCCGTCGGGGTCCTCGAACAGCACCGAATAGTAGCCCGGGGCGTACTGGTCGTCCTGCGGAGCATGGACGATGGTCGCGCCAATGGAGAGGAGGAACTGGTGCACGGTGTCGACGTCGTCGCGCTCGCGGGCCCGGAAGCAGACGTGGTGAAGCCCGACCCGGTTCTGAACGAAGCGCTCGCCCACATGGTCGGGTGACGGCGCGCGGACCGCGAAGCCGGTGCGGCCGCCCACGCAGTAGTAGGTCTGGGCGGCATTCATCACCTCGCGCAGGCCCAGGAACGGCAGCAGCTGCTTGTAGAACGCCCGCGACCGCTCGAAGTCGCCGGCGGTGACGAAGATGTGCGCGACGCCGTTGATCTCCATGGGGTCCTCCTGGGCAACGTCCTGCCGCGGCTTATGCCCCTTCGCCCGAGGGACGCCAACTCCCGCGCCGGCTGGGGCTTGCGGGACGGCGGCGAAGGGTTTGAATGGCCGTTTCGCGCGAACGATTTCAAAGACGCATTGGGAAGAACGCCATGACCTACACCGCCGTCGAGTACGAGCGCCGCGGCGCCGTCGCCATCCTGACCCTGAATCGGCCGGACCGGCTCAACGCCATCAACGGCGCGCTGCGCGAGGAGACCCACGCGGCGATACAGGCAGCGCAGGAGGACGACGCGGTGCGCGCCCTGATCATCACGGGCGCCGGGCGCGGCTTCTGCTCCGGCGCGGACCTCACGGGTCCGCGGCCTGCGCCCGGCGCGGCGCAGGGCCAGAACGACCGGCTCGACGAGGTGGGCTGGGTCGGCCACTGGGCCCGCCGCTTCGCCTATTTCGACAAGCCGCTGATCGCCGCGGTGAACGGCGTCGCCGCCGGGGCCGGGATGAGCGTCGCCCTGGGCTGCGACGTGCGGATCGGGTCCACGGCGGCGCGGTTCAAGACGGTGTTCGTCGAGCGCAGCCTCTCGCCAGACTCCGGCATGAGCTTCTTCCTGCCGCGTATCGTCGGCTACGCCCGGGCGGCGGACCTGATCTTCTCCAGCCGCGCGGTGAACGCCGACGAAGCCTATCGCCTGGGCCTGCTGGACCGGCTGGTGGCGCCCGAGGCGCTGCTCGAGACCGCGGTAGCCCTGGCCGAGGAGATGGCCCAGTGGCCCCCGCTGGCGGTGCGCATGGCCAAGAAGGTGCTGCAGCACAACACCGACGCCAGCTTCGAGGACGCCCTGCGCTACGAGAGCGTCGGCCTCGGCTTCGCCCGGCGCGCGCCCAACGACGTCAGGGAGTCCGCCGCCTCCTTCGTGGAGAAGCGCAAAGGCGTCTACACGGGCACCTGAGGGCGGCTTTTCCAACCGGCGTGGCCGGTTCATAAGGGCCGGCAAACCAGGAGCACCCCATGGCCCTCGATGCCGGCGAAACCCGCAAGACGTTCCAGTGGGACGACCCGCTCGACCTGGCGTCAAGGTTGTCCGAGGACGAGCGGATGATCGCCGATGCGGCGCGGTCCTACGCCCGGCAGAAGCTGCTGCCGCGGGTGGTCAGCGCCTTCGCCGAGGAGCGCTTCGATCGCGAGATCATGAACGAGATGGGCGACCTGGGATTTCTCGGCCCGACCCTGCCCGAAGCCTACGGCTGCGCCGGCGTGAACCACGTGGCCTACGGCCTGATCGCCCGGGAGATCGAGGCTGTCGACAGCGGCTACCGCTCGGCCATGAGCGTGCAATCGTCGCTGGTGATGTATCCGATTTTCGAATTCGGCTCGGAAGAGCAGCGGCGGCGCTGGCTGCCGGGCATGGCCAAGGGCGAGCTGGTGGGCTGCTTCGGCCTCACCGAAGCAGACGGCGGCTCGGATCCGGCTTCCATGAGGACCGTGGCGGTGCAGACCAGCGGCGGCTTTGTGCTCAACGGCGCCAAGATGTGGATCACCAACGCGCCGATCGCCGACGTGGCCCTGGTCTGGGCCAAGCTGGACGGCGAGATCCGCGGATTCCTGGTGGAGCGCGGCTCCAAGGGATTGGAGACGCCGAAGATCAGGAACAAGCTGTCCCTGCGCTCGTCAGTGACGGGCGAGATCGCGCTTTCCGACGTGTTCGTGCCGCAGGACGCGATGCTGCCCAATGTGCGCGGCCTGCGCGGGCCGTTCTCGTGCCTCAACAAGGCCCGCTACGGCATCGCCTGGGGCGCCATCGGCGCGGCGGAATTCTGCTTCCACGCCAGCCGCGAGTACACGCTGTCCCGCAAGGTGTTCGGCAAGCCGCTGGCGGCCCGCCAGCTGGTCCAGAAAAAGCTGGCCGACATGCAGACCGAGATCGCACTCGGCTATGAAGGCGCCCTGGCGCTCGGCCGGCTGATCGACCAGGGCGCCTGGGTTCCGGAAGCCATCAGCCTGATGAAGCGCAACAACTGCGGCAAGGCTCTGGCCATCGCCAGGGAGGCGCGCGACATCCATGGCGGCAACGGCATCTCGGGCGAGTACCACGTGATGCGCCACGCGGCGAACCTGGAGACCGTGAACACCTACGAAGGCGCCCACGACGTCCACGCCCTGATCCTCGGTCGGGCGATCACGTGGGAGAATGCGTTCTAAACGCGCGCGCCACCCTCCACCTTCCACCGCCGCCGCCCCGGATGCTATGCCCGCTCCGACCGGGGAGGATAGATGACGGACATCACAGTTGAGCCCGCGCCGGCCGCGCACCCGATGGCGTCCATGCGCACCGTGGTCATGGCCTCGGCGGCCGGGACCGCCTTCGAGTGGTACGACTTCTTCATCTTCGGCAGCCTCGTCCAGATCATCTCCAAGAACTTCTTCGCCCAGCTGGGCCCCACCGCGGGACTGATCGCGGCCCTGGCCCTGTTCGGCGTCGGCTTCGCCTTCCGGCCGCTCGGGGCGCTGATCTTCGGCGGCGTCGGCGACCGGCTGGGGCGCAAGGCGGCGTTCCTGATCTGCGTCAGCCTGATGGGCGGCGGCACCTTCCTGATCGGCGCCCTGCCCACCTCCGCCCAGGCGGGCCTGATCGCGCCGGTCCTGCTGATCCTGCTCCGCATCGTCCAAGGCACTGCGCTGGGCGGCCAGTACGGCGGGGCGGCGATCTATGTGGCCGAACATGCGCCGGCGAACCGCCGCGGCTACTTCACCGGCTGGGTGCAGACCTCCGCGGCCTTCGGCCTGATCGGCGCGCTGGCGGTGATCTTCGTCTGCCGCAAGGCGGTGGGCGAGGTGGCGTTCGCGGACTGGGGCTGGCGCCTGCCGTTCTTCGCCTCGGCGGGCCTGGTGGCGATCTCCATCTGGATGCGCCTCAAGCTCACCGAGAGCCCCGCGTTCCAGGCGCTGAAGGACGCCGGCGAGGCCACCCGTGCGCCGTATCGCGAGGCCTTCGGCAACTGGTCCAACGCCAAGCTGGTGTTGATCGCCTTCTTCGGCCTGATGTGCGCCCAGGGCGCCTACTGGTACACGGTGTTCTTCTATTCCGACGTGTTCATGGAGAGGTTCCTGCGGGTCCCCGGGGACTACGCCAACCAGGTGATCATGATCGCCGCGGTGGCCAGCGCGCCGCTCTACGTGTTCTTCGGCTGGCTCTCGGACAGGGTCGGCCGCAAGTGGGTGATGTGGTTCGGCATGGCGCTCGGGGGGCTGAGCCTGTTTCCGGGCTTCATGCTGATCAGCCAGGCGGCCAATCCGGCCCTGGTGGAGGCGGCGCACCGCACGCCGGTGGTGGTGGTCGCCGATCCGGCGGACTGCACCTCGCAGTTCGATCCCACCGGCAAGCTGAAGTTCCTGTCCAGTTGCGACATCGCCAGGAGCAGCCTGGCCAACAGCGGCGTCGGCTACACCCAGCGGGCCGCGCCGCCCGGGACGGTCGCGCGGGTGCAGATCGGCCCGGCCGCCGTGGCTTCGGTGGACGGCAAGGCGCTCGCGGCGCCGGCGCTGAAGGCGGCGACCGCCAGGCTTGGAAGCCAGCTCACCGCCGCCCTCGCCAAGGCCGGATACCCCACGAAGTCCGATCCGGCGCGCCGCAACACGCCGCTGCTGATCGCCGTCATGCTGGTGTTCACCGTGGCCGCTACCGCGCTCTACGGGCCCATGGCTTCGGCGCTGGTGGAACTGTTCCCCACGCGGGTGCGCTACACCGCGCTCTCGCTGCCCTACCACCTGGGCACCGGCTGGATCGGAGGCTTCCAGCCCGTCGCGTCCTTCTCCATCGTGGTGGCGACGGGCAACATCTACGCAGGCCTCTGGTACCCGGTGATCTTCACGGCGATCAGCGTGATCGCCTGCGTGGTCCTGCTGCCGGAGACGCGGGGCCGGCCTCTTTCCGCCTAGGACCCGCGCACCCGCCGCGCCGCACGGCGGTTCACCAGTTCGGAAGCCAGCACGGCGCCGATCGCCAGCGTCGCCGACAGGCCGCACAGCGCCAGGGCGCGGGTCTCCGATCCGGGGGTCTGGGTGGCCTGGTAGATGGCGGTGGGCAGGGTGAGGGTCTCGCCGGGTATGGCCCCGACAAAGGTGATGGTGGCCCCGAACTCGCCCAGGGCCTTGGCGAAGCCGAGAACGGCGCCCGCGGCGATGCCCGGTGCGGCGAGCGGCACGGTGAGCTGGAAGAAGCGCGCCACCGGCGACGCGCCCAGGGTGCGGGCCACCTCCTCCACCTCCGGATCGATGGCCTCGATGGCCAGCCGCATGGGCCGCACCATCAGCGGAAAGGCCATCACCGCGCAGGCCAGGGCCGCGCCGGTCCAGCGGAACGCCAGGGTGATCCCCGCCGCATGCAGCACGCGGCCGATGGGCCCGTGTGCGCCGAACAGCACCAGCAGGGCGAAGCCGGTGGCCACCGGCGGCAGAACCAGCGGCAGATGCACCAGGGTGTCCAGGGTCAGCCGGCCCGCGAAGCGGCCCTGCCTGGCCAGGTAGTAGGCCGCGGCCAGGGCGATGGGCAGGCCGCCGAGGGTGGCGACGCTGGCCACCTTCAGCGACAGCAGCACCGCGCCGACGTCGTCCGCGGTGAGCAGGCTCACGCCGCCCCCGCCGGGGCCAGGCGTTCGCGCGGCAGATCGCCGGCGGCGGCGGCGATACGGGCAATCTGCGCGGCCGGCGCGACAACCACCACCTGGCGGCCCTCGCCGACCCAGGCGGTGAGCCTGAGTTCCACCGCCTCGTCCAGGACGATCCGCGTAGCGTCCCGGCGCGCCAGCACCAGCAGGGCCCGGTCGGCGCCCTTCGCGCTCACCAGGATGTCGGCCATGGACAGCGCGCGCGCGGAACGGAGCGAGAGCAGGTCCGGCGCCGATGGGATCTCGATAAGCCAGAGCCGGCCAGCGGCGGTCCCGCCGGCCGCCAACGCCGCCCTCAGGAGCCGCGCGGCCTCCTCGGTGTCGCCGGCGAGCGCCGCGCGCGCCGGCGGGCCGTCCAGGGCCGAGCGCAGGAAGGCGCGTCGCTGGGCGAGATCGGGATAGGCCTCGCGCAACTCGCCCCGGAAGCGGCGCAGCAGGGCGGCGATTCGGCCGGTCCCTTCCGGCAGTCTTGCCTCGATGTCGGCGCGCAGTAGCGACGCGAGGATCGGCGCGCCGCCGGTGGTGCCGATGGCGGCCACGACCTCGCCGCGATCGATCAGGGCTGGAGTGTGGAAGTCGCAGAGCGCCGGGTGGTCCACGACGTTGAGCGGCACATGCGCCGCCCGCGCCGCCGCCGCCGCCGCCTCGACGAAGTCCCTGTCGGGGCTGGACACAAAAGCCAGGGCCGCGCCGGCGTAGCTGTCCGCCGTCAGCGCCCGCGCGCCCGCGATCCGCTCCACCGTCGCCGGCGAGCCGTCGAACAACCGCGCCTTGGCGTCCGCCAGGTCGCCCTCGCCGGCGATCACCACGCGGCGGCCGGCAAGGGGGAAGAAGGCGGGGAAGGCGTCCATCCCGCCGTCACTTCAACGTCTGGAGATAGGCGATGATCGCCGCCCGGTCGCCGGCGTCCGGGTCGTTGGCGAACATCTTTCCGCCGGTGATGTAGGTGTAGGGAGACGCCACATAGGCGTCGAGAGCGGCGCGGGTCCACACGCCGCCCTTGGCGTGAAGGGCCGGCGAATAGAAGTAGTCGCCGAGCGAGGCGACCTTGCGGCCCACCACGCCCTTCAGCGACGGCCCAGCCGGTCCGCTGGTCCCGGTCAGGGTGTGGCAGCCGCCGCACTGGGTCTTGAACGCCGCCGCGCCATCCGCGGCCGCCGCCGGACCTGCCAATACCAGCACCGCCATGATGCAAGCCGCGCGCATGAAACCTCCACCTTCCGCCCCCGCAAGCTAGCGTGGCGAAGCCCGCGAGGCGAGCCGATCGGGCGTCTTCCACCTCGCCGGGAACTGTCTTAACATCGTTCAGACTGTATCGGGAGGACGCCCATGGCCGCGACTTTGAACGTCAACGGCAAGACCCTGACGGTGAGCGCCGCGCCGGATACGCCCCTGCTCTGGGTGCTCCGCGACGAACTGGGCCTCACGGGCACCAAGTTCGGCTGCGGCATCGCCCAGTGCGGGGCCTGCACCGTCCACGCCGACGGCAATCCGATCCGGTCGTGCCAAACGCCGGTCGGCGCGGTGGCGAACGTCAAGATCACCACCATCGAGGGTCTCGGCGGGACCCATCCGGTGCAGGAGGCTTGGATCAGGCACGACGTGCCGCAGTGCGGCTACTGCCAGTCCGGCCAGATCATGAGCGCCGTGGCCCTGCTGGCTCAGAAGCCCCATCCGACGGACGAAGACATCGACCTGGCCATGAGCGGCAACATCTGCCGCTGCGGCACCTACCAGCGCATCCGCGCGGCGATCAAGGACGCCGCCGGCGTCACCGTCGCCTGAGGACCTCAGAGCCATGAACGCGCCTGTCAAAGACCTCGCCTTCGCCGAGCCGACCCGCCGGGCGATGGTGATCACCGCCGCCGCGGCCGGCGGCGCCCTGCTGGTGGGCTGCTCGCCAGCGGACCTGCTGAGCCTCGGGGCCAGGAAGCTGGATTTCGGCGCCTTCGGTCCGTTCATCCGCATCGCCGCCGACGGGACGGTGACGGTGATCTCCAAGCACATCGAGATGGGTCAGGGGAACCACGTCGGCCTTTCGGCCATCGTCGCCGAGGAGCTCGGCGCCAACTGGGACACGCTGAAAGTCGAGCAGGCGCCGGCCAACACCAAGATCTACGCCAACCTCGGCATGGGCGTGCAGGGCACCGGCGGGTCCTCCGCCATCGCCAACTCCTGGGAGCAGTTGCGTCACGCCGGCGCGTCGGCCCGGGAGATGTTCACCACCGCCGCGGCCCAGGCCTGGGGAGTTCCGGCCGGCGAGATCAAGGCGCGCGACGGCGTGCTGCGCCACGCGGCGTCGGGCAAGTCCGCCGGCTTCGCGGAATTGCTGCCCGCGGCGTCCAAGGTTCCGCCGCCGCAGAACCCCGCCCTGACCGACCCCAAGGACTTCACGCTGATCGGCACGGACCGGATCAAGCGCAAGGACTCGCGGGCCAAGTCCACGGGAACGGCGCGCTTCACCCAGGACGTGCGGCTGCCGGACATGCTCACCGCCATGGTGGCGCACGGGCCGCGGTTCGGGGCTACCGTGAAGAGCTTTGACGCCACCGCAGCGCGCAAGGTCCCCGGCGTGGTGGACGTCTTCCAGATCGCCACCGGCGTCGCCGTGACCGCCGACAACACCTGGGCCGCCCGCAAGGGGCGCGAGGCGCTGAAGGTCGAGTGGGACCACGACAAGGCGGAGAAGCGCAGCACCGATGATCTGGCGGTCCAGTACCGCGCCTTCGCGGCCGGCCAGGGCGGAGACGCCGTGAAGTGGGAGCCCTTCGAGACCCGCGGGGACGCGACCAACGCCTTCGGCGGCCAGGTGCTCGATGCGTCCTACGACTTTCCCTTCCTCGCCCACGCTTCCATGGAGCCGATGAACTGCGTGGCGGAGATTGGCGGCGGCAAGCACAAGCTGACGTTCGGCTCGCAGATCCCATCGGTGGACCAGCTGAACACCGCCCAGATCGTCGGCGTGCTTCCGGGCTCGGTGGAGATCGAGACCCTGTTCGCCGGCGGCTCGTTCGGCAGGCGGGCCAACTTCCAGTCGGACTATGTCGCCGAGTGCGTGCGCATCGCCAAGCACGTGGGCGGCGGCCGGCCCGTCAAGCTGGTCTGGACCCGCGAAGACGACATGGCGGCGGGCTACTACCGCCCGATCACCCACCACTCGGTGAAGGTGGCCCTGGGCGCCGACGGCTATCCCTCGGCGTGGCGGCACCGGGTGGTCAGCGCCTCGCTGATGAAGGGCTCGCCGATCCCGCAGAAGGGCGTCGACCCCAGCACCGTCGAGGGCGCCAAGGGCTCGCCCTATCTGGCGGCGACACCCATCGTCGACGGCCAGGTGCACATGCCCGACCTCGGCCTGCCGGTCCTCTGGTGGCGCTCGGTGGGGGCGACCCACACGGCCTTCGTCATGGAGCATACGGTCGACCAGCTGGCGCGCAAGGCAGGCAAGGACCCGGTGGACTACCGGCGCGCGCTCTACGCCAAGGCGGGGCCTGGCGCGAGGCGCCACCTGGCGGCCTTGAACCTGGCGGCGGAGAAGGCGCCCTGGGGCAAACCCACGGACGGCTGGACGCAGGGCGTGGCCGTGCACGAGAGCTTCGGCACCGTGGTCGCCCAGATCGCCGAGGTGCGCCTTGACGGCGGCAAGCCGCGCGTCGGCCGGGTGGTCACGGCGGTGGACTGCGGCACCGCCATCGCGCCGGACCAGATCGCCGCCCAGATGGAAGGCGGCACCTGCTACGGCCTGGCGGCCGCGCTCTACGGCCGGGTGACCATGAAGGACGGGGTGGTGCAGGAGCGCAACTTCGACCTCTACCCGGTGCTGCGCATGAACGAGGCCCCGCACGTGGACACCTTCATCGTGCCGTCCACGGCAAAGCCCAGCGGCGTCGGCGAACCCGGCACCCCGGTGATCGCGCCCGCGGTGGCCAACGCTATCCTGGCCATCACTGGCAAGCCGACAACGAGCCTGCCGTTTGTGACCACCTAGGAAGGGCCGTCGAGGTCGTCCCTCAGGTCCACGTCGAACAGCACGCCGTCATCCGGCGCCTCGACCAGGGCCAGCCGGTCGCCAAGGCTGCGCAGGACCGCACGGGCGCCCTCGTCGCCTGAGAGCGCGATCAGCGCCGGAAACAGAGTGCGGGAGAACAGCACCGGGTGCCCGCGATCGCCCTTGAACGTGGGCGCGGCAGCCGGTGCGCCGCCATGGAGGGCGTTGGCGAGCTCGGCCAGGACGGCGGGCGGAATGCGTGGCATGTCGCCGAGGAATACGAACGTGCCCGCCGCGTCCGGCGGCAGGCTGGCTATCCCCGTGCGCAGGGTCGCGGCCATGCCCTCGGCGTGGCCGGGGGCGTGGATCAGACGCAGGCGCGCGGCCGCACCGATCTTGCCGGCGAAGGCTCGGGCGGCAGCCTCGACCTGGGGATCCGCCCCGGTGACCACGGTGACGCCGCGCACCGGCGCGGAGAAGGCGGCGGCCAGGGCGCCGTCGAGCAGAACGCCGCCGCGCCAGGGCGCCGTGAGCTTGCCGCCGCCGAAGCGCGAACCCGCGCCCGCGGCCAGGACCACGGCTTCCAGAACCCCTTCGCCATCGCCCCCTGTCGCCAAGCCCACAACCTTTCTATGTTAGGGGCCGCATGACGCCCTATGACGATCCACAGAAGCAAGCGGCCGGGCGCGCGGCCGGCGCACCGTTGGTGGACGCCTTCGGGCGCACCGTGCGCTATCTGCGCGTCTCGGTCACCGACCGCTGCGACCTGCGCTGCGTCTATTGCATGGCCGAGCACATGATCTTCCTGCCGAAGGCCGAAGTGCTCACCCTCGAGGAACTGGACCGCATAGCCTCTGCTTTCGTTAGCACGGGCACGCGCAAGCTGCGCCTCACCGGCGGAGAGCCCCTGGTGCGCAAGGGGTTCCTGACCCTGGTGGAACGCCTCGGGCGGCACCTGAATACGGGCGCCCTGGACGAGCTGACGCTCACCACCAATGGTACGCGCCTGGCGGAGTTCGCGGCGGACCTGGCCGGGCTGGGCATCCGGCGCATCAACGTTTCCATGGACACCCTGAAGCCCGACCTCTTCGCCCGCCTCACCCGCGGCGGCGACCTGGCGAAGGTTCAGGCCGGCATTGCGGCGGCGCGGGACGCCGGGCTGGCGGTGAAGATCAATGCGGTGGCCCTGGCGCACGACAACGCCGAGGAGATCCCCGACCTAATCCAGTGGTCCCACGCGCGCGGCATGGACATCACCCTGATCGAGACCATGCCGCTGGGCGAGGTGGAGGCCGACCGGACCGATCAGTTCCTGTCCCTGGCCACGGTGCGCACCGAACTGGAGAGCTACTGGACCCTCACCGACCTGCCGCTCTCCACCGGCGGGCCGGCGCGCTACGTGCAAATCGCCGAAACCGGCGGTCGGCTTGGCCTGATCACTCCGCTCAGCCACAATTTCTGCGAAGCTTGCAACCGGGTGCGGCTGACCTGCACCGGCACCTTGCACACCTGCCTGGGCCGGGAGGACGCGGCGGACCTCCGGGCCGTGATCCGCTCGGGCGCCTCGGACGCGGATCTCATCGAGGCGATCCGCCTGGCGGTGGACGCCAAGCCCAAGGGCCACGACTTCCAGATCGTCCGCGGCGCCGCCCCGGCCGTCACGCGGCACATGTCCACGACGGGCGGCTAACCGTGAAGGTCCTGCTCTTCGGGCGCCTGCGCGACATCGCCGGCTGGCGCGAGCGCGCCTTCGACCCGCCGCCGGCCAGCCTCGCCGCCTTGAAGTCGCTGATCGCGAACCTCGACGCCGAACTCGGCGCTGCGCTGGACGGCCCCGGCGTGCGCGCCGCGGTGGACAAGGCCCTGGTGCGCGGCGACATCGCCCTCGCGCCCGGCTGCGAGGTGGCGTTCCTGCCGCCGATGAGCGGCGGATGATCCGGCTGACCCAAGAACCTTTCGAGCCCGGCGCGGAGCTGACCAGGTTCTGCGCCGGCCGGTGCGAGACCGGCGCGGTGGCCAGCTTCGTCGGCCTTGCCCGGGGCGAGACGGGCCAGGCGGTGGCGCTGGAGCTGGAGTCCTATCCGGGCTTCACCGAAGCCGAGATCGGCAAGATCGCCGGCGTGGCGGGTGAACGTTTTTCGCTGCAGGACTGCCTGATCGTCCACCGTATCGGCCGGATCGCGCCGGGCGAGGCCATTGTCCTGGTCGCCACCGCCGCCGGTCACCGCCGCGAAGCCTTCGAGGCCTGCGACTTCCTGATGGACTACCTGAAATCCCGGGCCCCGTTCTGGAAGAAGGAACACGGTCCGGAGGGGTCCAGATGGGTGGAGCCTACCGCTCGGGACTTGGACGACGTCGCCCGCTGGGACTAAACCGCATGAACCCTTCTCAGAGGCCGAACCCATGAGTTCAACCCTTCTCGCCCCCGGCGGCCGTTTCGATGAGCACGCGACCCTCACGCCGGTGCGCATCGCCGTGCTGACCATCTCCGACACCCGCGACGAGGAGAGCGACACGTCCGGCGCCGTGCTGGTGGAGCGCCTGACGTCCGCCGGTCACAGCCTCGCCGCCCGGGGCGTCGTGCGCGACGAGGTCGCCGCCATACGCGCCCAGGTGAAGGCATGGACCTCGTCCGGCGACGTCGACGTGATCCTCACCACCGGCGGCACCGGCATCACCGGCCGTGACGTGACCCCCGAAGCCATCGAGCCCCTCCTGGACAAGCGCATGGAAGGCTTCTCGGTGATCTTCCATCTGGTCAGCTACCAGACGGTGGGCCTCTCCACCCTGCAGTCCCGGGCCCTGGCCGGCCTCATCGACGGAGTCTTCGTCTTCTGCATGCCGGGTTCCAACGGCGCGGTGCGCGACGGCTGGGACAAGGTCATCGCCCCGCAGCTGGATAGCCGCCACAAGCCCTGCAACATGGTGGAGCTGATGCCGCGGCTGCTGGAGAAATGAGCCGCCTGACCCATCTGGACGCGGCGGGCCGGGCGCGGATGGTGGATGTGTCCGGCAAGCCGGCCACCGCGCGCGAGGCGGTGGCGCGCGGCCTGGTTCGGATGTCCGCCGAGACCAAGGCGCTGGCGCTGGGCGGTGGCGGCAAGAAGGGCGACGTGCGCGCGACCGCGGAGATCGCCGGGGTGATGGCGGCCAAGCGCACGTCGGACCTGATCCCGCTTTGCCATCCCCTGGCCCTGTCCAATGTGGAAGTGTCGGTGGACGCCGCCGAGGAGGGGCTGGCGGTGACCGCCCGGGTGAAGACCACGGGGCCCACGGGCGTCGAGATGGAGGCGCTCACCGCGGTCTCCGTGGCGTGCCTGACCATCTACGACATGCTGAAGGCCGCCGAGCGCGGCATGACCATCGACGCCGTGCGACTGGTCGAGAAGAGCGGCGGGGCCTCGGGCGACTGGCGGGCGACATGAAGCTGCTCACCGTGGAAGACGCCCGCGCGCGCATGCTTGCGGCCGCGGCATCACTGCCCGCGCAGACCGTCGCCCTTTCGCGGGCCGCCGGGCGCACCCTGGCCGAGGACGTGCTGGCCGTCCGCGACCAGCCGCCCTTCGCCGCGTCCGCCATGGACGGCTGGGCGGTGCGGGCCGCGGACGCTCCCGGCCGGCTGCGGATCGTCGGCGAGAGCGCCGCGGGTCACGGGATGGAGCGCGCGATCGGCCCGGGCGAGGCGGCGAGGATCTTCACGGGCGCACCGATTCCAACCGGTGCGGACGCCATCGTGATCCAGGAGGATGCGGCCCGGGACGGCGAATTCGTCGTCGTGCCGGGCGTGAACCGCGGCCATCACCTGCGGCCGGCGGGCGGCGACTTCAAAGGCGGCGCGCGCCTGCTGTCGCGAGGCATGCGGCTCGACGCCTGGCGTCTTTCGCTGGCCGCCGCCGCCGGGCGGGCGTCGGTGAGCGTCGCCCGGCGCCCACGGGTCGCCCTGCTCTCCACCGGCGAGGAGATCGTCGAGCCCGGAGGCAGGCCGGGGCCCCTGCAGATTTTCGATTCGGGGACCGCGGCGCTCATGGCCCGGTGCCGGTCCTGGGGGGCCGACCCCACGCGTCTGAAGGTGGTGGGCGACGAGCTTTCGGCGATCACCGAGGCCGTGCGCGGCACCGATTGTGATCTGCTGGTCACCATCGGCGGCGCCTCGGTGGGCGACCACGACCTGGTCAAGCCGGCCATGGAACCGCTCGGCCTGGAGCTGGTGGTGGAGAGCATCGCCATGCGCCCGGGCAAGCCCACCTGGTTCGGACGTCTCGCCGATGGCCGCCGCGTGCTGGGCCTGCCCGGAAACCCGGCCTCGGCCCTGGTCTGCGCGGAGCTGTTCCTCGGGCCGGTGCTGCTGGCCATGCAGGGCGCGGCGTCGCCCAGCCCTTCGACCATCCATGTGGTGGCGGCCCATGACTTCGCCGCGAATGGCCAACGGGAACACTGGATGCGGGTCAAGCTGACCCCTGCCTCCGACGGGACCCTCCGCGCCGAGGCCTTCGCGGATCAGGATTCGTCGCTGGTCTCGGTGTTCGCCAGCGCCGACGCCCTGGTTCGGCGGCCGGCGGGGGTCGACGCCGCCGAGGCCGGCGCGTCCCTGGAGGCGCTGCTGCTGCCGAGGGCCTGATGCACGGCGATGATCTCGCCGATCACCGAAACCGCCACTTCCCACGGCGCCTTGCCGCCGATGTCCAGTCCGATGGGGGTGCGCAGGCGCTGGATGTCGCGCTCGGCGAGGCCCGCGCCGTGCAGCCAGGCCAGCCGGTCCGGCGCGCGCCGGCGGGCGCCCAGGGCGCCGACATAGAAGGCGCGTGACGGCAGGGCGACGGTAAGCGCCGCGTGGTCGGCCTCCGCTTCGTGGGTGGCCACGGCCACCGCGGTCCATTCGTCCAGGCCGACGGCATCCAAGGCTTCGGCCGGTTCCTCGCGGCGATAGGCGACGCCGGCCAGCGGCGGGCCGTCCGCCGGGCCTTTCGGCCGCACCAGGGTGGTCTGCGCCCCCATCTGCGCGCCCAGGCTGGCGATGGCCAGGGCCGTGGGGTCCGAGCCCAGGACCACGAGGCGCATCACCGGCTCGAACAGGCGCGAGAAGGCGCCCTGCCAGGCCGCCGGCGCGTTGCCGGCGGGTCCGCAGGCGCGGCGCAGGCCGTCGGTGATCCACAGGGCTGGGCGGCGCTGGTCCCTGAGGGCCAGCAGTTCGGCCACCGCCGGGTCGTCCGGCGCGATGCGCTCCACCAAGATCTCGATGCGCGCGCCGCACAGTAGGCGGATGTCCGGCCAGGGGCTGCCGGTCCCATAGACCAGATTGCGCGGCTGCCCGTCGTCCAGGCACTGGGCGGCGTGGCCGGCGACGTCGGACTCCAGGCATCCGCCCGAAAGGAAACCGGACAGCACGCCCTCGGCGATGACCATCTGCGTGCCGACCGGCCGGGGCCCGCCGCCGTCGAGACCGGTGATGGTGGCCAGCGCCGCCGGAATTGCGGCCTCCCGCGCCGACTGCAGCGCCGGCCGCGCATCGTCACCAAGCCCGAAGAGGGGCCATTCCGGCAGGGGTTCCATCATTTGGCGACCTTAACCTCCAAGAAACCCTCTCGATACCGGTTCCTTAAGGACTGGCGTGCAGATTTGGCGCGTTCTGGGGTGACATCGAGAAAGCCGAAGACGCTCTGATGCGATCGCTTTTATCAAAACTCGGCCTGGGGACGGCGCAGTTCTGCCTCGACGGCGGGCCGGCCCTGCGCGGACGAACGCCGGAAGCCGAGGTGCGTGAAATGCTCACCGTCGCCGCGCGCGCCGGCCTTGGCGTGCTCGACGCGGGCGCGGCGTCCGCACATGTGGAGCAGATGCTGGGCGCCGGGCTGACCCGGCCCTCGCCCCTGCGCATCATGGTCCGCGCCACCCGCGCCGACCGTGGGCCCGACTACATGGAGACCGAAGCCCGCGCCTCCCTGGCCCGCCTCGGCCTCAAGGCCGCCGACGCCATCGTGGTTCAGACGGCCAGCGATCTCTTCGGTCCGCAGGGTCTGCCGGTGTGGGACCGCATGAAACTGCTGCGCGACGAGGGCCTGTTCACCCAGATCGGCATCTGCGCCTACGCTTCGGACGATCCGGCCGGCATCGCCCGCCGCTTCCGCCCCGACCTGATCCAGGCGCCCGCCAGCCTGCTCGACCAGCGCCTGCTGGTGGACGGCAGCCTGGCGGCGGTGCGCGACATGGGCATCGAGGTGCATCTGCGCTCGATCTTCCTCAACGGACTGCTGTTCCTGCCACCCGACCGGGTGCCGGCGCAGCTGAAGGGCGCCGCCGGCCGCCTCTCGCGCGCCCGCCGGATGATCGCCGAAGGTCGTTCCGACCCGTTGCAGGCCGCCCTGGGCTTCGCCCTGTCGCGATCGGAGGGCGACGCCGTCATCGTGGGCGCGGCCACAGCGGCCGAACTGTCGGCGGTGATCGCCGCCGCCTCGAGCCCGCCGCCGGACCTCGACTGGGACGAAATGGCCATCGACGACCCGGTGGCCCTGGACCCCCGCCGCTGGGCTGCGGCGTAGGGTTCCAAGCGAGAACAACCGGAGCGGTTGCGGGCGACGATCCCCCACACTCGTCACCCCGGGCGGAGCCCCCGGACTTGATCCGGGGGCGTAGATCCGGGGCCGGACGGGCCGTCTCCCAGCTGGATGTCGTCTATGCACCGCCGGGTCCGGCCCCGGCTCGGCCTTTCAGGCCGTCCGGGGTGACGAAGATGGGTGCGCGTTGGCGTGCGTGCGGCCCTACCTCTCCACCCGCACCCCCAGGAAGATCATCCTGCGCGGCTCGCCGTAGCCTAGCGCTTCCTGATAGTGCTGGGCGGCGAGGTTCTCGACCCTGCCGGTGATCTGCAGGCCGGGCCGGAGCGCGTAGGCGCCGGCGAGGCTGGCGAGCACGAAGCCGGGCCGCGTCGCGGGCGCGAAGCTGGCAGGGTCGATGTCGGCGTCCGGACCTTCGCTGCGCAGGGTGAACGCGCCCTGCCAGCGGCCGTCGTTCCACAGCAGGGAGAAGGAGCCGGAGTTGCGCGGCGTGCGCAGCATCTGAGTGTGGGCGGAGAGGTCGACGGCGTCGGTGTAGGCGTAGCCCAGCTGGGCGGTCAGATGCGCCGTCAGCCGGGCGTCGGCCTGGGCCTCGACGCCATTGGTGCGGGTGCGGTCGATGTTCACGTAGCGGAATGGGAAGGTCGGCGCGAACTCGATCTGATCGTGCACGGACAGCTGATAGGCGGTGACCTTGCCGCTCAAGCGGCCGTCGCTCGACGCCCAGGCAAGTCCGGCGTCCCATCCCTCCGCGCGCTCGGGCCTGAGCCCCACGGATGGCCCGCCCGGGAAGCAGAAGTCGCAGGCGATCTCGCTGATCGTCGGCGTCTTGAAGCCCTGGCCCCAGGCGCCCTCCACAAGGAATCCGGCGCCCAGCCTCACCACCGCCGACGCGCGGCCGGTAATCTGGCCTCGGTAGGAGTCGGGCGCGTCATAGCGGATCGCCCCGGTGACGGTGAGCGGCGACCACGGCCGCGCACGTCCCACCAGGAAGGCGGAGGTCGCGCCGAGATCCAGCGCCTGGCCGGTGGAGATGTCGGCGCGGTCATTCTCCCGCTCGACGCCGACGACGAGGCCGAACGCGTCGGCGGCCGCTCCGCGTTCGGCGGTGAGGCGGTAGTCCTGGCGGTCCGCCCAATAGTGCGAGGAGTCTTCCGGGTGGCGGTAGTAGGTATCCGTGCGCGAAAGGCCGTAGAGCCCGACGCTCAGGGTGTCGGTGAAGCCCATGGGTCCGTTCAGCGTCGCCCGGACCAGGCCATTCCAGGCCCGGGAGGCGGCCACCTGCGGCGTGTCGCCGAACGCGAAAGTGGCCGCGTCGAAACCGTCCACCGCCGCATAGCTGTCGGTGTAGCGCAGCCGCGCGTCCAGGCTGAGCGCCGGCGTCAGGCGCAGGCGGCCGTAGGCGCCGGCGTTCCAGTTCCAGTAGGGGTCGGGACCGCCGAGGCCGTCGGCCTTGGAGACGCCGTCGCTGCGATAGCCCGAGACCGTCGCGCCGTAGGCCCAGCGGTCCGTGCGACGCCCGTAGCCGGCGGAGCCGTCGAAGGTGGACAGCGAACCGCCTTCGAGCGCGGCGCGCCAGCCGTCCTGTTCTCGGGTGGTGAAGGCGATCACCCCGCCGATGGCGCTGGAGCCCCACAGCGCCGCCTGCGGGCCGGACAGGATCTCCACCCGCTCGATGTCCGCTAGGTCGAGGTTGGAGAAGTCGTAGGTCCCGCTGGGGTTGCTGGCGTCGTTCTGCGGCACGCCGTCGATCAGCACCAGGGTCTTGTCGGCGCTCGCTCCGCGCATCCTGACGCTGGCGACCCCGCCGAAGGCGCCGTCGCGGGTGAGGGCGAGACCGGGAACCGTGTCCAGGATGTCCGCCGCGAAGATGGCCTGGCGGGCGTCGATCTGGCTGCGGTCGATGACGACGACGTCCGGCGCGTCGCTGAGTTGAGTGGGCAGGCGGGTGACGATGACTTCGGAGACGGGTGTTGGCGGCGGGTCGGCCAGGGCCGGCGCGGCCAGGGGTGAAAGGGCGCCGCCGGCTATGGCGAACGCCGTGGAGGCGATGGATTGAGGGCGCATGGTTTGGTTTCCATGGCCCCGCGCGGCACCGCGGGGGCGTGGCTGCGACAACGGCCCGGCGCGCCGGCCGGGCGTGTCGCTGCGACGGACGGCGCCTCGAAAGAGGACCCCGCTCCCGCGCCGATGGTCTGGACCCGGACCCCGGACGAGCGACGCGGGCGGCAGGTCTCCTGGCTCGCGGGTCTTCGGGCCGCCCCTCGCCTTCCCGGTTTCCCAGTGGCGCCGACCCGATCAGGGGCCGGAATGGGCGCGGACCTCGCCGCTCACAGTTGCGGGCACAGCCGCGGACTGGGGGCGAGCCCCGCACCGCGTTCCCTCTTGGCCCCCTCTCGGGGGACCGCCTGTCGCGGCTTATCCGGCAAACCGATCCGCGCCGCAAGCGGCGAAGTCGGGCGGCGTGCGACCTAGGGTTCGGTTGAATCCGCCGACAAGCGCGACAGCGCCTCGCCGGTGAGCCGTCGCAGCACCCACTCGCCGTGCGACGCGGCGCCCAGGCGATCGTAGAATTCGATGGACGGGGTGTTCCAGTCCAGCACCGCCCACTGAAGCCGGGTGAGGCCTTCGTCGACGCAACGCCGGGCCAGCCGCGCCAGCAGCGCCTTGCCGGCGCCCTTGCCCCGCGCGTGCGGGCGTACGAACAGGTCCTCGAGATAGACGCCGTGCCGGCCGTCGAAGGTGGAGAGGTTGTAGAACCACAGTGCGAAGCCCACCGCCTCGCCGCCCACTTCGGCGATGTCGCAGAAGGCGCGGGGGTTGTCGCCGAACAGCATGGCCGTGACGTCGGCCTCGTTCGCGCGCACCTCGTGCAGAAGCTTCTCGTACCGCGCCAGCTCGCGGATCAGCTCCAGGATCAGCGGCGCGTCGCCGGAGCGGGCGGGGCGGATGACGAGGCTCATGCCGTGGCCGGCTCAGGCGCCGATCTTCACGCCCGGCGGCGGGGGGCTGTCGACGGGGACGAAGAAGTCCGGCATCAGCGGGCGGCTGGGGTCCACACGGTATTGCTCGAAGTCGCGGACCCCCTCGCCGTAGAGGAAGGTGTCGTCGATCAGGAAGTTGCCGGAGAAGGTCCGCGCGGGCTTCTCGAAGATGGCGTGCGCGGCGTCGGCCATGATGTCCACGGTGCGGCACTGCTTCATGCCCTCGTCGCCGGCCAGGGCGAAGCGGATCGCCGCCGTGGCGATGCCGGTGCGCGGCCAGAGGGCGTTGAAGGCGACCCCGTCGCCGCGGAACTCCTCGGCCATGCCCAGCACGCACAGGCTCATGCCGAACTTGGCCATGGTGTAGGCCACGTGCGGCGCGAACCAGCGCGGCGCCATGTCCAGCGGCGGCGAGATCATCAGCACATGCGGATTGGCCGACCGCTTCAGGTGCGCAATGCAGGCCTTGGAGGTCAGGAAGGTCCCGCGCGCATTGATCTGATGCATCAGGTCGTAGCGCTTCATGTCGGTGGCCTCGGTGCCGGTGAGCTGGATCGCCGAGGCGTTGTTCACGCAGATGTCGATGCCGCCGAAGGTCTGGGCGGTCTTCTCCACCGCCTCGAAGACATTGGCCTCGTCGCGCACGTCGACGATCAGCGGCAGGGCCTTGCCGCCGGCGTCTTCGATCTCCTTGGCGGCGGTGTAGATGGTGCCGGGCAGATGCTTGTGCGGCTCGGCGGTCTTGGCGGCGATGGCGACATTGGCGCCGTCCCGCGCGGCGCGCAGGGCTATGGCCAGGCCGATGCCGCGGCTGGCGCCGGTGACGAACAGGGTCTTGCCTGAAAGGCTCATGTCGCGGCTCCCATGGCCGAACGGTACCAGTCCACGCCGGCGGCGTCGGTCTCGCGCACCGCGCGGCCCCGGCGCAGCAGGCAGTTGAGGTGCGCCACGCTCTCGCCGGTGGCCATGGACAGCACCTGGTCGGTGATCTTGCGCTTGAACAGCACGCCGAACACGTCCACCGCCCGCTTCGGCGTCGCGATCAGCCGCTCCAGCCGATCGAGGGCGCGTTCGTGGCCGTGGATCAGCTGGTCCAGGCGCGCGTGCAGCCCATAGAACGGGTCGTTGTGCGCCGGCAGCACCAGCACGTCGTCCGGGGCCAGGGTCTTCACCCGGGCCAGGGTGGTCAGCCAGTCGGTGAGCGGGTCGCCGTCCGGTTCGGTGGGGAACACCGAGACGTTGGAGGTGATGCGCGGCAGCACCTGATCGCCGGCGATGAACAGCTTCAGCTGCGGGCAGTAGAGGCAGGCGTGCTCGGGCGAATGGCCGGCGCCGACGATCACCCGCCATTCGCGGCCGCCGATGTCCAGCACCTCGCCGTGGGCGATCCGCCGGTAGCTGTCCGGCAGGGCGTGCATGCTCTTGCCGAAGCCGCCGAAGCGGGCGGCGTAGGTGTCCAGGGCGGCGGCGTCCCAGCCGGCGGCGCGATAAAAGCGCACACCCTCCTCGGGCGGCTCGCGGCCGGTGTCGGCTGCCAGCATCCGGCACATCAGATATTCCAGGCGGGTGATCCACAGCCGGCACTCGAACTTCCGGGTGATCCAGCCGGCCATGCCGATATGGTCGGGGTGCATGTGGGTGACGAACACCCGCGTGACCGTCTGGCCCTTCAGCGGGCCGGCGAACACCTCGCGCCAGGCCTGGGTGGTGGCCGGGCCGGAGAGCCCGGTGTCGACAATCGCCCAGCCGCCTTCGTCCCTCAGCGCCCAGACATTGATGAAGGCCAGGGAGCCGCCGAGCGGCATGCGCATCCAAAGCACGCCGGGGGCGACCTCCACCGCGCCTCCCAGCCTCGGGCCATCCGTGAACGGATAGGTCAGCCGCCCGCGATGAGCTTCATGGTGGTCGTCATGTTCCTCGATCCCGTCGCGCACCTTGAGCCTCTTCAGCGGCGAGCCGCCCGCTCGCCCGATCCTTGTGACCCCTGCGGCGCTTCTAGCCAAGCCCGCCCCCGCCCGGCATCTTGACCGCCTGGGCCGGCGCGGGCTTATGGCGCCTAACGAGGAACGCAATCCAGGAGATGGTCCATGAGGCCAGCGAAGTTGGGTCTTGCCGCAGTTCTCATCGCGGCTTTGACCTGCATCGGCGCATTCGCGGCGCCCGCGTCCGCCAGCGCCGCCGCCGCGGCGGCGGTCAAACCGACGGATATCCCGAAGGAGAAGCGCGCCCAGGGCATGAAGGAGGCGCCGGCCGTCGCGCAGTCCGCCGGCCTGCCCTGCACCGTCACCGATGCGCGCTTCATCGGCGAGGCCAAGGACGACAAGGCCAAGACCGACAGCAAGTACTATGAGGTCGCCTGCAAGGAAGGGCTCGGCTTCGACGTGGTCGGCCACGCGCCGGGCGTCGCGCCCGACTGGACCGATTGCGTGTCGGAAACGCCGACCCAGGCCGACGGCAAGCCCAACGCCCTGTTCTGCGAGCTGCCGGCGAACCTGGACCTGAAGGGCATGCTCGCGCCCTTCGTGGCCAAGGCGGGAACCCCCTGCGCGATCCTCAACCAGCGCGGCATCGGGCACAACTCGACGACGTCGGTCTATGAGGTCGCCTGCTCAGGCGGCTCGGGCTACATCCTGAAGACCTCGTCGCCGCCCAATCTCAGCTCGCCGGCCTCGATGATCACCTGCCTGGCGTTCGATCCGACCAACACCGTGTCCTGCAAGCTGACCACGACGGCCGTCGCGCTCGCCGCCGTGGACACCCTGGCGGGCCAGTCGGGCAAGGACTGTCAGGTGAAGGATCGCCGCTACATCCTCACCACCAATGACGGGTCGAACTACTACGAAGTCGCCTGTCAGAACGGCAAGGGCTACGTGCTCGTGCAGGCCGCGGCGGGCGCGCTCACCCGCACCATCGACTGCGCCGACGCGGATTTCGTCGCCGGCGGCTGCACCCTCACCAACGCGCGTCAGGCGCAGGTGGAGGAGGCGAAACTCTACAGCAGACTGGCGCGCAACGCCGGTTTCCAGTGTGACGTGAGCAAGTACGCAGTGTTCCCCACCAACACCCCCGGCAAGGAGACCGTCGAGCTCACCTGTTCGAACCGGTCGGACGGCGCCATCGCCATCTTCCCGGCGGTGGAGACCTCGCCGGCGGAGATCTATGACTGCGCCCACTCCGAGCTGGTGGGCTATCGCTGCGCCTTCAGCCCGGCCTCCGCGGCCTATCCGAAGCTCACCGACGACCTGAAGAGCCTCGGCAAGACCTCGTGCACGGTCACCAACGCCCGGGTCGTCAACGTCCGGGTCGATGGCAAGGGCCTGATCGAAGTCGGCTGCGCGGACGGCAATCCGGGCTTCGTCATCGAGTACAGCCTGGCGCCCCTGAAGCCCGCGTCCGTGCTCAACTGTTCGGAGGCCAAGGAGATCGAGGGCGGCTGCAAGCTGCCGAACGTCAAGTCGTAGGATCGGAAGTCCCAAGCAAGCCAGGCCCCGCGGCGCTCACCGCGGGGCCTTTTTTTGCTTTTCAGGGCACCACAGCTTCGATGAACATCGGGCCGCGCTGGCGCATCGCGCCCTCGAAGGCGGCTTCGAAGGCCTCCGCCGTCTCGCAGCGCTTGGCCGGCAGGCCAAGGCCCTTGGCCAGGGAGCACCAGTCGATGGCCGGATCGCCCAGACCCAGCAGCTTCTCCGCCGCCGGCCCGGGCGCGCCGGCGCCGGTGCGGCCGAGCTCGATGCCCAGGATGCGGTAGACGTTGTTGGCGAAGATCACCACGGTGACGTCGAGGTTCTCCCGGGCGATGCTCCACAGGCCCTGGATGGTGTACATGGCCGCGCCATCGCCGTTCAGCGACACCACCTTGCGGCCGGGACAGGCGACGCCGGCGCCCACCGCCACGGGAATCCCCTGGCCGATGGCCCCGCCGGTGAGGCCCAGCCAGTCGTGCGGCCGGCCGGTGCGGGTGAAGTTGATGATCGACTGGCCGGCGGTCACCGAGTCGTCGGAAACGATCGCCCCCTCCGGCAGGTGCCGGGCTATGGCCGCGCCGGCCGAGGCGGGAGTCAGCGGCCCGCTCTGGGCGTCCGGCAGCTTGAACGGCTGCAAGACGGCCTGCTTCGGCGCGCCCAGGGCGTCGGCCAGGGCGTGCAGGGCCGCCACGCCCTCCTCGTCCCGGGCCGCCAGGGCATCGGTGTCGCAGCCCTCCGGGACCAGCACGCTGGGCTTGTCCGGATAGGCGAAGAAGGCCACGGGCGCGCTGGTCTCCACCAGCACCATCAGGTCGACCCCGGCCAGGTCGCTCAGCGCCATCTCGCCGAAATACATCATCCGGTCCGGCGAGAACCGCCCCGCCCCGCGCGGCTGGCGGGCGATGAAGGTGTCGGTGAGCACGCGGACGCCCGCGGCGGCGAGCCGCCCCGCCGCGGTCAGGCCCGCCTCGCCGCAGGCGTTGGTTCCGAGCAGCACCACCGGCTTGGCGGCGGCCTTGAGCTTCTTGGCCAGGGCCTCGACGCGCGCCGCCGGGACCGGGGACTTGCCCGGCTTGTTGACCCTCGGCCCCTTCACCGTGCTCGGCGACCAGGCGCAGTCGGCGGGCAGGATCAGGCTGGCCGAGCCGCCCGGCGGGCCGTAGCTGGCGGCCACGGCCTCGGCGGCCAGCGGGCCCACGTCGTCCGGCTTCTCCGCCGACTTCACCCAGCGCGAATTGGGCGCGGCGATGGCGGCCACGTCCGAGGCCAGGGGCGCGTCGTACTTGCGGTGATAGGTGGCGTGGTCGCCGATGACGTTGACGATGGGCGTATAGGCGCGCCGGGCGTTGTGCAGATTGGCCAGGCCGTTGCCGTACCCGGGGCCGAGGTGCAGCAGGGTGCAGGCGGGCTTGCCGGCCATGCGCCCGTAGCCGTCCGCCGCGCCGGTGGCCACGCCCTCGAACAGGCACAGCACCGGCCGCATGGCGCTCTGCCGGTCCAGGGCGCTGACGAACTGCATCTCGCTGGTGCCTGGGTTGGCGAAACAGGCCTCGACGCCGTTGTCGATGAGCGTTTCGATGAGGGCGTCGGCGCCGTTCATGTCAGTCCTCCAGAATGATGACGGCGCTGTCCGGCGGCGAGGCGAACAGACGCTCAACGTCCGCCGCCCGCCGCTCGCGCGCCTTCGCCTGATTGATGTAGCCCTTGTCGGTGATCTCGCCGGACTGCACGTGCGGCTGGTCGGCCAGGATCAGCACCCGGGCGATCCTGCCGCCCGCGCCCCTGGCCGCCGCATTGAAGCACGCCAGCCCGTCGCGGATCTCGGCGCGGATCGCCTGCGCGGTCATGCCGTGGCAGTGCGCCTCGCTCAGGAACACCAGCAGGCCCACGCTGCCCCGACCTTCGCCGCACACCACCGCGTCCAGCGCCGCGCCGCCCGTGGCCGACAGCGCGGCGACGCGCAGCGCGCCGGCGGTGACGAAGGTCCCGCTGGACAGCTTGAAGTTCTCCGACAGCCGGCCGTCGAAGGCCATGCCGAGTTCGGGGCGCTGGGGATCGACCAGCCGGGCGGCGTCGCCAAGGCGGTAGTAGCCCTCCTCGTCGAAGGCCGCCGCGGTGGCGTCCGGGGCGCGGTAGTAGCCGGGGGAGACCTGCGGACCCTTGACCCGGAACTCCAGCTTGTCGCCGGCCGGGGCCAGCTTCACCCGCGTGCCCGGCACGGGCAGGCCGATCAGGCCCATGGCGGTGTTTGGCCAGTGGACGTTGGTGGCGGTGGGTCCGGTCTCGGTGGCGCCGTAGCCGCTGGAGAAGCTGATGGTCTCGCCGACGGTGCGCAGGGCCACAGCCTGGATGCGGTCGGCCGTGCTCTGGCCCAGCGCCGCGCCGCCGTATTGCAAGAGTCGCACCCGGCTGAAGAAGCGTCGCGCCAGCGCCTCGTCCCGCTCCAGTTCGCCGGCCAGCAGGTCCCAGCCGGCCGGCACCATGTTGTGATAGGTGGGCGCGATCTGCCTCAGCGTCCGCACCATCTCGCCCATCCGTCCGGCCACCGGCGCGCCGGCGTCGACGTAGAGCGTGCCGCCCCGCTGCAGCGTCGTGTGGAGGATGGCGTTGGCGCCCAGGCTGTGGCTCCAGGGGGCGTTGTGCACCAGCACCGGCGGTTCGGGATCGACGAAGCAGGCGGCGATCTGGGCGGCGTTGACCGCTGCGGCCCGGTGCAGCCCGATCACCGCCTTGGGCTGGCCGGTGGAACCGGAGGTGAGCAACAGCTTGGCGATATCGTCCGGCCGGGCGACCGGCGCCGCCGGCGCGGCGCGCAGAAGTTCGACCAGGCCGATCCGGCCGTCGCCCGCATTGCGCCCGGCGATCACCGGCAGTCCGGCCAGGAAGGGCGCCTCCAGCGCCCCGGGGAAGGCCGCGGCGTCGTCGGCGAACACCGCCGCCGGCCGGGTCAGCTCCACCGCGTGCAGCAGGCGCGAGAGGTCCGCGCCGGCCAGGCCGTACTGCGGCGAGACCGGGTTGGCGATCAGCGCCTGGCTCATCGCCGCATAGGTGAACAGCGCCACGTCGATGCTGTTGCGCGCCAGGATCAGCACCGGGCTCTGGCGCGGCAGGCCGAGCGCCGCGAGCCCGCCGGCCATGGCCCGCACCTGGTCCCAGGCCTCGGCGTAGGTCACCCGCCGCCAGCCTTCGCCGGAGCGTTCGGCCAGGGCGACGCGGTCCGGCGCGGCGGCCGCCCAGTGCTGCAGGGCGCCGAGGGTCGTCTCGAAGCGCTCGTCGAAGGGTGCGGGATTGAACAGCACCATCGCCCCGTCCGCAGCGCGCTCGATCTCCAGCCGTCGGGGCGCAAAGAGCGGATCGCGCATGCGGAGGCTGGCGGCGGCGGTCGCGTCATCCATGGAAAGCGTCAGTCTCCCAAGGTCTCGAGGAAGCGCACGGGCGCGCCCTGGTGCGGCTTCACTACCTCGTCGTCGCGCATGACCACCTGGCCGCGGATGATCGTCGCCATCGGCCAGCCGGTGACCCGCATGCCGTCGAACGCAGTCCATCCGGCGCGGTTGGCCATGGCCTTGTGCTCGAGGGTCCGGCGCGCCTTGAGGTCGACAATGGTGAGGTCGGCGTCGAAGCCGCGCGCCAGCCGGCCCTTGTCCGCCAGGCCGAAGATGCGCTGCGCCCCGTGGCTGGTGAGGTCCACGAAGCGCTCCAGGCTCAGCCGCCCCTCGGCCACGTGGGTCAGCATGATCGGCACCAGGGTCTGCACCCCCGGCATGCCCGACGGCGAGGCCGGATAGGGCCGGGCCTTCTCCTCGCGGGTGTGCGGCGAATGGTCGGAGCCCAGCACGTCAGCCACGCCCATGGCGAGGCCCCGCCACAGCCCCGCCTGGTGCTCGGCCCCGCGGATCGGCGGGTTCATCTGGGCGAAGCCCTTCAGCCGCTCATAGGCCTCCGGCGCGGCCAGGGTCAGGTGCTGCGGCGTCAGCTCCACGCTGGCCACGTCCTTGTGCTGGGCCAGGAAGTCGATCTCCTCGGCGGTGGTGATGTGCAGCACATGGATGCGCTTGCCCAGGGCGCGGGCGATGGACACCAGGCGCTCGGTGGACTGCATGGCGGTGCGCGCGTCGCGCACCTCCTCGTGGCTGGTCCAGTCGCCGGTGCGCGCCAGCGGCCGGCGCTCCACCAGGCGGTATTCGTCCTCCGAATGGAAGGCCGCGCGGCGGTTCACATGCCGCAGGATGTCGGAGACACCGGCGTCGTCGGGCACCAGCAGGGTTCCCGTGGAGGCGCCCATGAACACCTTCACCCCGCAGCAGCCGGGCAGGCGCTCGAGCTCTCCCAGGAACGCGGCGTTTTCGTGGGTGCCGCCGATGTAGAAGGCGTGGTCGCAGTGCATGCGGTCCCTGGCCCGGGCCAGCTTGTCGGCCAGGGCGTCGGCGTCGGTGGTGGTGGGCTCGGTGTTAGGCATCTCGAACACGGCCACCACGCCGCCCAGCACCGCCCCGCGCGACCCGGTCTCCAGGTCTTCCTTCCACTCCAGGCCCGGCTCGCGGAAGTGCACCTGGCTGTCGATGACCCCGGGCAGCACCGTGAGGCCCCGGGCGTCGAACGTTTCGCCGGCGGAGGCCTGGGCCAGGTCGCCGATGGCCGCGGTCTTGCCGCCGATGACGCCCACGTCGGCCATGCCCCGGCCGGCGTGGTTCACCACCTCGCCGCCGCGCACGATGAGGTCGAACACCTCAGCCATGCGGGGCGTATTCCTCGACCATCGCCTCGGCTGCGGACAGGGCGCTCTCCACCGACAGGTCGAGCATGTGGCAGACCGCGCTGGACAGGCTTGGATCCACCCGGCGGATCTCCTCCAGGCTGCGGGTGCCGCGCAGGGCCCTGGCCTTGGGTCCCCACGGCCCCCAGACCTTGTCGTCGGAAGGCCCGAACAGCCCCAGGGTCGGCGCGCCGGCGGTGGCGGCCAGGTGCATCAGGCCGGTGTCATTGCCGATGAACAGGGTGGCGCGCTTCAGGGCGGCGTATTTCAGCAGGATCTCGTCCTTGCCCACCAGGTCGATGCACAGGTCGCGCGGCACGGTGGCGCGCACGGTCTCGCAGGCGTGGGCGTCCAGTGGCCCGCCCAGCACCATCAGCCGCCCGCCCGCCAGCGGGCCCGACGTCCCCAGCAGCCGCCGCGCCACCTCGCTGAACCGCTCCGCCGGCCAGGTCTTGCCGGTCCATTCCGCGGCCGGGGCCATGGCCAGGATGGGGCCGCCGCCGGCGGTGAGCGCCTTGGCCCGGGCCTCGGTCTCGTCGCTGGTGAACAGGTAGGGATCGGGCGCCTCGTCGTCGGCCAGGCGCATCAGCCGCGCGGCCTCGATGACCTTGTGCACCGGATCGGCGCTGGAATGCTGGATCGGCTTCTTCTTGGAGCGCAGGGAGCCGGCGATCTGCCGCGCCGGCATGTCCACCACCAGCGACCATCGCCGGGCGCGGATACCGCCGAAGAAACCGCCCCAGCGGCCGGACGGCGAGCGCCGCTTCACCACCTCCAGCTTCTGCAGGCGCGGCACGTCGGCGAACAGTTCAGCGGTGACCGGGCCGCCGACCACGGTGAACTCCGCCTGGGGCACTTCGTCGTGCAGCTTCTTCAGCAGGCCGGACGACAGCACGGCGGCGCCAAGCCGGCTCTCGGTAATGAACAGGATCGGGAACGTCTTGGCGGCCATCCGGTCCCTCTATAGGCGGGTGCGCCCTGGCGCTCCAGGGACCCGTGGCCCACATTGCCAAACATGGACCGAACCTCGCAAATCACCCAACTGAAAAGCCGCGCCCTGGTCGCTGTGCGGGGCCAGGACTGGGCAGGTTTCCTGCAAGGTCTGCTGACCCAGGACGTGGAGACGCTGGGGCCCGGGACCTTGCGCTTCGGCGCCCTGCTCACGCCCCAGGGCCGCCTGCTCTTCGATCTGTTCATTGTCGGCGCCGAGGACGGCTGCCGGCTCGACTGCGCGGCGGACCGGCTCCAGGCCCTGATCCAGCGCCTGATGATCTACCGCCTGCGCGCCAAGGTGGAGATCGCGCCGGACCCCGCTGCGGTGTTCGCGGCCTGGGGCGGCGCCCAGCCGGCCGGCGACTGGCGCGCCGACCCGCGGCTGGCCGAGCTGGGCTGGCGCGGCTACGGCGTGCGGGCCACGGCCACCACCGACGAGGCCGCCTACGAGGCCCACCGCCTGTCCCTCGGCGTGCCAGGCCCGGCGGACTGGGGCGAGGACGCCACCTATCCCCTGGAGGCCGATTTCGACCTGCTGGGCGGCGTCGACTTCAAGAAAGGCTGCTTCGTCGGCCAGGAGACCACCTCGCGCATGAAGCGGCGCTCGGCGGTGCGCTCGCGCATGCTGCCCCTGGACTTCGACGGCCCGGCGCCCGCCGCGGGAACCGAGGTGCTGGCCGGGACCCTGCGCGCCGGCGAGGTCCTGTCCGGCGAGGGCGGCCGCGCCATGGCCCTGCTCCGCCTCGACCGCATCGAAGGCAAGGCGCTCACCGCCGACGGCCGCCCCTGCACGCCCGCCCCGCCGAAATGGTGGCCCTCCGAGGTGTGATCGGGAGCGATTCTGCGGCATGCTGAGACCGGCGCCGCTGTCGGTCGCCAGTGCGCAGGGGGCCGCCGTTGGGCGTCGGGACGTTGCGGAGCGAGGGCCGGGCGGTCAGCCGATGCGGCTGGGCGAATCCGAAGGACGAGCTCTACGTCGCCTATCACGACCTGGAATGGGGCGTGCCCGAGCGCGATCCGCGGGCGCTGTGGGAGAAGCTGGTGCTGGACGGGTTCCAGGCGGGGCTGTCGTGGATCACCATTCTGAGGAAGCGTGAGGCGTTCCGGCGGGCGTTCGAAGGCTTCGATCCCGAGATCGTCGCGCGGTACGGCGAGGCGGAGCGCGCGCGGCTGATGGACGACGCGGGCATCGTGCGCTCGGGCGGCAAGATCGACGCGGCGATTTCCGGCGCGCGCATCTGGCTGGACATGCGTGAGCATGGCGAGGACTTCGCGGACTTCTTCTGGGACTTCACCGACGGGCGGCCGATCCAGAACCGCTGGGACGCCATCGGCCAGGTGCCGGCCCAGACGCCGCTGGCCGTGGAGGTGTCCAAGGCGCTGAAGGCCAAGGGCTTCAAGTTCGTCGGGCCGGTGATCGTCTACGCCTTCATGCAGGCGATAGGCATGGTCAACGACCACGTCACCGACTGCTTCCGGCATGGCGAGATCGAGCGGCTGGGGCATGGCTAGGGCCGGCCCACACATGCGGCTGGAGAAGGGCTGCCCGCCGCCGGTGTGCGGCGTCGACGAGGCCGGGCGAGGGCCCTGGGCCGGGCCGGTGAGCGCGGGCGCGGTGATCCTGAGGCCCGGCGCGGCGCCCAAGGGCGTCGACGATTCCAAGAAGCTGTCGGCGGGGCGGCGCGAGGCGCTGGAGATCGAGATCAAGGCGCGCGCCATCGCCTGGGGCGTCGGCTTCGCCAGCGTCGAGGAGATCGGGCGGCTGAACATCGTGGGCGCCACGGGCCTGGCCATGCGCAGGGCAGTCGAGGCCATGGCCGTGGCCCCCGCCTTCGCCCTGGTGGACGGGAACTACAGCTTTGCCCTGCCCTGCCCGGTGCGGACGGTGGTGGGCGGCGACGGCCTCTCGGCCTCCATCGCCGCCGCCTCGATCCTGGCCAAGACCGCCCGCGACCGGCTGATGGCCCAGATGGACGAGGTCTATCCTGGCTACGGCTTCGCCTCGCACAAGGGCTACCGCGCCCAGGTCCACGCCGACGCGCTGCTGCGCCTGGGTCCGTCGCCGATCCACCGCCTGGGCTGGGCGCCGGTGAGGCTCGCCCTGATGGGCAAGGACCCGATGCTGGCGTTCGACGATGCGATGCAGGGGCGGTTGGAGCTGGAGGGGTAGGGGGGTGACGCCCACTCCGTGACCTCCGGGGTGACGACGGGTAAGGGGGAACCACGAAAAACACGAAAAGCACGAACGCGGGCGTTGTGTCGGCGGTGGCTGGGTGGGGCGCCGGCCCATTCGTGCTTTTCGTGTCTTTCGTGGTCCCCTTATCCTTCCCGGCGGCCTCGCCAAATCAGCGGGCGCATGGTGACGTGGAACGCGGGCCCGCGGGCCGGCACTGGTCTTTGACACCGTGAAATGAACTGCGCGCTGCCGGTGACCGGCGGGCGCTCGCCGGCACAGCCAGGCTCCCAACCCCCACACCCGAAATTCCCCGCGAAAGCGGGGACCCAGGC
>JBIOEG010000009.1:0-95446 GCA_044445825.1 Caulobacterales bacterium
ACCGGCGATCTTGGAATCGGCCACCAGCGTCGAAAGATCCAAACCCTTCATGAGCGAAGCACGCCTCCAACGCGCGGAGATGTTCCATCATCGCGGCCCTGTGCGTTCTACCAATCGATGGCGACGGCCGCCAACCGATGGACCGGGGGACTGTTCTGGCAAAGCGGGCCGGCTTGTCCGGAAAGGTGTCCGCATCGAGGACCCGCCCCCGGCGCGCGTTGACACCTGAGCGCGAGCGGACCACTGCTTGGTTCAAGGTAGATACGACCTGCTGGTTGCGCCCTGTTGGGCACGTGAACGTATCAACGACTCGCTCTTTTCCCGCCCGATCGGCGAGATGAGCAATGCAACCAACCTGGCCCCTGCGCGAGGACGCTGAATGGAACAGCCGGAATACAAGGGACCTATCGTCAACAGAGCGGTCGACACAAACAGATGGGATCTCGTGCCGCCGCGAACTGGAGACATCATCGTCGCCACTGGCTCGAAGATGGGCACGACCTGGTCGCAAATGCTCTGCGCGCTGCTCGTGCACGGACCTGAGCTGCCACGCCCGCTGGCGGAAATGTCGCCTTGGCTCGACGGCGGCGCGTGGGACTACAACGAAGACTCGGTCGAGGTCTTCAACGCGCAGACTCATCGACGGGTGATCAAGACCCACACTCCGCTACATGCGCTCAAGTTTCGCGCGGACGCCTCCTATGTCACCTGTGGGCGCGACCCGCGCGACGTGTTCCTTTCTGGGGCCGATCACGGCGCCAACGACGCGCTGGCGGCAGGCCCGCCGCGAGCGCCGCTCGATCGCGACAAGGTGTTCGCGGCTGCGCTCGATCTCGACAGCCCGCGCAGCATCGCCGGCCTGTTCGAGCACGTCGGCGGCTTCTGGAGGCACCGCGCGCTGCCGAACCTTATTTTCCTGCACTACAACGATATGAGCGATGATCTCGAAGGCGAGACCGCGCGCCTGGCGAAGTTCCTCGCCATTGTCCGTTCGCCGGATGAGATCAGCGCCTTGGCCCGGTGCGCGCGCTTCGATGCGATGCGTGCTGACGCCGACAATCTGGCCCCCGGCGCGAAGGTCGTCGGTCGCTGGAAAAGTAACGCCGACTTCTTCCGAAAAGGCCGCCGCGGCGAGTGGCGCGATGTCCTCAGCCGCGAAACCCAGGCCCTCTACGTCACCGCAACGCGCGCCCGCTACGACCACACCATGCTCGACTGGCTCGAAACCGGCCGCTCCGCGACCGGTGACCCGAGGGACCTTTGAAGGCGGCCCCCAGCGATGGCGGCGCGGACGCGGCCAAATTTGTCCGGATTGGTCAACGGCAACACGAGTTTCCGGACAACTTGATTTGCGGACGGGAAAACGGACAAGCGCGAGTGACCAGCCGAGCAGCGGACCTTGCCACCTTCCGCAGTGGGTCGTTCATTGCCTCCTGACCGAACCGGCGAATGTCGGCTTTAGGCACCAAACCCAATGTCGGCTTCTGGAGCATCGCGGACGTCCGCCGAGGGGCGCGGTACCGCTGAAGGGGTTGGAGGGGCTGACACGCGCGCGTGCAGAAGGGCGAACCCTGGGGCTGCCAGCCTCGCACGTCACTACGGCACTGTCGCCCGCCTGGTCCAGCGCCATCGCCGCCTCGCCGCCGGTCTTTGGGTCCTTCCTGGACCCTCCTTGATCGCGGGCATTTCGCACCGCGGGTACTCGCCAGTCTGACTGAGTTTTCGAAGCCTAAAAGACTAAAGGCGACGCTAAAGGTCCAGCCTAGCGGGATACCCGGGGCACCCGCGGCGAAGGGATGTCGACTGTTTCTTCGAAACGAACGACCGCGGCTCACGAATCCCTCAGGAGCTCCCACGCGGGGCTGCCCAACGCGCTGGCGATCCTCTCGACGTTATCCACGGAGACGTTGCGCTCGGCCCGTTCGATCGAGCCGATGTAGGTGCGGTGAAGGCCGCACGCGTCTGCGAGCGCTTCCTGGCTCAGGCCCTGCGCCTTTCGGCGTTCACGCACGTGCTGCGCGAACACCTTCCTCAGACTTCCAACGGTCGGCGCCATCGCCGCGACCGTCGGTCGATGATGACTTTACTTCTACAGACTTTACGTAGCACGTTGCGGAGATGACTTTAAGTGGCATCAAGCGTCGGATGGGACGCAATGTTTGAGCAGCAATCTGCGGGTCCTGGTTCGCTCAAGGGCGAGCCAACGGGCTCGCTCTGGAAACGATCAGAGCGGTCCGCGCCCTGGCTGATCAGCATTTGCGCGCTGGCTCTAATGATCGGCTGCGGACCGCCGTCCGATAAGGCCTCCACCTCGAGCGACACCGCCGCGGCATCAGCCCACCCGACCGCGGCTGATTTGGACAAGATTAGCGCCGACGCTGAGAAAGGTGCGACTTGGGTTTACACCGAATACCCCGATCCGATGGGCGACCAGCCCACACGCATGGCCTGCGTCAGCTCGAGCGACGAGATCCAGCTCGCCGGGACTGGGACTACGACGACTTCGGCCTGCGTCCTGAAGGCGCCCGACGGCGAGGTGCAAGTTGAGTTTGGCGTAAATGGCGAAGGCGTGTTCCGATGCATGACGCCTGAAGTGTGCCCGATCAAACTCAGGCTCGATTCCGCGCCGGCCTTTTTCGCAGATCCGATCGTGGTCCAGGACGGCTCCAGCCGTAACCTCATTCTCCGGTACGCCGATGGCGTCGCGGCCACGATGGCCAAGTCCAAACGCTTGTTGATGGAGGCCGATTACGTGGGCGCCCCTGCGCAGGTCTCGACGCTGAACATCTCGCACCTGGACCTGGCGCGCCTCGACATCCACGCGGAGGTTCCGGCCTCAGTCGCGGCGGCTGCGAGAGGACAGATGCCGTCATCGATTCCCGCCGCCGCCCCCGAGAGCTCCGCGCCGACCAATCAATGATCGACCGATCACACGGCCAAGGTGATGACCCGGTGATGACCGCACGCTTTGATGAGAGGTCAGGATTTGGAAAAAACCTCGTAATTTCCGGTAGATGCGGGACCTCATCAGCGTTTGCCGACTACCTCTACTGGGACGTCGAGCTGGAGGCGTGAGGCGGTCAACGCGCGCCACGGTCACTTATGTCCGGTCTGCTGGCGGGCGCGGCGCCGCAGCGCTTCGGGACGTTCCGAAAGCGGATTGGGACCGTCGCCGCCGGGCCTTCTCGAGATTTTGAAACGGCGCCACTTGGGGTAGAAGCCCCGGGTGTACCTATCGATCGCCACCACCCATCGGCCCGCCACCGATCTCGGTTTCTTGCTGCATAAGCATCCGGGGCGGCTGCACGAGACTGAGCTGCCGTTCGGCAAGGCGTTCGTCTTCTACCCGCAAGCGTCGGACGACCGTTGCGAGGCGGCGCTGGTGATGGACCTCGACCCGGTCGCGCTGGTGCGCGGCAAGGGGCGCAGCGACGGGCGCCTCTAAAGCGCGCTTGGATCGAGCTGCGCGACGGCCTTTGTCAGTTGGTCCTTGAACCAGTTGACGATCGTCGGCCGCAGCCACAGCCAGCCCGTGGAGAGATAATTTCCGAGAAGGGCCGACTGACCGAGGCGCGCCCAGAACGACTCGCCGATCGAAGGCGTGACGAGCGAGGCCTTGATCTGGCGCCAGGCGTTGTCGACGCGTCCGCCGAAGAGGTTGGTGAGCAGATTGATCTGGTCGCCCGTGAGGGCTTCCCAGTCCCAGCGCGGCAGCGGTTCCTCGAAGGTTTGGTGAGCGGTCCCACGAAGCGGGACGATCGGGTAGTAGACCGTCGTCTTGCCGGTGGCGTCGGTGACGGTGCGCTTGTCGGTGGCTTCCCAAGCGTCGGTCGTATTGATGATCGGGTTGTCCGCCGGCAGCATGAAGACGTCGCTCAGGAAGCGCTGGGCGTTGCGCCGTCCGAGCAGGTAGTCATGGCGGCGGTACGCCTCAGATGCGAAACCGAGGCCCAGGTGCAGCGGCCAGCTCATTAGGCTGGTCGAGGGTCCCATCATCTTCTTGGGGTGCGCCGGGTTGGGGCTCTCGCGCGACGGCGCGATCAGAAAGCGGCTGAAGATCGCCTCCGACTTGATAAGCGCCAGGTCGAAGGCGTCCCAGCGCGATTGCTCGATCGGCGAGTTGAAGATCGCGCCGGCGGCGCTCAGGAGCCGGCTCAGCGGCGTCGGCGGCGTCTCGCCTTTCTGCGGGGGCGGGGGCGGCGTCAGGATCGGATCCTTCGGGTCGCCAGCATTGGTGTCGATGAACGGCATCAGCAGCACCACCGCGCGGCTGGCGGTCGTCCCATCGCGAGCATTGACCGCCTGGGCGCCGGACAACATTCGGTGCGCCACATCAAACGGCTCGTTGTCAAAGACGCCGCCATCCGTCGCGGTAAATTCGTAGGTTGTGGGCGGCGTTTCCCAATACGGCTGATCCAGCACCGGACGTTGAAGCCTCGTGTCGTAGTAACAGTCGCGCCATTGGTAGACGGCCGGATCGATCCCCGTCACCGCCACGGGCGCGAACACCCCTGGGATCGCTGAGCTCGCGACCGCAGCGGATAGGAAGGTCGACCAGACCGGGCCTTGATTGAACGGTTGGCCGGCCAGAGTGTAGGTGTCGGGCGCTCCGTCCGCTCCGTCCGGCGATATCGAGAACGCCACTTGATCCCGGTGCAGCGTCAGCCGTTCGCCGGCGTTCGGATTGCTCTCGTCTTCGAAGGTGAGCGTATAGGGAACGCCCCGCAGGTTGCCGATCAGGACGCGCAGGTCGAGCGGCCGGGCAGCCCACGTCGGCCAATCCCGCGCGGGTTGTGTCGCCAAGTTCTCAAGCACCGTTTTGCCGATCGCCGCCGGCGCCGGGGCGAAGACGGAAAGCTCGGTCTCCTCGGGTGTGGCCGCCGCCAGCAGCTTGGTCAGGTCGACCTGTTGGACCCACGCCGAATAGAGCGGGTTGAGCTCAGGCTGCTGGACGCCGGTCTTGTTGCCCGCCTGGACCAGCGCCGCCCACTTGGCGTCCGCATAGACATGCGGCACGTTTTTTAGCAGCAGCGCGCCCGCCAGCGCGGCGCTCAACCCCCCGGCTGAGGTGCCGGTCAGGTTGGCAACCCTCAGCTTGTGCGTCGGCGTTTGGGCCGGGTTCCCTGCCTGCTCGGCGGCGAAGGCGTCGAGCGCTTCGACAAAGAAGTCGAAGACCCCCGCGATGTACGCGCCAGTGGAAATGCCGCCGGCGACCGCGAACGAGAACTCGAACCATCGCGGGTCTGGTGAGGGCCGAACGTCCGGAAAGTACGTTTTCAGATCCGCGTTCGATCCGGGGGCGACATAGGGAAGAACCATGGGGGTTGCTCGCTAGCTCACGGCACGTGCTGGTTACGGCTTGTCCGGAGCCGGGTGTTGGGGGCCGGTCCGGTCAGGGGATGACGGTGAGGGCTGTATCGCCGCTCGCGACCGCTGCGGCGATCTGGGTCCGGTAGGCGGGTCCGAGCACGATGCAGCCATCGGAGGCGGAGTGGTTCATGAGGTCGTTGTCGCCGTGGATTCGAAACAGCGTGCGGCCGAAGGCGTCGAACGGCGGAACCGGATCGAGGTTCATCACGATCGGACCCAGGTGGCCGTCCGTGTGGGCCACTCCGATCGTCCAGGGGCCCGCGGGGATGGGGCCGACGCCATGCGTCTGTTCCTCCGCCGGATTGTTCAGGCCGGCGCCATTGCCACTGTAGCCGATGCCGATCAGGTTTCCGTTCTGAGTGAACCTGCCGGTGGTTTGTTGGTAAGTGAATGGCACGGTGGGTGATCCTCGTTGGGGTAACGTCGACGCGGGTTCAGGAAACGGCTCGCACCGCTGCAGCCCGCTGCGCGGCGGTGTCGGAAGTCCCTGGCTCGCGCCGTCGGGCAGCTCGGCAAGAACGTCCGCCTCGACGCTCGACAAGCGGCGCGGAACCACTAGGCAGGGCGCCCACCACAACCGTGGCGCCGCGGACGCAGAAATACAAGATAAGAGGGAGTCTTGGCGCCGAGCGTTGAAGCGCCCAGAGTTGCGCGGGGTTGGCGATCAAGCTCCGACGACAAGAGCTGGGGGCTGCACGATGGTCGACGTGATCGACACACCTTGGAACATCGTACCCCATGTCGCCGAACTCCAAACCGGAGGCGTGAAGGCGATCATCCGCTATCTCAACAACGCCAATTCCAGCATCTTGCCTGAGAAGTGCGTGACGCTGGCGGAGACGCGCGCCATCGCGGCGGCGGGCCTAACGATGGCGCTGGTTTTCGAGCAGGCTCAGAATGCGGTGCGATACTTTACAGCCGCCGCCGGCAAGACAGCGGCAATTCGGACGATCAGTCTGTGCCAATCGGTGGTCGGGCCGCCCGCAGGGCGTCCGGTCTACTTCGCGGTCGATTACGACGCAGTGGTCGGTGATTTGCCCGCGATCGACAGCTATTTCGCGGCGGTCAAAGCACAGTTCGATGCGTCGGCCCCGGGTCAGTTCGCGATTGGAGTTTACGGGTCTGGCCTCGTGTGCGCGCACCTGCTCGACGGCGGAACCGTCGGCTACGCTTGGCTCGCGCAGTCGTCGGGCTGGTCCGGAACTGCTGATTTCGCCCGATCTGGGCGCTGGAGTCTCAAGCAGGGATTCAAGCCCGCCACTGGCGGCTTCAAGTTCGACTACGACCCAAACGACACCAATCCTGCCGCCCCCGACTTCGGCGCCTTCGCGCCCCAGCCACCACCAGACACCTGAACTCGAGTCGGAACGCCAACCACCCTTGCGCCGGCCCAGGTCGCGCGCGCGCGGTGATCGGCTCGGGTGGCGCGCGCGATCGGACTGTGCTGACCTGCGCCCGATCGCGACTTGGAGGATGCGCCCATGGAAGCCCTGGCGAGCGGCTACGGCCTGATCGAGGGTCCGCTGTGGGATCCGGCGAAGGGGCTCTATTTCAGCGACGTGCCGAACGGCGGGATAAGTCTGCTGGACCGCGCCGGCAAGATCTCCGTGGCGGTGCCCAAGCGGCGGGGCGTCGGCGGCATGGCCCTGCACGCGGACGGCGGCCTGATCTTCGGCGGCCGGGACATCTCCTACATCGATCTGAAGGGCGGCGAGTCCCGGGTGCTGCTGAGCTCTGCGGACGTGCCGGGCGCCATCGGCTTCAACGACCTGACCACAGATCGCCAGGGCCGCGTCTATGTGGGCTCCCTGGCGTTTCGCGTGTTCGGCGGCGAGACGCCCAAGCCGGGCGGCCTGCATGTGATCGACCTGGACGGCTCGGTGCGAACCATTTCCGACGGGGTGATGCTGACCAACGGGCTTGGCTTCTCGCCGGACGGCCGCCGGCTCTATCACTCGGATTCGCGCAGCGAACTGGTGCGGGTCTACGACGTGGCCGACGACGGCTCGGTCGGGCCGTGGCGGACCTTCGCCAAGTTCGAGCCCGGCGGCGTGCCCGACGGCCTGAAGGTGGCCAGCGACGGCTCGGTTTGGGTGGCCGACGCCCGCGGCGGGCGGGTCGCGGTGTTCGAGGGCGACGGCCGTCACCGGATGAACGTCGACGCACCCCTGCCCATGGTGACCAGCGTCTGCTTCGGCGGCGATGACCTGAGAGATCTCTATGTGGTCACCGGCTCGGACCGCGGACCCAGCGACGCCTGCGCGTGCGTGTTCCGCACCCGGGTCGACACGCCGGGCTTGGCGCTGGCGCCGGCCAGGGTGCGGGTCTGACCGGGCGCCGCGCCGCCGGTCCTAGCCCTTGCCCAGCCGGCGGCTCACCGCGCGCGCGTCCGGACCCACGGCCTTGACGGCGGCGAGCAAGGCGGCGCGCCCCACGCCCAGGGCGCGCGACCAGTACTGGATCTCGTACTCCAGCTCGACGTTGATGCGCTTCGGCTCGAGCGTCAGTTTCACGCGACTCTCCAAGGGACCCGCCTTGCTTTGAGGACTGGCCGGAAATGGCTGCGGCGCTGGCACAGAAAGGGCGCTACCGCCCGCGACAGCCTAGCACTATTCCGGGGCCGCGAACTCGTATTCGACGTGGCTGAAGGAGTCAGCCGCGAACACATAGAGCAGCCGTAGCGGCTCGTCGCCGACGCCGCGCGCAGCGTGCCAGGCGCCGCCGGGGATGAAGGCGGCGTCGCCTGGCGACAGCGCCTGTTCGGCGCCGTCGATCGTGAGCACGCCGCGGCCAGACAGCACGAAGTAGGCTTCGCTCTGGGCGTGCCGGTGCAGCTTCGCGTGCGCCCCGGCGTGTTCGCGCACCTCGGCCACGCCCATTGTCAGGGCCTCGGTGGGAGTGCGATCGCCGCTGAGCAGCGTTCGCCACTGGACGACGCCGCGCACCGGATCGTCCCAGCCCTCCAACTCGCACCGCAGTTCGTTGACGACGAAGCCCCTGGCGTTCACGGCGGCGATCCTTCCCGGAATGACGAGGTCCAAGCCGCATAGCACAGGCGCAGCTGATGGCGCGCCGGCCGGCTGGCGCGATTGTTGCGAAGCGTCAGCCGAAGGCAGCCGGGTCGAAGGCCCCCGCGTCGGTCGCGCTCATCGGCGCGGACCGACCATCCAAAGGGTTTTCGTATGAATGTCAGTGGCTTGGCCTCGACGCTCTGGTTCCAGAAGCTCGAGAACAGCCTGATCTCGGGCGCGAACGCCGCGGCGGGCTTCGTCGCGCAGACGGCAGGAACTGCCGCGTCTGGCGCGGCAAAGGGCGCCGCCGACGTCGCCTCGGGCCTGAGCGCCGCCGCCTCGGCCACCTCCCCGCTCGCCACGGGCACGCTGGGCGCGCTGCTTTCGTCGCAGTCGGTCGGCGACCTCGCCAACCATGCGGCCGGCGGGGTGATCAATGCGGTCAACCCTGGCGGAAGCGGCACGCTGAACCAGAGCCAGCTGGCGAGCGCCTTGCAGACGCTCGGCCAGGACGTGGTGCAGGGGCTGTTCCGCCATCACCGGCATCATGGCGGCGCGACACAGGCGGCGAGCGCCAGCGGCCTCGCCGGTGCGGCTTCGCCGTCGCCGTCGGCCGCGAGCGCGACGACAACTGGCTCCGAATCTGGCCCCACCCGCTCTCTCACGGCTTGATCTCAGCTGCCTGACAGCTGCGCCCACTCCGCCTAGGGTCGCCGGACGGCGCTGGCGGGAGGGTGTTGAATGCGCTTCATCGATCGCGAGGAAGTCGCGCGGCGGCTGACCTATGAGGTGTGCATCCCCATCGTCCGCGAGGCGATGATCGCCTTCTCCAAGGGCGAGACGCTGCAGTTGCTGCGCTCGATCATTCCCCTCGGCGAGGGCCGCGCGTTCGGCGTCATGCCAGGGGCCCTGGGCGCGCGAGCGCCCTTCGGCGCCAAGCTGATCAGCGTGTTCCCCGAGAACTTCGCCAAGGGAACACAGTCGCATCAGGGCCTTGTGGTGCTGTTCGATCCGGACAGCGGCGCCGCGGTCTGCGTCGTCCACGCCGGCGAGATCACCGCCATCCGCACGGCGGCGGCCAGCGCCGTGGCCACCGACGCCCTCGCGCGCCCCGAGGCGGCCCGCATGGCGATTCTCGGCTATGGCGAGCAGGCAGCCACCCACGCGCGGGCGATTGGCAAGGTGCGTGCGCTGCACTCGATCACCGTCTGGGGCCGTTCGCCGGAGCGTGCCGAGGCGTTCGCCGCGCGCATGGCCTCGGAATTGGACCTTCCGGTCATCGCGATGCCGAACCCGCGCCTCGCCGTCGCCGACGCGGACATCATCTGCACGGTCACCGCCGCGCGCGAGCCGATCCTCATGGGTGAGTGGGTTCGGCCCGGAACCCATGTGAACCTCGTCGGCTCGAGCGGCCTGGGGCCGGTGGAGGTGGACAACGACTTCGTGGTCCGCTCGCGCTTCGTCGCCGACAGCCGCGAAGGGGTCCTGCGCCAGGGCGCGGAGTTCGCGGCGGCGAAGGCGGCGGGGCTGATCGACGATGACCACATCGTCGCAGAAATCGGCCAGGTTCTGGCCGGCGACGTCGCCGGGCGCCGCTCGCCCGAGGAGATCACCGCCTACAAGTCGCTCGGCCACGTGGTGCAGGACCTGGCCAGCGCCTGGGCGCTGTATGCGCGGAACGACTGAGTGGGAAGCGGTCGTTGCCGGCGAGGGCCAATAGGGGTCTGAAGGTCGGTGGAGAGCGGACCTATCCCGCTCGGCGGCCAGCCGATCACCGCCAATGAAACGTGTCTGCCTTGTTAACCGCGAAACCAAACTAACCTTTAAGGTAGTTTAGCGTACCGTCGCGATACCGCCGCGTTGCAGGGCACACGGTGAATCTACATTCGATACAAGGTAATGGTGACCTTTTTGGCCAGCTTTAAGCATCGACTGTGGAAGTTTGCGAAGGACGAGAGCGCCGCCGCCGCAGTGGAGTTCTCACTGGTCGCCATTCCGTTTCTCGGGATATTCCTCGCCTCGCTGCAACTCTCGCTCCTCTTCTTCGCTGGACAATTGCTGCAAACGGCGACGACCAACGCCGGTCGAGAGCTGATGACTGGGCAGGCCCAGAAGGCCGGTATGACGGCGGCGCAATTCGAGCAGCTCGTGTGCACCCCCGTCTCGCCCCTCTTCGACTGCAGCAACCTGATGGTGGACGTGGAGTCGGCCGCCTCCTTCTCGGCCGTCGACACGTCCCCTCCGAAGCTGACCTACGACGCCAATGGCAAGGTGACGAACCAATGGACCTGGAGCCCTGGCGCGGCGGGCCAGGTCGTCATCGTCAAGGTCATGTACAACTGGCCGGTGTTCGGTCCGTCCGCGCTTGGCCTCTCCGACCAGCCGGATGGCGGCCACCTGCTGGTCGCAGTCACCGTCTTCAAGAACGAGCCGTTCCCCTCATGACGCTCGGTTCTCTTTGTCGACGTTGGACCCGCGCGATCGCGGATGATCGCGGCGTGGCCGCCGTGGAGTTCGGCCTGATCCTGCCGGTTCTCATCCTGCTCTACGCAGTTGGGTTCGAGCTCTGCCGAGCGGCGACAGTGAAGAGAAAGCTGACCGACACCACGGTGCAACTCGCCAGCGTGACATCTCAATACACGAAGGTCTCGAAGAGCGACATTGCCACAATCATGAACGCCTCCTCGGAGACCATGACCCCCTTTCCGAACAGCGTGCTTTCAATCGTGCTGTCAGAAGTAAGCATAGACGGCGGTGGCACGGCGTCGGTTACCTGGAGCCAGGCCTATCAAAACGGCGTCGCCTTCAAAGGTTCGCCCCTGTCAACGCCGCCCACGGCGCCCCCGTCGTTTCAGACGCCGAACTCGAGCTACATCATCGTCCAGTCGACCTACGCGTACACGCCCGTCATCGCCGGCGGCTTCATGCAGCCCATCACCATCTCCGACCAAAGCTTCATGTTGCCGAGGGACGCCGGCTCAATCCCCTGCAGCGACTGCTGAGAACCACGATGAAGCGCACTCCCGACCAACCCCTGCGCGCGGCGCTGACGCGACTGCGGCATTGGCGTCATAGCGGCGGCAACATCGCAGTCATGACCGCCCTCCTGATAGTCCCCACGGTGTTCGCGCTCGGCCTCGCCTATGACTACACCATGGCGTCGAACCGCAAGGACCAGGTCGACGGCATGGCCGACGCGGCGGCCTTGGGCGCGGTGACGCCTGCCATGATGGCTCAGTCACTCGCGACAGCCGAGGCGCGGTCGAAAACCCTGTTCCTCGACCAGATAGCAACCGTCCCAGGCGTCACCTATTCGTCCTCCGATGTCGTCGTTACAGGCGCCGACACGCCGCTCGGCGCGACGATCGTCCGCAATGTGACGCTCACGTACAAGGCGGCGTCGCCAAACGCCTTCGCGAGCATCCTGGGGCAGCCGGCTTTCCAGATTATCGGCAACTCGGCTGCAACGTCGGGCGGCGCGCCAAACATCGACTTCTACGTGCTGCTGGACGATTCGCCTTCGATGGAGATCGCCGCGACCCAGTCGGACATCGACACGATGGTCGCCGCCACGGGCAGGCAGGGCGGGTGCGCGTTCGGCTGCCACGAGTCCAACCCGAGCGGGTCGGACAACGCCGGCAACCCAAATGGCGAGGACAACTACACGCTGGCGCGCAACCTTGGCTTGACCCTGCGCATCGACCTCGTAAACACCGCGACTCAGAACTTGATGACCACCGCGCAGAACACCGAGTCTCGAAACGGCGCGGCCTACCGCACGGCCATCTATACGATGGACTACAACTTCACGAATCTTCAGGCGCTGACCAGTGACCTCACCGCCGCGCAAAGGTCTGCAGCCAACATCGCCTCGCCGGTCGTCTACAACAACAACTGTCTGACCAGGACGAACTGCAACAACGACGAGGACAGCGCTCTCGACAAGGGGCTGTCGAGCGCCAACACGGCGATGCCGGATCCGGGCAACGGCACGAACAACGCCGGCGACCAGCCGCAAGAAGTCCTGTTCATCGTGTCAGACGGATTGGTCGACGAGGGCGTCGCGAGCGGCGGCAACTGCGGCTCGTCGACGCGCATGTGCGCCGGGATCAACACGTTATCCGACTGGTGCACAGCAATAAAGAAGCGTGGAATCCGCATCGCGTTCCTCTACACGACCTACTATCCGCTGACGACGAACTCGTTCTACAACAGCCACATCGCCTCGTTCCAAAGCCAGGTCGCCACCGACGCTCAGAACTGCGCTTCGGATGGGCTGTTCTTCCAGGTCGACACCGGTGGAAACATTTCGGACGCCCTTCAGACCCTATTCCTGAGGGCGGTATCGACCGCGCGACTGACACAATAGGGAGCTGCGGTCATAGTCAGGGGCTGAACGGGTCGGCCCCTTGCTCGCGGAGCCCCTCAGGCGACGGAGGAAATTTCTGACGTGGGCGGATGGCTTGGTCCCCCTCCGTCCGGCCCCGAATCGCCAATCCGGCGTGCTAGCCTGGCCGGGTGACGACACAGACCGCCAACTCGCCGGTAAGGATCGCTGTCCTGGGGTGTTCCGGGTCGGGCAAGACCACGCTGGCGGCGGCGATTTCCGAAAAGCTGGGCCTGCCCTGCGTGCCGACGGACCATGCGTTCTGGACCGAGGACTGGCGCCCGAGACCGGCGCCTGATGTCCGCTCCTGGCTCGCCGCGGTGAGCAGCGCCGAGCATTGGGTGCTCGACGGCAACTTCGACGACGATCGCGATCTACTTTGGGCGCGCGCCGATCTGGCGGTGTGGCTCGACCTGCCGAAAGCCACGACGCTCTGGAGAGTCCTGCGGCGCAACCTCGGCTGGTGGATCGCGCGAAGGCCGGTGTGGGGCTCCGGCCGCATGACCCTCGCCAAAGCCCTGGGCGGCGTCCGGCACGCCGCGCTTTCACATGGTCCGAAGCGGCGCGCCTATCCGGCAATGCTGGCGGAATTTCCCGAACTCGCCGTGGTCAGGCTCCGCTCGCCGCGCGACGTGGACGCGTGGCTCGCCGGTGTCTGACCGGCGCTATCCGGCCTGGGCGCCGGCGCCCTGAACGTCAGGCTTCGCTCAAAGTCGGCGAAGATCTCCAGCAGCTCGTCCGGCGAGGCGACCGCCTCATGACCGTTGGGGAAACGATAGGTCCAGTAGCTGGCGACATGTCCCAGTGCGCCGAGTCGCTCGCCCAGGTCGCCGAAGATGTCAGGCGCGCCGAGCAGGAAGTCGCGGAACGCCGTCGGGTCACCCGCCGTCAGCATGGCGAAGGCCGTGTCGTACACCCGCAACGCCGTCCGGGCGTCGAACGTCGCAGCCTGGATGGCGTGAGTGATGTTCCGGCGTGCCTGCTCCAACCGAGTTCGGGTTCCGGGCTCGGCGCCGCCGCCGGCGCGCACGGTTCCGACGGCCGCCTGCACCGCCGCCAGCTCCTGCTCGAGGTGGGAGAGCAGCCATTTGTAGTAGAGGCAGCCTTTCCAACAGAACACGCCCTCCTGGTAGTCGGCGCGCTCCAGACGCAGGGTCTGGCGCAGCGGCTCGGTCTCCGCGTCCACGGCGATCGAGAGGATCTTCCTGGCCAGTCGCGCGCCGCGATTGCGGTCGTCGTTGGCGACCTGGCCCGGCTCGATGCCGGCGTAGCTGAGTTCGATCAGCCCCTGCACCTCATGCTGGGCGAAGCGATAGAGCCGGTTCATGTCGGCGTCGCCCAGGTCGAAGTAGCAGCGCGCCGGCCTGCGCCCGACGGCGCGCAGCCGTTCGCGCAGGTAGAACGGATCCAGTGAGGGAAGCTCGTCCAGGATCTGAAGAAGCTGGCGGTCCGACCCTTCCAGCCAGGCCGCGCCGAAGCGGTTCTCCATAATGGAGTCATAGCCTTGCTGGCCGACCAGCACCGAGCGACCGCCCAGGCGCAGGTCGCTGACGTCGATGGGCACGATGATCTTGGTGGCGATGGAGCGCCCGTCATGGAACAGATCCGCCTCATGCCGGCGCAGGCGATGTTTGAGGATGATCGAGCGATTGAGCGTCGGACTGACGAAGAACGGGTTTTCCGCATGGTCCGGGTTGCGCGACCAACGTTCGTGCACGCGCAGCAGGTTGAGCACCCGGCTGCTCGACGCAGACGTCTGCAGATGCGCCAGATTTCGCACGACCTTGCGCGCCACGCGCCAAGCACCCCCGCCGACTTGGGCGGACCTAACCACGCGCGAATGAATCTGGGGTTAGGCCGGCGTCGCCGGAGCGCAACTTGCTACCGGCCGGCGATCGCCGCGATGATCAGCGCCGCTGCGCGCGGCAGCATCAGGGCGAGCAGCCCGACACCCACCTGTCGGCGCTCGCCACGCGCCTGGCTGTCGGTTTCGGCGATGGGCTATGCCCTCTGCGCCTTGCCGCCGGGCGCCGCGACCATCATCGCGATCAACGCCTCGGTGACCCTCGGCTCCAGGCCTTCCGTGTGGCCCTTGTCCAGGCGCACCACATCGGCGATGACGCGCCCGTCCCGCGCTCCGGGATAGACGTAGACCTGAGCGGTTCCCGGGCGGGGCGAAAGCCCCCATGCGGGCGTCGATTTTCCTTCGCGCGTGGTGTCGTGGATCCGCCCAGGCAGTTCGTCGACGATGTCGGCCATGCGCTGACGCGGACCTGCGCCGTACTTCTCCGCCCAAGGCGACGTCTGCGGCAGGGCGACCATTTCGTGTTCGCCCGAGGTGAAAATGAAGGAAATGTCGCAGTCGGGCGCGGTGGCGCGGCCCGGCCTGGGGGCGTTCTCGCCCTGGGGCATGACGGGCCGCGGGCGGTCGCCCGGGAAGAACGTGGCCGGCAGTTCGATCGGCCCGATGCGCCCGCCGGAGAGGCTCAGCCACCCGTCGACGCGGTCCCTGAAAAACTGGTCGCCCAGCAGGCGGTTGGAGGTCATGCCGCCCTGTGAATGGCCCACCAGCCAGAAGGCGCGGATGTTCTGCGCGCCGTACTTTTCGAACACATAGTCCACGATGTTGCGCAGGTGTTGATCGTCCGCCTCGCCGACCCAGCGCCGCATGGGTTCCTTCGTCGCCGACGACGGGGTTGCGATGACCAGGCGGTGCTTTTCCTTGTAGTCGACGGCCGGGAAGTAGGCGCGCTGCCAGGCGCCGACGGAGCCGCCGCCATGCAGGCTGAGCAGGAAAGTGACCTTCTCGCCCGGTTTCAGGTCGTCCGGATCGTCGAGATAGAATTTGCGGCCGGTCTTCTCGTCCACGGCGCTGATGCTGGGCATGGGGCCTCCTGACTTTTCCCGCGAAAGCTCGCCCGCCCGATGCATGGCGTCAACGATGCCGGTCAAACCCGGATTCCAACACCCGCGGCTTCGTGCGCCCCGCCTATTCCGCCTTGGGCGCTGACCTCGTCAGGCCCGTCAGGCCTCCGAGCTGGCCGCCCAGTTGCATCGAATCCAGCGCGGAACTGGGCACGATGACGATGGTCGAGTTCTGCTTCAGGCCCTCGTACAGCATGTTCATGGCCCGCAGGTGCAGGGCGGTGGGATTGTCCTGATAGGACCTGGCCGCCTCCTCGAACTTCTGCGCCACCTGGCGTTCGGAGTCGCCCAGGATGACCCGCGCCTGGCGTTCGCGCTCGGCCTGGGCCTGCATGGACATGGCGTCCTCCAGGGCCGAGGGGATCAGCACGTCCTTCAGCTCCACCGAGATCACGTTGACGCCCCAGGGCTCGGTGCGCTCGTCGATGATCCGGCGCAGTTCGGAGCCGATCTGCTCGCGCCCCTCGAGCATGTCGGCCAGCATGGTCTTGCCGATGACGTCGCGCAGGGCGGTCTGCGAGGCCCAGGCTATGGCGCTGCGGTAGTCCTCGACGGCGAGCGCCGCCGTCTCCGGATTGACCACCTTCCAGAACAGCACCGCGTCCACGTCCACCGGCACCGTGTCCTTGGTCAGCGTCCGCTCGGCCTTGAAGGTGGTGGTGATCACCCGGATGTCGATCCAATAGGGGATCACGTCGATGATCGGGATGATCAGGAAGAGGCCCGGGCCGCTCAGCCCGCGGAATCTCCCCAGCCGCAGCACCACCGCGCGCTCCCACTGGCTGGCCACCTTGATCGCCGAGGCCAGCAGAGCGGCCGCGACGATCACCGCCATCAGGAAGATCAGGCCGGCGGCCGCGCCCGCGCTGGAATAGACCAGGAACGAAAGGCCCAGGCCGACAATCACGACGAGGAAGAACACGGTGGGCGGGATTGAGCTGGCTCTGCGCATCGGAAGGCTCCCTTCAACGCGCGTCGGCATGACCGCGCGCCTCGCGCCGCGCATGGCATAGCACTTGGCGCCATCGCGGACGACAGATTCGCGTCCGGCGCCCTGGGCTAGGTGTAGAGCCTCACGATGCGCCCCTCGGGCAGGCCCTGTCTCAACAGGCCGTCCGCGATGGCGGCTTCGGACACGAAGGACGAGACGACGATCTTGTCGCCGCTCGCCAGGGCGGCCTCCGGAGCGACGACGGGATAGTCGCCGACGCACTGGCCGTGCTTCTGCGCGTCGCGGTCGGTGATCGCGGCGATCCGCGCGCGGCGCCCCAGGCCGGTGCGCGCCAGCAGCATCGAGGTGTGGATGCCGGCGCCCCACAGATAGACCCGCTCGCCTTGCGCGACGGCTTCGTGGAGGCGCGCATCGACGCCATCCCAGATCCGCTGTTCGACCACCTGGTAGGCGCGCAGGAAGTCGAGGTTCCTGGCGAAGCCGCTCGGCCGCGCCCCGCCGTTCGCAGGTTCGGCCTTGCCCGCCAGGACGGTGATCACCGGATAGGGGAAATGATCCAGCGTCACGCTCGCCCGCGCCACCTCGAAGCCCGCCGCCCCGAGCAGGTTCTCGATCGACGTCCGCTCGAAGAAGTTCACGTGCTCCATGGTGAACAGGCCGGCGGGGTTGATCTGCGGCGCGGTCAGACAGGGCACCTCGAACAGCAGATGGCCGTCCTCCGCCAGCGCCGCGCGGATGGCCGCCAGCACCGAGACCGGCTCGTAGATGTGCTCGAGCACGTGGCTCAGGGTGACGAGGTCGAGGCCGGCGTGTCCGGGCAGGGTGGCCTCGCAGTCGCCGTGGTCCAGGTCGACGCCGTTGAGCGCCTTGGCCTGGCTCACGGCGAGGGGCGACAGGTCGCATCCGCCCACCGCCCAGCCCTGCTTGCGGAAGTGCCAGAGCATCGCGCCGGTGGAGGCGCCGATGTCGTATACGCGCCCAGGCACGCGCCCGGGCGCCGCGTTCTGCTGGGCGAGCATCTGCAGCATCCGCCCCGCGGTTGGGCTCAGCGGCGGGTCGCCCGGCGCATAGGCCAGGTAGTTGGAGAACATCGCGTACTGCCGCGCCATGGTCTGCGGCGACACCGCAGGGTCCTGCAGCACCAGGCCGCAACCCTCGCAGCAACGCAGGGCGTAGCGCACGCGCCCCAGGCCGCAGACCTCGTAGTCGTGGGCGAACATCGCGGCCCCGCCGGCGGCGCCGCAGATGAAGCAAGGGCGCGCGATGGTCTGGTTTTCCATGGACGCAGGTCCCGACGGCCGCGGCCTGTGAATCAGGCGGCGCTCAGCATGATCCGATTCGTCCCGCGATCGCCCTGCAGCCCTTAGCCCTGCGCCTTCATCCCCGCCGAACAGGGGCCGAGGTACTGGAACTCATCGCCGCCGACCACCCACAGCGTCTGGCCGTGAACCGTGGTGGAGATGTCGCCGGACATGGTGAAGTGGGCCGCGAAATCGCCCTCGTAGGTGAGGCTCCTGCGAGTCTCCTGGCCGCTGATGTCCTTGCACACCGCCTCGGCGACGACGGCGCCGGCGGCCGTCCGCCGCAGTTCGTACTTGCTGCAGTCGCCCGAGCGGGGCGGCGCCAGCGAGCGTCCGGCGTCGCAGTAGGTCTCGGTCATCGACGGCCCGCCGTTGACCACCTGGGTGTGGGTCCACAGGCCCGGCTTCATGTGCGGCGCGTCGTCCGCGGCGATCGGGACGCCGGCGTCGTCCTGCGCCAGCGACACCGGGGCGGAGGCGATCACCGCGGCGGCCAGGGCCGCGATGTCGACCATGCGAAGTCCCGGCACGGCGCCTGCCTCCGTCAGTTGACCGAACATAGACAGCGCCCGCGCCGCCGCCGGCGCAAGGCCGTCCCGAGGCAGGTTCCGGCCCCCGCGCGCGCCGCCCGTCGCACCTGTTTTCACCTGTTAAACCTGTTATTTCCGGTTTTTTCGCACCTGTTAATTCCCGAAAACGTTGTGATATCAGCTGCTTCCGTCACCTGTTCCTGGCTGCGGAACAGGTGATAACAGGTGATAACAGGCGCCAAACAGGCCTGTTATGGCGCCATAACAGGCGCCGAACCTGTCGGAACAGGTGCGGCCAGGGGCGTGCGAGGGCGCGACCCCAGGGTCCCGCCCGGGGGTTGGCATGTCGTTTTTCACGATGAGAAAGACCGGAGACGCGAAGCAGCGCCCGCCTGCCGGTTACCACACGTAACGATTCGGCGCCACACCTCAGTGCGGCCCCGCAGCCGGTGCGCGAGCCGGCCCTCGCTCCTCGCTTCGTCACCCCGGGCGAAGCGCAGCGTAGACCCGGGGCCGGACGGGCCGTAGCCCAGCCGGCCGTCGTCTCGGCGCCGGCCCGTGCGGCCCCGGATAAGGCCTGCGGCCTTTCCGGGGTGACGACGTTGAGGGCACGGCGCCCAACACCGCCCATTCCCCGTCGCCAGGCGCCGCCGGTTTCGCTAACCCTTGCGCCATGCCCCCCGCGCCGCCCATCCGCAAGTTCTCCCTGGCCTTCGACGCCCAGGAGGACCGTCTGGCCTGGGACGCCGAAGACCTGGCGGGCGCCACCACGCGCCTGTGGCTCACCCAGCGGCTGTGCCGGGGTCTCGTCGCCGCGGTGCTGCCCAGGCTTCAGGCAGCCGCGCCGGCGGACGCCGCCCCGCGCCACGCGGCCGCGGTCCAGTCCTGGGAGCAGGCCGCCGCCATGTCGGAGTTCGGCAAGATCGCCGGGGTGCAGCCGGGGCCGGACGCGGCGTCCGGCCTGGTCAGCGCCGTGCACATCAGGCCCACGGCCGATGGCCTGGAGCTGAAGTTCGACTTCGGGACCGACCAGTCCCGCACGGTGGGCGTCGCCCACGCCGGCGTGCGCCAGATGCTGGCGGTGATGCGCCGCCTCTACCAGGCCGCCGGCTGGCCCATGGACATCTGGCCCGACTGGGTCGAGCCGCCCACGGCCCCGCCGCCCGCCGACTCGGTGAACTGAAGCCGTGCGATGCACCGCACCGCGCGAGCCGGCCCTCGCTTTCTCGTTTCGTCACCCCGGGCGTAGACCCGGGGCCGGACGGGCCGTTTCCCAGCTGGATGTCGTCTATGCGCCGGCGGGTCCGGCCCCGGATTGGCCTTGCAGGCCACCCGGGGTGACGAGGTTGTGGGGGCGCAGCGCCCAACACCGCCCATTCCCCTCGTGGCGGCGACAAACGCCCCCGACGCGGCCTCACCCCGCCGCCAGCGCCGGCGCCGGCAGGGGCCCCAGCGCCGCCTCGATCGCCAGGCCCACGCCGAGCAGATGGCGATCCGAGCCCGCGGGCCCGTCGAGTTCCAACCCCACCGGCAGGCGCCCCTCGCGCGTGAGGCCGGCCGGCAGGATCAGGCCCGGCAGGCCGGCTGTGCTGCCCGGGGCGATGTTGCGCGCGATGGCCGTGGCGAAGGGCACTTCGGCGCCGGCGATTGTCACAGTGTCGGCCTGACCGATCACCGTGGCCCTGGTCATGGTGGCGGGGAACAGGATCGCCGCCACGCCATGCTGGGAGAAATAGTCGGCGAACAGGCGCTGCATCGCCGGCCGATGCACGTCCCGGGCCGCCGCATAGGCCGTGTCGGACACTGCGAACGGCGCGCCGGGCACGACGAACCGCTCGAAGATCGCCTTCACGTCAGGGCTGACCTGGGCCATCAGCTGGTCGAAGCTCACCGGCGCGCCGGACGCCTTCAGATAGGCCGTCAGCGCCGCCGCCGCGTCATGAATCTGCACCGGCCCGGTGACCTGCGAGACCAGGTCCGCCAGGCCCGGCGCCTCGGCTTCCACCAGCACGACGCCCGCCGCGCGCAGCCGCCCCAAAACCGCATCCATCGCCTGCTCGACCTGCTCGTCCAGGCCGGCGAAATAGTAGCCGCGGACGAGCCCCAGCCGCAGCCCCCGAAGCGGGACCGGCTCTATGGGCCGCGCGTCGCCGGTCATCACCGCGTCGAACAGCGCCAGGTCGGACACCACGCGGGCGTGCGGGCCGATCTGGTCGAACAGCGGCGTGATCGGCGCCGTGCCCTCGGTGGGATAGCGGCCGGTGGTCGGCCGAAAGCCGCAGACGCCGCAAAGGGCGGCCGGCACGCGGATCGAGCCCTGGGTGTCCTCGGCGACGCCCAGGGGCGCCATGCGCGCGGCCACCGCCGCGGCCGTGCCGCCGCTGCTGCCCCCCGGGATTCGCGCCGGATCATAGGGGTTGTGAACGGCGCCGAAGGCCAGGTTGTTGCTGGTCCAGCCGAAGGACAGCTCGTGCAGGTTGGTCTTGCCCAGCACGCTGGCCCCGGCGGCGCGCAGCCGCGCCACCGCGGTGGCGTCGGCGGCCGGGTGGAAGTCGCGCAGCGCCGCGGTGCCCGCGGTGGTCCGCAGGTCCTTGGTGTTCACGCTGTCCTTGACGGGGATCGGCAGGCCGTGCAGCGCACCCAGAGCGCCGCCGGCCGCGCGCAGGCGATCGGCGGCGCGGGCCGCCTCGCGAACCCGATCCGGCGACAGGGTGATGAAGGCGTTGAGGGACTGGCCGGCTGCGCACCTGGCGAGCAGCGCGTCGGCATAGGCCTCTGCGGTGAACTCGCCGGCGCGCATGGCGGCGACGGCGCGTGTGGCGGAAAGCTCGATCATCTGGCTTGCGGTCCCAGCTCTGGCGGACGACCCGGCGAAGGGCAGCGCCGAAAGCGCCAGGCCAAGTTGACGACGGTTCATCGGCGAGTTCCGGTGCGCCGCGGAGGTTGGCCGCTCCCCGCCCCGCGCGCAAGCGCGCTCGCCGCGCCGGCGGTGCAAGGAAGTTCAACCACGGAGGTCACGGAGGAGCACGAAGATCACGGAGACTATGGCTTTCACGCGGGCACGCCTTGAGCATCGCAAGCCCACTCCGTGAACTCCGTGGGTTCTCCGTGACCTCCGTGGTGAGTCTTCCCGGCCCCTCATCCGACCCGGCGGAAGTGTGGTTGATCACAAGTAAACCGGCGATTGCGGGCGCCTTAACGTGGAACGCGTAGGCTCGACCAAGGTTCGGGCGACCGCAATCGCTGCGACTCGTGACGGGCCAATGCAAGAGAACCTTGTCTTGACCAACCTCATCAAACGTCTGTGCGCCGACGAGTCCGGCGCCACGGCCATCGAATACGGACTGATCGTCGCCCTGATCGCCGTCGTCATCATCGGCGCGGTCACCGCGCTTGGGACCAATCTCAACGCGAAGTTCAGCGCCGTAGGCAGCGCGGTCGGCTAAAGGGAATTTCGGGAGATCGCCCGATGGGAATCTCTGTCACTGCCGTTCCCCCAGCCGCCGCCGTCGCGCCGGCGCCGTCGAGCGCGACCGAAGCGCCGCCCCACGCGGCGCTTGGCCAGAACGCCGCCCCGGCGGCGCGCAACCTGGCGCTGGTGATCGAGGACAACAAGGCGGCGGGCGAATATGTCTACAAGACCGTCGACCGCTCGACCGGCGAGGTGGTGAGCCAGTGGCCCTCCAAGCAGCTCGTGCAGCTGCGCGAATCTTCGAACTACGCCCCCGGCGCCCTGGTCAAGCAGCTCGCCTGAAGCATTTGCCCGTTCGGCAGGCGCCTGACGCGCCGCGGCCGCGCGCCTCGATGGGCGATTGTGGCCGCCGGGCCGCGGGACTAGGTTGCCGTTCGAGCCTGTCTCGCTCAGGTCGGACGCGAGACGATCTGAGGCGCCGAAAGCCAGACAACGGAGGCTGCGTGATGAGCGCGGGGATCGCAAGGCCGTGGGCGTTGATGCGCCACCACGCCGGTTGGGCGGACATCTTTCACGTCGACTCCGAGACGGCGGAGGCGGTGACCGGCTCCTACCCGGATCGGGAGCAGGGCGAGCAGGCCACCTACACAGCCTATGCGGTGCTGGCGCGGTTTCCGACCCAGGAGGCTGCCAGGGCCGCGCGCGAGCGGGGCCTGATGGAACGGCGCAAGCACGACGCCGCCGTGGCCCAGGCCGAGGACGCCCTGAAAGCCGCCGAAAAGGCCCGGGAAGACGCCTGGGTCGCCGCCCTTCAGGCGGTGGAAGCGGATTGAAGGCTCTGTAGGTCGGAATCGACGGTACGGCGGCCTTGCGCTCCCTCCGTCACGTCGTGCTGAAGCACGCCGCGCCACCTCCCCCGCTGCGCCCTTCGGGCTTGCATGGGAGGAGCAGGAGCGCCGGCGCCCGGTTGTTCCTCACCCGCGCAACGGGGGAGGGGGACCGCGCTCCGTAGCCGGAGGCGAAGGAGGGTGGTGGAGGGGGCGCAAGGCCGCCTCACAAAACTAAGCCGACTTCGCCCTGGTCTTCGGCGCGGTTCGCCGGTGGATCGGGCCGCCGGGGACGTACCAGCCGGCCTTCTTGCGCACCAAGGGGTGGGGGTCGCCGCGGCGCGCCGCCAGCAGGGCGCGTTCCGCCGCGTGCGAGGTGTGAACCGACTTCGACCACCTCGACGGCCATCGCGCGCACGTGGCGATCGGGGTCGCCCGCCAGGATCGAGATGGCCCGCGGCAGCACCTCTAGCGGGTCGGGCGCGCAGGCGTCCGCCTTGCACCGGTCGCAGGCCAGAGTGTGCAGGGTCGCTCCGCGCACGCGCGGGTCGGGATCGTCAAGCATGCCGAGCATCTCGCCCAGCGACTCCGGCACGAAGAAGTGGTCGAGCAGTCGGCAGCAGTACAGGCGCACATCGGCGCTCTCGTGCCGCAGCGCCCGGGTGACCTGCGGCAACGCGGCGGGGCCAACCTGCATCAGACGCCAAAAGGCGTGCGACGCCCGGTAGGGAACCGCGAGCTCCTCGATCAGATTGCCGGCATCCTGGACCATCGCCCAAGATTACGTCAGCGGCGAGCGCCGGGGGAGTCTCGCGCGCGACCCTCGACAGGCGCAGAATGGTCCCGGGCGGCGAGGCGAGCCGTGGATGGGAGGTCTGCGATGGGCGGGGCTTTCAGGATGGATGCGGCGGAGCTGGCCGCCTTGGACCGCGACGGCTATGTGCTGCGCGCCGGCGTGTTCGACCCGTCGGAATGCGAGCGCATCGCCGGCGAGTGCGAGGCGCTGGTCGAGCGGGTCACTGTAGCCAAGCAGCGCACCAAGCTGCGTGTCGGCGGCTACATGATCGAGTTCGAGCGCGAGTTCGGCATCGTCGTGAAATGGGAGCCCGAGGCGCCGGACCTGGTGATGGGGCTCGAGCCCCTGGCCTCGGTGAGCGACGCCCTGGCGGCCTTCGGGCGCGACCCGAGGCTGGTCGATCCGTGCAAGGACGTGGTCGGGGCGGACGACCTCGACCTGTTCACCGAGAAGCTCAACCTGAAGCGCGCGCGCAAGGGCGGCTCGATCTGGCTGCACCAGGACTACCCCTACTGGGCCGACGTGGCGCCGATCGCCGCCCGTGTCGCCACCGCCATGATCTTCCTGGACGACGCGGACGTCGCCAGGGGCTGCCTGGAAGTCGCCCCCGGCAGCCACCGGGACGGCGACCAGAAGCGCAAGGCGGCCAACGATTTCGGCAGCCGCGAAATGGATCCGGCGACGTTCGACACCGGCCGCCTGATCCCCCTGGAGGTGAAGGCCGGAAGCGTCGCCTTCTTCGGCGCCTTCCTGGTTCACCGCTCCCTGCCCAACGGCTCCGACCAGGACCGCCGGGCGCTCCTCTACAGCTACCAGCCCGCCGGCCACCCGCACCTGAGCCAGCTCACCGGCCGGGACGTCCGGCGCGTGACGGAGGCGAGATAGACGCCTGGCGGGCGATGCGGACGGAAGAGGGCTGGGCCTCGGCTAGCGCACCTTGCGGAAGCAGTCGCGGATCTCGCGGACGTAGATCTCCGGCTGTTCCCAGGCGGCGAAGTGGCCGCCGCGGTCCAGCTCGTTCCAGTGGATGATGTTCGACATCTGACGGTCCGCCCAGCGGCGGGAGGGGCGGAAGATCTCCTTGGGATAGATGCTCACCCCCACCGGCAGGTCGAGCTTGGTGGAGGCGAAGCTGCCGAAGCTCTCCCAATAGAGCCTGGCCGACGAGGCGCCGGTTCGCGGCAGCCAGTAGAGCATGATGTTGTCGAGCATCTCGTCGAGGCTGAGCGCGTCTTCGGGCGAGCCCTTGTTGTCCGTCCAGGCCCACATCTTTTCGTAGATCCACGCGGCCTGGCCGGCCGGGGAGTCCACCAGGCCGTAGCCCAGGGTCTGCGGCCGGGTGCCCTGCTGCTTGGAATAGCCGGAGTCCTTGTCCTGGTAGTAGGCCATGGCCGCCATCGACGCCTGTTCTGCCGGCGTCGGGTTGGCCATGTCCTCAGGCCCGGGGAAGATCAGCGGCATGTTCACATGGATCGCCGCGCAGGCCGGCGGCTTGGCAACGCCGATGGCCGTGGTCACCGCCGCGCCCCAGTCGCCGCCCTGGGCGACCCAGCGGTCGTAGCCAAGGCGCGCCATCAGGGTGATCCAGGCGCCGGCGATGCGCGGCACGCCCCATCCGGCGGAGCTCGGCTTGTCGGAGAATGCGTAGCCGGGCAGGGACGGGGCCACCACGTGGAAGGCGTCGGCCGCCGAGCCGCCATGCGCCGTCGGATCGGTCAGTGGCTCGATCACCTTCATGAATTCCATCACCGAGCCGGGCCAGCCGTGGGTGATGATCAGGGGCATGGCCCCCGGATGCGGTGAGCGCACGTGCAGGAAGTGCACGCCCAGCCCATCGATCTGCGTCTTGAACTGTCCCAGCCCGTTCAGTCGCGCTTCGCATCGGCGCCAGTCGTAGGCGCCTTGCCAGTGCTCGCAGAGCGCCTGGACCTTGGCCAGGGGCGCGCCCTGGGTCCAGTCGCCCACGGTCTCGCGGTCGGGCCAGCGGGTGCGCGTCAGGCGCCCGCGCAGGTCGTCGAGCTCCGTCTGCGGGATCGCTAGGGTGAAGGGGGTGATCGCATCGCTCATGGCGCGGGCTCCTCGTTCTGTTGCGCGCCACTGTGGCGCCGGCCGCCCGCGCAGCGCAATCGACACGCTGGGATCGTTGGCCCGCATTCGCTCTCTCACCCTCGTCACCCCGGACGGCCTGCAAGGCCGATCCGGGGCCGGACTTGCCGGTTCTTGGGCGACATCCAGCTTGGCGGCGGCCCGTCCGGCCCCGGCTCTTCGCCCCCGGATCAAGTCCGGGGGCTCCGGCCGGGGTGACGACAGAAAGGAGCGAACGCCGGTCAACCTAGCGCCCCCCGGCTTGCGCCGGTTCGCCGGTGACGGCAGTGTCGGGCGATGATCAACCGCAGACTGGCCGTGGCCGCCCTCGTCACCCTCTCCGCCGCCGCGCGCGCCGGCGGCGCCTTCGCCTCGGCGCCATCGCTGGCGGCGCTGGTTGGCGGCCCGCAGCGGTCGGCGGCCAACAAGGCGCGCGATCCCTGGCGCCACCCCCTGCAGTGCCTCACCTTCTGGCGACTGAAGGCCTCGCAGACGGTGGTGGAGATCGACCCGGGCGGCGGCTACTGGACCGAGATCATCGCGCCCTATTTGAATGCCGGCGGCGGCCGCTACTTCGCCGGCATGGCCGATCCGAAGGATCCCGCCACCTCGGAAGAGGCGCGCAAGGGCGGCGCGGCCTTCGCGGCGCGGTTCGCGGACCAGTCGCTCTACGGCCCGATCGCCTTCGCGAATTTCACCACGTCGGGCGGCCTCGTCGCGCCGGTGGGCTCGGCGGACCTGATCATGATCTCGCGCAATGTGCACAATCTGATGTGGGTTCCCGGCGCCCTCGACCGCGCCTTTTCCAGCTTCTACGCGGCGCTGCGGCCCGGCGGCGAACTGGCGGTTGAGGAGCACCGCGCCGACCCGCGCCCGATGATCGCCGACGCCCGCGACGGCTATGTGTCCGAGGCCTCGGTGATCGCCGAGGCGCGGAAGGTGGGCTTCGTGCTGGAGGCCAGATCCGAGATCAACGCCAATCCGAAGGATACCAAGGACCACCCCTTCGGCGTCTGGACCCTGCCGCCCACCCGCCGCAGCGCGCCGCAAGGCCAGCCGCCCAATCCCAGCTTCGATCATGCGAAGTACGACGCCATCGGCGAGAGCGACCGCATGACGCTCAGGTTCCGCAAGCCGAAGTGAGCGGGCCGGCGCCGGTCCCGCAGGCCAGGGCGTCGGCCAGGCAGGTGGCCGCGGTGGTCGCCGGCAACGCCCTCGAGTTCTACGACTTCCTCACCTATTCCTTCTTCGCCGTGCAGATCGGCGGGACGTTCTTTCCGTCGCACGACGCAGGCGCCAGCCTGCTGGCCTCGCTGGCGACGTTCGGCGCCGGATTTCTCACCCGGCCGGTGGGCGCCCTGGTCATCGGCCGCTTCGCCGACCGGGCGGGGCGCAAGCCGGCCATGCTGCTGTCCTTCGGCCTGATGGGCGCGGCGATCATCGGCCTGGCCTTGACCCCGTCCTACCGCGCCATCGGCGTCGCCGCGCCGATCCTGGCCATCGTCTTTCGCCTGCTGCAGGGCTTCGCCCTGGGCGGCGAGGTAGGCCCGAGCACGGCCTATCTGGTGGAGGCGGCGCCGCCGAACCGGCGCGGCCTCTATGTATCGATGCAGTACATGGGCCAGGATTCCGCCGTGCTCGCCGCCGGCCTGATCGGCGTCGGCCTCTCCGGGGTCATGGGCGCGGACGCCCTGCGCGACTGGGGCTGGCGCATCGCCTTCCTGGCCGGCGCGGTGATCGTGCCCTTCGGCCTGATGCTGCGTCGCGGCCTCACCGAGACCTTGCACGTGGCGGAACCGGCGGCGGCCGCGGCGGCGAGCGCGCGGCCCTATCTGCGCGTGGCGCTGCTCGGCCTGGCCATGCTGGCCGGGGGCACCACGGTCTCCTACGTACTCGACTATCTGACCACCTACGCCACCGCGACCTTGCACATGCCGGCCCAGGTGGCGTTCGGGGCGACGGTGGTGCTCGGCGTCACCGGCCTTGCCTTCGACCCCATCGGCGGCTGGCTCTCCGACCGCTTCGGGCGCAAGCCGATGATGATCGGGCCGTGGTGCGTGCTGCTGGCGATGATCGTCCCATGCTTCTGGGCCATCTCGCACTTCCGCACGCCCCTCGCCCTGTTCGGGGCGGCCGCCGTCATGACCGCGGCGGCCAACATCGCCGGCGCCTCGGTGCTGGTGGCGGTGACCGAGGCCCTGCCCAGGCGCGTGCGCTCGGGGACCCTCGCCCTGGTCTACGCCCTGGCCATCTCGGTGTTCGGCGGCTCGGCCCAGTTCAACGTCGCCAAACTGACCCTGATGACCCACAACCCCCTGGCCCCGGCCTTCTACATGGCCGCCGGCGTGGCGATGGGCCTCGCCGCCATGCTGGGCATGCGCGAGACCGCGCCACGCGCCGAATTTGCCGGACAAACCAGGGTCGATCGGCAATGATCGGCTAGGGACGGAGCCAGACGCCATGGCGGAGACCGCCACGCTTTCGCGCCGCCGGAAGCTTCGCTTCTACGGCTGGGGCTATGCCGACGACCTGCTGTCGGCCGACGAAGAGGCGCGGGTGCGCGGCTCGGTGCGGCGCTTCGGGACCGCCGCGCCGGTGGAGACGCCGGCGCCGCGCGAGAGCGACTTCGCCCTGCCGCCGCCCCGCGTCGCGGTCCCGGCCGCCATCGAGCCCCTGGTCTCGACGACACCCTACGACCGGCTCACGCACAGTTTCGGCAAGTCCTTCGCCGACATCGTGCGCATGTTCATGCGCGACGTGCCCCATCCGCCGGACCTGGTCGCCTTTCCGAAATCCGAAGACGACGTGGCCGCCATTCTCGACTGGGCTTCGCGCGCCAACGTCGCGGCCATTCCGTTCGGCGGCGGGTCCAGCGTCGCCGGCGGCGTCGAGCCCGACGTGGGCGACGGCTACGCCGGGACGGTGTCCATCGACCTGCAATACCTGCACAAGGTCCTGGAGGTCGACCGAACCAGCCGCGCCGCGCGCATCCAGGCCGGGGCGCTAGGCCCGGAACTCGAAGACCAGCTGAGACCGCACGGCCTGACGCTCCGCCACTTCCCGCAGAGCCTTCAGCACTCGACGCTCGGCGGCTGGATCGCCACGCGCAGCGGCGGACACTACGCCTCGCTCTACACGCACATCGACGACTTCGTGGAATCGACGCGAACCGTCACCCCCGCCGGCGTGCTCGAGACGCGCCGCCTGCCGGGATCGGGGGCCGGCCCGTCGCCGGATCGGATGATCATCGGGTCGGAAGGCGTACTGGGCGTGATCGTCGAGGCCTGGATGCGGCTGCAGGACCGCCCGGTGCACCAGGCCTCCGCCAGCGTCGCCTTTCCGAACATGGCGAACGCCACGTCGGCGGTGCGGGCGCTGTCGCAATCCGGCCTGTTTCCGTCGAATTGCCGCCTGCTCGACCCGGCGGAAGCGCGCAACAACGGCGTCGGCGACGGAACTTCGGCGATCCTCGTGCTGGGCTTCGAGTCCGCCGACCATCCGCTCGGGGCCTGGATGCAGCGCGCCCTCGAACTCGTCGCCGATCATCACGGCCAGTTCGACGCGGACGCCGTCGCACGCTCGCTGGCGCCGCGCGAAGCATCGGGCGCCGCTCCGGCCGAGCACCGGCAAGGCGCGGCCGGGCAGTGGCGCAACGCCTTCATCCGCATGCCCTACTACCGCAACCTGACCGTACCGCTGGGCGTCGTGTCCGACACCTTCGAGACCGCGATCACCTGGGACCGCTTCGAGCAGCTCTACGAAGGCGTGCGCGAAAGAGCGGCGACGGCGATCCGCGAGATCTGCGGACACGACGCCGCCGTCTCGTGCCGCTTCACCCACATCTATCCGGATGGTCCGGCGCCCTACTTCTCCTATTCCGCCCTGGGCACGGCCAGCGGCAAGCTTGCGGACTCGCTGGCGAAGTGGCGGGAGATCAAGCAGGCGACCAACGAGATCGTCGTCGCCCTGGGCGGCACCGTGACGCATCATCACGCCGTCGGCCGCGATCATCGGGCCGGGTACGAGCGCCAGTCGCCGCCCCTGTTTCGCGGCGCGCTGGCCGCCGCGAAAGCCTCCCTGGATCCCGCCGGAATCCTCAATCCTGGGGTCCTGATCGACCCGGCGGGCCGCAAGGTGGGCGCTCGCGGCGCCGTGGGCTGACCACGCTGCCGGCTACCCAGCGCGCGGGCTCTCTCTATAGTCGCTAGCTCAGCTCATGGGAGGGCGCCGCTTGGCCATAGCTCAGCTTTCGAAGGTCCGCCTGGAATACATCCCTCACGGCCAGGGGCCGGAGCGCGTGGTGCTGGTCCACGGTTTCCAGGCATCGGCGCGCATCTGGCAGATGGTGCAGGCCGCGCTGCCGGCCGACCGCTACAGCTCCATCGCCATCAACAACCGCGGCGCGGGCGCCTCGGAAGCCCCGCCCAGCGAGCACGACTTCAGCGTGCCGATCTTCGCCTCCGACGCCTTCGAGCTGGTGACCCAGCTCGGCTGGAGCGACTTCACCCTGGTGGGACACTCCCTGGGCGGGGCCACCGTGGCTCAGTTCGCCGTGGAGCATCCCGGCCTGCTGAAAGGCCTGGTGCTGCTCGATCCCTCCGACCCCGACGGGCGCGAGATGCCGCCGGGGGTCTCGTCGATGGACGAGCTGATCGACCGGATGATGGCCGCGCGCCGGGAGCAGCAGGCCCGTGGCGCGGCCGGCGACGGGATCAACGCCTCGGGCGCCGGGGCGACGTCGGAGCTGATGCGCCTGCTGGCCGAAGACATGCGCGCCGCGCCCGAGCGCCGGCTGCGCGGCTCGATCCGCTCCATGTTCGGCATCCGCCTGGGCGAGCGGCTGAAAGCTCTGCGCATGCCGGTGCTGCTCGTGGGCGGCGACGCGGACGAGCTGATCCCGGTCTCCAACATGCTGTCCACCTGGCAGAAGTGCCCTCCCGGAACCGGGCTTCACTTCTGGCACGGCGTCGGACATTCGCCGAACCTCGACTGTCCGAACGAGCTGGCCGCCCTGCTCCGGAAGTTCATCGAACAGACCATCCCGGCGCGGGCGGCCAAGGCCGTTGCGTAGCCCGAGGCGAGAGGGACTGCTCGCCGCGGCGGCGCTGGCGCTTGTCGGCGGCCACGCCGCCGCGCAGCCCGGGTCGACCAGCGACCCGATCGTGGTGCACATGAAGCGCGGGACGGACTCCGTCACCCTGCGCGGCCGGCTGAGCCAGCAGCGCGAATGCTGCGCCTACAGCTTCAGCGCGCGCGCCGGCCAGACGCTGATCTGGAGCGTGAGGGGGCCGGCCTACAGGGTGACGATCAGATACCCCAATGGCGACGCCGACGGCCCCGGCCTGCCGGCCAGGATCGCGCTGCCCGACGACGGGACCTACATCTTCAGGGTCAGCCCCAACCTGATGGCCGAGGGCGCGTTCGGGCGCTTCGTGCTGAAGTTGAGGATACCGCCGCTGAAAGAGGCGACCCCCGGCGGTCGGCCGTAGGCCGCGCGAATGATCACCGTCCACCTGATCCTCAACGCTCACATCGACCCGGTGTGGCTGTGGCCCTGGCAGGCGGGGCTGGACGAGGTGCTGGCCACCTGCCGCGCGGCCTGCGAGCGGCTGGACAACCACCCGGACATCGTGTTCACGCGCGGCGAGGCCTGGGCCTACGACGTCGTCGAGCGCACCGACCCGGAGCTGTTCGGGCGCATCCGCGCCCACGTCGCGGCGGGGCGCTGGGAAATCGTCGGCGGCTGGTGGATCCAGCCGGACTGCAACCTGCCGACCGCTCTGGGCATTCAGCGGCAGATCGACCTGGGGCGCGACTACTTCGACAGCCGTTTCGGCCGGTTCCCCCGCGTGGCCTTCAACGTGGACTCCTTCGGCCACGCCGCGGCCTTGCCTGGCCTCATGCGGCGCAACGGCCAGGACCGCTATTTGATGATGCGCCCGCAGGAGCACGAGAAGGAGTTGCCGGCCCGTCTGTTCCGCTGGCGCGGCGAGGAGGGCGGCCAGGCGGTGACCGCCTTCCGCATCGCCCGGGGAATACGCCACGCGCCAGATCGGCGAAGGACACGTCCTGGCGGCGCTGGAAGGACTGCCGGCCGGCGTTTCCCACACCATGTGCTTCATCGGCGTCGGCGACCATGGCGGAGGACCCACCGAACGCCAGATCGCCTGGTGCCGCGACCACGCCGACGCCTTCGACGGCTGCCGTCTGGTGTTCTCCTCGCCCTCGCGGTTCTTCGACGCCGTCGAGGCCGAGGGCGCCGACCTGCCGCTGGTCACCGGCGAGCTGCAGCATCACGCGGTCGGCTGCTATTCGGTGATGCGCGCGGTGAAGCTGGGTGTGCGACGCGCGGAGGAGGCGCTGGACCAGGCGCGGATCGTCGCCGAAGCCGACCCTGCGCCAGACCAGGGCTTGGAACAGCGCCTGACGGCCGCCTGGCGCAACGTCTGCTTCAACCAGTTCCACGACACGCTCGGCGGCACTTGCATCGCCTCGGCCTACGCCCAGGCCGAGGACCAGCTGGGCGCGGCCAAGGCGTGTGCAGACGAGATCGTGCAGTTCGGCCTGCGTCGCATGCTGGTCGACCTTCCCGACGACGCGCGCCAGCGGATCGCCGTGTTCAACGCCTCTGAACGGCCGTTCGACGGCTATGCGGTGCTGGCGCCCTGGACGGAGGCGCGCTGGCGGCGGCATTGGCGGCTGCTGGCGGAGGATGGCTCGGTCGTCAGGCACCAGCCGGTGGGTCAGGAAGCCGCGACCGGCTTTCCGCGCCGCGTCCTGCTGCGCCTCACCGTGCCGCCCGGACGGCTGCGGTTGCTGAGGCTGGATCGGGGCGATCCAGACACGCCCGACACGGCGTCGCGCTCGGGCGGCGCACCTACGGCGCCGGCGCTCTCCGAGCGGCTGCAGTTCGGCGATGTCGGAGTCTCGTTCGGCGAGGCGGCGAGCGTGGGCCTGCCCGGCGGCATCGCCGTCGCCCCTCGCCTGGAGGTGCGCGACGACCCGACCGACACCTGGTCGCACGGCGTCGCGCGCCTGGGCGGGGCGCTGGCCGCGGCGCCGGCGTGGGGACCGGCGCGGCTGATCGACGACGGTCCGCTGATGCGCTCGGCATTGCGCGCCGGGACGATCGGCGCGAGCGACCTTGCGGCCGAGTGGCGCGTCTACCGCGGCGAGCCGCTGGTCGAGCTGCTGCTGCGCGTGCACTGGCGCGCCGCGCGGCAGGTGCTCAAGCTGGTGCTGCCGATGGGTCTGAAGGGCCGCGTCGACGGCGTGATGGGAGGAACACTGGCCCGAGACCTCGACGGGCGCGAGCGTCCGTTGCGCGACTTCACCCTGCTGCACCGCGAGGACGGCTGCGCGGTCGGCGTGGTTTGTCCGGAGGTATTTGCCCTCGACGCCGCGCCAGATGGCGTGCGCCTGACCCTGCTGCGCAGTCCCCTGATGGCCCACCACGATCCGGCCCGCGCCGAGGATTTCCCCCGCGCGCCGCACGCCGACCAGGGCGTGCACGAGTTCCGCTTCCTCTTCGCCGCCTTCGAAGGCCTGACCCCGGACTGGCTGGAGCAGCGCGCCGCCATGCTGCACCGCCCGCCGATCGCCGCGGACTGGACCAAGGGCATGACGGCGCGGGGCGACTGGTGAAAGCGGAGGTTCCAGCCCCGGGACCCACGGCGCCGCGCCCATTGAAGGCGGCCAGAGCTGCGCGCATGCTGGCGGCACGGGGCAGGCGATGCAGATTGGGGGTGGGGCGATGCGCAGGGCGCGAGGGTTGTTCGGACGACGCCTCAGGGCGGTGCTGATCGGCGTGCTGGCGGCTATCGGGCTGGCGACGCCGGTGCTGGCCGACTGCTACGATCTGCTCGGCTGCGACAACAAGGACCTGTTCTCCAGGAACTACGCGTACCTGGCGTCCATCCGAGACGGGCCAACCTGCGACTTCCTGTGGGTGATGCGCAACCGCATCTACCAGCAGCACGGCTACTGCTTCGCCACGGCGCGCGGCATTTCCGAGATGGGCAACGCCGGCTGCTACATCCGCAACCAATCCGCCGTGCCGCTCAGCAACATCGAGCGGGCCAACATCGCCACCATCCAGCGCGCCGAACGCGCGAAGGCCTGCACGCCGTAGGATCGAGCGGTCAGCTAGCTGAGTTGATGTAGCTTATGAATCCCGGAAGGTCCGACACCCATCGGTCGATGTCGCCGGTCAGGGCATCGGTGTCGAGGCCGTGCTGGGCGTCGACGTCCATCTCCACGTAGGGGTCGTTGACGTCGTCGAGCCAGCCCTTGAGGAAGCGCTTGTCCTTGTTCCAGGAATTGATCCTGGCCAGCGCCATGCCGCCGTCGATATGAAACCCGGACTGGAAGGTGAACGACGAACACCGCGGCCCGTGATTGCAGCCGTAGAAGAACACCGTGAAGTGAGTGCCGCTGAGCACGCTCTTGATCTTCAGGTCGCCCTGGTCGTCCGTGGTGATCTCCGCCGGGTAGCCCTTGTCCTGCAGAACCTTGGCCATCTCCTGGGCGGTGACGCCGCCTTCCACGGCCCGATCTGCGAGCGCCGACGCGCCCACGGCGGATGACATCGCGAGCGCCGCCAGACCGATGAACCAACGCATGTCTCACCCCCCGAATCCGACCGATGAAAGTGGCGTCCACTGAGCCCCGACGGCGCGGGTGAATCAAGGGTCGCGTCGGCTCGCCGCGCGATCTTGGGAGAACAATTGTGCGTCGGCGGCGAAGTCCTCCCCTGGACGCAGGTCCCTCGTATGGGCGGCGGGCCGCTGAGGGTCGCGGCGATCGCCGGCCATCCCCACTACTTCACTCATGAGGTGTTCGATGGCCTCGACCATATCAACATGGGACCCACCGGCGGCATCCGTCAGAAGAACGGCCGGGGCGCCATGGACCACACCATGCTCGTCACGCTCAGCCCCAGCGGGCCGATCTATGCGAACACCCGTTTCAACGGACTGATGAACGTCGCCGGCGATGCCGGGCAGGTTCGCGCCTACTGAGTTCCTGGCGCCACATCGCGATAATGTGTTCATTGCACGCGCAATGTCATTGCTTGACCTGAGGACCGTTAAGCTCAAGATCGCGCAATGACGGGAGATACAATCTGGGCGCGTACCCGGCCAGACGACGATTGGCCGTTCCTGCCCGGCCGTGCGATTCGCATCGTGGACGGCGGCGGCGCCTGGCTGGTGACCGACGATGGCCGGCGTATCCTCGATGCGGCGGGCGGCGCGATCTGCGCCAATGTCGGCCACGGCCGCGCCGAGGTGGCCGAGGCGATGAGCCGCGCCAGCCTTGGCGCTTCCTATGTGGTGCCCACCTGGCGCACGCCGCAGCGCGAAGCCCTGGTGCAGCGGCTGCGCGAGCATTGGCTGCCCGACGAACTGCACCATGTGCACCTCACCTGCGGCGGGTCGGAGGCCATGGAGGCGGCGATCAAGATCGCCCTTCAGCACTTCGCGGCGAAGGGAGAGACCCGCCGCACGCGCATCATGTCCCGCGATCTGTCCTATCACGGCGCGACCATCAGCATGTCGGCGTTCTCCGGCCATGCGGGCCGCAAGCGCGGCCTCGAGGGATTCCTGGCGAAATATCCGCATGCGCCGACCCCCTGGCCGTTGCGTTGCCCGCTCGGCGCCCACCATCCGGATGCTGGGCGTCACTACGTGGACGCCACCCGCGCGGCGATCGAAGCGGCCGGTCCGGACACCATCGCGGCATTCGCGGTCGAGCCGATCACCGGCTCGAGCGGCGGCGCCATCGTTCCACCAGCCGGCTATCTTCAGGGCGTGCGCGCACTATGTGACGAATTCGGCATTCTACTGATCGTCGACGAGGTGATGACCGGCTTTGGACGGACGGGGAAGAAGTTCGGCTGTGACCATTGGGGCCTGAAACCGGACATCCTGGTGGCCGGCAAGGGGCTGGCGGGCGGCTATGCGCCGGTGAGCGGGGTCTATGCGACGCCCGCGGTGGCCGAACCCATCCGCGAAGCCGGCTACGACGTGATGTTCCATACCTTCGCCGCCATACCGTCCGCCTGCGCGGCGGCGGACGCCGTGCTTTCCATCATCCAGCGCGAGAACCTGATCGAGCGAGCGGCGGTCCTGGGCGAGCGCCTGGCCGCGCGGCTGAACGACCTGCTCGGCCAGCACCCCAACGTGGCCGAGATCCGCGGCATGGGCCTGCTGCAGGCGATCGAGATCGTGCGCGACCGCGACACGCTCGAGCCGTTCGCGGCGGCGGACAAGATCACCAACCGCATCGCCGGGCGCGGCCTGAAGAACGGCGTGTTCTTCTACGGCGGCGGCACAGGCGCGGTGCGCGACATCATCTGCCTAGGCCCGCCGTTCATCTGCACCGAAGCGGAGATCGACCTGATGGCCGACGTGCTGGCGCAGTCGGTGAGGGAGGTTCTGGGCTGAGCGGGCGCGCGCCTAAACCTCGAACCTGAACACCGCTCCGTCCCGGGCGACACGCCCGGCCGTGGGGGCGGCGAAGTGGGTGCCGATCACCAGGGTCCGGTCCCGCGCCAGGTCGCCGAACATCCGCTCCCGTGTCTCAACGCCCTGCTGCGGGTCGTAGTCGGCGGCCGAGGCCCATTCGGGGTGCGCCATCTGGATCGGATGGTGGATGAAGTCGCCGGTGATCAGCGCCTCCTGGCCCTTGGATGATATCCGCACGCTGACGTGACCCGGCGTGTGCCCCAGCGTCGGCGTGAGCGACACCTCCTCGCAGATGCGGTGGTCGGTCTCGACGAGATCCACCAGGCCCGCGTCCCACACCGGCTGCACCGAGTCGGCGAACAGCATGGGCTCGGCGGCGCCAGACTCCGATTCCGCGCGCCAATAGTCGAACTCGGTGCGGCCCATCAGATACCGGGCCTTCGGGAAGGTGGGGATCCACTCGCCGTCCACCAGCATGGTGTTCCAGCCCACATGGTCCACGTGCAGGTGGGTGCACAGCACCGTGTCGACGCTGTCCCGCGGGAATCCGGCGGCCTCCAGGTCGGAGAGGAATTTCGTCTGCATGTGGCTCCAGGGCGCCATGCGGCGCTCCTTGTCGTTGCCGATGCAGGTGTCCACCACGATGCGCCGGGTCGGCGTCTGCACCACCAGGGCATGCACGCTCATGCGCAGCCGTCCGGTCTCGTCGGCGAAGTGCGGGGCCAGCCAGCCCACCTCCATCACCGCCTCGCGCGTCGCCTGGGGCAGGATGAACCGGCTGCCGCCCACCGCTTCCAGTTCCACGATGCGGGTGACGGTGACGTCGCCGATGGTCCATTTCAGGTGCATGTGGGGTCCTCCCGGGCGCTCGCGGCGCTCTCGGAACGACCTTGCCGCCCAATCGCGCTCCGCGCTAGACCGGCCGACCGCAAGCGCGCCCGGATGTGGCGCAGCCCCAGGAGGACGCCTTGGCCTTTCCCCTACCCAACCTCTCCACCGACCTCACCGGCCAGACCGCCCTGGTCACCGGCGCGTCCTCCGGCCTGGGCTGGCGCTTCGCAAAGGTCCTGGCGGCCTGCGGGGCCAAGGTGGCCATCTGCGCGCGGCGCCTGGACCGTCTGGAGGCCCTGGCCGCCGAGATCCGCGCCGACGGCGGGGTGGCCGAGCCGTTGCAGCTGGACGTGACCGACGCCGGCCAACTCATCGACGTGGTCGCCCGCGCCGCGGAAAAGTTGGGAACCGTCACCATCCTGGTGAACAACGCCGGCATCCCCGACGCCCAGCGGGCCACGCGCATGTCCACCGAGCTGATCGACAGGGTGTTCGACATCAATCTGCGCGGTCCGTGGATCCTGTCCTGCGAGGTGGCCCGGAGGCTGATCGAGGCCAAGACGCCCGGGCGCATCGTCAACATCTCGTCGGTGGGCGCGTTTCACTACGCCGGCGGCGGAGCGGCGCTCTATTCCACCACCAAGGCGGCGGTGATCCGCATGACCGAGGCGCTGGCCGTGGAGTGGGCGCAGTTCAACATCAACGTCAACGCCATAGCGCCGGGTGCATTCGCCTCGGAGATGATGGACGGCATGCTCAGCCGCATCGGCGACATCACCCGGGGCTTTCCCCGCAAGCGCCTGGGCGATCCGGCCCAGCTGGACTCCAGCCTGATCTACCTGGTCTCGCCGGCGTCGGAGTTCGTGACGGGGACCTATGTGAAGGTCGACGACGGCCAGGGCGGGCGGTAGCTCCAACCCTCAGCAGCGCGTCGCCCTGCGAGCCAGGGCATGGCCGGTCAGGGCGCCGGCGCCGGCGCCCAGCAGCGTCGCTCCGCCGTTGTTGTGGGAAAGCGCGCTGCCGAGGATCGCGCCGCCAAAGGCGCCGGAGACCGCCCCGATCGCGCTGTTGCGCTGCGTGCGCGCCGCACAGCGGTTGGCCTCGTGGTGATGGCGATGATGGGTCCGGGCGTCGGCCATGTCCGGAACAGCCATCAGGCTGGCCACGCTGGCCAGCGCGCCGGCGGTAAGCATCAATCTGCGCATGACTCTCAGTCCTCTTTGTCGCCGTTTCCGGCGAAGCTTTGGAATGCAATGTTCTCGCGGCGCGATGGTTCCATCTACAGGCTGAACGTGGCCGAACGGCGCCGCCCCACTCAAGCCCCGCCAGGCTCACGCCACATGCTCCACATCGTCGGAGCGTCGGGCCGGGCCTTGTGTTCGGAGATCACCTTGAAGCCGTGGCGCTCGTAGAGGGCGACGTTTCGGGCGGTCCCGGTCTCCAGATAGGCTGGCATGTTCGCGGCGTCGAGCCTCGCATTGGCGCGCGCAGCAGGCTCGAGCCGACGCCGCGGCCCTGCGCCCGCGGGGCGACGCCCAGGAAGTTCAGGTACTGGTGCGGCCGGTCGAGGGGATGGTGCTTTTCCATGTCCTCGCGGATCGCCAGCAGCCGCCCGAACCGGGCGAGGCCGGTGAATTGCAGCACGATCGGCAGGGTGCGCAGCTCCTGCAGCAGCGGCGTGTGGCCCCCGAGGCTGGAGGACGGCAGCCACACCGCCGCCGCCCCACCGCCGGCGGGCCGGTCGATGCGGCCGTCCGGATACGTCAGCCGGCCGATGATGCCGCGGAACAGGGTCAGGCGCGCGGCGTCGCGCTTCGCATCGTCGCGCATGAACCAGTCGAAGTGCGGGTCCACGGCGAAGGCGTCGGCCAGGGTGCGCGCCACCTCCTCCAGGTCCGCCGGTCCAGCCTGGACCGGCGTCTCGGCCCCGCGGCGTATGGCCTCGATGTCCATCAGTCCCCCTGGGCGGCCGCGCCGCGGTGCCCCGCGGTCCGGCCGCTAGAGCTTCTGCGCTATGGCGATGGCGGCGCGGCAGCCGGCGCGGATCACCGCGGCCAGCAGCGGGTAGGCCGGCGCATTGCGCGCGCCCCCGGCCACCGCCAGGTCGCGATGGGCGATCTCGTCGTCGCGGAAACGCGACAGCTCGGCCGCCAGGTCGGGCTCCGAGACGCCCAGTTCGGCGATCTGTTCGGCGTAGTGCTGCTCGATCACCGTCTCCACCGCCTCGGTGCAGGCGTGGGCGGCGCTCTCGCCGATCAGGGCGGTGGCGGCGCCCAGGCCGAAGGCCGCGGCGCGCCAGACCGGGGCCAGCAGGGTCGGGCGCACCCGGCGCTCGTTGAGCAGGGCGTCGCACCGCGCCAGGTGTCCGGCCTCGTGCGCCTCCAGCTCGGCGAATTGCTCCACCAGGCGTTCATGCGCGCCCGAGCCGCTGAGCACCGCGCGCTGGCCTCGGTAGATGGCGACGGCGGCCACCTCGCCGGCCTGGTCGACCCGCAGCATCTCGGCCAGGCGCGCGCGGGCGGCCACGGGGCCAGGGCGCGGCGGCAGGGGGCGCCGGCTCATGCCGTCCTCGCGGCGGGCGTCAGCGACACGGCGTCCCGGCGGGTCGGGAAGGCGGAGAGGGCGCTCCAGACGGCCAGCTTCACGGAAATCACGAAGTTCCAGCCGGCCATGCTGACGCCCAGGAACACCCAGGCGGCCTTGTCGCAGGCGGGCGGCGTCGACTTGGCGCCGTGCAGAAGCGCCGTCAGCGCTGCGGCACTGACCTTTCCGCCGCCGGAGCAGGTCGTAGGGCCGGGCCAGAAATGCCACTCCGCCCCGGCGTGATAGGCGGCCAGATAGGCGCCGTAGAGAAACGTCACCGTCAGGGCCAATCCGGCGATGCGCGTGGTGTGCTGGCGCCGCCAGGGGCTGAACGACAGGCCGACGCCCGCGGCGGCGATCGCCATGGCCGCCCAATAGACCTCCCGCTGCCTCAGGCAGAGGGTGCAAGGGACCATGTGCCCGAAGGTCTCGAAGGCGTGGGCGATCGCCAGCATCGCCGCCGAGGCGACCAGGGCGAAGACCGGCCAGCGCCGCAGGATCGGATCGACGCGTTGCATGCCGTCCCTATAACGCGCCGGCTTCAAGTCACGAAGCGCAAGGCGACGAACACGCCGATGATGGCGAGCGCCACCGCGCTGACCACCAGGGCCAGGCGCTGCTCGATGAACCCCTGGATCGACACGCCGTAGCGGCGGGTCAGGCCGGCCACCAGGAAGAAGCGCAGGCCGCGGATGAAGATCGACGCGGCCAGGAACACCGGGAAGCTGAGCTTGAACAGGCCCGAGGCGATGGCGGTGATCTTGTAGGGGATCGGCAGGGCCAGCAGGAACACGCCCCACTCGCCGTACCACTGCTGGAACCGCCCGGCGTCGCCCCCGTGCCCGGTGAGCGACAGCAGCCATATCCCCACCGGCTGCAGGAAATAGCCCACGCCGTAGCCGCATGAGCCGCCGAGCACCGACGCGCCCAGGGTGATCCCCGCATAGCGCCAAGCCCGATCGCGCTGGGCGAGCACCAGCGGCATCAGCATCACGTCCGGCGGAACCGGGAAGAACAGGCCCTCGGCGAAGGCCACGCAGGCCAGCCACAGCGGCGCGTGCGGCGAGGCGGCCAGCCTCATCATCCAGTCATAGGAACGACGCAACATCGGCGCCCTGCTAGCAGCGCGGCGCCGGCTTGTCTCGCAGCTCGGCTTCCGCAGGCGCGTTTGTCGCGCTAGCTATTCGCCACGTGACGAGGAACAGGCCATGACCTCCCCGGCGGCCGCGCCCAAGGCCGATCTGTTCGACAATCCCCTCGGGACCGACGGCTTCGAGTTCGTCGAGTTCACTTCCCCCGAGCCGCTGCGCCTGCAGAGCCTGTTCGAGCTGATGGGCTTCGCGGCGGTCTCGCGCCATCGCTCGAAGAACGTGCTGCGCTTCGCACAAGGCGACATCAGCTTCATCCTCAACATGGAGCCCTCCGGCCAGCCGGCGGTCTTCCGCCAGGCGCATGGCCCGTCGGCCAACGCCATGGCTTTCCGGGTGCGCGACGCGGGCAAGGCCCTGCGGCTCGCCGTCGAGCGCGGGGCGACGCCGGTGACCGGCCCGGTCGGTCCGATGGAGCTGAACATCCCGGCTATCGAGGGCATCGGCGGCTCGAACCTCTACCTCGTGGACCGCTATGGCGCGCAGCAGATCTACGACGTGGACTTCGTCCCCATCGAAGGCGCGCCGCCCCACGTGCAGGGCATGGGCCTCACGTACATCGACCACCTGACGCACAATGTGCACCGCGGCCAGATGGACCGCTGGGCGGGCTTCTATGAGCGCATCTTCAATTTCCGGCAGATCCGCTATTTCGACATCGAAGGCCGCCAGACCGGCCTGGTCTCCCGGGCCATGACCAGCCCGGACGGCAAGATCCGCATCCCGCTCAACGAGAGCCAGGACGAGCATTCGCAGATCGAGGAGTTCCTGCGCGACTATCGCGGCGAGGGCATCCAGCACATCGCCCTGGGCAGCGACGACATCTTCGCCTCCGTGGAGTCGATGATCGCCCGGGGCGTGAAGTTTCAGGATACGCCGGACACCTACTACGACCAGCTGGACGCGCGCGTGCCTGGCCATGGCGAGAGCCTGCAGCGCCTGCGCGGCGACCGAATCCTGCTGGACGGCGCACCCGCCGAGGGCCAGGGCCTGCTGCTGCAGATCTTCACCGAGAACATGATCGGCCCGATCTTCTTCGAGATCATCCAGCGCAAGGGAAACGAGGGCTTCGGCGAGGGCAACTTCAAGGCCCTGTTCGAATCCATCGAACTCGACCAGATCCGCCGCGGCGTGCTGCCGGCGAAGGAGGGCCCTGGTGAGTGAAGCCTTGCAGGCCGACCTGGACGCCATGGCGCGGGACGAACTGGCCTGCGCCTGCGGCCTCAGCTGGCGCGAGCTGGCCCGGATCCTGCCCTGGGGCGACGCCTTCGACGGGTTCACGCCCGCCGGCCGCCAGGTGACGGTGGAGCGCAGCTACCTTTGGCTGGACGAGGTCGGCGGCGACATCCTCTGCGAGGTCGTGGTCTATGGCGGGCCGTCCCGCTACGACGAGGGCGCGAAGCTGACCCGGGTCATCCGCAAGCCCGCCCGATGAAGCTGGCCTCGCTGAAGGGCGGACGCGACGGGCGCCTGGTGGTGGTCTCCCGCGACCTGGCCTGGTGCGTGGACGCCGCGCCGGTGGCGCCGCCCACCCTGCAGGCGGCGCTGGACGACTGGGACCGAGCGCGGCCGCAGCTGCAGGCCCTGGCCGAGAGCCTGGACCAGGGCGAGGCCCCCCGTCGGCCGTTCCACGAAGAACAGGCGGCGAGCCCCTTGCCGCGCGCCTATCAATGGGCCGACGCCAGCGCCTATGTGAACCACGTGGCCCTGGTCCGCCAGGCCCGCGGCGCGCAGATGCCGGAAAGCTTCTGGACCGATCCCCTGATGTACCAGGGCGGCTCCGACGGGTTTCTCGGCCCGCGCGATCCGATCCCCCTCGCCGACGAGGCCTGGGGCTGCGACCTGGAGGCCGAGGTCGCGGTGGTCACCGGCGACGTGCCCCGCGGCGCGGACCGGGAGGCGGCGCTGGCCGCCGTCCGCCTGGTCATGCTGGTCAACGACGTCTCCCTGCGCAACCTCATCCCCGGCGAGCTCGCCAAGTCCTTCGGCTTCTTCCAGTCCAAGCCCGCCTCCGCCTTCTCGCCGGCAGCCGTGACGCCGGACGAGCTGGGCGAGGCCTGGCGGGATGGCAAGCTGCACCTGCCCATGCTGGTCACCCTCAACGGCCGGCCCCTCGGACGGCCGGACGCCGGCGTCGACATGACCTTCGACTTCGGCCGGCTGATCGCCCACGCCGCCAGGACCCGCTCGCTGTGCGCCGGCAGCATCGTGGGATCGGGAACCATCTCCAACCGCGGGCCCGACGGCGGCCCGGGCCGGCCCATCGCCGAGGGCGGGCTGGGCTACGCCTGCCTGGCCGAACAGCGCACGGTGGAGACCCTGCTGCACGGTGCGCCCAGGACGCCGTTCCTGGGGGCCGGCGACGTGGTGCGCATCGAGATGCGTGACGCACAGGGCCGGTCCATCTTCGGCGCCATCGAGCAGGCGGTCGCCGCCCCGTAGCCCGACGCCCGCCGAGGCCTTAAGGTCGCCGCGCAACCCAGAGGCCCCATGCACCAACGGCTTGTTCCCGCGCTAGTCCTCCTCGCCTGGCTCGCCCTGGCCGGCCCGGCCGCCCCGCGGACGGAGCCGTCGCCGCCGGCGCCCCAGCTGCTGGCGCCGCTGCCGCGGGAGGCCCCGTTCTCCGCCGAGCTCAACGGCTTCGCCGAGGAGGATCGCACGGACGCCATCAAGACGTGCCAGATCCTGTTCGTCGGCAGTTCGTCGATCCGCTTCTGGAAGACGCTGGAACAGGACATGGCCCCCTATCCGGTGGTCAACCGCGGCTTCGGCGGGTCCCAGGCCTCCGACGTGCTCACCTACTTCGAGCGACTGATCCCGCCGCGCCGCCCGCGCGCCATCGTCTACTACGAGGGCGACAACGACATCCACGCGGGCAAGACCCCGGCCCAGGTGTTCGGCGACTTCCAGAAGTTCCTGGCGGTGAAGGACAGGGCCCTGGGCGGCGTGCCGGTCTATTTCATCGCCGTGAAGCCCTCCAAGGCGCGATTCTCGGAACTGGCCAGGCAGGCCGAGGTGAACCGCGACGTGGCCGGCCTGGTGCCGCACCGCCGCGACCTGATCTTCATCGACGTGGTCCCGGCCATGCTCAGCCACGGCAAGCCCAAGGACATCTACGTCGCCGACGGCCTGCACATGACCCCCGCCGGCTACCGGATCTGGACCCAGATCGTGAAGCGCTCCTTCGCCCGCACCGAGGTGATGCGCCGCAAGTGCCCGGCCTGAGCCGCGCCAGCGCCCCCCGCCTTGTGAGCCGCCGCCCCCGTTGCTACACGCTGGCCCGCGCCGCCCCAGTGGCGAAATGGTAGACGCGGCAGACTCAAAATCTGTTGCCTGAAAGGGCGTGTTGGTTCGAGTCCGACCTGGGGCACCAGCCTTCGCGCCTGACGGCGCTACGGCTCGGCGAGCCAGCTCGCGCGTAGCCTGTCGCGCCGTAGCCCGCCGGGCGTAGGCCGCCTGTTCCACCTGTTCCGCCTGTTTTCACCTGTTCCACCTGTTATTTCACGGTGAATCGGGCCTGTTACGGTCTGAAACCGCCAGGATTTCAACCGGTTAGAATTTCCGATAATGCGGCGGAACAGGTGATAACAGGTGATCTTAGGCGCCAAACAGGTAACCGGGCCATCGGGGCCCGTGGAAGGCCACGCCGCAGACGAGATTCTCTTCCCAGTCTATGTTGCGGACGCGCCCAACCTGTTCCAGATCCAGGCTGTCTGAAGTTACGAACATCGATCACTGATCCACTTTTTGAGATACATATACAGTATATGTGCGAGCCTCTTGTAGCGTTGGCCCGCTATCGGACCCATGCTGGGGAAATCGCGCATCTGTTCCTGGCGTCCCTCCAAGGTCTGGCCCGGAGATAGAGTCTCGTAGATGTGAAACGGGAAGGGATCGTTCAGCTCCGGCCTCACGGCCGCGAAAACATCTGCGCGCAGAAAGCTGACGATCGTTCCGCGAGACGCGGTAGCCAGGGCCCGATTGAAGTATATCTCGTAGTACTGATTGGTCATAGCAAGGCGGAGCGCCGCGTTGACGCTGTCCTCGGCGTGACCCGTCTCGGAACCGCGCGAAAAGGTCCTTTGCGGCGTTCCGATCAGCCTCACTTCGTCGTAGCCGTCCGGCCGGTCATATTCGAACGTCGGCGTTGAGCCCACCAGGGGTGGCCCGATCCCGTCTATTGGCACAAAGATCACCATTGTCGGCGTTTGGCCGCGCCGAAGCGCGAGTGTTGCTCTGATGACGTCGGGCGTGGCTCTTGGCCAGGGCGTCCCGTCTCGCAATTTCGGGTTGCGAATTGGCGGATGGTAGAGGTGGTTAACGGTGTAAGCGGGCGTGTCCCAGCCGTAGGGAACCCTCGGCGCCTCGACAGGCGGTTCTGGCTCAGCAATGGGCTCGTCTTCGGGCGGTGGGCCGTTGCCGCCGATCCCGAGATTCTGCACCTGGATGAGTTGGCCGCCATAGAGCTGCGCTGGTCCGCCCCAGGAGCCGCGGCTGCTCGAGGCGTCCGGCGTGGAGTCGGGAGCGGGCGTCGAGGGTGAGGGGCTTTGCCGACTTCGTCGCTGGCCGACCGGTTCGACGGAGAAGGGGGTGCGGTGCGACCGCGCGGGTGTCGGCGATCCCGAGCCGCCGCCGCCGCCGGTGGTCCATCGCCCACGCCAGTCCCTGGGCTCGTTGGGGTCGTATTTCGTGAGGGCTTCATCGGCCTGCGCGACCCGCGCCGCGCCCTCCCGACTCGGCTCCGACAGCCGCAGGTGCAAGGCGGCGACCATCGCCCGCGGCAGGTCTCCCCGATTGAGCGCATCGGCGACCACGCCAAGTCCCGCCGACAGGCGCGCCCCGCCAATGTCCCGGCCGTAGGCGGCCTTCATCAGGACGCCGATCTCCAGCTCCGACCTTGGCTCAAAGCCAGCGGGCGTATCTCGGAGCAGCGCCGCGCCCGCCAGCGTGAGGCCGGTGGCCCTGCAGCTCAGCCCCGATCTTCCTGGCTCGCTGGCCAGCCGAATGTGTTGACCGAATGCGGCCAAGCCAATCCTCCCTAAACCGGAGGTTGTTTATATGTTCATGCTTTGTTCCTGTCAAGTTGCGGGAATTATCCCTTTGACAAAGCCTGAACAACATCTAGATCGGGGCCTGCGTGACAGGCCGGCGATCACCCCCGCTATGATTTCAGCGGGGCTGCTGGCGCTTGATCGGGCAAAGGACCACTATCCGGACGAGGAATTGATCCGCGCGGTTTATACTGCCATGGCTCAGCAAGCCGCCGAATGTAGAGCCTGAGCATGTCGGAGTTTCCGGCGGTGCTGAACATACTTGCGACGAAATGAACTTCAATATCGCGCAAGTCGAGTATCATATTGATTAAATCTACCGCGCTAACGCGCCGAGTCGTCGCGCGTTCTGGAAGATGTTTTTTCTCCATGTTAGAGACGAACAGTTGGCCGCCTTCGTCTTCTTCGGTGCCGTAGTGCAGAATATCATCTCGGATGGAGCTTATGTCTGACAGATGGCTGAATGGTCGGCTCAGCGCCTCCTTTTCCATGGTTCTGCCCTCGGCTTCGAGAAGCCGATTGATCGCGTCCATGGCCGGCTTCATTCGCGTCCCAGAGAACACCGCTGCGGCGGTGGCGTGAGAAAGCCTCGTCTTCTCCGCGAGCAAGCGAAACAGCATGCTCTCGGTGCTGGCGAACGCGTGAACGAACCAGCCCAGACAGGCCATGTAGACTTCATCAAGCGCCGATTCCCGGTCGAGCCATTCCGGTGTAGGCTCCCTTTCCATGACCGGTAAGCCCATCCCCAAGGACACCGAACCCGATCCTGACGGCTGGCAGCGCTTCAAAGACGCCGTGAAGGCCGCCGCCAAGCACGGTCCCATGCACCGAACACCCAAGCCGAAGGGGGAGTCGAGTCCGACTGGTAAGAAGCTTGGGTAGGGATTAGATTGGAGAATGACGCGCGGGGCCGCGAACCCCGCCGCCAGTCGTAGAGCAAGCCGCTGCGCTCGCGTGGGTCAATCTATGCGACGCAAGGACGCTTGTCACGATGAATGCCTACCCGCGCAATCAAATCGAGTGGCTAGTTATGTCTGAGGTGGACGACTACATCACAGCCGTTGGCAGGTGCGAGGGTTTAGTGGCGAGAATAAGCGCCCTTAGGACCGGGTTGGAAAGTTTTACCGAGTCACTTAGCACCACACCGCAGCAGGCAATGCACACCCTTCCAAGCAATTGGCTCACCAGGAGCGATTGGCAGGCATTGCTCAATGAAGCAGGGGACGCATTCAATGATGCGCGGGCGCATTGGGACCGCCTTACGCCGGAACAGAAAAGGATTGTTGCGCCGCCGGCGACGACATTAATAGTTCATTCTCGCAGACGTTAATCGCCGCCTTACTTTCGGTTCAGAGAATTAGGTCGGTCGTCTCATTCGTCGAACGCTAGTTCTAGCTGGCGGGGATCGTTTTCAGACGGTGCGCCAGTCGATCCATGTGACAGACGGCGGCGCTTCGGCCTGGGCTTCGGCGCGTCCACCAGTCCGCCGATAGGTGAGGCGCTTGCCGACGATGCCGGGAAGACTCTCGGCGAAGCGCTCGGCATCGGTGTAGCCCAGCGCGACGCGGGTGTTGTAGCGGTAGTCAAATTCGCCGACGTAGCGCTTCAGGTGCTGCGGCGAGACGTGATGGAATGTCCCGACGATCCCACGCTTCAGGATGGCGAAGTAGGACTCCACAGTGTTCGTGTGCGTCTCGCCGCGCACGTATTCGCCGATGCCGTGGTTGACGCTGGTGTGCTGGTCGAAGGTACGACCGATCCTCGGATACATTTGGGCTTGGTCCGTCATCAGGTGAGAAGCGGCGTCGATCTGCGTCGTTAGGACGGTGCGCAGCGTCTTGGAGTTCACGTCGCCAACATGATGGCCGCGAACGCGACCGCTGCGCTCGACCAACGCTACGACGGCTTCTTTCTGCGAGCCGCCGCGAACATGCTGGCGCTTGTTGTGGTGCTTGTTCTTGTCCTTGCCGCCCACGTACGTCTCGTCGGCTTCCACGACCTTGCCTTCGCCACCTAGCGGGCTCGGGCTCGTCTCGCGCAGGCTCTCGCGGATGCGGTGGCACATGAACCATGCCGTCTTGTAGGTGACACCGATCATGCGGCTGATCTGAAGGGCGCTCATGCCTTTCTTGCTCGCCATCATCAGGTGCGTCGCGCCCAGCCACTTGTTCAGCGGCACGTGGCTGCGCTCGTACAGCGTCCCGACCGTGATGGTGAACTGTTCCTCGCACGCCTTGCACTGGTACAGGCCGACGCGGTGCGCCTTCCCCTTGAGCGCCGTCGCCAGGTCGATCACGCCGCAGTGCGGGCACACCGGACCCTCGGGCCACAGATGACCTTCAAGCCATTCGCGGGCTTTGGTTTCGTCGTGGAAGATCGGATTTGAGAAGTCGCTCATCACTGGCCTCGTTCGGTGAGGCCATACTAGCGATTGTGGTCACTTTGTCAAAGGGATAATTCCCCAAGTTGCACAATGCTCCGCCCGAAGACGCGACTTGAAGTCGGGCGCTTCGAGCACCTTTTGTGGGTGTCAGTTCCCGGCGATGCCACTCACTTCCCGCCGGCCTTCTGCGGCCGCGGCGCCCGCGCGGCGACTTCCCGTTCAGGCCGCCGCGGCCTCGGGGGCGCGCAGGACCTCTTTCAGCTTGCGGCGGGTGAAGGCGTGCAGCTGCCTGGTGTGCTCCAGCCTCAGGTAGTCGCGGCCGCCCGCCGCCGTCATCTTGTCGAAGCCGTCGTCGACGCCCAGCATCTCGCCAAGCCGCGGCGGGTTGCGCGAAAGCAACGCCACGTCCGGCCGCTTGATGTCGATCGAGCGCAGGATGTTGCGGTTGAAGTGCGGGTGCAGGGTCACCCGCTCGCCGGGCTCGGTGCGCGGTCCCTGCCAGTGCCATGTGCCCTGGGTGAAGAACACCGCCGATCCCTTGGGCATCTCCACCGGGACGCCCTTGTCCAGGCCCTCGCCCGGCCGTGGCGCGCGGCGCATGCGGTGGCTCTTGGGCACGATCCAGGTGGGGCCCGAGGCCTCGGTCCAGTCCTCCAGGGCCCAGACCGCCACCCCGCTCATCGCGTAATCAGGATAGGGCTCCGGCATGTCGACGTAGTCGGTGTGGATGTCGATTCCGCCAGGCCCGGGACCCCTGAGCAGCGCGCCCGTGGTCGCGACCTGGGCGCAGCGCCCGAGCGAAGCGTCGATCATCGTCAGCAAGATCGGATTGAGGATCACCCGCTCGAACGGCCGCCCAAGGTAGAGCCAGGAATCCAGCAGCCCCTGTTCCGGCGGCAGCGCCGCGCGGGTCGCCTCGCGCAGCTCATCGGCGAAGTCGCAGGAGATCGCCCGCTCGACGACCACGAAGCCCTGCTCTTCCATCTCGCGGATCTTGCCCGCTAGGCCCAGCCGCCGCGCCCGGTGCTCGAGGTCGGGGTTCTCCACCGTGCGGCGCGCCATGTGGTCGTGGAAGAGGCCGAGCAGCCGGCCCGCCGCCTCATCGAGCTGGCCGCGCATGCGGAAGGCGTCCTTGCCGGACATGTGCCGCGCCTCGCGCCACATCTGCGCCTGCCCGCGCGGCGCCAGCACGCCCACGAACTGCGCGAGGTAGAGCGCCGCCTGGAAGTCGCCCTCGATCGACACGTCCGCGCCTTCATCGAACCCGCGCGAGATCGCTGCCGCCTGGCCGTCGAACCGCAGCGTCCAGGCGGCCACGTCGCCCGGCAGCTTGAGGTGCGGCGGCGCGTCGGTGAACCGTTCGCTGACCGAGAAAACGCGGCCGCTCACCGGCGCGGTCCTCGCGGGCGGCAGTTCGCGCCAGAAGCGCCGAGCCTCCTCCAGCCAGCGATCGGACAAGAACTCCGCGTGGTGGGGCAGAGTGATCAGGTCCACGCCCGCTTGGGCGGCGCGCTCGGCCATCGCTGCTCCTCCACTTCGGTCTCGTCGCGCCTGGATGACATGCCAACCCGGCAGCCCGGTCAAGGCCCGCGGTCGCGGCGCGTCAGAACCAGTAGTCGGCGACGCAGCGGCCGTCGCGCGGGAGGTCCTGGAACGCCTTCAGGCCATCGAAATGGTCGATGGGGATCGGCGCCACCGCCTCGGGCTCGGCGAACCGCAGGTTCACCGCGATCCGCCGCCGGCCGTCGTCCCCGGGCTGCAGCGCGCGCCAATAGGCGAGGCACCCGCACGTCGGGCAGAAGTGGAAACCGATCGCTCGCCCAGGCGAATAGACCTGCGTCGAGCCGGAGACCCGGATGCCTTCGTCCTCGTAATCATACGCCCAGAGCACGCCGTAGCGGCGGCACAGTGTGCAGTTGCACGCCGTCGCGCCCTCCGGGACGCCCTCGAAGCTCCAGCGGACGGCGCCGCAATGGCAGGACCCTTCAATCATGTTCGACCTCCACCTGAGGCAGCTACGGCGCTCCTTTGCGGCGGCTTCTTCTTGACGAGGATCAAGGCGGGCCGTCGGCCGGTAGTGCTGGTTTCTACGCGAAGGAGAGCGCCATGCCTATGAATGTGGAGCCTATTCCCACGCTGGATCCGCGCATCAACGAGATCCGCGAACTCACGGCCCGCATCGTCAACAGGGAGATCCTGCCCAACGAGCGCGCGCTGGCGGCCGGCTGGCGCCACGGCGCGACGACGGAGGAGCGTGACGCCTCCAAGAGCGTCGCGGACGCCATCAAGGACAAGGTGAAAAAGGCGGGACTCTGGGCGCCGCACTTGCCGCCGGAATACGGCGGGTCGGGCCTGAGCTTCCTGGAGCACGCCTACATGAACGAGGTGCTCGCCTACGTATCGGGCGGGGCCGCCCTGTTCGGCGTCGTGGCGCCCAACTCCGGCAATCAGACCATCCTGCTGAAATACGGCACCGAAGAGCAAAAGCGGAAGTGGCTGGTCCCCCTGACCGAGGGAAAGATGGAGTCGGGGTTCTCGATGACCGAGCCAGACTCGCCCGGCTCCGACCCGCGCTCGATCAAGACGACGGCGCGCCTGGAGAACGGCGAGTGGGTCATCAACGGACACAAGTGGTTCACGTCGAACGGATTCCGCGCGGACTTCCTGATCGTGATGTGCCGGACGGAAGGCGCAGGGCGAGATTCGGGCCGCATGACCCAGATAATCGTGCCGAAGAACACGCCGGGGCTGCGCATCGTCCGCGGCGTGGAAGTCTGGGGCCGTCCCAGCGATCATTGTGAGATCCTCTACGAAAATGTGAGGGTTCCCGAAGAGAACGCGCTGGGCGCGGCCGGATCGGGCCACCAGGCGGCCCAGGACCGGCTCGGCGCGGGCCGCGTCTTTCATTGCATGAACTCGATCGGACAGATGTGGCGCGCCTTCGATCTCATGGTCGAGCGCGCCACCATGCGGGAGGTTCACGGCGGTCTGCTTGCGACGAAACAGTTCGTGCAAGGGTTCATCGCGGACTCCTACATCGACATTCAGGCCGCGCGGTTGATGACGATCCGCTGCGCGGAGATGATGGAGGGCGGCGGCGATCCACGGACCGACATCTCGGCCATCAAGATCTTCGTGCCGGCCGCCTATGAGCGCGTCGTCGATCGCGCCATCCAGGTCTGGGGCGCCGCTGGCGTGTCAGGAGACTTGCCTCTCGCAGGAATGTATCTGGGTGCTCGGACGTTGAGAATTGCGGACGGCCCGGACGAGGTGCACCGGATTCTGATAGCGCGAAATGTGCTGTCGCGCTTTGCGGCCGGCGAAAGCTGGGACTTCGGAAACTGACGACGCGTGGCATGCTCAGTCGTGTCGGCCACCCTCAGGCCCAGCGTTGGGGCGACATGAGCCGAACGACTGCTCAGGGTTCGAAAGCGGACTCTGCGAGCGCCGCCACTTCAACTTGACAGCTAGCGCTCGGCCGGTCGCCAATGACTCCACGTCACTTCCGAACGGGAGCTCCGGATGGCTGTCGCCGAGCGTCTTGTCGACTATCTGCATCCACGCCTAGCCGCGCTGCGCGACAATCCGGACGGCGAAGCTGGGTTCTGGGACGAAATCGCGCGCGAGCGGGCGCCACTGATCGAGCCGGACCCGCAAAGGCCCGGGTGCAGCATAGTCAGCTATGTGTTCCCGGCTTCGGCGGGCGCGCGCCACGTTGTGGTGCAGGCGGGCTACGGCAATGCCGGCGATCACGTCATGGATCGCATCCCCGGCACGAGCGTCTGCCATGCGGCCTATCGGTACCGCAATGACGTGCGCACCACCTACAGCTTCGCACCGGACATGCCGCTGGTTCCTTTTGAGGAGGCGACCGAGGCCGACATCGCGGCGATGATGACATTCGTGCGCGATCATCCGCCCGCGCCGGACCCGCACCACCGCGAGCACTTCGTCATCCGAGGCGGTGAAGGCCAGCCCGACCGCGACGCATCGGTCCTATCGCTGCCGGATGCGCCGGACCAGTCACTGGCGCACAAGCGCGAAGGCGTGCCGCGCGGCTGGATCGAAAGGCACATGTTCCGCAGCGATTTGCTGGGCAACGAGCGCCGAGTCTGGGTCTACACGCCACCCGGCTACGCTTCGTCGAGCGAGCAGGCCTATCCCGTTCTGGTCGCCTTCGATGGGGGCGCCGCGCTGACGCTCATGCCCACGCATCGCTTGCTCGACAACCTGCTTGCCGAGGGGCGCATCACGCCGGTCGTCGCTGTGTTGGTCGACAACGCCACAGACACCTCTCGCAACGAAGACCTGCCGTGCAGCGAGCCCTTCGCCCGGTTCGTCGAAGAGGAACTGCTGCCGTGGCTCCGCGGCGCGTACCGCGTCTCCCATGACGCCAAGGATCACGCCGTGACCGGTGTCAGCTACGGCGGTTTGGCGTCCATGTGGTTCGGTTTCCGGTTGCCGCATGTCTTCGGCGTCGTCATCAGCCAGGCGGCATCCCTATGGTGGGGCCCAGGCTGGGTCACGACAGCACCGCTCAGCGCCCAGAGCTTCTCGCCGGAGTGGCTGATCGAGCAGTACGCCAACGCCCCGCGCTTGCCGGTGCGATTCTGGATGGAGATCGGGCTGATGGAACAACCCGACCGGATGCTCGAGTCCAACCGGCGCATGAAGGCTGTGCTGGAAGCCAAGGGATACGACCTGACCTACAGCGAGCCGTGCGGCGGTCACGACTATGCGCTGTGGCGCGGCACGCTAGGCGTCGCGCTGGCGAAGATGCTGCCGGCCGGCGCCTGACGGCTATTGTGAGAGTCCGGGGAATTTCGGGGACACAATACTCAATTGGCCTAGATTGCTGCTCCGGACAGGCTAGCGCGCCGCCCAATTGAGTATCGTGTCCCCGAAATTCAGGAGGCCTTTGGTGTCATCGCCTGCCGCGTCGGACGCCGCCTCACAGCCAAGCGCTCCGCCCACCTGCGACATCGTCATGCTGGACGCGATCCCGCTGGCCGCGGCCATCCGCTCGCGCCAGGTATCCTGCGCCGAGGTGATGAGCGCCTATCTCGACCACATCGAGCGGCTGAACCCCAAGGTGAACGCCATCGTCGCCCTGCAGGACCGGGCCGGCCTGCTCGCCCAGGCGGCGCAGCGGGACGCGCAGCTGGCCCGGGGCGAGGCGCTGGGGCCGCTGCACGGCTTTCCCCTCGCGGTGAAAGACCTGGCGCCGGTGAAGGGTCTGCCGATGACCCGGGGCTCGCCGATCCTCAAGGACTTCGTCGCGCCGGCCGACAGCATCATGGTCGAGCGGCTGCGCAAGGCCGGGGCGGTGTTCATCGGCAAGACCAACACGCCGGAGTTCGGCCTCGGCTCGCACACCTACAACCCGGTCCATGGGCCCACCCGCAACGCCTACGACCAGTCCCGCTCGGCCGGCGGCAGCAGCGGCGGGGCGGCGGTGGCCCTGGCCCTGCGCATGGCGCCCGTGGCCGACGGCAGCGACTACGGCGGCAGCCTGCGCAATCCCGCGGGCTGGAACAACGTCTTCGGCTTCCGCACCAGCTACGGCCTCGTGCCGATGGACGCGCTGGACGCCTGGCTGCCGTCCATGGGCGTCAGCGGTCCGATGGCGCGCAACGCGGCGGACCTCGCCATGCTGCTCTCCGTCCAGGCCGGCCACGACCCCCGCTCGCCCCTGTCGACTCCCGGCGACGGCGCCAGGTTCGCCGCGTCCCTGGCGCGGGATTTCAAGGGCGCGCGCATCGCCTGGACGGGAGACTACGGCGGCTACCTGCCGTTTGAGCCCGGCGTGCTCGACGTGTGCCGGCGCGCGCTGAAGACCTTCGAGGACCTGGGCTGCGTCGTCGAGGAAGCCCAGCCCGATTATCCGGTGGAGGCCGTGTGGCGGGCCTGGCTGACGCTGCGCGCCTGGCAGGCCGGCGGCGGCCTTCTGGCCTTCTACAACGACCCCGCCAGGCGCGCCCTGATGAAGCCGGAAGCCGTGTTCGAGGTGGAAAGCGGGCTGAAGCTCTCGGCCTACGACGTCACCGCCGCCTCGGTGGTGCGCACCGAGTGGTACCAGGCGGTGCGGCGCTTCTTCGAGACCTACGACTACTGGATCGTCCCCACCGCCCAGCTGTTCGCCTTCGACGTCGACCTGCACTGGCCGCGGGAGATCGCGGGCCGGGCGATGGAGACCTACCACGAGTGGATGAAGGTGGTGCTCCCCATCACCATGTCCGGCTGCCCGGCGCTGGCGGCGCCCGCGGGCTTCAGCGCCGGCGGCCTGCCTATCGGCATCCAGATCGTCGGCCCCAACCAGGCGGACCTCGCCTGCCTGCAGCTCGTCCACGCCTACGACGCGGCGACCGGCTGGGCGGAGAAGCGACGGCCGGGGTTGCTGGGATAGTATCTTCTGAGGTTACGAAGCTTTCATCGCGCACGGCCCATAGCAAGGCTTCCAACGCTTGCCCCTAGCGCCGAGCGGGTGTCTTTTCGCCACCGAACAACCGAGGGAGAGTCTCCATGGCCGACGGTTCCGTCAGCGCACTCAAGGCGGCGCGGGATGAGGCCTATGCTACGCCGCTAGACGAGATCGACGTGAGCCTCGGCGAGCGGTTCGCCAACAACACCATGTGGCCGTTCTTCGAGCGCCTGCGCCACGAGGATCCGGTGCACTACACCGCTCAGAGCGAGTTCGGGCCCTATTGGTCGGTCACCCGCTACCACGACATCGTGGAGATCGAGACCAACCACGGCGTGTTCTCGTCGGAGGGCGCCATCTCGATCAACGAGCCGGAAGAAGACTTCCAGCTGCCGATGTTCATCGCCATGGACCCGCCCAAACACGACGCCCAGCGCAAGGTGATCAGCCCGATCGTCTCGCCGCACAATCTGCAGTCCATGGAGCCGATCATCCGCGAGCGGGCGGGAAAAATCCTCGACGAGCTGCCCATCGGCGAGACTTTCGACTGGGTGGACCGGGTGTCCGTCGAGCTGACCACCCAGATGCTTGCCACCCTGTTCGACTTCCCGTTCGAGGAGCGCCGCAAGCTGACCTACTGGTCGGACCTGGCCACCACCGACATGAGCGACGTGATGACCCAGGACGAGGCGCGGGCCGAGCTGATGGGCTGCGCCGCCTACTTCCAGAACCTGTGGAACGTGCGGGTGAACGCCGCGCCGGCCAACGACCTGATCTCCATGCTGGCGCACGGCGAGTCCACCAAGGACATGGGCCTGATGGAGTTCCTGGGCAACATCCTGCTGCTCATCGTCGGCGGCAACGACACCACCCGCAATTCGATCACCGGCGGCCTGCTGGCGATGAGCCAGAACCCCGGCCTGTACGAGAAGGTGCGCGCCGAGCCGGAACGGGTGGTCAACATGGTGCCGGAGATCATCCGCTGGCAGACGCCCGTCGCCCACATGCGCCGCACGGCCCTGCAGGACATCGAGTTCCACGGCAAGACCATCAAGAAGGGCGAGAAGGTGGTCATGTGGTACGTCTCGGGCAACCGCGACGAGACGGCCATCGAGCGGCCCAACGACTTCATCATCGACCGCGAGCGACCTCGCCAGCACCTGTCCTTCGGCTTCGGCATCCACCGCTGCGTCGGCAACCGCCTGGCCGAAATGCAGTTGCGCATCGTCTGGGAGGAGATCCTCAAGCGCTTCCCGGCCATCGAAGTGATGGACGAGCCGGTGCGCCTGAAGTCGTGCTTCCTGCGCGCCTACCGCAGCATGCCGGTGCGCATTCCGGCGCGGGCATAGCCGGACACCGCCACGGCGGTTGCGCCTTAGACTACTCGGCGCCGGGTTCCGGCCACGCGAGGGGGTCGGCGAGGGTCCCGGGCTCGACGGCGCGGTGCGCGAGTGAGCCCAGCAGCACCTTGGCCTGGTCGGCCACTTCGGCGTAGCGGTGCACGGCGTTGGGAACGGCTTGCGGCGCAGCGGCCGAGGCCAGGGTGGCGAACGACCGCGCGGCGCCGGCCGGCGCCGCGCGGGGCTTGCCGTCGCCGTCCACGTCCACGCCCGACTTGGCGGCCGTGATCAAGGTCAGAGCGCGTTTACGCAGCTCGGTGATCAGCACGTCGAGGTCGCCCATGTTGGTCGGCCGGGTGAAGCGTCCGCCGACGAACACCAGCTGCGACAGCCCGAGGATCTCCAGCAGGTTCGTGGGCACGTTGAAGTTCGCGAAGTTGCGGAAGCCGGCCGCCACCATGGCGATGGCGACGATCACGCTGAAGGTGAGGGCCTGCAGCTTGGGCAGATCGAGGACGGTGTCGGACATGATCAGGTCCGACCATTGCGGCCGCAACTTGCCGGGATCGTTGATCGGCAGGACGCCGCGGCTGACCAGCCACGACCAGTTCCCGGCGCTGATGCGGTCGCGGGTCACCGAGGCGACCTGGTTGCCAAGGGTCCCCGCCGCGGGGATGCCGAGCAGGTAGACGATGGCCGGCGAGATGTCGGACAGGGCGCCGGTGCTGAGCACCAGGTCCGTCAGGCCAAATCCCACCACCTCCACGAAGAACAGCACCTGCAGGTTCGACAGGCTGCCGCGATCGAAGCCGTCGGAGGTCATCACCACCGGATCCAGGAACCGCCACCACTCCCACCGGTCGATCCGCTCCACGCGCAGCGGGGGCTGCACCGCCGGAGACTCATTGCGCGCCCGCTCCCGGGCCCGATAGGCCATGGTCGCGGCCAGCAGGTAGAAGACCAGCATCAGGCCCGCGGCAAGCACCTCCACCGGGACGCTGCGGCTCTCGGTGATCGGCCGGCTGCCCCAACCGACGATCTGCGCATCGTGGCAGGCGACGATCACATAGGTGCTGGTCCGCCAGGGCAGCCATCCGCCGTCGGACGGCACCTTGAAGTGGATCTCATAGGCATTGTTCGCGTCGGCGATCTTCAGCGCCTGGGCGGCCGGGCCGGTGGGATGGGCGGCGGCGAGCGGGCGCAAGCCGTCCTGACCGGCGCCGTCCGCCGTGTCACGAGGATTGAGGCGCGCCGGATTGGCGACCTCGCCGCCGACGAAGATGCGGAACTGGTAGTCGTCGACGCTGGCGCTCGAGCCCAGCGAGCCCACCATGTCCACGACGCCCTCGTCGCCCACCGGCAGGATGGCCGTCGACGGCGTCAGCGACCTGAACGGCTCACTCGACAACAGCGGCGCGAGCTGGCTGAAGGGGGCGGTCTTGCACGCGGCAGCCGGCTTGGCGGGGGGTTGGGCGGCGGGCGCTGCCTGCGTTGGCGACGCCGCGGGCGCGGCGGCGGTCTGCGCCGGCGCGGGACCGGCGATCAGGAGGGCGGCCCAGATGGGCGCCAGCGCGATCAGCAGCTTCACCGCCGCTCCTCCCCTGCGCCACGCCGACCTTCACCCAGCGTCAGTCACGCGGCGAGGGCGGCGACACACGCAATCATCGCGTGCAGGTCAAGTCAAGCAGGCCAACCTCCGGTGAATGCCGGCTCGGACGCCTACTGCCGCCTCGGCCGGCGCGACCAGGCGATCAGCGGGCTGCCCACTAGGCCCAGGTAGAAGCCCACGTCGTAGACGACGCCCGTGCCCTGAGCCTCATAGATGTGAGCGGTCCAGGGCAGCAGCTTCGGCGCGAGCTTGTTGACGATCTCCACGATCAGGGTCAGCGGAGCGATTATCCCGTGCCACAGGCCCAGCAGGAACTGGCCCAGCAGTCCGCTCGTGGCCGCGTGGTGGGATTCCGCCGAGCCGGCGGCGCAGGCGCCCAGCGCCAGCAGCACCCCCAGGGCGCAGGCGATCGTGATTGACGGCTTCATGAATCTCCCCCTCGGGGTCGTGTCCGGCTTCACCCTAGCCTAGGCGACCCGACGGATGAACCGGATGATGAACAGCAACACGATTGCGCCCAGTGTGGCGCCGACCAGCTCGCCGAGCATGCCGTTGCCGTGCACGAGGTTGAAACGGCCGAACAGCCATCCGCCCACGAACGATCCGACGACGCCGACTATGATGTTGCCGGCCAGGCCGTAGCCGTAGCCCTTGACGATGATGCCGGCGAGCCAGCCGGCGACCGCGCCGACGAGCAGGAAGATGATGAGGGATTCAACGGCCATGATGGCCTCCATGTGGTGGGCGCCGTGCGGCGCTCCCTAGGGAAACGCCGCACGGGGCCGACGGTTCGGCTAGCGGCCGCCGCTCAGGATGATCGAGGCGATGACGCCGGTGGCGATGGCGGCCAGAACATACTGGCCGTTGGACTCACGCCACTCGTAGCCGCGGGGCGGCTGGCGAAGATGGTGCTGGCGGTAATCGACGGTCTGGGCGCCGTTCCAGTCATTGTAGCCGATCCGCTGACCGCGCCTCCAATGATGGCCGCCGTTGTAATCCTGACCCCAGCCGGAACGGTTCTGGTCGCTCTGTTGGCCGCCCCGCTGATCGTCGCGCGGATCGGCGGCGACGTTCGTGGAAATGGCGGCGAACGCGACAAGCGCCAGCGTGGCGGTGGCGACGATGAGACTTCGCATGTTCAATCCTTTGAGTATCTATCGGTATTGTGGCAACGCCCGATCAGTATTTTGGTTCCGTGTTCACAAAATAACCCAAGAATTATCTCAGTATATATCAGTTTCACGCAGGTTTTCAGCCGCCGCATGCGCCGCAGCCCGGCCATCGCCCTGCCCCAAGAACGCCATCCCGCAGTGGCGCGAGGACCCGTCACCGGCAGGAAGGCGCTGCATTGCTTCCCCTGTCCCCCAGGCGAAGTCGCGCGGCATGTGAAGGTGAAGCGCGCCGGGGAACCGGCCTGGCGCTGCGTCTAGCCTGTCGGCTCGGCGAACGGCCGGCGGAAGGCCCAGATCTTCGACATCAGGAAGGTCGAGGTCGGCACCAGCAGGACCACCGGGATCAGACAGATCGACAGCGGCCAGCCGAGCAGCTTGTTGCACACGAAGACGATCGCCTGGTTCAGCACCAGGGCGGCGAGGGAGATGGCCATGAAGCGTACGAACTGCGGGCCGTGCATGGCCGGGCGGCGGAAGGTGAGCAGGGCGTTGCCGAAGTAGGACACGCTCACCGACACCAGGTAGCCACAGAAGTTGGCGGTGAGCGGACCCAGCTTGAACAGATGCTGCACCGAAAGCGCCGTGACCACGTGGCAGCCGGTGGCGACCGCGCCCACCACCACGAACCAGTTCACCTCGCGGGCGAATGCCGGCAGCCTGATCCTGGACAGCACCCCCCAGCCGGTCACTGCACCGTCTCCTCGGGCTGCCTTTCGGGCTTCTGGGCGATCAGGATGATCGAGACGCCGAAGGGCAGGGACGCGTGGCGCAGCCAGCCCAGTTCAGAGGCGAAAGCCGCGGCGAACAGGCTGTTGACCGGCCCAGGCGGGATGGCGTCGTCGTCGGCGCTCTGGCTCTTCACGAGGTTCTTGGCCAGCCTCACGGCGGCGATGGGCGGAAAGAGCACGCAGTTGAAGTAGCTGGCCTTGACGATCTTCAGGCCCGCCTGGTCGAACAGCGCGCGGTACTGGGCCATGCGGTAGCGGCGTTTGTGGTGGTGCGCCTCGTCGTGCCGGCTCCACATCCAGGGGTGCGCCGGAACGGTGGTGGCGAGGAAGCCGCCGGGCTTCAGCAGACCCGCCAGGGCCGCTACCGAGGCGGCGTCCTCGTCCACGTGCTCGATGACGTCGAAGGCGGCCGCCAGGTCCAGGCTTTCCGTCTCGAACGGCAGGTCGGCGGGCAGGAACCCGGCCTTCACCGGCCTGCCGGTTTTCTCCTGGGCGTAGGCGCGCGAGTCGGCGTCGGGCTCCATGCCGGTGACCTCGCCGAACTGCGCGAGCATCGGCAGATTGCCGCCGGTGCCCGAGCCCACCTCGGCGATGCGCGCGGGCCTGGGCAGGGGCAGTTCGCCGATCAGCCCGCCGATGATCTTTCGGCGGCCCCTGAACCACCAGTGGTCCGCCTCGATCAGGCGCATGCGGTCGTAAACCTGGCGGTCCATCAGTCGTCGAAGCCGACCTTCGCCCGGACCACATAGATCGGCCGGCCCTTCACCTCCTGATAGAGCCGCCCGACGTATTCGCCGAGGATGCCGAAGGCCAGCATCTGCACGGCGAAACCCAGCAGGATCACCACCATCAGCGAGGCGTAGCCGGGTACGGTCCGCCCGCGCACCAGGGTGTAGACGATGAGGCTCCCCGCCGCGACCACGGCCAGCGCCGCGCCGGCCAGGCCCAGGCCCGTCCAGATGCGCAGAGGCGCGGTGGAGAATGAGGTGATCCCGTCCAGGGCGAAGCGCCACAGGCGCTGATAGCCGAAGGAGGTGGACCCGGCCGCGCGCTCGGGCCGCACATAGGGCACGCCGATCTGGCGGAATCCCACCCAGGCGAACAGCCCCTTCATGAAGCGGTTGCGCTCGGGCAAAAGCTTGAGCGCCTCCACCACCTGCCGGTCCATCAGGCGGAAGTCTCCGGCGCTTTCCGGGATGGCCAGGTCCGACACGCGGTTGAACACGCCGTAGAACATCTTTGCCGTGGTGCGTTTCAGATGGCTGTCGCTGCTGCGGTCGACGCGTGCGCCGTAGACCACGTCGTAGCCTTCCTCCCATTTGTCGATGAATTCGGCGATCAGCTCGGGCGGATCCTGCAGGTCGGCGTCGATGGGCGCCACCATGTCGCCACGGGCGGCGTCTATGCCGGCGGTGAGGGCGGCCTCCTTGCCGAAGTTGCGGGCCAGGGCGATGACCTTCACCCGCGGATCGCGCTGCGCCTGCAGCACCAGCGCGCCCAGGGTGGCGTCCTTGCTGCCGTCGTCGACGCAGATGATCTCCACGGCGACGCCCAGGTCGCGGGTCGCCGCGTCCATCCGCTCGAAGAAGGCGGCCAGCACCTCCACCTCGTTGAACATCGGCGCGACGATGGACAGGGTGGCGCCCTTGCGCGAGCGGGGCGTGACCAGGGCGGCGCCCGGTTGCGCAGCCGTCGGCGCGCCCGCGATGTTCACTTGTTTGTTCAATTCGCAGAAAACTCCCGTGGTCCCCGCGCAAGCGCAGCTTCTGCCACAACTGATTAAACAAGTCCGCCCGCTCGTGAGAGGCTTTTCGCCGCTGCCGCGGCGTCCTGGGCCTTGAGCCGGGCCGCAAGATTGTCTAGCGCCCCTTATCCGGCCAGCGCTTTGGGGGGACGATCCGATCACCGACGCCGTCCCGTTCAATCCGCGCCTCGTCCGGGCTTCGCGCCGGCGCTTCGTTCTGGACTTCGCGGTGGCCGGCATCGCGGCCGTGGTGCTGCTGGCCATGGCCAGCTTCCTGCCGCGGGTGTTCATCGACGGCGACACCAACTGGCACGTGGCCGCCGGGCGCTGGATCCTCGACCACGGACAGGTCCCGAAGACCGATCCCTTCTCCTACACCTTCGCCGGCAAGCCCTGGCTGGCGCACGAGTGGCTGAGCGAGGTGTTCATGACCCTCGCCTGGCGCGCGGCGGGCTGGAGCGGGGTGGTGCTGCTGATCGGCGCGGCGGCGGGCCTGGCCTACGCCCTGATCGCGGCCGAGCTGCGCCTGTGGTTGGGGCCGCTCGGCCAGGCGATCGGCCTGGCGCTGAGCGTCACCTTGCTGGAGCCGTTCCTGTTCGCCCGCCCGCACGTGATGGCTTTGCCGATGCTGGTCATCTGGACCCGCGGCCTGCTGGCCGCGCGCCGCCGCGACCGCGCGCCGCACTGGCGGTTGCTGCCGCTGATGGTGCTGTGGGCCAACCTGCACGCCAGCTTCATCTTCGGCGTCGGACTGATCGGCCCATTCGCGCTGGAGGCCCTGGCGCAGTCGCAGAACAAGCCGCGCGCCCTGGTCGGCTGGGGCCTGTTCGGCGTTGTGGCGCTGCTGCTGGCGCTGGCGACCCCGCACGGCGTCCAGGGCCTGATCTTCCCCTTCCAGGTGCTCGGCATGAAGACCCTGCCGGACATACTGGAGTGGCGCTCGGCGAACTTTCAGCAGGTCGGCGAGCTCGAGACGGTGCTGCTGATCACCCTGTTCCTGGGCCTGTGGCGCGGCGTGCGGGTTCCGCTGTTCCGCCTGCTGCTGCTGATCGCGCTGGTGCACATGGTGCTGCAGCACATCCGCCAGCAGAGCGTGCTGGCGGTGCTCGCGCCCCTGCTGCTGGCCGAGCCCTTCGGCCGGGCGGTGAGCCCGGCGCGGAAGGGGACGCGCGAGCCGGGCCGGGCGGATCGCCGGCTGGCGGCCGCGACCGCCGCGGTGGCGGCCGTCGTGTTTCTCGGCGTGGCCGGCTATCGCCTGCTCCTGCCGGTCGTGCGCCAGGACAACGAGAATGTGCCGGTCACCGCGCTCGCCCACGTGCCCGCCGACATCCGCGCCCAGCCGGTGTTCAACGAGTATGCGTTCGGCGGCTATCTGATCTTCAGCGGCGTTCGGCCCTACGTCGACGGTCGCGCCGACATGTACGGCGACGACTTCGTCAAGCGCTACCTGGAGATCCTCAGCGCCGACCAACCGCAGGTGAACCAGGCCATCACCCGCTGGGGCATCCGCTGGACCATCCTCTCGCCGCGCGGCCGGCTGGTGGCCATGCTCGACCGCTCGCCCGGCTGGCGACGGCTCTACGCCGACCGCTGGGCGGTGGTGCACGTGGCGGACGATCGGGCGGCGAAGCCCGCGAACCCCTACGTCAGGGCGACCGCAGCCGTCCGACCTCGTCACCCCGGGCGGAGCCCCCGGACTTGATCCGGGGGCGCAGACCCGGGGGCCGGACGGGCCGGTTCCCAGCTGGATATCGTCTCCGGCGGGTGTGTTCGTGGGGAAATGTGCGGCGCTACCTGAAAGGCGAGCCGCTGAACGATGAAGCCGACCCCAAGGACGCGGTCGGCGGCTGACTACCTGCCCAGGAACGCCAGGGCGACCTCGTAGGCGCACCAGATCCAGGCGGCGACGCCGATAAGCGCCAGCGCGATCTCCAGCTGGCGCGGCCGGCGCTTGGCGTGGTCCGCCACGATCGCCCGCTCGGTGGACCGATCGTAGGTGAATTCGCTCTTCATCCAGTCGTGCGTAGCCATGGCCGTTGTTCCGTTGTGGGACGTGTAAACAAGTACTGAACGGCCCAACGCAATCCCGGCGCCGCCCGGGTCATCTTGACCGGCCGAGGCGCCGCGCCTGGCGCTCCAACGCTGCGATGTTAGCGCCGCTTAATTTGACAGTTGCGCCGCCGGGGAAGAACATTCCCCAGCGTCGCCGGCGGTCGTTTCCGCCGGCGCCAGCGCGTAGGGCAGGGAGGCCCGCCATGAAAATTGTAATGTTCGCTCTCGCAAGCGCGGCCGGGTTGCTCCTCGCCGGAGGCGCGAGCGCATCGGTGACGGTCATCGGCGACAGTCTCGCCGAGGATTGTTCCGCGGCCGCGTTCCACGGGCGTTTCGACGACGAGTCCATATCGATCTGCACCCAGGCCATCCAGACCAGCGAGCTCGACCGCCGCGACCTGGCCGGCACCTACATCAATCGCGGCGTCATGCGCATCCGCCGCCACGACATGGAGGCCGCGCGCACCGACTTCGACATCGCGATCAAGCTCGACGCGAATCTCGGCGAAGGCTGGGTCAACCGCGGCGCCGTGAACGTCGGCGAAAAGCACTACCAGGAAGGCCTGGCCGACATAAATCACGGGCTGGACCTGGGTGTCGAAGAGCCGGCCAAGGCCTACTACAACCGCGCCCTGGCCTATGAGGGCCTGGACGACGAGAAGTCCGCCTACCTGGACTATCAGCAGGCCGTGAGCCTCGAGCCCAAGTGGGACCTGCCCCGCAAGGAACTGCTGAGGTTCACCGTCACGCGGCGGTAGTCCGATCGCCGTCATCCCGTTTCCCGGGATGACAGCGAAGGTTCGCAGCCCCCTACGGCTGCAGAGACTTCGGCAGGGCGGCAGCCTCGTCGGGGCTGAGGCGATCGATGCTGCGCACGATGCAGCGCTCGTGGGTGTCGCGCACGGAGATGTCCAGGTCCAGGCCGCTGCAGATCGAGCCGGAGTTCACCGCCCGCACGGTGATGCCTTCGGCGTTTCCCGGCAGGCTGTTGCAGTCCGGCGCGATGTTGAATCGCACGACAGTCCGCCCGGAGATGCGCGAATAGATCGCCCGCGCGCCGTCCGGCCGCATGGGTCCGAGCTGGGTGATGTAGAAGCATGACGCCTGGGCGTGCGCGCCGCCTTCGGGCTCGGCTTGCGCGGCGGGCAGCAGGACAGCGGTCGCGGCGAGCGCGCAGGCCACGGCGAGGCCGCCGCCGATCGAGAGTAAGGTGGGGGTGTTCATCGGCTACTCCTTGGGCCTTCTGAGCCGCGCTGAACGCCTCCGGTCCCGCGCGCCAAGGGCCTATCCAAAAATCTGCTCGACGTCGCCCCCGCGTACGCCCTCGCGAAGTCGAAGCAACTCCCAGTATATCACGGCCTGGCTGACGCTGGCGAACACCTCGACCGGCGTGACGGCGAGGTTGAACGCCCAGTTGGGCATGGGAATGCGCGCCACCGCGGCGATGATCTCCAGCAGCATCGGAAACCCGAGCTGCACCATGGCGATGAGCAGCAGGAAGGCGAACAGGCGAAGCCGATGGCCGCCGGTCAGACGCCAGGCGCGGATCAGGCTGGAGAACCCGTCCCCGCGCTCGTCCGCCGCCACCGCCAGCGCCGGCGCCACCATGGCCAACCAGGCGTTGTTGATGACCACCATGATGAAGGGCCAGTACGGGATCGTCTTCGGCAGCGGGCCCAGGTTCAGCAGGGTGTCGGTCAGGTCGAAGGCGCTTTCCACCAGGTCGACGACGAAGGCCGCGGCGGCGATCCGCACGGCGGTCCGCAAGGCCGCCGGAATGCCGCCGCCGGTCCCGGACAACACCGCCACCGCCGCGCAGGTGATCGCGGCGTCGCCGAAGGTGAACGGCACGAAGTAGAGGAAGTAGCGCGCGACGGTCGCCGCGACGCCGCCGCCCGTCAGGATCAAGCCGCCGTAGTGCAGCGCCAGCATGCCGGTGATCTTGAAGGCGAAGCCGACGGCGAAGACGGTCACCCAGGCGCGCCCGATCACCCCCAGCGAGCCTTCGACGAGGCGGCCGATGCTCAGCGGGCCTGACGGCTGGGTTTCGGGGGAACTCACGAGCTTCTCTTGGACTGCCGCTCCAGTTGGCTGCGCCCTCGAGCTTTGTCGAGTCGTTTGCCGGTTGACGCGGCCGTCGTCCGGCCTACCCTGCACCTGTTCTCCGGGGTGTCCCGCTTGAGGGACTGAGAGGCGGCTGAGGCCGCGACCCGCCGAACCTGATCCGGGTCATGCCGGCGAAGGGAGGGAACGCGGGCTTCGCCCGACGACCGAACTAAGCTCAGGCCTGGCTCTCCAATTGGAGCCTGCCGTGAACATCCAGACACCCATCAGCAAGACCATCCCCACGGGCGAGCGGCCGGGGTCGCGCAAGGTCTATCAGGAGGGCAAGCTGCACCCCTGCCTGCGCGTGCCGTTCCGCGAGGTGGCCGTGCACCCCTCAGCCGGCGAGCCGCCGGTCACCCTCTACGATCCGGCCGGGCCCTACACCGACCCGAACGCCGTCATCGACATCAAGCGCGGCATCGATCGCCCGCGCGACCCCTGGGTGCTGGCCCGCGGCGACGTGGAGGACTGCGCCCCGCGCCCGGTGAAGCCGCAGGACAACGGCAACGCCCGGGGCAAGCATCTCGCGCCCGTGTTCAAGAACGAGCGCCGACCGCTGATCGCCAGGGCTGGCGCGGCGGTGACCCAGCTGGCCTACGCCCGCCGGGGGATCGTCACGCCGGAGATGGAGTTCGTGGCCATTCGCGAGAACCTTCGGCGCGAGGCGACCGATCCTTTCATCCGCGACGGCGAGGATTTCGGCGCCGAGATCCCGGACTTCGTCACCCCGGAGTTCGTGCGCGACGAGGTGGCCCGAGGCCGGGCGATCATCCCGGCCAACATCAACCACGGCGAGCTGGAGCCTATGGCCATCGGCCGCAACTTCCTGGTCAAGGTCAACGCCAACATCGGCAACTCCGCCGTGCTCTCCCAGGTGGAGGACGAGGTGGACAAGATGGTCTGGGCGATCCGCTGGGGCGCGGACACCATCATGGACCTGTCCACCGGCCGCAACATCCACAACATCCGCGAGTGGATCATCCGCAACTGCCCGACGCCCGTGGGCACCGTGCCGATCTACCAGGCCCTGGAGAAGGTGGGCGGCGTCGCCGAGGACCTGACCTGGGAGGTGTTCCGCGACACGCTCGTCGAGCAGGCCGAGCAGGGAGTGGACTACTTCACCATCCACGCCGGCGTGCGGCTGGCCTATATCCCGCTCACCGCCCGGCGGGTCACCGGCATCGTCTCGCGCGGCGGCTCGATCATGGCCAAGTGGTGCCTGGCGCACCACCGCGAGAGCTTCCTCTACGAACGCTTCGAGGACATCTGCGAGATCATGCGGGCCTACGATGTGTCGTTCTCGCTGGGCGACGGCCTGCGCCCCGGCTGCATCGCCGACGCCAACGACGCGGCCCAGTTCGCCGAGCTGGAGACCCTGGGCGAGCTCACCAAGGTGGCCTGGAAGCACGATGTGCAGGTGATGATCGAGGGGCCGGGCCACGTGCCCATGCACAAGATCAAGGCCAACATGGACAGGCAGCTGAAGGCCTGCCACGAGGCGCCTTTCTATACGCTGGGCCCGCTCACCACCGACGTGGCGCCTGGCTACGACCACATCACCAGCGCCATCGGCGCGGCGATGATCGGCTGGTTCGGCACGGCCATGCTCTGCTACGTCACGCCCAAGGAGCACCTCGGCCTGCCGGACCGCGAGGACGTGAAGCAGGGGGTGATCGCCTACAAGATCGCCGCCCACGCCGCCGACCTCGCCAAGGGCCATCCGTCGGCGCGGCTGTGGGACGACGCCCTGTCGCGCGCGCGTTTCGAGTTCCGCTGGGAGGACCAGTTCAACCTCGGCCTCGATCCGGAAACCGCCCGGGAGTACCACGACGAGACCCTGCCCAAGGAGGCGCACAAGGTGGCCCACTTCTGCTCCATGTGCGGCCCGAAGTTCTGCTCCATGAAGATCAGCCAGGAAATCCGCGACGCCGCCGGCGCCCAGAACGACGTGGCCGCCGGCCTCGCCGAGATGGCCGAAAAGTTCAAGGAAAGCGGCGGAGAGATCTACGTGGAGGCGAAGAACTAGCGCCGGCGCCTCCGGGTTCCGCTCATCCCGGCGAAGGCCGGGCCCCAGTCTTGCCGCCGAATTTCAACACGAAGTACACGAAGGACACCAAGGGGAACGAAGGGGCCGGAGGGGGCGCGAACGCCTTGGTGATCCTTCGTGAGTCCTTCGTGGTGAAGGGGGTGGAATGACTGGGTCCCGGCCTTCGCCGGGATGAGCGGATTGGGGCGCGCGCGATCGTGGACTATTTCGAACAGCTCGAAGCCCTCGCCGCTCGGCAGGGCGGGTACTTCTATCCGTGGCGCTCGCAGCTGGGCGCCGGGGATGGGGAGGCTGCGTACACGACGCTCGTCGAGGCGCACCTGCGGCCGGACGCCGTGGTGCTGGAGGCCGGGTGCGGGCACGGGAACGACCTGCTGGCCTTCGCCCCGAAGGTGGCGCGGTTCATCGGCTACGATGCGGTCGAGCCGTTCATCGCCACCGCGCGGGAGAGGGCGGCGGACGCCGGGCTGACCAACGTCGAACTGATAGTTCACAACTCCAGCGCCCGCTTCAACGGCGGCGCGGCGCGCATGCCTGCCGAGCCGGGTTCTGTCGACCTGATCGTGTCCCGGCGCGGTCCCGGCAACTGGATCGACGACGCCCGGCGCGTCTGCCGGCCCGGCGCCCGCCTGATCCAGCTCAACCCGCTGCCGTCGCCCACCCCGGCCTGGAACGAAGATCTGCCCCCAGGACTGCGCATGGTGGAGAACCCGGCGAACCCCGGCCACCCTGACCTGCCGAACGAGATCCAGGAACAGCTTCGCCGCGGCGGACTCATGCCGCACAGCGCCTGGACCTTCGACGTGCCAGAGGTGTTCACCGAGCCGGACGAGCTCTACCGCTGCCTGACCTTTATGCGCTTCGAGCCGGGCGTGCTGTCCCTGGAAGAAGCCAGACCGCACCTTGAGCGCCTCCTCGCCACCGAGGGCAGGGTCGACGTGCGGCAGCGGCGATATCTCTGGATGGCGAGCGTCGACTAGGCGGTTTGGGCGAGAGCGGGTCGCGATGGAGGGAGAGATCATGCAACTGGGATTGGGTTCGGTGAGCCAGCTGGCTCTGAATGTCACAGACGCTGACGCCGCTGAGCATTTCTACGGCGAGACATTGGGCCTTCGGAAGATCTTCCGACCACAGCCGCACATGGTGTTTTTCGACTGTGGCGGCCTCAGCCTGCTGCTCGAGGAGTCGCACGACGCCTCAGCGCCCATCGGCGGCGCGGTGATCTACTTCGATGTTGCGGACATCGCGCTGACCGCCCGCGAACTCGAGAGTCGCGGCGTGGTGTTCAAGCATCCCATCCACCTGATCACCCGCCAGCCGACCTACGATCTCTACATGGCCTTCTTCCAGGATCCGTTCGGCAACATGCTGGCCCTGAGCATGCAGGCGCCGAAAGGCTATGCCCTCCCAACCGCGGCGACGACCTAGGCCGCTGCGAACTTCCCTTGGCCGGAAAACGGAACGTGTTCTAATCTGCCGCCAAGGACACGGTCAGGGAAGGACGTACGCGTGGCGGACGGAGTGCAGGCGGCGCGGGCGCCGAGGACGGGCGAGGTCGACGCCGTCGTGGTGGGGGCCGGGTTCGGCGGCATGTACATGCTGCACCGGCTGCGCGAGCTGGGGTTTAGCGTGCAGGGCTTCGAGGCCGGCGCCGACGTCGGCGGCACCTGGTACTGGAACCGCTATCCGGGCGCGCGCTGCGACGTGCCCAGCCTGTTCTACTCCTACACCTGGTCCGAGGACCTGCAGCGCGAGTGGCGCTGGACCGAGAAGTACGCCGCCCAGCCCGAGATCCTGCGCTATGCCGGCCATGTGGCGGACCGCTTTGACCTGCGCGCTCTGATCGCCTTCGAGACGCGGGTCACCTCGGCCATCTTCGACGACGCGGCCGGGCTGTGGCGCGTTGAGACCGACCGTGGGGACGTCATCGCGGCGCGCTACTGCATCATGGCCACCGGCTGCCTGTCGGCGCCGCGCAAGCCGGCCATCGCGGGCGCGGACAGCTTCCGCGGGCCGACCTATCACACCGGCCAATGGCCGCACGAAGGCGTCGACTTCACCGGCCTGCGGGTCGGGGTGATCGGCACCGGCTCGTCCGGCATCCAGTCGATCCCGGAGATCGCGTCGCAGGCGGCGCACGTCACCGTGTTCCAGCGCACGCCGAACTTCAGCATTCCGGCGCGCAACACCCCGCTCACCGACGCCGACATCGCGGCCTTCTGGGAGGCCTATCCGGCCTATATCGCCATGGTGCGCGGGGCGGGTTTCGGCCTGGGCGCCGGCGGCAGGTCGCCAATCCCGCCGGCGGAGGACCAGCGGCGCCGCTACGAGGAGCTCTGGGCCGTCGGCGGCGCGGGTTTCCTCGCCGCCTTCCCGAACCTGCTGGTCGACCCGCAGGTGAACGACACCGCCGCCGACTTCGTGCGCGAGAAGATCGCCGCGACGGTCGAGGACGCGCGGGTCGCGGGGGCCCTCTCGCCCCACGACCACCCCCTGGGCACCAAGCGCATCTGCGTCGACACCGGCTACTACGAGACCTTCAACCGCGCGAACGTGGAACTCGTGGACCTGCGGGCGAGCCCCATCGAGACGATCACGCCGGAGGGTCTGCGCACCACCGATCGCGACTTCGAATTCGACGCCATCGTCTTCGCCACCGGCTTCGACGCCATGACCGGCGCGCTTCTAGCCATCGACATCCGTGGCGCGGGCGGCGCGACCCTGCGCGAGGCGTGGGCGGCGGGCCCGCGCGCCTACCTGGGCCTGGCGGTCGCCGGGTTCCCGAACCTGTTCATGATCACCGGTCCGGGCAGCCCATCGGTGCTGTCCAACATGATCTCGTCGATCGAGCAGCACGTGGACTGGATCGCCGACTGCCTCCAGCACCTGCGAGCCCAAGGCCTGTCGCGCATTGCGGCGGAGGAGGGCGCCCAGGACCGCTGGGTCGCGCACGTCGCCCGGGTGGCCGACAAGACGCTCTTCCCGCGCGCCAACTCCTGGTACGTGGGCGCCAATGTGCCCGGCAAGCCGCGCGTCTTCATGCCCTACATCGGCGCCGGCTATCGCCAGAAGTGCGCGGACGTGGCGGCCGCCGGCTACGAGGGCTTCGCCCTGGCCTAGCTGCGCTGATGAAGCGGCCCGGCCTTGGTGGTAGGATGCGTTCGATGAGCGAACCTAGAACCTTGTCCCTCCAAGACCCCCAGGCCCTCGCCGAGCGCTGGTTCGCCCTCGCGGTCGCCGATGACCTGCCTGCGCTCACCCGCGTGGCGGCGGTGTCCAAGCGGCGTCTGGAGGCGGCGAAGGCGGTGATGCGGGTAGACGCCGTTCGGTACGAGGCCTTCGTCCAGGCCCTGCTCCGCGGGCTCGGGGACCCTCGGCCCCGCCTGCGCTTCGAGTGCGCCCACGCGCTCGACCAGTTCGGCGACGAGCGGTGCCGTGGGCCCCTGGCCGCCCTGCTGGACGATCCGGTCCCCCGCGTGCGCTGGATGGCCATGCATGCGCTCAGCTGCCACGCCTGCGGCGAGGGGACGGTGGCGCACGATCCGGCGGTGCGGGCGCGCATCACGCGCGCCGCGCTGGAGGATCCCAGCATCCAAGTGCGCCGTCATGCGGCGGTGGCGCTCGGACTGAATGGCGACGCCGCGGCCGCGGACAGCCTGCGCAAACTGGCGTCAGCCGGCGCGGACGCCCGGCTGAAACGCAACGCCGCCTGGGCGCTGTCGCGACTCGCGGCGACACGGAGTTGACGGTTCGGTTGTCAGGGTATACCTGACTGTCAGGAATTACCTGACGCGGAGATACGCCATGCCCACCTCCGAGAAAGGGACGCAAGCTCCCCTGCCGCCCCCCTATGCCGAAAAGGCGCCGCTGCACTGCTCCTTCTGCCTGAAGTCGCAGCATGAGGTGAGCAAGCTGATCGCCGGTCCGGGCTTCATCTTCATCTGCGACGAGTGCGTCGCGCTGTGCGACGCGATCATCGCCGGCGAGACGCCGAAGGTCGACGCGGCGCGGTTCAAGATCGAGAACATTCCGTCCGAGACCCTGCTCGCGCGGTTGAAGCCGATCGAACAGACCCTCCAGGGCATGGGCAGCCAACTGCACACCGTGGTGGAGGAGTTGCGCGGTCGCGAGATCAGCTGGGCCAAGATCGGCGAGGCGCTGGGGGTGTCACGGCAATCGGCCTGGGAGCGCTTTTCCTGAGCACGGACCAGCAGCCCCGCGCTGGCGCCACCATCGAAGGCCGCGACCTCACGGACTTCGATTGGGCGGATGCGGACCTCGCCGATGCGGTGTTCGTCGACTGCTCCGTGCAAGACGCCCAGATGTCCGGCACGGTGCTGCGGGGCGTCAGAGCCGAGCGCTGCCGGTTCGTGCGCTGCCGCTTCTCTCACGCCGACCTGCGCGAAGCCTCGTTCAAGGACTGCCAGTTCGCCGATCCCGAGACCCAGCACGGCGCGGCCTTCGCCTTCACCCGGCTGGACGAAGCGCAGTTCCTGCGCTGCGACCTGACCCATGCCCGCTTCGAGGGCGCGGACCTCTATGCGGTGCGGATGGAGGACTGCAATCTGCGCGGCGCGGTGTTCTCGCGCTCCAGTTTCGCCCGGGCGTTCGGTCCCAAGGTGGTGCGGGTGAGCGCGGCGCTGGTCGGCTGCAACTTCGAACTTGCCGACCTCTCGGGCGCCCGGCTGGGCGAGTGCGACCTGGCGCGCAGCCGGTTTCGCGAGACCGACCTCTCAGGCGCCGACCTGGAGGGCGCGGACCTCAGCGGCGCGGACCTGTTCCAGGCCATCGTCGACGATCTGCGCCTGGCGCGGGCGGACCTGCGCGGCGCGGAGGTCAGCGGTCTCGACCTGCGCCGCCTGGCCAGCCACCAGGACCTGAAGATCCTGCCCGACCAGCAATACCCCCTGCTGGACGCCATGGGCGTGGACGTGCAGCCGGAGTAGGACCGCTCCTGGCGCGCGTTCGGCGGGAGCGACCCACAGTCCGCTCACGGACCGCCGCGCGCGGGTGTATGATCCGCCCCAGCAAGTTCAGGGAAGGTCCAAGCCGGCATGTCGTCGGGGGCGTTCAGCCGCAGGATGTTCGCCGGCATGCTGGCCGTCGGCGCCGCTTGGCCGCGTGCGGCGCGGGCTTCGATCGTGGTGACCGTCATCCCGGGCGCGTCCGCGTTTCACGACCCGGACGCCTATGTCCCGCCCGCCGACCTCAAGACCATCTCCGACATGTTCCGGCGCATGACCGCGCCGGTGAGCGTCAACGGCGCGGGCCCCTTCCCGTTCGTGGTGGACACCGGCGCCAACCAGTCGGTGATTTCCGTCGAACTCGCCGCCCAGCTCGGACTGACGCTCGGTCCCGAGCATCCGCTGAACGGCGTGGCCGGGATCCAGATGACCCCGACCACCCAGGCGCGGATCGACGTGGGATCGCGCGGCGAAGACCATGTCCAGCTCTCCGTGCTGCCGGGGAAGTCCATCGGCGGGTCGGGCATGCTCGGCCTCGACGTCGTCGACGGCGGGCGCCTGACGCTGGATTTCCGTCGCCAGGTGCTGCGCATCGAAGACCGCGGGAATCACGTCGAACGGGCTGGTGAGATCGCCATGAAGGCGCACCGGCGCGACGGCCAGCTCACGCTCGTGGACGCCGACCTCGCGGGCATGAAGGTCACCGCCTTCCTGGATTCCGGGGCCCAGGACACCATAGGCAACATGTCCCTGCGCGAAATGGCGATCACCCGCTACCCGGCGACCCACTGGAACGAGATTCCGATCCTCAGCGTCACCGGCCAGACCATCGCCGCCGACTTCGCCGACCTGCCGGGCCTGCGCATCGGCGGCCTGAGCCTGCCGAACTGGCCCGTGGCCTTCGCCGATCTGCATACCTTCCGCATGTGGAACCTGGTGGACCGCCCGGCGATCCTGCTCGGGGTCGACGTGCTGTCGCGATTCGAGACCGTGTGCCTCGACTTCGCGCGCGACGAAGTGCGCTTCAAGCTGCCCAACACCGCCTAGCCGGGCCGGCCAGGCCGTTGACGCGACGGCCCAGCTTACCTAGGGTCCGCGCCCCCCACATTCCGAACGAGCGCGGCCGCCCGCCATGCCACAGATCCTGGTCGAGGACCTGGCCAAGACCTATCGCATCGCCGAGCGCGATCCGGGCATGTTCGGCGCGGTGAAGGGCCTCTTCGCGCGGCGCTGGCGCAACATCGAGGCGTTGCAGGGGGTGAGCTTCACCATGGAGGAGGGCGAACTCCTCGGCTTCATCGGACCGAACGGCGCGGGCAAGTCCACCACCATCAAGATCCTGTCGGGCATTCTGCAGCCCTCGTCCGGCCGCTGCGAGATCGATGGCCTGACCCCTTGGCGCGACCGCGTCGCCCATGTGGCGCGCATCGGCGTGGTGTTCGGCCAGCGCACCCAGCTGTGGTGGGACCTGCCGGTGATCGAGGGATTCGACCTGTTGCGCGACATCTACCGCGTCCCGCAGCACCGCTATGTCCGCACCCGGGACGAGATGGTCGCCCTGATGCGGCTGGAGCGCCTGCTCGACCAGCCCGTGCGCCAGCTCTCGCTCGGCCAGCGCATGCGCTGCGAGATCGCCGCGGCCATGCTGCACGAGCCGCGCATCCTGTTCCTCGACGAGCCCACCATCGGACTCGACGCGCCATCGAAACTGGCGGTGCGGGACTTCGTGGCCCGCCTGAACCGCGAGCGCGGGGTCACGGTGATCCTCACCACCCACGACATGCACGACATCGAGGCCCTGGCCGAGCGGGTGATCGTCATCGGCAACGGGACCATCCTCGCCGACAGCCCGTTCGAGGCGCTGAGCGCCACGGTGCTCGCCGAGCGGCGGCTGTTCGTGGACTTTCAGGATGAAGCGCCGGCGCTGGACATCGTCGGCGTCGTCGAGCGCGCCCGCGACGGCCGGTCGCTGGAACTGGCCTTCGATCCCAAGCTGATCAGCGCTCCGGCGCTGATCAGCCGGATCACCCGCGTCCACGCCGTGGAGGACATCCACGTGGAGCAGCCGCCCATCGAGGAGGTCATCGCCCGCTTCTACGACCTGCATGGCGCGGGAGAGGCGTGATGGACGCGCTGCGGCCCTACCTCGCCGGCTTCACCGTGCGCTTCCAGCAGATGCTGCAATACCGCGCCGCGGCTCTCGCGGGATTCGCCACCCAGTGCTGGTGGGGCGCGATCAAGATCATGATCTATGCGGCGTTCTTCCACGCCAACACGCACGCCAGCTCGCAGATCAGCCTGTCCCAGGTGATCACCTACACCTGGCTCGCCCAGGCCGCCTTCGCCATCATGCCCTGGAATGTCGATCCCGACGTCGCGCTGGCGGTGCGGACGGGAGCGGTCAGCTATGATCGACTGCGCCCGGTGGACGCTTACGGCTGGTGGTTCGTCCGCTCCGCGGGCTGGATGACGTCACGCGTGGCGCCGCGCGCAGCGCTCATGTTCGCGCTCGCGGGGATCGCGCTGCCGCTGCTGGGCTTCAGCGCCTGGGCCTGGGCGCCGCCCGCGGGGTGGCAAGCCGCGGCGCTGTTCGTGCTTTCGCTCACGCTGGCCGTATTGCTGGCGACCGCGTTCACGGTGTTGCTCAATCTCATCGTGGTGTCGACGTTGACCGACCGCGGAGTCAATCTGCTGGCCACGCCAGTGACCCTGGTGCTGACGGGCAACATCCTGCCCCTGCTGCTGTTCCCATCATGGGCCCAGATCGCGCTCCTGGTGCAGCCGTTCGCCGGCGTGATGGACATTCCCTGCCGCATCTACTTCGGCCAGCTGAGCGGATCCTCCGCGTGGATCGGCCTCGGACTGCAGACGTTCTGGATCGCCGTCGCGGTCGGCCTCGGCCGCGCCTGGACCGGCGGCCAAATGGCCAAGCTGCAGGTCCAGGGAGGCTGAGCGGTGGACACGTTGCGTCTCCTGCGAAGCTACCTGCGCGCGTCTATCCGCACGCAGATGCAGTATCCGGGCTCCACGGCGATGATGATCGTCGGCCAGTTCTTCGCGACGTTCATCGAGGTGCTGTCGTTTGGCGCTCTGTTCGCCCGTTTCGGCCGGGTGCAGGGCTGGCGCTTCGGCGAGATCGCGGTCTTCTATGGACTGGTGAGCGTCAGTTTCTGCTTCGCTGACTTCCTCACCCGCGGCTTCGACGTCCTCGGCACGCAGTTCATCCGCACTGGAGACTTCGACAGGGTGCTGCTTCGGCCGCGCTCGGTGACGCTGCAGCTGGTTGGCTTCGACATGCGCCTCAGTCGGATCGGCCGGCTCGCGCAGGGCCTGGTGGTGCTTGCAATCGGTACGTCGTCGCTCGGCCTGCATTGGGACTTGCGCACTGTGGCCCTGGCCAGCGGCTCGGTGGTCGGGGGCGCCGCCCTGTTCTGCGGGTTGATGGTGCTGCAGGGCACATTGGCCTTCTGGACCATAGAAAGCCTCGAAATCGCCAATGTGCTGACATACGGCGGCGTGCAGGCGGCGCAGTACCCGCTCAGCCTGTATGCGGGCTGGTTCAGGAGCTTTCTGATCTTCGTGGTGCCGCTGGGCTGCGTCGCCTATTTTCCGGTCCTGGCGGTCCTGGGCAGGCATGACCCGCTCGGCGCGCCGGACTGGTTTCTGCCGGTCGCGCCCGCGATGGGTTTCGTCTTCCTGGGCGTAGCCTTGTTCGCCTGGCGCTTCGGGATCGCGCGCTACACCTCGACCGGGAGCTGAGCCCTCGCTTGACCTCTGCGGCGACCATCCTGGAAGCTGGTCCGCGCCGCGGAGGGCGACCGATGAGCTGGATGGCCCGGCTAAGGCGAGAATCCCGTTTCCTCTCCGGGCTTTGGCGCACCCTGGGACGGGTCCGCTCCATCGACCCTGATTCGGCGAACCTGGTCACCGATGACCTGGAAGCCGCCGTGGACCGCTGGCGCGAGCGCCCGGCGATCACCTTCGAGGGTCACACCGCCACCTACGCCGAGCTCGACGGCATCGCCAACCGCTACGCCCACTGGGCCGAGCATGCCGGCGTGCGGCGCGGCGAGACCGTGGCGCTCTACATGCCCAACCGCCTGGAATACCTCGCCATCTGGCTCGGGCTGTCGAAGGTCGGGGTGGTGACCGCCCTGATCAACAACCAGCTCACCGGCGAGAGCCTGGCCCATTGCCTGAACATCTCCGGCGCCGCGCACTGCCTGGTGGACGAGGAGACTTGGCCGGCGCTGGAAACCACCCGCGGCCTGGTCACCCATCCGATGCAGGAATGGACCATGGTCGGCGCCCATGCGGGCCAGCACGACCTGGTCCAGGCGCTGAAGAGCTGCAGCGCGCTGCGGCCGGATCGCGGCCGCCGCGCGGGGCTGACGGCGAAGGACACCGCTCTGTTCATCTTCACCAGCGGCACCACCGGCCTGCCCAAGGCCGCGCGCATCACCCACATGCGCGCCCAGCTCTATATGCGCGGTTTCGCCGGGGCGACGGGCGCCAAGCCCCACGACCGCATCTATGTCGCTCTGCCGCTCTACCACGCCACGGGCGGTCTTTGCGCGACGGGCGCGGCCCTGCTCAACGGCGGCTCGCTGGTGCTTCGCCGCCGCTTCTCCGCCACCAGCTTCTGGCCGGAAATCGCCTCGGAAGGCTGCACTCAGTTCGTCTATATCGGTGAGCTCTGCCACTATCTGGCTGGCCAGCCGGAGGTCCCGGATGAGCGCCGGCACAAGCTGCGCCTGGCGTTCGGCAACGGCCTTCGTCCGGAAGTGTGGGAGACGCTCGAGGGCCGTTTCGGCGTGCCGCGCGTGCTGGAGTTCTACGGCTCCACGGAAGGCAATGTCTCGATGTTCAACTTCGACGGCACTCTGGGCGCCGTCGGCCGGGCGCCCGACTATCTGAAGGGCCTGTTCAACATCAGGCTCGCCAAGTTCGACGTCGAGACCGAGACGCCGGTGCGCGCCACGGACGGCCTCTGCGTCGAGGCGGCGGAGGACGAGCCCGGCGAGTGCCTCGGCCAGATCAAGGGCGACGCCCGCACCGCCTATGTGGGCTACGCCGACCGCCAGGCCAGCGAGCGCAAGGTGCTGCACGACGCCTTCGTCAAGGGCGACGCCTGGTTCCGCACCGGCGACCTGCTGCGCAAGGACCGCGACGGCTATTTCTTTTTCGTCGACCGGATCGGCGACACCTACCGCTGGAAGGGTGAGAACGTCTCCACCGGCGAGGTGGCCGGAGCGCTTTCCGCCTATCCGGGGGTGAAGGAGGCGAACGTCTACGGGGTCAAGGTGGACGGCCAGGACGGCCGCGCCGGCATGGCCGGGCTGGTGGTCGGCGACGACTTCGACATCGCCGGCCTGGCCCAGTTCCTCGAGGGCCGGCTGCCGCCCTACGCCCAGCCCCTGTTCGTCCGCTTGCTGCCGCAGATCCAGATCACCGGCACGTTCAAGTACCGAAAGCTCGACCTGGTGGCCGAGGGCTTCGACCCCGAGGTGGTCCGCAACGTCTACCTGCGCGACGCCGCCAAGGGCTTCGTGCGCCTCACCCGCGCCCTGTACGCCAAGCTCCTGGCGGGCGAGGTCAGGGTGTAGCGTGGGCGCTCGCGCTGTGCGCCCCGTCCACCACCGTGCATACGCCCTCACTCCAGCAGCTGATCCAGGCTGGTGATGATCCGGTCGGGGATGACCTTGGCGTCCGGTGGCAGGCCCTCGTTCAGGTGGTCGTGCCAGATGCCGAAGATGCCCAGGCGCTGGGGTGCGGCGACTTCCCGTTCGAGGTTGTCGCCCACCATCCATGTCTCCCTGGCGCTCACCCCAAGCGCCGCGAGGGCGTGGATGTAGGCGCGTTCTTCAGGCTTGCCGAAGCCGTGCTCGCCCTCGATCTGGATGTGGTCGAAGAAGCCGGCCAGGTCGAAGCGCTCGATCTTGCCGCGCTGGGTGGCGGCGTCGCCGTTGGTCACCAGCGCCATGAGCACCTCGCGCCGCCGCAGTTCGGCGAGAGTCTCGAGGGCCTTGGGAAAGAACCTGATCTCCGACTCGCGAAGGGCATGAAACAGATCGGCGAACGCATCCGCGAAGGCGGCGTCGAGGCCGGTGACGCCGTCCGCCTCCAACGACTTGAAGGCCAGCCGCGTCGAGTGGCGACGGGCATCCGCCAGACGCCGGCGCCACTCCTTGTGGCGCGCCTCGTCGCCCCAGAACGCCCGGAACTGCGCCTCGATGCGTCCTGCCGCCTGGGCCGGCGTGAGGGGCGCGAAGCGTTCGGCGTGGCGCTCCGCCACCTCCTGCAGCAGCAGCCTGCGGTGGCCGAAGGTGAGGATGGTTTCGTCCAGGTCGAACAGGATGGCGCGGGGCAGCGAAGTCAGGGCCAGGGCCTCCCTCGGCGCCGCGCCCGGCTACCGGCGCTGGGCGTCCGCGGGCGTCGGGCTGGTGAAGCTGAGTTCATAGCCGTCGGGATCACGCAGGAACACCTCGTCGAGGCCGTATTCCTGGGTCTCCGGCGCAGTGGGCGCAAGACCCTTGGCGGTTAGGTCGCTGTAGAGGGCGTGGACGTCGTCGACGCGGAAATAGAACACCGCCTCGGTGTAGTGCGGCCTGGCCCTGCGCGCCGCCGGATCGCCGCCGCGGCCGTTGAGCATGATCTCGACGTCGCCGCGCCTTAGCTGGGCGAACATGAGACGGCCCTGCCAATCGAAGCGATGCGTCTCCTCGAACCCGAGCTTGTCGCGCCAGAAGACGAGGCTCGCCTCGACGTCGGCGACATTGAACAGCGGCCGGCATGCCTGCATGGAGTCCCCTCCTGCGTTCGGCTCGACGCTAGCACCGCGCCGCCCCGCCTGTCAGCGCCGGTGAGCTTCAGCGAGGCCGGGCGCCGGCGCTGGCGTAGCTGGCGCTTTTCCTGATCGCCTCGAAGACGAAATATTCGCCCGCCGGATGGACGCGCACGCCGCCGAATACGGCGGTCAGCTTGCGGCGGTACCACGCGTCGCGCCGGGTCACCATCCAGAGCCCGCCGCCCATGACGAGGCGGTTGAAACCCTTCTCGATCATGCGCTTGGGGACCGAGAAGTCCTCGTGGTAGGGCGGGTTGCACAGGATCTTGTCGAAACCGGTCTCACGCAGGCCGGCCAGGCCGTCGCTGAGGACGACGTGGGCGCCTTTGATCGCGTTCAGCTTGAGGTTCCGCTCGGCGAAGGCGACGGCGGCCGGGTCGTTGTCCACCATCCAGACGCGGTCGGGGGCGGTGACCGTCGCCGCGAAGACGCCCACGGCGCCGTAGCCGCAGCCGAGGTCCAGCACCTTGTCGCCTGGCGCGATCTGGGCGAACTGCAACATCGCCAGGGTGCCCGCATCCACGCGCCGCGGCGAGAACAGCGCCTCGGACGTCTCGAAGCGAAGCTCGGTCCCCTGGATAGTGGCGTGGATGAGCATGGAAGTCCTGGTCGCGGGCGCGTGTCACCATACATGCCCGCATGGATGAACGCCGCGCCTGACTCGCCTATATTGGCTGGCCCATGCCGGACGATGCCTCCCCACCGCTGATCGGCGCCGCCCTGATCAAGGACGAGGTGCGCCGCCTGCCCGACGCGCCGGGGGTCTATCGCATGTTCGGCGAGGACCGCGAGGCGCTCTATGTGGGCAAGGCCCGCTCGCTGAAGAAGCGGGTGATCCAGTACGCCCAGGGCCGTTTCCACACCCAGCGGATCGCCCTGATGGTGGACCTCACCCGGTCAATGGAGTTCACCACCACCCGCACAGAGACCGACGCCCTGCTGCTGGAGATCAATCTGATCAAGCAGTTGAAGCCGCGGTTCAACGTGCTGCTGCGCGACGACAAGAGCTTTCCGGAGATCGTCATCCGCCGCGAGCACCCGGCCGCCCAGCTAAAGAAGCACCGCGGCGCCCACGCCATCAAGGGCGACTATTTCGGCCCCTTCGCCAGCGCCTGGGCGGTGAACCGCACGCTCAACACCCTGCAGAAGGCGTTCCTGCTGCGCTCCTGTTCCGACAGCGTGTACGAAAGCCGCACGCGGCCCTGCATGCTGCACCAGATCCGTCGCTGCTCGGCGCCCTGCACCGGCCTGATCTCGCTGGAAGACTACCAGAAGCTGGTCGACGAGGCCGAGGCCTTCCTGCGCGGCAAGAGCCGCGCGGTGATGGCGCGAATGTCAGAGGAGATGCAGTCGGCCGCCGACGACCTGGAGTTCGAGCGCGCCGCGCGGCTGCGTGACCGGATCCGCGCCCTGTCCTCGGTCGCCGCCGAGACCCAGGTGAACCCCGAGACGGTGGACGAGGCAGACGTCTTCGCCCTGCACGCCGAGGGCGGCCAGGCCTGCGTCCAGGTGTTCTTCTTCCGCGCCGGCCAGAACTGGGGCAACCGAGCCTACTTCCCCCGCGTCGACAAGAGTGACGAGGACGCCGCGGTGATGAGCGCCTTCCTGGGCCAGTTCTACGAGGACAAGCCGATCCCCCGGCTGATCCTGGTGAGCACGCCGCCCGACGAACGTGATCTGCTGGCCGAAGCCTTCGCCCTGAAGGCCGGCCGCAAGGTGGAGATCTCACGTCCGCAGCGCGGCGAGAAGCGCCAGCTGGTGGATCACGCCCTGACCAACGCCCGCGAGGCCCTGGGCCGCAAGATGGCGGAGAGCTCGGCGCAGTCGAAGCTGCTCGCGGCGGTCAGCGAGACGTTCGGCCTGGACGCGCCGCCGGAGCGGATCGAGGTCTATGACAACTCCCACATCATGGGCACCAATGCGGTGGGTGGGATGATCGTCGCGGGGCCGGACGGCTTTCAGAAGAGCCAGTACCGCAAGTTCAACATCAAGAGCACCGAGCTGACCCCCGGCGACGACTTCGGGATGATGCGCGAGGTGCTGCGCCGGAGGTTCGCGCGCCTGGCCAAGGAAGAGGAGGCCGGCGAGAACCCGCCGAGGCCCGACCTGGTGCTGATCGACGGCGGCGCCGGCCAGCTGAGCGCCACCCTGGAGGTCATGGCCGATCTCGGCGTGGACGACATCCCGGTGGTGGGCGTCGCCAAGGGGCCGGACCGGGACGCCGGGCTCGAGCGGTTCTTCGCGCCGGGCAAGACGCCTTTCATGCTCGAGCCGAAGAGCCCGGTGCTCTACTACCTCCAGCGCCTGCGCGACGAGGCCCACCGCTTCGCCATCGGCACACACCGGGTGCGGCGGGCCATGGACATGCGCAGGAACCCGCTGGACGAGATCGAAGGCGTCGGCCCTGGCCGCAAGCGCGCCCTGCTGCACGCCTTCGGGTCCGCCCGCGGCGTCTCCCGCGCCTCGCTGGAGGACCTGGCCAAGGTGGAAGGCGTCAGCGAGCCCCTGGCCCAGCGCATCCACGACTTCTTCCGCAAGGCGTGAGGCGGGCCGCCGTCCTTACGCGCCCCCGAAGAACGCGTCCTCGGCGGCGTAGTCGAACAGCTTTTCGATGTAGTCCGGCATCCTCGCGCCGGCCTTCACGGCCTGTTCCGCCGACCGGCAGGCGGCGCCCACGGCGTCTTCGTAGCGCGTGACCGGGCGGTAGCCGAGGGCCTCCGCGCGCGCCATGTCGAGGACGAGCGGGCCGGGAATGCACCACGGATTGCCGCCCACGCCGTTCTTCGGCGGCCCGGGCACAGGCACAAACTCAAGGTCGGCGCCATAGGCCGCGGCGACGGCCTGGCCCATCTCGACCACGGTGAGCGCTTGCGGATCGACCGCGTTGAGCGTGCGCGTTCCAGGCTGCTCCAGCGCCACGCGCGCCAGCTCGGCGATGTTGGCCGCGGCGCTGGCGTGGAAGCGGCTCGCGCCGTCGTAGGCCAGGGGAATCCGCCGGCGTCCGTCCAGGATGCGCCGCACGAACCACCACTCTCGAAGATGCCGCGAGCCTTCCCCATAGATCGCGCCGGGACGCAGGATGGTCACCGGCGCCCGGGCGTTCTGCAGCAGGGTCTGTTCCAGCGCGGCCTTGCGGGTGGAGTAGGTCGCGGGGCCGGGGTCCACGGTGGGCTGGTCCTCGCCCATGGGGACGGGGAACCGCGGGAAGCCGTTCCGCGCCGCCTCGTCGAAGCTCCGCCCCGCGCCGTCGCGATAGACGCTGGCCGACGACATGACCACGAACGCGCCGACGTCGTCCTCGATTTCCAGCAGCTGGCGGGCGTGGTCCTCGGTGAAGGCGAAGTTGTCGATCAGGGCGTCGACGCCGCCGGCCACCGCCCGGGCCAGGGCCTGCGGCTCGTCGCGATCGAGCGCGACGGCGGTCACCTGGCGCGTCAGATCCGCCGGCAGGCCGTCCGCGTGACGCTGCGCCAGGCTCACGCGCCAGCCGTGCTCCAGCAAGTTGCGCGCCGTGGCCAGGCCGATCTGGCCGGATCCGCCGACGATCAGGGCCGTGCGTGTCATGAACGGTTGTCTAGGCCGGCCGCGCGGGACGGTCCACGTTCGGCGCGAAGACAAACCCCCCGGCCCCGCGCTAGGCTCGGCCCATGAAAGCCATCCCCAACCTGCTCACCGGCCTTCGCCTCGTGCTGGCGCTGTTCATGTTCCTGGCCCTGGCCGTCGCCGCCGGGTCGGCGCCCTGGATCAGCCTGACCGCGGGGTCTCAGTTCGTCCTGGAGCGCTGGGCCTTCTGGGCCTTCGTGGTGGCCGCGCTGACGGACTTCGTGGACGGCTGGGCGGCGCGCCGGCTGGATGCGATGACCGTGTGGGGCGCCATCCTCGATCCCATCGCCGACAAGGTGCTGGTCTGCGGGGCGGTGCTGGGACTGCTGTCGCTGGGCTCCAGCCCCATGCTGGTCCTGCCGGCGGCCCTGATCCTGTTCCGCGAGTTCACGGTCAGCGCCCTGCGAGAGGTGGCCGCCGGCAAGGGCGTTTCGCTGCCGGTGACCCTGTTGGCCAAGTGGAAGACGACGCTGCAGCTGGTGGCGCTTGGCGTGGAGCTGCTGGTCGCCTGCTGGGGCGCGTTCGCCTTGCCGGACGATCCCGCGGTGCTGGGCCCGGTCACCCTGGCCGCGCACGGCCTGCTGTGGCTGGCGACGGCGGTGACGCTGATCACCGGGGCGCAGTACTGGGAGCAGGCGCGAAAGGCTTTGAGTTAGCTCGACCGGAGCAGGTTGGCCACGTCTCGGCCAGGACCGAACACGCGCACGATCTCAATCGGCGCCGCGTCGCCTCGGTAAGCGATCAAATAGCGACCCGCCACGTTCCAGAAGCGCAGCGGAAGATGAGTCAGGTCCTCGCGTGTATGACCCATGGAGGGTCGCTCGCCCAGCTGTGCACAAGACGCGCGGATCGCGTCACCGACACGGCGGGCCGCAGCCGGGCTATCCCGGGCGATGAATCGCGTGATCTCGGCGAAGTCCGCTCGCGCCAGGGAGGAAAACCGGTACAGCGTCACCTGCGCTTGAGGCTCTCGGCGATGATCGCGTCCAAGTCCGCCCGGATCGTGTCGTCATCCACCCACTCGCCCCGGTCCAGTTGGTCCAGACCGAGCTGGAGTTCGGCGTTCAGCTTGGCCTTCAGACGGTCGCGCTGTTCGTCGGCCTCGAACAGCATCCGCAGCGCTTCGCGGACCAGTTCGCTGGCCGTGCTGTAGAGGCCGGTGTCCACCTTTTCGGCGATCCGGCGTTCGAGTTCTGGCGTGAGCGAGATGTTCATGGTCAGTGCGATAACAGATTTTAGCAGAATTCGCTATCGAGCCGCCGGTTCGTTGGGCAGCGGGATGAATTCCTGGTCGTCGTGGACGGGCAGTTTCATGCGGCCGGCGCGCCAGTCGGCCTTGGCCTGTTCGATGCGCTCCAAGGTCGACGAGACGAAGTTCCACTCGATGAAGCGTTCGCCCAGCGGCTCGCCGCCCAGCAGCATGACCTCGCAGTCGGTCACGGCCCTCACCGGGATCGCCTGGCCGGGTTCGAACACCAGCATCTGGCGCGGGCCGTAGGTCCGCCCGTCAACCTCCACCGAACCCATGGCCACATAGGCGGCGCGCTCCGGGTACTCCGCCGGCAGCTGGGCCGTCGCCCCGGCGTCCAGCCGCCAGTGGACATAGAACAGCGGCGAGTGGGTCTTCACCCTGGCCTCGGCGCCGAAGGCCTTGCCGGCGATCAGCCGCGCCCACATGCCGCCGCCCTCGTAGGTGGGCAGGTCCTCGGGGCCGTGATGGGCGAAGGCCGGGTCGGTCTCCTCGTCCGCCATCGGCAGGGCGACCCAGGTCTGGATGCCGTGGAGCCGGCCGCCCTCGGCGCGCAGGCGCTCGAACCGTTCGGAGTGGGTGACGCCGCGCCCCGCGGTCATCCAGTTCACCTCGCCCGGATGGATGGCGATCTCGGAGCCCACGCTGTCGCGGTGGGTGATCTCGCCCTCGAACAGATAGGTGACCGTGGACAGCCCGATGTGCGGATGCGGGCGCACGTCGAGGCTGTGCGGCGCGCCGGCGGCGATGTCGACCGGGCCCATGTGGTCGAAGAACACGAACGGCCCGACCATCCGGCGGCGGGCGTGGGGCAGCACGCGGCCCACCTCGAACCCGCCCAGATCCCGACGCCGGGCGTCGATGACCAGTTCGATCATGGCTGTGCTCCCTAGGTCTGCGCCCGCGCTCCCACATAGGGGCTGACCAGCGCCAGCGGTACGGCGGTCGTGCTCTTCACCGAGCGGATGACGATGCGGCTCTCGATGTTGGAGACCAGCCCCAGCGACAGGATCTTGTCGCGCAGGAAGTCGTCGAAGGCATGCATGTCGCGGGTGACGATGCGCAGCTCATAGTCCGCCGCCCCGGTGACCGTGGCGCACTGCACCACCTCCGCCCAGCGGCGCACCGACTGCTCGAAGGTGTCGAGATTGTCCTTGGTGGGCAGCGACAGCTTCACCGTGCAATATACCTCGAAATTCAGGCCCAGCTTCTCGCGGTCGAGGATGGTGACCCGGCGCTGGATGACGCCCTCGTCCTCCAGGCGCTTGATCCGCCGCCAGCACGGACTGGACGACAGGCCGACCCGCTCGGCGATTTCCGCCACCGACAGGCTGGCGTCATGCTGGATCAGGTCTAGAATCTTTGCATCTATCGCGTCGAGTGCGTCGGACAAAATATATCCCCCTTGTCAGGTTATCGGCACCGTTCTTGCCAAAAAAGGCCGGGATCGGGGCACGTCTTTGGCAAGCGCTTCCGAGGGTCTTATATATTCTTGCGACTTGCGCCGAAAGTGCGGCGGGAAAGATCTTGCGATGCGCCACGCCAATGTGACCCTCGACGACAAATATCTGCTCGAAAACGGTCAGGTTTTCATCACCGGCGTGCAGACGCTGATCCGCGTGCTGCTCGACCAGCGCCGTCTCGACGCCCGCGCGGGTCTGGCCACGGCCGGATTCGTGTCGGGCTACCGCGGATCGCCCCTGGGCGGGCTCGACCAGCAGGCCCACCGCGCCGGCAAGCTGCTCGCCGAGCACGACGTGGTGTTCAAGGAGGCGATCAACGAGGATCTGGCGGCCACCGCCGTCTGGGGCTCGCAGCAGGCCAATCTGTTCCCAGGCGCGCGCTACGACGGCGTCTTCGGCATGTGGTACGGCAAGGCGCCCGGCGTCGATCGCACCGGCGACGCCTTCAAGCACGCCAACTTCGCCGGCGTGTGGCCCAAGGGCGGGGTGGTGGCGGTGGCCGGCGACGACCACGCCTGCAAGTCCTCAACCCTGCCGTCGCAGTCGGAGTTCGCGTTCCAGGATTTCGAGATGCCGGTCCTGGCCCCCGCCGACGTGCAGGAGGTGCTGGACTACGGCCTGATGGGCTACGCCCTGTCGCGCTTCTCGGGCAACTGGGTGGGCCTGATCGCCCTGGCCGACACCATGGACTCCGGGGCGACCATCGACGTCTCCCTGGATCGCCACCGCTTCGTCACGCCCGAGGGCTTCGCCATGCCGGCCGGCGGCCTTGGCATCCGGCTGAAGGACCAGCCGATGGACAAGGAGCGGCGGCTGCGCCTCTACCGCCAGCCCGCCGCCCTGGCCTTCGCCCGCGCCAATGGGATCGACCGGGTGGTGCTGCCCACGGCGCGTCGCCGCTTCGGCATCGCCACCCACGGCCAGGCGTTCCGGGACGTCATGGAGGCGCTGTCGGCCATGGGCATCGGCGAGGCGGAAGCCGCCGCGCTCGGTCTTTCCATCTACAAGGTGGGCATGCCCTGGCCGCTGGAGGCCACGGGCCTGCGCGCCTTCGCCCGGGGGCTGGAGACCCTGATGGTGGTGGAGCACAAGCGCCCGCTGCTTGAGGCCCAGGCCCGCGCCGCGCTCTACGACCTGCCGGCCCACGCCCAGCCCAGGGTGATCGGCAAGGTGGACGAGCAGGGCCATCCGCTGCTCTCGCAGCTTGGATCGCTGTCTGTGGCCGAGGTCGCCCTGGCCATAGCCGACCGCCTGCCCCCCGGGCCGCACATGGAGCGGGTGCACGACTTCCTGGGCCGGGTGTCCGCCTCGAGCATGGCCGCGGTGACCCTGGGCGCCGAGCAGATCCGCAAGCCGTTCTTCTGCTCCGGCTGTCCGCACAACACCTCGACCCGCCTGCCGGAGGGCTCGCGGGCCCTGGCCGGCATCGGCTGCCACTACATGGCCAGCTTCTCCGATCCCAACACCGACCTGACCAGCCACATGGGCGGCGAGGGCCTGACCTGGGCTGGGGCGTCCCCGTTCACCGACGAGCCGCACGTCTTCGTCAACCTGGGCGACGGCACCTACAACCACTCTGGCTCGCTGGCCATCCGCGGCTCCGTCGCCATGGGCAGCCACATTACCTACAAGCTGCTCTACAACGACGCGGTGGCCATGACCGGCGGCCAGCAACCCGAAAGCGGTTTCAGCGTCCCGCAGATCACCCGCCAACTCGCCGCCGAGGGCGTGACCAGGACCGTGATCGTGGCCGACGATCTCGGCCGCTACGAAGACGTCACCGGACTCGCGCCCGGCGTGGACGTACGGCCGAGGTCGGAACTGATCGCCGTGCAGCGCGCCCTGAAGGCCGAGCCCGGGGTCACAGTGCTGATCTACGACCAGGTCTGCGCCAACGAAAAGCGCCGCCGGCGCAAGCGCGGGACCATGCCGGCCGCGCCGCGCCGGGTGTTCATCAACCCGCTGGTCTGCGAGGGCTGCGGCGACTGCTCGAACACCTCGCACTGCGTGTCCATCGAGCCGCTGGACACCGAGTTCGGCCGCAAGCGGCGCATCGACCAGTCCACCTGCAACCAGGACTATTCCTGCGTCGATGGCTTCTGCCCCTCCTTCGTCACCCTGGAGGGCGCGCGGAACGCCCACGCCAAGGCGATGCCGGCGCTCACCGCGGACTCCACGCCATTGCCCGACTTCGAGCCGGTGCACGGGCTGAAGAACATCATCTTCACCGGCATCGGCGGCACCGGCGTCACCACCACCGCCTCGATCCTCGCCATGGCCGCGCACATCGACGGGCGCGCGGCCTCCGTGGTGGACATGACCGGCCTGGCGCAGAAGGGCGGGGCGGTGTTCAGCCACGTGCGCATCGGCGAGGAGGAGACCACGCCCGTGGGCGGCCGCGTGCCGGCGGCCAGCGCCGACGTGCTGGTGGCCTGCGACCTGCTGGTGGCGGCGGGGCCGGAGGCCCTGGCCCTCTACGCCAAGGACCGGACGGTCGCCTGCGGCAACTCCGACTTCCAGCCCACGGCCGACCTGGTCACCCAGCGCGACGCGCGCTTCGACGCCGGGCCCATGGAGCGGCGCATCGCCGGCGCTGCCAAAAGCTACGACGGCTGCCCCGCCGTCGCCCTGGCCGAGCAGCGCCTGGGCGACGCCATCTTCGCCAACATGATCATGCTGGGCTTCGCCTGGCAGAAGGGCCTGATCCCGGTCTCCGCCCGCGCGCTCTACCGCGCCATCCGGCTGAACGGCGTGGACGACGAAGCCAATCTGCAGGCCTTCGAGACCGGCCGCGTCGCCGCCTTCGACCCCGCCAAGCGCGGTCCCGGCGAGAACGACGCACCGACGCCGCAGACCATGCCGCTGGAGGTATTGATCGCTCACCGCGCCTCCGAACTCGCCCAGTACCAGGACCAGGCCTATGCGAGCCGCTACGAAGCGCGCATCGCGGCCGTGGCCGCCGCCGAATCCGCGGGGGGGGGCGGCGAGGCCCTGACCCGGGCCTCGGCGATCAACCTCTTCAAGCTGATGGCCTACAAGGACGAGTACGAAGTCGCTCGTCTGTATACGGATGGACGGTTCGCCGCGGCGATGGGCGAGACATTCGCCGGCGGCAAGGCCAAGGTCTGGCTCTCGCCGCCGATCATCGCGCCGAAGGACGACCAGGGCCGCCCGAAGAAGATCGCCTTCGGCGGCTGGATGCTGAACTACGGCTTTCCGGTGCTCGCCGGCCTCAAGCGCCTGCGCGGCGGTCCCTTCGACCTCTTCGCCCACACCGCCGAGCGAAAAATGGAACGTGGCCTGCTCGCCGACTACGAAGCCGGCCTGGGCCGCATCGCCGCCGGCCTGACCCCCGCCCGCCTGGTCCTGGCGGTGAAGCTGGCCGCCGTTCCCGACGCCATCCGCGGCTTCGGCCACGTGAAGGACGCGGCGGTGGCGGCGGCCAAGGCGGAGGAAGCGAAGCTGTGGGAACAGTGGGCGGCGCTGTAGGGCCCGTCATCCCGGAAGTGGCGAAGCCGCTATCCGGGACCTCCCGCCGAATTGAGCTCAATCCTTCCGGAGGTCCCGGATAAGCGCTGCGCGCTTTCCGGGATGACGATTTTGTTGGCTGGGCGAGCGTCAGGTTGCGCGCGCCTGCTACTTCGCCGCCGCCCGGATCGCCTGCAGGTACTGCCACCTCACCGTGTCGATGGCGTCCACCCAGGCGGCGGGCCAGGCCGAGTTGATCACCACCACGAGGTGGTCTTTCGGGAAGATCGACACGGTCTGGCCGAAGATGCCTTCGCCCTCGAAGCCGCCGGGGATCAGCCACCAGAAGTAGCCATAGGGCGGGACCTTCACGTGCGGCGAGGTGGCGTCGGCGATCCAGCCGGCCGGAAGCACGTCGCGCCCGTCCGCCTTGCCGCCGTCCAGCATGAACTGGCCGAAGCGGCCGTAGTCGCGCAGGGTCATGCTGATGCAGCAGCCGCCGCGCTCGTGGCCGGCGATGTCCTCCAGCCAGATTGCGTCCTGCTCCATGCCGTAGGGCCGCCAGATCTTTTCCGACAGGTACTGCGACAGGGGCTCGCCCACCGCGTTGGAGAGCAGTATGCCGGCCAGGTCGGTCTCGCCGGTCTTGTAGACGAACTTAGTCCCGGGCGCCGCTTCCCGGGGCAGCCGGCGCATGTAGCTGACCACCGGATTGACCCCCGGCTCCAGGATGCTGAGGCCCTCCTTGGCCACGTCGGCGTTGGGATCGGCATAGTCCTCGTTCCACTTCACGCCCGAAGTCATGGTGACCAGCTGGCGCACCGTGACGCCTTCGTAGGCGCTACCCTTCAGCTCCGGGATGTAGCGGGTGACCGGATCGTCCAGGCCGCCGATCTTGCCGTCCCTGATCGCCGCGCCGATCAGGGTGGAGGTCACCGACTTGGCCACCGAGAACGAGGTCCAGCGGTCGCTCGGTCCGCGGCCGAGGGCGTAGCGCTCCAGCACCACCCTGCCGTCCTTGATCACCAGCACGCCCGAGGCGCGGAAGGCGGCCATGTAGGCGGTGGTGTCATAGGTCTTGCCGGCGGCGGTGAACTTCGGGTCGATCTGGACGGCGGCCAGCGGCAGCGGATGCACCCGCTCGCCGCGCGCGATCAGCTTGCTGGGCGCCACCGTCTCCATGTTGCGGTAGCCCCAGACCTGCTGGTCCGGCGTCCAGGCGAGGATCGAGGCGCCCCCCGGTGGCGTCGGCGGATCCGCCGCCGCCACCTGCCCGAAACCGAGGACCGCGAGCAGCGCGGCCGCGCCGAAAATCCGTCCGATGATCTGTCCAAGCACCGCGGTTCCCCCTGGCTGCGCGGCGTCTGCGGCCGCTCGCGATCGAAGCTAGCTGGCTTCGCAGGAAAATGTTGTAGGGACCAGCCATGGATACGTTCGATTTCGACGCCTGCGTGGTGGGCGCGGGCGCGGTGGGGCTGGCGTGCGGTTATGCGCTCGGCAAGCGCGGCCTGTCGGTGCTGGTGCTGGAGAAGGAGCAGGCCATCGGCCAGGGCGTCTCCTCGCGCAATTCCGAGGTGGTGCACGGCGGCCTTTACTATCCCACCGGTTCGCTGAAAGCGCGCCTGTGCGTGGCCGGCCGGCGGGCCCTCTATCAGTTCCTAGACGACCACAAGGTCGACTACCGCAAGTGCGGCAAGCTGGTGGTGGCCACCGACGCATCGGAGGTGGAGCGTCTCGAGGCCATCGCCCGGCAGGCCGAGACCAACGGCGTCGAGGGCATGGGCCATCTGACGCGCGCCCAGGCCGTCGCCCTCGAGCCCGGGCTGCACGTCGTGGCCGCCCTGCTGTCGCCCCAGAGCGGTGTGTTCGACAGCCACGGCTATATGCTGGCCCTGCGCGGCGAGATCGAGGACGCCGGCGGCTCGGTCGTGGAAGGCGCGCCGTTCGAGGGCGCGAACCCGGTGGGCGCTGGCGGCGGCTTCGTGGTGCGGGTGGGCGGCGAAGGCCAGACAGAGGTCACGGTCAGGCTGCTGGTCACCGCGCCGGGGCTCAGCGCCCAGCACGTGGCCGGCCTCGTCGAGGGCTTTCCGGCGGCGCGCATCCCGACGCTGCACTACGGCAAGGGCGTCTATTTCCGCCTGCAGGGCCGCGCGCCGTTCGAACACCTGATCTATCCGCCGCCGATCCCCGGCGCGCTCGGCACCCACTACCGCAAGGATCTGGGCGGCCAGGCGGTGTTCGGCCCGGACCTGGCCTATGTGGAGGCCGAGGACTATTCGGTGGACGCCTCGCACGCCCCGGAGTTCTACGCCTACATCCGCCGGTTCTGGCCGGGCCTGCCCGACGGCGCCCTCAGCCCCGACTACGCCGGCATCCGCCCCAAGCTGCACGGCCCCGGCGAGCCGCAGCCCGATTTCCGCCTGGATGGCGCGGAGTCCCACGCAATCCAGGGTCTCGTCGCCCTGTTCGGCATCGAGAGTCCCGGCCTGACGTCATCCCTGGCCATCGGCGAGGAAGTGGCGCGGATGCTGGGCGCGTAGCGAGGACCACCTCTCCCGGAGGGAGAGGTGTAGATGCTTGAAGGCGTGGGGCGGTCCTCTTATAACCCGGCGCTCCGCGCGGTTCGGCTGGGTAGCTCAGATGGTTAGAGCGGCGGATTCATAACCCGCAGGTCGGCGGTTCGATCCCGCCCCCAGCTACCGCACGCTCCCCACATTGGTCCATGGCCTGTTTCGCCGTCGATGAAGGACGCCAAGTCGCTCTTAGGCGAGCGCAGAATCGTCCTATACGGGTGCTATGTGGTATGCAACCTGTTGATCGGCGGGGTAGAGCGAGAACATGGCGAGTGCAATGATCGAACCGACGCAATGCGCCCCGCGAGTGTCCCGGGCCCAGCCGGTGAGCGTGCTGCGCCATGAATAGCCCGATGCGTTGGATCATCGCCGGCACGGCGGCCTCTCTCCTAGCGGGCGCGCCGGCCAGGGCCGCGACGGCCAGCATCGGAGGTGATTGGCTGACCCCTGGCGCCAATGCTCGCGTGCACATGGCCCCATGCGCCAGCCAGCCCGCCCTGATGTGCGGCACACTCGTCTGGCTGAAGATGCCAAATGACGAGCACGGCGCACCGCAACGTGATGTCAAAAACCCGGACATCAAACTACGGGGACGTCCACTGATCGGCTTGGGGCTGATCAGCGGCTTCAGGAACGCGGGAGCGGGCTCTTGGGTCAATGGCAAAATCTACGTCCCCGGCGAGGGACAGACCTACGATTCCAAGATGCGGCTCAACCCTGGGGGAACTCTCAAGGTTGAGGGCTGCATTCTGATCATATGCATCGGACAAACCTGGACGCGGCCAGCGTAGCCGCAGTTCAAGGGAGGCCTGGAAGCCCATGCTGGGAAGCTGGAAGCGACTTGTACTGCGCGGCTTACTTGGGCTGGTGATCGTCATGATCGTGGCGGTCGTGGGCGCGCTAGGCTATCGCGCGTGGAGGCAGCACGAGACCGCTGTTGCGCTTGCGATCCACACGCCGAACGGCGTGCAAGAGGCGACGTATGTCCGGCTCGGCGGCATCGACCAGTGGGTTCAGATCCGCGGCGAGAACCGCGACAACCCGGTGATCTTGTTCGTCCATGGGGGGCCAGGCGAGTCGGAGGCCCCGTTCTCCGCCGTGTTCCGCCCCTGGGAAAAAGACTTCACGGTAGTGATGTGGGACCAGCGATGCGCCGGTAAGACCTTTGCGCGGAACGGCAAGCAGAGCTGCGTGGGCATGAGCATCGCCAGCGTCGCCCAAGAGGGGGTCGCGCTGACCGAGTTCCTGCGCAACCGTCTGCACAAACACAAGGTCATCGTAGTCGGGATCTCATGGGGCTCGATGGTGGGGCTGCGCATGGCGCACGACCGGCCCGACCTTTACTCCGCCTATGTCGGCACCGGTCAGGTGGTTTCGATCGCCGAAAAGGAGGCGGTCAACTATGCGAGCGCGATGGAGCGCGTGCGCGCCGCCCACGACGACGCCGGCGTCCGCGCTCTGCAAGCGGTTGGGCCGCCGCCCTACCAAAGCGCGAGCGGTCTCTTCGTAGAGCGCAATTGGTCGCGGCGCCACGATATCCCCGCTGAGCGAGACCTTCTTTGGAAATTTGTGCCCGTGGGGCTGGTCGCCCCCGGCTGGTCGCTCTGGGACGTCTATGAATATATCCAGGCCGCCAAGTACGCGGAGGCCGCGACCTTTGATGCCGACGCGTCCTACGACGCCCGCGCGCTAGGGACGAAATTCGCCGAGCCGGTCTTCATCTTCAACGGCGCGCTCGACCGCGTCACGCCCGCTTCTCTCGCCAAGTCATATTTCGATCAACTCGAGGCCCCGCAAAAGGCGTTCGTCGCGCTGGATAACGCGGGACATGACGCCGCCCTGACCGAACCGGACGTGTTCCTGCGCGAACTCGTCACTCGCGTGCGCCCGATCGCGGTCCAGGCCGACGGACCATCGCAATAGCCCGCGGCCGCAGCTTCCTTGAGTCGTCCGCCCGCGTCGGAAGCAAGGTGATTGTGACGACGTGGCGCTGTGAAGTAAGAGCCTGCGAGTAGCGGCCCCCAGCTTCCAGCCGCAACGACCCCGTGCGGCGCTGTTCGCCGGCGCCGCGCCCCGGGCCTGACGCGAGGTGAGGGGAGGGCGCATGCGGATCATCATCGTAGGCGCCGGGATCGCGGGGCTGACGGCGGCGCTCAGCCTGCATCAGGCGGGGTTCGGGCCGGTGGTCTATGAATCGGTGGCGCGCATGGCGCCGCTCGGGGTCGGCATCAATGTGCTGCCGCACGCCATGCGGGAGTTCACCGAACTGGGTCTCGGCGAAGACATCCGCGCCGCGGGCGTGGAGATCGACGAGCTGGTCTATCTCACCAAGTACGGCCGCCGCATCTGGCGCGAGCCGCGAGGCCTGGCTGCCGGGTACCACTGGCCGCAGGTAGCCATCCATCGCGGCGAGCTGCAGATGCTGCTGATGGGCAAGGTGCTGGAACGCCTGGGGCCGGACGCCATCCGATTCGGCCACGCCCTGGCGGATCTGGAAACCTCGGACGCGGGCGTGACGGCGCACTTCGTGGACCGTTCCACCGGGCGCGCGCTGGGCGAGGTCGAGGCCGAACTGCTGGTCGGGGCCGACGGCATCCACTCGGCGGTGAGGCGGAAGTTCTATCCGAACGAAGGCGTTCCCAAGTGGAATGGCGTGACGCTGTGGCGGTCCACCAGCCGCACGGGCAAGGTGCTCGGCGGGCGTTCCATGCTCTGGGCGGGCCACGCGCGGCAGAAGTTCGTGGCCTATCCGATCAAGTACGACGAGGGCGCCGGCGAGACCTTGCTCAACTGGATCTGCGACCTGAAGCGGGGTGAGGGCGAGGGCGAGACGCCGAGCCCGGAGGACTGGAACCGGCGGGGCGCGCGCGCCGACTTCCTGCCGCCGTTCGCCGCCTGGTGCTGGCCGGGGATCGACGTGCCGAAGTTGGTGGAGGCCTCAGGCGACGTGTTCGAGTTCCCCATGGTCGACCGCGATCCGCTGCCGCGCTGGAGCTTCGGCCGCACGACCCTGATGGGCGACGCCGCCCATCCCATGTACCCGATCGGCTCGAATGGGGCGACGCAGGCGGTGATCGACGCGCGAGTCTTCGCCTATCAGATGGCGACGGCGCCGTCCGCGAGCGAGGCGCTGGCTCGCTACGAGGACGATCGGCGCGCCGCCACCGCGCGCATCGTGCTGATGAACCGCGCCCACGGGCCGGACCAGGTCATGGAACTGGCCGAACTGCGCGCGCCGAACCGGGACGACGACCTCGACGCCCTGGTCCCCATGGCCGAGCGCCAGGCCATCGCCGACGACTACAAAAAGATCGCCGGCTTCGACCCGGCGACCCTCAACGCGCGGGCGAGCTATTCGGTGGTCTAGCGCCATGTGATCCCGTCCGGGGTGAAGAAGGAAAGGGGAACCACGAAAAACACGAACCACACGAACGCGCGCGTTGTGCCGGCGGTGGCTGGGAGGGACGCCGGCGTGCTTTTCGTGTTTTTCGTGGTTCCCCTGTCCTTCCCGGCGGCCTCGCCAAATCAGCGGGCGCGTGGTGACGTGGAGCGGGCTGGCCCGCTGGCCGGCCCTGGTCTTTGACATCGTGAAGAAACACAGGGCCGGCGCACCACAGCGACGGCCGGGGGACCCGTGTGCACCTGGGTTCCCGATCCCCCCATCCGAAATTCCCCGCGAAAGCGGGGACCCAGGCTTTTTTGCAATCGGTGGGGCCGCGCGGGTGTGGCCGGACGCAACAAACAAAAAACGCCTGGGTCCCCGCTTTCGCGGGGAATTTCGGATTGTGTGGGTGTCGTGCGCTGGCGTCCGCCCCGACCTGCTCCGCACCTGTTATGCATCGATAACAGGCCTGTTTGGCGCCTGTTATCACCTGTTATCACCTGTTCCTGGCGGATATCAGGTGGCGGCAAGCCATTGAACGATCAGGGTTTCCAGACCGTAACAGGTGGAAAAAACCGTGAAATAACAGGTGGAACAGGTGAATAACAGGTCGGAACAGG
>JBIOEG010000010.1:0-82292 GCA_044445825.1 Caulobacterales bacterium
ACGGGCTACTGCGGGTCAGGACTGAGCTTGGCGGAGACTTGTCGACGTTAGTCTGACAGCACCGCGCTTTGAAGCGCTCACCGGGTAAGGGCTTCAGGCCGTCTGCGGCAGCCTTTCCATGCACTCGCGGCGTCGGTCGCTTCCAGGCCCCATCGAAGCGACCGCTAACCCCCCTGAACCGAACCTCACGAGGCCGCTTCGCGGCAAGGAGCCAAGGGCAGAGATCGACCCAAAGCTGACATTGGCACGGTGCGAGGGCTAGACTGGTGGCGGGTTGTGCGTTTGTGCTTGCGGAGGTCTCATGCGAAAAAGCTTGAGTTTGTTCGGGTCGGCTATTTTTCTCATTGTTGCTCCAGGAACGATTGCAGGTTTTGGACCTTGGTGGATTGGTCACTGGACCGTCTTGCCGTCCTTCTTTGGGTACAGTTCTCTTCGCGAGCTCGGCATCTTCCTGGCCGTTGCGGGGTTGATCCCGCTGTTGGAATCGTTCGTTCGGTTCGCGCTGGAAGGATTAGGGACGCCAGCGCCAATCGCCCCTCCGAAGCACTTGGTGGTCGGGGGCTTTTACCGACACGTGAGAAATCCGATGTATGTCGGCGTTGTCGCAATAGTCCTGGGGCAAGCACTATACTTTGCAGACCAGCGCATTCTTGCTTACGCGGCCATTGTTTGGCTTGCCTTTCATGCTTTTGTAGTCGGGTACGAGGAACCGACTTTGAGGGAGCTTTTTGGTGGAGCATATGACGAATTTTGCACAAACGTCCCTCGCTGGCTGCCGCGCATAACGCCGTGGCGGCAACCCAGCGCGACTGGCGATTTAAATCTCTGAACAGTCAGGCCGGTCGCTGCGAATGTTCGCTTTCCCCCCCTCCGGTCCTTCGCAGCGTCCGCTTTTCGGCGCTGGGCCTGACCCAACCTGCCTGGACGTTCGACGCCCCTGGCGATCAGGCCGATTAGGTTGGGCTACACGGGGGAGGCGGGAGGGGCGTACCGCCTGAGTCAGCCAGGGTGATGGGGCAGTGATCGCCGCCCTTCCGCACCGTAGGTTGCGCACCTAGTGTAGGCCGGACTCGCGGCTCCGAGGCGCATCGTGTGGCACAAGGTGGTGAATGGTATCGGCTTCTTGCTGATCGCCTTGGTCTTCGTCGGCCTGTGCCTGACGGCATACGTCGCGCTGCGGTCGGGCCACATGTTCATGGGGTTCAACTACAAGGGCCAACCCCTCGAGGCCCTTGGGGTCTTGCTTGCCCTCGTGCTCATCGCAGTCGTGGCGGCGATCCGGGGGGTCAGGCGCGTCTACCTCGCCTTCAAGGCCTGGCGAAGGCGAGCCGTAGCCTCCCGCCAATGACGCCGAATGAAGAAGTGTTCGCGCTCGGTAAAGCGCTCCAGGCGGACGGCCTTGAAGGTCTGGCGGATGAGCTCCTGCATGCCCATCGGGGCATCTTCATTGCGACAGAACTGTACATGGCCTGGAGGTTCTACGTCAGGAAGGTGCTGGCTGAGCCGGAACTTGCTGCCGCCACCAGGACACAGGCAGAGGCCCTTTGCCGCTGGCTGGATGAGGCCCTGAAGTAGCACTGCACGCAAGGTCCGCTTTCCCCCCTGAGCACGCGCTCGGAACGTCCGCTGCTGGGCAGGAAGCCAAGGGGCGACGGCGCGCGACGTTGCCGCCCTGATGCGGCGGCCTTGATCCTCATAGTGGCTAAAGTGATGCTATCGGTGGCATGGCGGTGGTCGCCCCCGCGCCGCGAGAGGGGGCTTTGGCGACGTCGGCCACTGCAGCTAAGGGTTGGACATGGGCTTTCGGCCAAGCCGGTACCTGGCGTTCGTCATCTGTCTGCTGGTCGCCGCGTCGGGCGTCGGGCTGGTCGGCCTGCATCGGACGGGCGTGGGAACCGCGCTTGTGGTTGCGGGCGGAGCGTTGAGCCTGTTGGGCGGATACGACCTCGTTCAGCGGCGCCATTCGATTCAACGCAACTATCCGGTGATCGGCCACATCCGCTGGATGGCGGAACTCGTCCGGCCGGAAGTCCGCCAGTACCTGATCCAGGCGGATACCGAGGCGGCGCCTTTCTCCCGTATCCAGCGCTCGCTGGTCTACGAGCGGGCCAAAGGTGAAGCCGGTGATCGCCCCTTCGGCACCCTGACCGACGTCTATCGTCAAGACTATGAGTTCATCGGGCACTCCACCTTCCCGGCGCCTGAGGCGGACCCGGCGAGCTTCAGGATCACCATCGGCGGGAACCAATGCGCCAAGCCCTATTCGGCTTCGGTGTTCAACATCTCGGCGATGAGCTTCGGTTCTCTGAGCGCCAATGCGATCCGTGCGTTGAACGCCGGGGCCAAACGCGGCGGTTTCTGCCATGACACGGGCGAGGGCAGCATCAGCCCCTATCACCGGGAAGGCGGCGGCGACATCGTCTGGGAGGTGGCCAGCGGCTACTTCGGCTGCCGCGACGCCGAGGGCCGCTTCGACCCCGCGCATTTCGCGGCCCAGGCGACGACCGACCAGGTCAAGATGATCGAGATCAAGCTCAGCCAGGGCGCCAAGCCTGGTCACGGCGGCATATTGCCAGCCGCCAAGGTGACGCCGGAGATCGCCGCGACACGGGGCGTGCCCCAAGGCATGGATTGCATCTCCCCGGCGCGACACAGCGCATTTTCGACGCCGCTCGAGATGATGACGTTCATCGCCCGGCTGCGGGAGCTCTCGGGCGGCAAGCCGGTGGGCTTCAAGCTGTGCATCGGACACCCATGGGAGCTGATGGGCATCGCGAAGGCCATGCTGGAGACTGGCATCCGGCCGGACTTCATCGTGGTGGACGGCGCCGAGGGCGGAACGGGGGCCGCGCCGGCGGAGTTCGTCGACCACGTCGGCGCGCCCATGCGCGAGGGCCTGCTGCTGACGCACAACACCCTGGTCGGCGCCGGTCTGCGCGATCAGATCAAGATCGGCGCCGCGGGCCGCATCGTCAGCGCCTTCGACATCGCCAGCGTTCTCGCTATTGGGGCGGATTGGGCGAACGCGGCCCGCGGCTTCATGTTCGCCCTTGGGTGCGTCCAGTCGTTGACCTGCAACACCAATCGCTGCCCAACGGGCGTCGCGACCCAGGATCCGCTGAGACAACGGGCGCTGTGGGTCCCCGACAAGGCCGAGCGCGTGTTCAACTTCCACAGACACACGCTGAAGGCCCTGGCCGAGCTGGTGGCCGCCGCGGGCCTTGCCCACCCTGGAGAGCTGACGCCGCACCATCTCGCGCGGCGGGTGAGCGCCACCGAGATCCGGCTTTTGTCGCAGATCCATACCTTCCTGAATCCGGGAGATCTGGTGTCCGGCGCCTGCCAGAGCGAATTCTATCGGCGCAATTGGGACTTGGCGTCGGCAAGTAGTTTCGATCCAAGGGCGCCGGCTTGAGGGCCTGGGGCCGTGTCCGCTTCCCGGTCGGGTGGCGATGACCGGTTCCGACCCATAGCGTCGGGCGGGTTTCTGGAGCGCGGTCGGGTTTCTGGCTTGCTGCAGCTGCGAAGGCGCGCAAGTGTGGGGTTTGCAGCTGCGTCGGCCGCATGCGCGTAGTGATTTTCGATCCACACGACGCTCGCGCCGCCCGGGTGGCGGAGGGTCTCGCCGACATCGTGCCACCTCATCGGAAGTCGGCTGGGTCCGTTTTCTAGCGGCTGCGCTGGACGGGCTCTGATCCCGAGCCGGCGGCTATCATCCTGGCTTGGCGCAAGCATTGATGGAATGATGCCGGGCCGTCGTTCCGACCGTCTGGATGTCCCGGCCCATGCCGCCCAACGCCCTTGACGAAGCCTTCGCCACTGGAGCCTCGTTGATGGAGCTGCCCGGCGGGACGCCGCTCGCAAGTGTCGGCGGAACGGTGCAGGCGCTCTACAGGCTCACGGCCGGACGCTTGGCCGAGGTCGAGCCCATGGCTGAGGGCGGTGGGCGTCTGTTGACGGTGCATCGGCCCGGGGCCTTGATCGGCGGCGCCCAGCTTCTCGGGGATGGCCGCTACCGGACAACGGTGACCGCCCTTCGCGACTCCGAGCTGCAGGCGATCCCGGTCGACCGCGCCGAGGTCCTGTTGCGGGATCGGCCCGACTTCCTGGCCGAGGTGGCGCGGGCCGCGCTGGCGCGGATGAGGACGACCGAACCTGCCGACCGTCGCAAGAGCTCCATCCTGGGGTTCGTGGCGCTCTCTGACAGCCTCGTCATGCGCGATCTCGCCGAACGCTTGGCCAGTGCCATGCGCACCCTGGGCGCCGAAGTTGCGGTGTTAGGCGCCGAGGCGGATGACAGCTCGCCCTCCTGGCTCCACGCGCTGGAGATGGAGCACGACTTCGTCCTGATGGCCGCCGAGCGCCGGGACGTCGAATTCACCGCCTATTGCAGCCGCCAGATTGACCGCCTGATCCTCGTGGCGGGCGCGGACACGCCCCTCCCCGACGGGCCCATACCGTTCGCGACGGCGGCGATCCGCAACCAGCGCCTGCTCGATTTCATCTTGGTCCAGCCGGCCGGCTCACGGCAGCCCGAAAATTCCGACCGCTGGCTCGACGCCGCCCCCGCCTCGCGGCTGTTCCAGATCCGATCGGGCGATGAGGGGGATCTGGCGCGCCTGGCGCGCGTATACACCGGCAACTCGGTGGGACTGGCGCTGTCAGGCGGCGGCGCAAGGGCCTACGCGCATGTGGGGGTCGTCCGGGCCTTGGCCGAACTGCGAGTGCCCATCGATTTCGTCGCTGGCACCTCCATGGGGGCCGTCATCGCCGCCGGCCTGGCCATGGGCTGGGAAGGCGCCGAGATGGACCGCCGCATCCGCGAGGCGTTCGTGGACTCCAGCCCCCTGTCGGACATCGCCTTTCCCCTCCTGGCCATGACCCGCGGCCGCATGGTGGACCACCGCTTGGAGACCCACTTCGGCGACACGCAGATCAGCGACCTATGGCGGCCGTTCACCTGCGTCTCCACCGACCTGACCATGGGCGGCATGCACATCCACCGCCGAGGATCGCTCCGCCGCGCGCTGCGTGCGTCCCTATCCCTGCCTGGCATTCTGCCGCCGGTGGTGGAAAACGGACATGTGCTGGTCGACGGCGCGCTCGTGCGCAACCTGCCGGTGGACCTCGTCCGCGAACAGCACAACGGGGTGACAATCGGGGTCGACGTGGGCGTCTCCGAAGGGCTCAGGCCCGACGACTTGCTGCTGAAGCCCTCGGGCTGGCGCTGGCTCACTTCGGGGGCCTGGCTCAGGGGCCCCCCGATCGTTTCCGTGTTGATCCGCTCCACCACCATTTCCAGCCTTGCCGCCTCCACGTTGCCTCGCGACGACTTGGTCGAGATCGTTCCGGAGGTCGAGGGCGTCGGGCTGCAGGACTGGAAGGCCTATGACACGGCCGTAGCGGCAGGCTATCGCGCCGCGATGGCGGCTGCTGACCAGCTGTCAGGGCTGCGGCGCTGAGCGGACGGCGCCCTAGGGGGCGCTGAGGCTCGTGTCGTGGGCCAGGCGCGGGCAATCCCTCGATCCGGGTCCGCTTCTTCGCGGCGAAGCAATGACCGCTGTCCCCCTCCGGTCACTTCCGAGGTCCGCTCTCCGGCTGGAAGCCAAGGCGGAGAATCGACCCATTGCTGAGCTTGGGGAGGTCCGCTTCGCGGGCGTTCCGATCTTGACCACGCATTGAGAAGGGGGCCAAATCCGCGCGGGACGAGGACCTAGACCGGTGCCCAAGACTGCGTCCAAGTCGTGTCACGAAGGCGAATGCGTCGGCCCGTCGCTTAGCGCCCAGATCGACGCAGCCGCCGCGCCGTACCGACAAGACTATGAGAGCATCATCCGCGGCTGGGTGTACGAGTCCGGCACGTTCGGCCTCACCTATCCGGCGCTTCTGGTCGAGACCTATCACCAGTCGAAACACTCGAGCGCGCTGATCGAGGCGGCTTGGAGAGGCGTTTCGCCAACGCGAGTCACGCTGCGCGACTATCTCGAACGGCACGTCGAGGAAGAGCGAGGCCACGAGCAGTGGGCGCTCAACGACTTCGCCGCGCTTGGTTATGACCGAGATGTCGTGACCCGCTCACAACCGCTCGCCGAGACCATCGAGCTGATCGGCGGCCAGCTCTACGTCATCCACTACCTGAAGCCGGTCGGGATTCTCGGTTATCTCTACCTCACGGAAACGGCGCCGCCGACCGCCGAATTCCTCCGCGCAGTGCAGGACGCCTTTGCGATAAGCGATCGGGCGATGACCTATCTCTGGAATCACGCAGAGCACGACGTGGCGCACGGACGGGAGGTCCGCGAGGTCTTGGACACGCTCATCGAGGGCGACGATGAGGCCGAGGCGGTTAAGACCGGCGCGCTTCTGGCCCAGGCTGGCATCAACCGCATGCTGGCGCGGGTACGCGATGGAAATTTCGTCGCTTCGCGTCCCTTGCTGACCGGCGGCCGATCGCCCGAGTCAGACCTGAAGTACACGCTCGGGTAAATGGCGGGACGCCGGGGCCCGCAAAAAGAGGTGCGCTTGAGCTTGCACGGAAAGGATGGAAGCGATGTCCCAAGGCGATAGTCACCTGTCCACCGAAGAGGACGGCCGAGCCGACCGCCCAGAATTCTTGCTGAGATTCGCCTTGCTGCTGACGGCCCTCGGCGGCGGCGCAGGCGCAACCGACGCCGCGGCGAAGGGAGCACGCCATTCCAGATATTCAATTCCGGCGCGCCAATGCCCGGCGGTCAGGGCTGTGCTCGAGGAGGCGCACCAAACGAGAGACCTGCCCTCGGCCATCAAACATAACGGTAGTGGTCTTTCGCCGCAGGTAAGAGCGCAATTGGCACGGCTCACGCCGGCGGAAATTCAGCAGACGATAGCCGTCAACAATTGGGTCGGTGTGCCCGGCCCGGTGCAGAGCGGCGGCTGCATCACAACTATGTAGTTGGGCTCTCGTCGGTGCGGGTCGACATCACGAGGGGCGGGAGGACAGGGAAAGGTAGTTGGGCGGCCCTTGGCGATGCCTAGGTCGCAATCAGCCTCACCGCCCGCGCCGCGCCTTGGCGTGACCTGAAGCCTTACTGACTGGAGGCAAGTAGACCCTCACCACGCAGCTCTGGACGGCGGGACCGTTGTTCCAAATGTGCCCTATCCCGGCCGCGACCGGGGCGGCGAGCTGAATGGCCCCGTGCAGATCGACCGTCGTCGTGATCTCAGCGGAACAGGTCTGGTCCCATGTGACGCCGGCGCCGATCTCCTGACCAGGCGGCGGCGCGCCCGGATTGAAACTCGACGCGTAGGCGGCCGGGTAGGCGAGCGAGCAGCCCTCGGAACCCTCGGAGCCACCTTCCGAAGCGCACAGCTTCGCGTCGGTGATCAGCGGGTCGATGTCGACCCAGACATTGGGCGTTCCATAGGGAGAATTCAGACCTGGTCCCCCGAACTCGTTCGCCGGCGCGGGCGGAAACCAAAGGCAGCCGCTCGCGTGGGCGGCGTTGCAGAAGGCTCTGTAGTCTAGCGGCCCTTGGGTGACGGGCTTCATGGCGACCAACGGCCCATGCGCGGATAGGTTCGACACGACGCGGGACCGCAACCGGGCGAATCGGGCGAAGCGCGCCATTCTCTTCCTATGGTCCTGGCGCAGGGTGCCCAGAGTCGCTACGCGACCAGACTTGAACCTCACTCTGGTCGCGTCAGGCAGATTCGCGCGCTGGATCGGGGTGAGTGCCGTGATCGATAGAGCCCGCGCACCTAGTTGAGGACGACCAGCACGGTTGGGGCCGCCCCAGGTCGGACAGACTACCGCGCACGCGGCCAGCACGGTGCCCATGGTCCAGGCTACCGAGGAGAGACTGATAGGCACCCTCCGCATTGCGTCGATCCTCTTGGCCAGCGGCGTCCGACGTGCCCTGCGCCAAGCAGTAGGCATACACCCGTTGGCCCTCGCGGTCAGCGTCGCCGCAGGCCAATGGGCGGGCCGCAGATCTGCGTGTCGAGCGCGGCGACGAGAGGCTACTCGAATTTCTTCAATGGCTCGCTGAGCGTCAAGCACCATCGCCAGCCCGAGCCACGCCTCCCGCCTACCTTACCGCGCGGCGCAGTCATCGTTAGGTTGAGGGCGGACTACGGCCAGAGTCCGCTTTCCCCCCTCAACCGAAGTTGGCTGAGTCCGCTTTCAGGCATTTAAGCGAGGGCGCGCGCTGCCCTTGTCCGGGCGTTTACGCGGACTCCGTGCAGCACAGCGAAACCCGCCAAGTCGGCCGAGGCGGGGCGCTTCTATACCGGCTTCGCGAACATCTCGGTCACCCCTGCACCCCTGCCCCCGGTCCCCCGGCCAGTTAGGGCAGCTGCGCCAGGCCAACGTCGAGCAGAACACGGCGCGCAGCCACGGCCGCGAGGATGCGCCCGCCCACACCATTGGATCGTCAGCGCGCGGGTCGACTATTCGCGGTCCTCGCCGAAGTCAGGGACGGCCAAGAAATCCGCGGCGGCCATGCAAGGTGTCACCGTCGATGAGGCCGGCGAACCTGTTTGGCCGTCTCCGCGTCCCAACGCCCAGCCTGGCTCTGGCCGCCGGGTCGAAGCCCAAATCCGACCCGAGCGCCCGAAGCAGCCCGAACCGGCTGGCCACCATCTTGCCCGGCCTGCGTTCGAATTCGGCCTGCAAGTGGCACCACACTATTGCCTTCGGCAAGTCCGCCCAGGTAAGCCAAAAAGCCCGCGCGATCACCCGATCCCATATCTCCGACGCCTTGCCCCTGAGGTTACGGGGCTTCTCCACCTTGCCCTCCGGCATGGGCTCATCGACCGGCAGCCGGCGCTTGCCCGGGTTGCCCAGGGCGAGCTTGATCACGGTCGGCGTTGGCTTGCGGCCCCTCATCGCGAAATTACCGACCCCCGGTTCGAAAAGTGCGGCGTCGCGTGCGAGACAGCGCGCCGGTCGTCCGGATCGCGGCTGCGGTGAAGCCGAACCCCGTTACCCCTGGTGCTGACGAGCGCGCTCACGCCTCGCCGTCCGGCGCGGTGGTGGTCGGCGCTTCAGCGTTCCGGTCGCGCTCGGCCCCGCGCTCAGCCTCGCGCTTGTCGAAAGCCTCGGCGGCGTGCGCCATTGCCGTCCAGCCGCGCACTTGGCGGGCGTGCTGGTCCTGGCGGCGGCGAGGTCGTGGGGCCATCAGAATGGCAGCCTTTCGTCCACGTCGTACGAAATTGGCTCGTCCACCGGGCACAGGCGCGTGACTGTCTTCGCATCAACGCGGCCATAGAAAGCCCCGTCGTTGCCGCGCATGCATTCGCCGATCGGCAACTCGGCCAGGTCCATGGCCAAGTGCTGCTGCGAAATGCTGTCTGCCTCGGCGCAGAGCGCAGCGTCTATCGCGTCGGGTCTGGGAGTGGCCCCTGCCATTTCGACTGACGCCAGCGCGGCGCGCATGGCGGTGGTCAGGACGCCCCCAGGATGTTCATCGATGTCGCCACCGAAGACGCTCCAGAACACGCGGGCGGCGCGGTTCACTTGCTCAGGCGTGAAAGTGGTCATGGTCTAGGTCTCCTCTGGGCTTGGAAAGAATTGACGGCGTTGGCCGTGAGGAGCGTGAGTAAGCCCCTATAGGGGCACTCACGCTTCTCACGCCGTGAGTAGTTCTCACGCGACATCCTCACGGTGCTCACGCTAACCACGCGTAGGGCTCAGACACGCCAACCAAACCCTTGCTCTGCAAGGGAATGCGCGTGTCGTAAAAGGCGCGACGGCGTGAGTCCTCGTTCTCGCTGTCGCTCACGCCGGCTGCGTAGGCGTAGCGCCGCCAAAGATCGGTCCTCACGCACCTCACGCTGTTAGGAATTGGACCGCCGGGCGACGGTTCGCCGGCTTCGTCAACTGCCTTTTTCAAGGCGCTTAAGCACACCCGCTGCTTGGCCGAGAGCTTCGGGCCGCGTGCGGCCCTGGTCGCCCGATCCTCCTCCAGAACCTCAAACAGCGTACCGTCGAAGGCCAGCTTCAGCACATCGCCGGACCGGCCGTAGTTGTTCTTGCGAATGGTGAGGGTGAGTCGGCTGCGCTCATCGTCCGCAACCTCGTCGAGCACTTCCAGGTGAAGGAACGCCCGGGTGTGGTTATGCCAGCCGGTCGAACCGGAGTGGCCTCGGCCATTTCTCATCCCCTCGGCTGAGGGGTGGCCTAGCAGCAGAACTGCAATGTCGTGTCTCTGGGCGAGGCCATTGAGCGCGCGCATGAACGCCGCGACCTGATCCCGGCGCAGCTCGTCGCCCCCATAGACGGCGGCGGCGAAGTCGAGGATCAGCAGGCTTGCGAATTGGTCCTTGAGCGTCGCCTCCAGCCGATGCCAGAGCGGGGTGAAGTAGATCTCCGCGCCGCCGGGGAAAAACCCGGCCAGCGTGGCGTCCTCGCCGATCAGTGACACGATCTGAACGCCAGCCGCGACGTCGGCCACATTGAGCCCTCGCGCCCGGCAGATTCTCTTAACCCGGCGCACGCACTCGTGCGCGTCATCCTCGGCGAGCAGCGCCACCGACACGCCGGGGGCGACCTTGCGGCCCAGCCAAAGCTGATCGTCTCGTGTCGCGCTGGCGGCGGAAACGATCATCGCATTGAGGGCCAGCAAGGTCTTACCGGCGCCGCCGTGGCCGTAGAGCGACGTCACAGCGCCGGTCGCGATCATCCCGTCCACGGCCCACCGGCGCGGCGGCGGATCAGCCTCGATCCATTCCGTGAGGTCGATCGGATCAAGGGCCGGTTCTCGATTCGGCTCTGCGATCTTTTCGGCGAGCGCGTTCATGCCAGCCCGGCTTGCCACCGCTCCACCACCTGATTGGCGAGGTCCGCGGCGCGCTTTGAATGAAACGCGGCCGCCTTCGTCAGACCGGGAGCTGCATCCGGCTCTTTGCGGGACCAAATTCGACAGCCGCCGGCCACGACGGCGTGCTGGACCATGCGCTCGACCACCGGGTCTGCGGGTTGCTGTTCTTCAGTGCCGAGTCTATGTTGCCGGCCGTTCGCGTGGTGGCGACGAAACGACAGCGGGCGGGCGACCCTTCGGCTAGGGTCCCCGCCCGAATTGTGCCGGGCCACGGATCACGCGGCCTTCTCGCCGCGCGGGCCGCTGGCGAACTCTTTGACCCACCACTGCGGTATCCGGATCAATCGACCGAACCGCTGGCCCGGGATTTCGCCGCGGGCCACGCAATCCCGAATGATGCGCTCGCCCAAGCCAGTCGCGGCCGACGTTTCCGCGACGGTCAGCAGAACCTTGCTCACGCTGCGTCTCCTGTCTCTGCGAGGACTGCAATCGAGCCTCGCGACAAATGGTGGCGTTTCGGCTTGATTGGCGCAATGGTTCTGCGTACATTCTTGCGTACAACGTGCGGAGGTTTGCGGTGGCGCGGCCGAAAGACCCATCCCTGGAAGGGAAGACGGAGCGGATCGACACCCGCGTGTCGCCTGCGACACGCCATGCTCTGCAGGCAGCCGCCGACGCGGCGCGGCCTCGCCGATCCCTTTCGAGAGAGATCGAGCAGCGGCTCACTGACTCTCTCATTCACGAAGGCGTGGACAACCTCGGGCCGAGCCGCGTCAGCCGTGAAACCGAGCAGCTGCTTTGGGCGCTGCGATTCTTGATCGGGCGTGTCGAGACTATGACCGGCCTGCCCTGGTGGGCGAACGGCTTCAGCCGCGATGCGCTGGCGGACGCGGCACGCGGTTTCGTGTGCTCAACCGGTCCAAGTGTCCCCTACGGGACGACCCCTCCGCCTGATGCATTGAGCATGTTCGAAGCCACGGCAGCGAAGGTCGGTGAGTACTGCGCGAAGATGACGATCGCGGCGATGGACGTTCCGCCCGGCACTGAACTCGGCCGAGCAGGACCGTCATTCTCCGACGAACACGTGCCCGAGAGATTGAAGGCCCTAATTCGCTGGGATTCAGACAAGGAAGGCGGCCAATGACCACCAAGACACGCGCCCGCCGCGCTCGCGGCGAGGGCGGCTATCGCAGCCGTGGCGGCGACGCCTGGGAGCTGAAATTGCCGGCGACCGACGCGGCAAGCGGCCTGCGCAAGTTCCGATATGTGACCTTCAAGGGCACGGAGACGGCGGCTCGGTCCAAGCTGCGGGATCTAGTGAAGCAGGCCGAGGATGGGACACTCGTCGCCAGCGACCGGAAGGCCCTCGGTGACGTGCTTGACGCCTGGCAAGACGCCCTGTCGGTCAGCCCTAAGACTGCCGAGCGCTACAAGGAGCTGATCAGGCTGCACATCCGCCCACATCTCGGCGCGCTGAAGGTGCAGGCGCTTCAGCCGATGCGGATCGAGAAGTTCTATAACGACCTGGGAGCCGGGCGACGCCCGGACGGGACGGATGGCCGGGCGCTGGCTCCGCTGACGATCCGCCACATTCACCGGGTGCTGCTGAAGGTGCTGTCCAAGGCCGAGCGCGATCGCATGATCCAGTCGAACCCGGCCAGGCAGGCAGAGCGCCCCAAGGTCGAGCGCAGGGAGATTGAAATTCTGACCGAGAACCAGGCTCGCGAGATGCTGACCAAGCTTCGAGGCCGGGCGATGTTCCTCCTGGCGGCCGTGGGCCTCTCGACCGGGATGCGCCGCGGCGAGATGCTCGCGCTGCGCTGGCGCGACGTGAACCTCGACGGCGCCGAGCTGCAGGTCCAGCAGTCGCTCGAACAGACCAAGGCCGGGCTTCGTTTCAAACCGCCCAAGACCAAGCACGCCCGGCGCACGATCTCGCTCCCGGCGTTCGCAGTGGCCGCGCTGAGAGCGCACAAGATCGCCCAGGCGCAGGAACGATTGGCGCTCGGGCTAGGCCGGGACGGCGACGATGCGCTCGTCTTCCGGCGCCCGGACGGTTCGCCGATGCGACCGGACATGGTGTCGAGCGAGTGGCGCAAGATGGTCGTCTCAGCGAAGCTCCCAAAGGTCAGCCTCCACGCGCTCCGCCATACGCACGCCAGCCAGCTGATCGCCTCGGGGATGGATGTGCTGACGATCAGCCGTCGCCTCGGCCACGGCGCGCCGTCAATCACGCTCGACACCTACACCCATTTGTTCAAGCCGTCGGACGGCGGCGCCGCCGCCGTGTTCGACAAGGCGTTCGGGGGCTTGCAGGCAGAGTGAGAACGAAGCATGAGCGGGCCGGCGTGGGCGATTGGTGGCAGTTTGGTGGCAAGCTGCCTTCGGCCGCTCAAGCCGAGCGGCGTAAGTGCTTGAATTCCCTGCAAAGGACGGGTGGCCGAGTGGTTTAAGGCAGCGGTCTTGAAAACCGCCGTGGGTTCACGCCCACCGTGGGTTCGAATCCCACCCCGTCCGCCAGAACGGCGCCGGCGTGCGGTTCAGCCCGGCTTCATAAAGCCGCGAATGATCCAGCGGACGGTGAAGTAGCCGGCCACAACGATCCCGTAGCTCACCGCGGCCCAGAAAAGCACGATCTCGAAGGCGCCGAGGCCGACCTGCTGAGCGTGCGCCTGCCGCAAGGCCACATCGTTGATCCGGACGGAGTCTGTCAGCCCTCGCAAGTCGTGGTGCTGGGCCACCAGGCCGATCGCGGCGGCGATCATCAGCGAAACGATCCAGTACACGCCCGAAAGGGCGATCAGAAGACGCCGGACGCCTGCCCTTACGCTCATGCCCAGTCCCCCGTGGTCCCGATGCAGTCCGCTGGTACCTATAGCCCCTGGGCGCCGTTTCCCACGAAAAAGGCCGTCCGATCGCCGGATGCATCGATGGCCGATCAGCTTTGACACCGGCGCGTCACACACTGCGGCTAGATTGAGAACGCAGGCCGCCCTACGCCCCCCGAGCAACGACCTGCGCATCTGACAAGGCCCCGGACGCCCCCTAGCCCCGGGGCCTTAGTTTTGAGCGGAAGGGCAAGGCAGGGCCGCCCTGGTTGGGGCCTTGGATCGACCGGCGGATTGGCCGGTGCGCCGGAGGTCGCCTTCCGCGCCGAACCTGCGAGGCTGCGCCGACGCGCGCGGCCGCGGCTCGGCGCCGCGCGGAGATATATCTCTTAAGTATATGTTATCACGGGAGTAACGTATACGGTCACTAGAATTTGCTTCCGGTTTGTCGCGAGTTAACTTGCAATCTATAGTTGAAACTTATCTCGTCTCCAGGATCGCATTGCGTCAGTGCAATGTCGGCGCCCCCGGAGATGAACGTCATGACAACCGCCTTTCGCGCGAGTCCCCCCGTCGCGGTCGTGCACCAGAATCTCGGCCTGCTGGCGGAACTTCCCGGCCATTGGGTCGGGCACGGATTCAACCTGATCGCCCGCCCGGACAAGCAGGACGGCAAGCCGTTCTTCCTCGAACTGAACGCCACCAAGGAGACGCTGGACTTCCGCGCTATCGGCGGCGACATCCCCAACCGCGGTTCGGTGCAGGACGACATCAACTTGCACGGCCTGCACTATCTGCAACAGGTGAGCGATCGGACGCTGGACAGCGGCATCCATATCGAGCCCGGCCTCTGGATCCATGTGCCGCTCACCATCGACCCCGCGGTGAACCACGACACCTATGTGCGCCAGGCGACCATTCCGCACGGCGACTCCCTGCTGGCCCAGAGCGTCTTCACCACCACCGTCGCGGGTGGGCCGGTGATCAACCCGGTGGACTCCACGCCTTTCACCGCCGCCATACCGGCGCTCAACACCCCGCCCGCGACACCGATCACCAACCCGATCTACCTGAATCCCTACCTGACCGATCCCTTGCCCGCCTTCATGTCACCGGCGCTGAACGCGGCCGCCACGATCAAGAACCCGGCCCTGGCGCTCCTCGATGACATCAAGGGGCAGACGATCACCAGCACGGTGGTGATCTCCATCTCCACCACCCCGGTGGGCGGCATCGTCAACATCCCGTTCGTGACGGCCAACGCCAACGCCGCCCAGATGGACGCGATCTTCTGGATCGAGACGGTGAAGCATCCTCAGCACGGGGAGTTCCTGCAGCTGCAGTATGTCCAGCGGGTGATCCTCGATTTCATCGGCATCCACTGGCCGCACATTTCCGTGGCGACCCTGCGCAAGCAGTGACCCACGGTCCGCTGGAAGTCGCCGCGGGTACGGCCGTCAGCGGCGTTTCATCGTCGCACAACACCTCCGTGAAGCTGCCCCGGAACCGTGCTAGGCTGAACTCAGCGGGGGATCCAGCGAGTTCGTTCCGGAGTGCGCTTCCCATGATTCACCGCAATATCCGCAGCACGGCCCTTGCCATGGGCGTGGCCGCCACCACGGTCTGCATGTGCGTCCCGGCCTGGTCTCAACCGGCGCCAGGCGACTACCCTCCCCCGCCGCCACCCGGCCAGGGTCACGACAACGGTCCACCCGAACAGGATCAGGGCAGTCAACCCTCCGGCCAGGGGTCGTACAACGTACCGCCGCCGCCCGGTTATCAGCGGCAGGACGCCGGAGACGAAGAGTCGCCCGAAGCCCGACAGCAGGATCAGCGCTACAGCTACGAAGCCGAGCGCTGGGCTGCGCGGAACTGCGTAGAGCAACGCCAGAACAACACCGCCGCCGGCGCAGTGATCGGCGGGATTCTCGGCGCGATCATCGGCGGGGGGCTGTCTCGGGGCTACGACCGCGGCTCGAGCGTGGCTGCGGGCGCCGTCATCGGCGGCACGGCCGGCGCGGCCATAGGCCACTCCGCCAACGCCGACAATGCCAATTGCCCGCCTGGATACGCCCTGCGCGCCGGCGCGGAACCCTTCTATCCGGGGCCGGTGTACGGCGAGGTGCTCTATGCCGCGCCGGTCTGGTACGACCCGTGGATCTGGTACGGGAACCACTGGATCTACCGGCCCTATCCGTACCATCGCTACTGGTACCGCACGCATCGGCCGTAGCGGCGACCTCCCCCATCGACTCCCCTTACGGAAGCAGCTTTCTTCTAGCGCATGACGCCCGGCGCAGCCCCCTCGAGAATGGGCGCGCCGGAACATGCAAAGCGGAGAGGAAGCGGCGATGGCGGGACTTTGTGAAGGACGGGTGGCGATCGTCACCGGCGGCGGGCGGGGGATTGGGCGCGAATACTGCCTCATGCTCGCGCAGGAAGGCGCCAAGGTCGTGGTCAATGACCTCGGGGCCCAGCCCGACGGCACGGGGGCCGACACCTCGCCGGCGCACCAGGTGGTGGCCGAGATCAAGGCCATGGGCGGCGAGGCCGTGGCCAACGGGGCGGACGTCTCGGACTGGGATCAGGCCAAGGGCATGATCGACCAGGCGGTGCAGACCTTCGGCAAGCTGGACGTGCTGATCAACAACGCCGGCATCCTGCGCGACCGCATGCTGGTCAACATGACCGAGGCCGAGTGGGACGCGGTGATCAAGGTACACCTGAAGGGCACCTTCGCCCCGGCCCACCACGCGGCCGCCTACTGGCGCGACCTGAACAAGGCCACGGGCGTGCCGGTCAACGGGCGGATCATCAACACCTCATCGGTGTCGGGCATCTACGGCAACATCGGCCAGACCAACTACGGCGCGGCCAAGATGGGCATCGCCGCCTTCACCATCATCGCCTCGCGCGAACTGCGCCGCTACGGGGTCACCGTCAACGCCATCGCGCCGGGCGCGCTCACCCGCCTTACCGAGAACCTCGGCGGGCCGGTCACCGAGGAACGCCGCCGGTCAGGGGATCCGAAATGGGTCGCCCCCATAGGCGTGTGGCTGGCCAGCGAGCAGTCGGCCGAGGTGAGCGGGCGCATGTTCGAGGCCAGCGGCGGCGTCCTCGCCATCGCCGAGGGCTGGCACCGTGGCCCGACGCACGAACCGGTGCAGGACCCGAACCTGATCGGCCCTATCGTCGCCGAGCTGATGTCCAAGGCGCGCAAGAACGCCGGCATGAACGGCATGGATCTGGATTAGGAACAGGGTGTCATCCCGGACGTAGCGGCGCAGCCGCGGAGATCCGGGACCTCCCGACGATCAGAGCTCAAGCTTGCATGAGGTCCCGGATAAGCGCTGACGCGCTTTCCGGGATGACAGAGGTTGGGGTGGATCGGTAATCACTCTCGCGCGCTCAATTCGCACGGACCCCTGCCGATGTTCCTCGCCGACCACGCCCGCCTGACGCCGGACAAGCCGGCGATGATCTCCGCCGAGACCGGCAAGATCGTCACCTTCGCCGAGCTCAACGATGCGTCCAACCGGCTCGCGCAGCTGCTCTACGCGCGCGGCCTGCGGCGCGGCGATCATCTGGCCGTGCTGATGGAGAACAATCTGCACTTCATGGCGCCGGTCTGGGCGGGTTTCCGCTCGGGGCTCTACGTCACCACGGTGAACCGCTACCTGCCGCCGGATGAAGCCGCCTACATCGTGAACGACTGCGGGGCGAGCGCCATCGTCACCTCCTATGAGAAGCGCGAGACGGCCGCGGCCCTGGCCGAGCTGATCCCGAACTGCAAGATCCGGTTGATGTTGGGCGGGACGATCCCAGGCTGGGAGTCCTACGAGGACGCCCTGGCCGCCTCGTCGCCCGAGCCCCTGGCGCAAGAGTGGATCGGCGACGCCATGCTCTACAGCTCCGGCACCACCGGCCGCCCCAAGGGCATCCTGCGGCCGCTGCAGGATCGGACGGCGGCCGAGGGCTTCGAAGTCCGCCGGCAGATGAACCGCTACGGCTTCGGCCCGGACACCGTCTACCTCTCCCCTGCCCCGCTCTACCACGCGGCCCCGCTGAGCTATGTGCTCACGGTCCAGGCCTGGGGCGGGACCGTGGTGATGATGGAGCGCTTCGACGCCGAGCAGGCTCTGGCCCTGATCGCCCGATACGGCGTGACCCACAGCCAGTGGGTGCCCACCATGTTCGTGCGCATGCTCAAGCTGCCGGAAGAGGCGCGCACGGCGCACGACCTGTCGTCGCACAAGGTGGCCGTGCACGCCGCCGCGCCCTGTCCGGTGGAGGTGAAGCGGCAGATGATCGAGTGGTGGGGCCCGGTGCTCTTCGAGTACTACGCCGGCACCGAGGGCTCCGGCTCGACGTTCATCACCAGCGAGGACTGGCTGGCGCATCCGGGCTCGGTGGGTCGGGCGGCGCTGGGCGTGCTGCACGTCTGCGACGAGAACGGCGAGGATCTGCCGCCCGGCGAGCCGGGCCTGGTCTACTTCGAGCGCGAGGCGCCCACCTTCGAGTACCACAACGACCCGGCCAAGACCCGCGCGGCGCGCCATCCGCGGCACGAGAACTGGAGCGCCCTGGGCGACGTCGGTTACCTCGACGAGGAGGGCTACCTCTACCTCACCGACCGGCAGTCGTTCATGATCATCTCCGGCGGGGTGAACATCTATCCCCAGGCCATTGAGGACGCCCTGATCACCCATCCCAAGGTGGCGGACGTCGCGGTGTTCGGCGTGCCGGACTCGGAAATGGGCGAAGCGGTGAAGGCGGTGATCGAGCCCGCGCCCGGCCACGATCCCACCGAGGAATTGGCCACCGAATTGCTGAGCTTCGCGCGCGGCCGGCTGGCCCACTACATGACGCCGCGCTCCATCGACTTCATCGTCGAAATGCCACGCCTGCCCACGGGCAAGCTCTACAAGCGACTGCTGCGCGACGCCTACTGGCAGGGCCGGAAGATCTGAACCGCCGATGTCCGACGCCGCCCCTGGCCAGGATGCGCCGTTGCGGCGGGTGGTGCTGTTCGTGGCGCTGGCCAATCTGGCCTATTTCGGCGTGGAGTTCGCGGTCGCCACCGCCATAGGGTCGGTGTCGCTGTTCGCGGACTCCGTGGACTTCCTGGAAGACGCCAGCGTCAACCTGTTGATCCTGCTGGCGCTGGGCTGGACCGCGGGGCGGCGGGCGGCGCTGGGCATGGGTCTCGCCGCCCTGCTGCTGGCGCCCGGCGTCGCGACGCTCTGGACCGCCTGGCTGAGGTTCAACTCGCATGCCGCGCCCAACGCCGCCGCTCTCAGCCTGGCTGGCCTCGGCGCCCTGGCGGTGAACCTGACCTGCGCCTTCATGCTGGCCCGTCATCGTCACCACAGCGGCAGCCTGACCAAGGCGGCGTTCCTCTCGGCGCGCAACGACGCCATCGCCAACGTCGCCATCATCGCGGCGGGCCTGGCGACAGCCGCCACCCGATCGCGGTGGCCCGACCTGGTGGTCGGCCTCGGCATAGCGGTGATGAACGCCGATGCGGCGCGGGCGGTGTGGCGCACCGCGCGGGCCGAGCGTCGGCAGGCCGCGCCGTAAGGTCAGGCGGGCGCGAAGTCGCTTTCGAGGCTGACCGCCGCCATGACGACGCCCGACAGCATGTACTCGCTCACCTCGACACCCGGCGACGACGCGGGCGCGATCTCCGCGAGCGCACGATCCAGCGGCCATCCCGAGGCCTTGGCGAACGCCTCCTTGGCGACCCAGATGCGCCAGGTCCGCTCGGTTCTCGACGGCCCCGGACACGCCGCCAGCAAGGCCTGCTCGCGCGGGTGCAGCAGGTCGGCGGGCGGCGGCGGCTCCGGGGTCAGCTCGATATCGACTCCAAGGGCCGTCGGTCCCACCGCCAGCAGCGCCCAATCGCCCCGCGCCGCGATGCTGGCGAAGGCCGGCCCGGGCGTCGTGACGCGCACGCCGCCGCGCTCATCGCGCGCAATGCTCACCCGATCGGTCGCTGCGCCGAGCGCCCGGGCCGCGAGCGCCCTTAGCAGCCGACGCCGCAGCAGGCGCCGCGCCCCGGCGGCGGAGTTTGTCAGCCGGGCCGCGTCGGCAAGATCGTCGCCGCTGGGTCGGCAGCCGGCCAGAGCGCGCGACGCCTGCGGGCCGTCCAGCCGAACCGGCCACGCCCATCCGTGCTCCAGCCCGGCGACCTCGCCCAGATCCAGCACCCAGCGGATCATTGGGCGGCGGGCCGCGCGGGCGAGCCTTCCCAGGAGGTCCCGGCCGGCAGCACCTCGCCCTTCATCAGCACCGACAGATCGCCCAGCATGGCGTCCGGTTCGATGATGGAGTCGTAGAGGGTGATGGACAAGGAGCCCACGGTGGCGCGCTCGCCGATCTTTACGCTGCTGACCTTCATCACCCGGTCTTCGAACAGATGGGTCTGGATGCCCGCTCCGTCGTTGAGCGCGGCGTCGTCGCCGACGTCCACCAGGTCGTGCTCGGTGATGTCCGTGGTGTCGCAATAGACCCGCTTGCCGATGCGGCAACCCATCAGGCGCAGGCAGATGTTGAGGTAGGGCGTGCCGCGCAGAGGCTCGAGCAATAGCGGCACCGCGAGGTTCTCATAGGTCGAGGTGACCAGCTCCGTGCGCCACACAAAGATGCTCCACAGGGGCGCCGTGGTCGGCTTGTAGCGGCCGATCACCACCCATTTCAGCGCGAGGGTGAACAGCCCGGCGCAGAACACGAAGGCCAGGTAGAGCGGGGGGAAGAGCAGCGGGATCAGCAGGTCGGCGTCCGCCTGGTCGTCCAAATATCCGATGATCGACAGGAACACGCTGAACATCGCCACGAACACGGTGAGCGGCAGAGTTATGCGCACGAACTCGATGGCCAGCCGCGTGGCGATGAGCCGCTTCGAGGGATTGAAACGGGCGCCCTCGTCGAACATGGCGACCATCTGGCGCCGCGGCAGGCGGATCGCCGGGCAGCCGAACCAGGACGTGCCGCCCGCCTCGGCTTCGCGATCGGGCGGCGGTTTCGACAGAACGCCGATCAGCACCTCGTCGCCGAGGTTCGAGCCGGTGGGCAGCACGGCCGAATTGCCAAGGAAGGTGCGCCGCCCGATCCGCGTACGCTCCAGGCGGAACGAGCCGACGTCGAAGCGGGCCCCGCCGAATGACACACCGTCGGCGATGAAGCTTTCCGGCCCGATGTCGATCAGGTCGTGCATGACCGAGGTGGCGGTGGAGATCTCGGCGCGCCGCCCGACCTTGGCGCCCAGCGCCCTGTACCAGGGCGCCACATAGAGGGTTGCGTAGATCGAGTGGATCAGGTCGAGCGCCAGCGCGCCCAGCTGCTGTACGAACCAGAAGCGGATGTAGAACCAGCTCCACATGGAATAGACGCCGGGCTTCACCCGTCCGAGCAGCAGCCATTTGGCCACCACGATCAGCAGGCACATGGCGATCACATAGACGACCGCGAGGAACGGCGAGAGGGCGATATAGCCCTTGTCGTCCGTCGCCCAGTCCAGCTCGATCATGGCCACCAGGCCCGGCGCGATCGGCAGGATGGCGGCGAGCGGCAGCAGGGGGGCGACGACGACCAGGCCGAGGGTCACCAGGAAGCGTCTCAAGGCCGACGGCGGCGTCGACTGAGGACGTTCGGGCGCCGGGCCTATGCGAACGGCCGGCGATCCGCTCCAGAGTTCCCCGCCCGCGATCGACTGGCCGGGGCCGATCGCCGACAGGTCTTCGAGCACCGAGCCCGGACCGATGCGGCTGCCGCGGCCCAGCACCGAGGCGGTGCCCATGCGCGCGTCGGCGCCGATGTCCACCGGGCCTATGCGCAGGCGACCATGCTCGACGGCGGTGGTGGCCATCATGGCCCCCTCGCTGATCACCGCCCGGTCGCCGATCGACACCAGATCCGGCGCGTCCATGTCCAGGAAGTTCAGCACCGCGTCCTTGCCGACGCGCGCGCCTTGCAGGCGGTAGTACAGCGCCATCATCGGCGTGCCCGACAGGAACTCGGTCGGAATGACGTCCTGCACGCGCCGCACCAGCCACCACCTGAAGAAGTAGAGCCCCCACAGCGGATAGTCGCCGGCGCGGTAGCGCCCGATCACCGCCCACTTCACCAGGATCGAGAAGGCGATGATCACCGGCGGCATCACCAGGAACGTCGCCGCGGCCCAGGCCAGCGCCGGCAGCCGCGTCTCCGGTTCGGGCGAAACGTTGTGCACATAGACCAGGTACGGCAGCAGCCATTGCACGCCGCTCAGCGAGTAGATCGGTACCAGCGCAACGGTCTGGGCGGCCACGCAGAGGAACCGGCGCAGCCGCGGGATCGGCTCGAACGGCGGCAGGGGGGCGGCTTCGGCGTGCGGCTGCTCATTCGCCGCCTGCAGCACGGCGGCCAGGGCGCGGATGTTCGGCGCCTCGTAGAGGTCCTGGATCGAGATGGCGGCCAGCTCGGGATTGGCGCGCGCCATGGAAACCATGCGTGCGGCGCGCAGCGAGTGGCCTTCCAGATCCTGGAAGAAGTCGTCCGTCACCGAGATCGTGTGCAGTCCGAAAGTCGCCCGCCAGATTTCCAGCAGGGCGGCTTCCAGCGGCGTGGCCGGCGGCTCGACGGTCCGCTCCTCGACGGGCGCCGGGGTTGGCCGCTGCAGCGCCTTTCGATCGACCTTGCCGGACATCAGGGTCGGGAAGCTGTCGACGACCTGGAACGCCTGCGGATGCATGTAGGTCGGAAGCCGCTGACGCAGAGTCTCCTTCAGCCGATCGACGTCGGGCGCCTGTCCGCGACGGGGCGCCAGGAACGCCGCCAGGAACTCCCCGCCGCCGTCCTCGGGGTAGAGGTTGACCACGGCGTGGGCGATTGCCGGGTCCTCGGCCAGCACCGACTCGATCTCGCCCAGTTCGACGCGATAGCCGCGGATCTTCACCTGGGTGTCGATGCGGCCGAGGAATTCGATGTCTCCATCGGCGTTCACCCGCACCAGGTCGCCGGTACGATAAGCCACCTCGGGCCGCCCTTCCGCGATCAGCCACGGCGGCTCGATGAACTTCTGCGCCGTCAGCTCCTCGCGGTGCAGATAGCCGGCCCCGACCGCGGGTCCGCCGATGACCAGTTCCCCCTCCACGCCATCGTCAACGCGCCTCAGAGACGCATCGAGCACCCAGGTGGAGAAGCCGGGCAAGGGCTTGCCGATCGTCACCGGCCGGTCCGGATGCAGCTCGCTCCATGTCGCCGTCACCGTGGTCTCGGTGGGACCGTAGGTGTTCAGGAACCGCAGGCCCGGCCTGGCCCAGCGGCGCACGAGGTCCAGCGGGCACGCCTCGCCGCCCGCGTTGAGAATGCGCAGCGAGGGAATGTCGTCGCCAACCACCGACAGCAGCGAAGGCACGGGGCACCAGACGGTGACTCCCAACTCGGCCAGGGCCACGCCGAGGTCGGGGCCGGAGCGCATCAGGGTGTCGGTCGGTATGATCAGCTCGGCGCCCGCCAGGAACGCGCCCCACATCTCCTCGACCGAGATGTCGAAGGACAGCGAGGCGCCCGCGAACACGCGGTCGTCCGGCGTCAGCTTCAGGACCGAGCCCTCGGAGCGGATCTGGAAGCAGACGTTGCGGTGGCGGATCATCACCCCCTTGGGGCGGCCCGTCGAACCGGAGGTGTAGATGATGTAGGCGATGTCGTCGGGCGTGGCCCCGGTGTCGTCGCGCGCGAGGGGCGTCGTGGCTTCGGCGGCGATGTCTCCCAGGTCGAGGTCCACCGGCACGATGCACTGGACGTTGGCCGGGAAGCCCTGCGACCGCTCCGTCGTGGTGATCACAGCGAAGGCTTCGCTTTCCTCGGCGATGTAGAGCACACGATCCGCGGGCGCGCTCCAGTCGATGGGCACATAGGCGGCGCCGGCCTCCAGCGCGCCGAGCAGCGCCATATATTGGTCGAAGCCCCGCGGCAGCCAGATCAGCACCCGGTCGCCGCGCCTAACGCCGCGGCCGCGCAGGTAGCGGGCGAAGCTGGAGGCGCGGTGGCGCAGTTCGGCGTAGGTGTAGCAGTCCCGCCGCGGGCTTTCCGGGTCGGGCAGCGCCTGGCGCACCGCGATCCGATCCGCGAACTCCGCGGCGCTTTGCGCGAACACCTCGTGCAGGAGTTCGTCCCGTTCGAAAGGCGCCGGCGCCGCACCCACTTCGCGTGACTCAGGCGTCGGTGCGGTTGCGACGGCGAGATTCATGTGGGTCCTTGTGGCGGGCGGCAGCGCGAGACCAAGGTCGCACGGATTTGCCCATACGCGCCCCATCTAACGGCAGATTCCACCAGCGGCCAGCATTGACCTGGCGCGCGGGGGCGCCCATGCAGGGACAATGGCTGAACCCGCAACGACGCCGGCCGAGATCCTGATCGATGCGCGAGGTTTTCGCTGCCCCGTGCCGACCCTGAAGCTTCGCAAGGCTCTGGCGCTGGCGGCGCCCGGGGCTCGCCTGAGGCTGCTGGCCGACGATCCCATGGCTCGGATAGATGTGCCCCACTTCCTTGCCGAATGCGGCGATCAACTGGTCGAGGCGGCCGCCGAAGGCGGCGTGCTCAGCTTTCTGGTCGCCAAGTCACGGCCTGGCTGACAAGGGTGCGGCGCGCCGCTGGAGGAACGACGCGCCGCCAGGATGACCTTGTCTTCGTCCTGATCGTTCGACCGCCGCCACGAGGGACGGGAGAGCGCGGCGGTCAATCGACAGGTGCGAGATTGATCGTCCGCGCCTGAACCGAAGCTGAACAGAATGCGACGAGCGCACATGGACGAAGTTTAATGTCTCGGCGCGCTCGAGACGCTCGTCCTAGACGGCGCCCGCCTCGGCCAGTTCGGCCGCGGTGAGCCCCCAGTCCGCCAGCGCGGAGGCGGTGTGCGCGCCGATCGCCGGCGGCGGTCCCTGGACCGCGCCGGGGGTGGCCGAGAAACGCGGCGCCGGTCCCGGCTGAACCACGCCGCCCACCTCCACGAAGGTATGGCGCGCGGCATTGTGCGGATGGGCCGGCGCCTCCTCGAGGGTCAGCACCGGCGCGAAGCAGACGTCCGTGGCGTCCATGATCGCGCACCACTCGTCGCGCGTCTTTCGGGCGATCACCTCGGCCAGCTTCAGCTTGAGCTCCGGCCAGGCGGCGCGGTCCATCTGCGCCTTGAACGCCGGATCGGTGATCTCGGTCTTCTCCAGGAGCAACGCGTAGAACTGCGGTTCGATGGAGCCGAGGGCGATGAACCGGCCGTCCGCGCAGCGATAGGTGTCGTAGAACGGGGCGCCGCCGTCGAGCATGTTGGCGCGCCGCTCGTCGATCCACATGCCGGTGGCCTTCATGCCGTAGAACATGGCGGCGAGCGACGCGGCGCCTTCGCTCATGGCGCAGTCGATCACCTGCCCCTGTCCCGTCGCCCGGGCATGGATGACTCCGGCCAGCAGCCCGAACGCCAGATACAGTGCGCCCCCGCCGAAGTCGCCGACGAGATTGAGCGGCGGCACCGGCCGCTCCTTCGTCCCGATGGCGTGCAGGGCGCCGGTGATGGCGATGTAGTTGATGTCGTGACCGGCGGCGTTGGCGTAGGGGCCGGTCTGGCCCCAGCCGGTCATGCGTCCGTAGACCAGCTTGGGATTGCGCTTCAGGGCGACGTCCGGCCCGAGGCCCAGGCGCTCCATCACGCCCGGACGGAAACCCTCATAGACCGCGTCGGCCTTCTCCATGAGCTTCAGGCAGGTCTCCACCGCCGCCGGCTCCTTGAGGTCGAGCGCCACCGAGCGCCTGCCGCGCGCCGTGACGTCGGTCGGCGCGCCGCCGCGCCCGCCCTTGCGGTCGATGCGCACCACGTCGGCCCCCTGGTCCGACAGCAGCATGCCGCAGAACGGTCCCGGCCCGATGCCGGCGAATTCGACGATCTTCAGCCCTGAAAGCGGACCTTGGCCCATGACGCGTCTCCCGATGTGTTTGGCGACGACTAAAGGCCCTGCCCCATGGTGAGGCAAGCGTCCCGCGAACTCCCACCCGAGGCTGGCCATGCGGCTATGGTCTCACCGCGCCTCTGCTATGGTGTTGGCCGTGACGAATCTGGCCGCGCCGCGCAGCCGCGGTCCTACGTCGCCGGGCTTACGGGGTAAACAGTGCCGATCAATGCGCGCATCCTGATCGTCGCCCGCGAGGACGAGCGCGCCGGCCCGCTGGCCGAAGGGCTGGACCGCCTGGGCTGGCGCACGGTCACCGCCCGAGGGCCGTTCGCCGCCATCGCCGCCCTGTCTGATCTGCAGATCGAAGCCGCCATTGTCGACCTCGCCGGCTTCGGCGCGGACGCCCTGGCCCTGCCCAAACGGCTGAAGAGCGCCTGCGCGCCCCGCCGCATGCCGGTGATCGCCATCGGCGACCCGGATCCGGAGTTGGGCGCCAACGGCTATGACCTGGCGTTGGCCCCTCCCCTGCACCCGGTCCAGGCGGCCATGCGCCTGGAGATGCTGGTGCGCATGGCCGTGGCGGAGGAGGAGTTCGAGCTTCGCCTGGAGACCTTCGCCGACCGCGGCAAGCGGCTCGATATGCCGGAACCCGACACGGGGCCGCTCAGGGTGCTCTGCGTCGGCGAGCCCGCGCCGCAGTTCCTGGCCCTGTCCAACGCTTTGTCGAAAAGCGAGGCGCAGATCGTCGGCGCGTTCACGGCCTACACCGCCTTCGACTACCTGCATGAGCGGCAGTTCGACGCCGTCGTGCTGTGGGCCGGCGACAACCAGCAGGAGGCGCTCTCGATCGTCGCCGGGATGCGGCGCAACACCAAACTCTACCATGTACCGGCGCTGCTTTATCAGCACACGGACAGTTACATCAGCGCCGCGGAGGCATTCAACAAGGGCGTCTCCGACGTCGCGTCGCCCGCCGTGTCCGAGAGCGACACCGCCAAGCGCGTGCTGGAGCTGGCGCGCAGCTACCGCCGCCAGACCGCGATCCGCAAGGCTTTGGAGAAGGCGCGCGGCTCGGGCCTGATGGACGCCGCCACAGGTCTGTTCACCCAGGAGCTGTTCGCGGCTCACCTGACGCGGCTGGCTCAGGCTTCCCGCGTCCGCAACCGTCCGCTTTCCGTCTGTGTCCTGAGGATTTCGGAGAGCCCCGAGGTGACCATGGCGCGCGCGGGTGGATGGCTCGACCGGGCGATCCCGCAGATCGGTTCGATGATCGGCCGCCTGGTGCGGGTGGAAGATACCGCCGCGCGCCTGGGGCCGGAGGTCTTCGCCCTCGCCCTGCCCGCCACGGCGCAGAGCGCCGCGCGGGCCGCCGCCGAACGCATCGCCGCGGTGATCGCCTGCACCGCCTTCGAGGCCGGCGCCGACCGCCAGCCTTTCGTGGCCGAGTTCGACATGGGCGTCGCCGAGGTGCAACCCGGCGACAATGCCGCGCGGGCCCTGGAGTCCGCCGCCGCCAGCGCCATGCAGCGCAAGGCGGGCTAGGGTTCACGGGAGGATCCAGGCATGCCGCACGCCACAGGGATGCAACCGGACTGGGTGCAGGTGGCGCCCTATCTCATTCCCGCGGTCATCGTGGCGGTGATCCTGCGGCGCAATCTTCGCCCACGGCCGCTGAACATCGAGCGGCTATGGGTCTGGCCCACGATCCTGTTCGTCTCGGTAGCGTCTAACCTAGTCGCCCAACCGCCGCCGACCGATCCGATCACCATCGGCCTGCTGACGGCGATGTTCAGCCTGGGCGCCGTGCTGGGCTGGCAACGTGGCCGATTCACCCACATCGAGGTGCACCCCGAGACGCACGACCTGACCAGCAAGAGCTCGCCCATCGGTCTGATGTTCATCTTGCTGATATTCCTGGCGAAGTTCGCCCTGCGCACGGTGGACCTGCGCAAATTCGGCCTGCCCATCTCCGCCGGCGCGCTCGCCGACGCCTCCCTTGTGCTCGCCATGGCGCTCATGGTCACCCAGCGTCTCGAAATTTGGGTCCGGGCGCGTCGCCTGCTGGAAGAGGCGGTGGCGAAGAAAGCCGCCGGCGGCGCCGTGCCGCCGACGATCGTGAGCTAGAGCCGCGCTCGCGAGCTACTCGGTCCTCACCAGCTTCGCCAGTACGGTCAGCACCCGCTCCGCGGCGGCCAGGCGCGACGGCGGGGATTCCCACTCGCCGCGGACCACCACCTTCTGGTCCGGGCGCAGGCGCCAGACCGCGCCGTTCTTCTGGATGAAGGCGACGAGGCCGGCCGGGTTGGCGAAGCTGTCATTGCGGAAGCTCACCACGGCGCCCTTGGGGCCCACGTCGATCTTGGCGACATTGGCTTCGCGGCACAGGCCCTTGATGGCCACCACCTTGAGCAGCTGGTCGGCCTCGGCGGGCAGCGGGCCGAAGCGGTCGATGAGTTCGGCGGCCAGGGCTTCGCGGTCCTGCGCCTTCTCGGCGTCGCTGAGCCGGCGATAGAGCGCCAGGCGCACGTTGAGGTCCGGTATGTAGTCCTCCGGGATCAGCACCGCCGCGCCGGTGTTGATCTGCGGAGACCATCCCCGGTCGATGAGCGCCTCATGGTCGCCGCCCTTGGCGCGCAGCTCGGCCACCGCGTCCTCCAGCATCTGCTGGTAGAGCTCGACCCCGATCTCGCGAATGTGGCCGGACTGCTCCTCGCCGAGCAGATTGCCGCCGCCGCGAATGTCGAGGTCATGGCTGGCCAACTGGAAGCCGGCGCCCAGGCTGTCGAGCGATTGCAGCACCTGCAGGCGCTTTTCGGCCGAAAGGGTGATCGGTTTCTCGAACGGCGTGGTGAGGTAGGCGTAGGCCCGCTGCTTCGCCCGACCCACTCGACCGCGCAGCTGGTAGAGTTGGGCGAGGCCGAACATGTCTGCCCGGTGCACGATCAGGGTGTTGGCTGTCGGTATGTCCAGGCCGGATTCGACGATGCTGGTCGACAGCAGCACGTCGTAGCGGCCCTCGTAGAAGGCGGCCATCACGTCCTCCAGCGTCGAGGCCGCGAGCTGGCCGTGACCGACCACGAAGCTCACCTCCGGCGCCTGTTCGCGCAGGAACTTGGCCAGGTCCGGCAGGTCGGAGATGCGGGGCGCCACATAGTAGGCCTGGCCGCCGCGGTACTTCTCGCGCAGCAAGGCCTCGCGGATGGAGATGGGATCGAAGGGCGTCACATAGGTGCGCACAGCCAGCCGGTCGATGGGCGGGGTGGCGATGATCGACATCTCGCGAATGCCGGAGAGCGCCATCTGCAGGGTGCGCGGGATCGGCGTCGCCGTCAGGGTCAGCATGTGCACGTCGGCGCGCAGCTCCTTCAGCGACTCCTTGTGCTTGACCCCGAAGTGCTGCTCCTCGTCGACCACCACCAGGCCGAGATCCTTGAACTGCACTTGCTTGGACAGCACCGCATGGGTGCCGATGACGATCTCCACCTCGCCCTTCTTCAGCGCCTCGCGAGTCTCGGCGGCCTCGGCGATGGGGACCAGGCGCGAAAGGCGCCGGATGCGCACCGGCCAGCCCTGGAAACGCTCGGTGAAGGTTGCGTAGTGCTGGCGCGCCAGCAGGGTCGTGGGGCAGATCACCGCCACCTGCCGCCCGCTCATGGCCATCACGAAGGCGGCGCGCAGGGCCACCTCGGTCTTGCCGAAGCCCACAGCGCCGCAGATCAGCCGGTCCATGGGCTTGCCGGCTGAGAAGTCGCTCAGCACGTCGGCGATGGCGTTCAGCTGGTCGTCGGTCTCCTCATAGGGGAAACGCGCGCAGAATTCGTCGAACACGCCGTGCGGCGGGTCGACCTCCTCCACGTGCTTGAGGGCCCGCGCGGCGGCGATGCGGATGAGGCCCTCGGCCATCTCGCGCAGCCGCTCCTTGGCGCGGGCTTTGCGGGCCTGCCAGGCCGCGCCGCCCAGCCGGTCCAGCTGCACGCCCTCGGAGTCCGCGCCATAGCGGGTCAGGAGGTCGATGTTCTCCACCGGCAGGTAGAGTTTCGACTCCGCCGCGTACTGGATCTCCAGGCAGTCGTGCGCCGCCTGCTGAACCTCCAGGGTCTTCAGCCCCTCATAGCGCCCGATGCCGTGGTCGATGTGCACCACCAGGTCGCCGGGGGTCAGGGCGGAAGCCTCGGCGAGGAAGTTGGTCGCCCGCCGCCGGCGACGCGGCCGGGCCAGGCGGTCGCCGAGAATGTCGGTCTCGGAGATCACCGCCAGGCTGTCGGTCTCGAAGCCGGCGTCGATGGGCAGCACCACCCGCTGCAGCTTCTTCGGGTCGGCCGCCTTGGCCGCCTGCCAATAGGGGGCGAAGGCGACGTTCTTCAGCCCGTGGTCGGAGAGCATCGAGCCCAGCCGCTCGGAGGATCCCTCCGACCAGGAGGCGAACAGCACCCGCTTGCCCCGCCCCGCCAGCCGCCGTGCGTGGTCGGCGGCGGCTTCGAACAGGTTGACGCTGTCCTGGGCCCGTTCGGCCGCGAAGTTGCGTCCCTGCCGCGCGCCCATGTCGATAACGCCATCCTTCATCTCATGATGAAACGGCGTGAAGGTGCGGACCGGATAGGCGGTCAAGGCCTCGTCCCATTCGGTCTTGGAGAGGTACAGCGTGCCGGGCGGCAACGGTCGGTAGTTGGCTTTCCGATCCGCCTGGCAGCGCGCGTCGTAGGCGTCCTCGATCATCGCCAGCCGCTCGTCGCGGGCCGCCGCGGCCAGGTGATCCACGCAGATCAGGGCGTCCTTCGGCAGATAGTCGAAAAGAGTCGCCATCTCCTCGTAGAACAGCGGCAGCCAATGCTCGAGCCCCGCGCGGCGCCCGCCCTCGCTCACCGTCGCATAGAGCTGGTCGTCGCCCGGGGCGCCGAAGGCGGCGACATAGCCCCTGCGGAACCGGGCGATGCTGTCGGCGTCGAGCAAGGCCTCGCTCACCGGCATCAAATCGACGGCCTTCAGCTGCTTCGTCGAGCGCTGGGTTTCCCGGTCGAACGCGCGGATGGACTCCAGCGTGTCGCCGAACAGGTCCAGCCGCACCGGCTCCTCGGCGCTGGGCGGGAAGACGTCGATCACTCCGCCGCGGATGGCGAACTCGCCGCGCTCGGAGACCGTGGAGGCGCGGTGATAGCCGTTGATCGCGAAATAACGCTCCAGGTCGGCGATGTTGACGCTGTGACCGATGGCGGTGGCGTAGCCGGCGCGGGTCACCACGCTGCGCGGCGGCACCCGCTGGGCCAGGGCCGGGGCCTGGGTGACCAGCAGCGCCGGCGCCTTGCCGAACTCGCCGCGGGCCAGGCGCGTCAGGGTCGCCATGCGTTCGGCGGACACCCGGCTGGACGGACCCATGCGGTCGTAGGGCAGGCAGTCCCAGGTGGGGAAGCGCAGGATCGGCATGTCCGGCGCGAAGAAACCCAGCGCGTCGATGAAGGCCGAGGCGCGCGAGCCGTCCCGAGCGACGAACACCGACAGGCCGCCCCGGGCCCGGGCCAGGTCGGCCATGGCCAGGGCGTCGAAACCCTCCGGCGCGCCGGTCAGCTCCAGGGCGTCGGGTGTCTGGGCCAGGCGTTTGAGGTCGGCGGCGGCGGACAAGGGGTTCTGCGATCTGTTGTGTATGCTCAAGCGCCCAGGTCGGGGCCGCGAGCGGTTCGGGCGAAGTGGCGGAAGGAGCGGATCAGCTGCATCACCTCCGTGTCGAAACGCGGCGGGATGGGCGCCAGGCCGACGATCCAGGCGTAGACGTCCTGATCAGGCTGTTCGAGCAGAGTTTCCAGGTCGGCGAACTGGCCTGGCGTCAGCGATTGGGCATGGCTGTCCGCAAACGGGCCCAAAATCAGGTCCGCTTCCCGAAAACCGCGCCGCCAGGCGCGGAGCTTCAACCGCTTCAGCCTTATGTCATCCATGCTCGGGAGCGGCGGATATAGAGCGCCCGGAGCCGGCGCGCCAGCGGTCGTTAGCCGGGAAGCTTGAGGAACGGCACGAGCATCGCCGTGCGTCGCCGGTAGTCGGCGTAGTCGGGCCCGAGTTCCTGGGTGAGGAACCGCTCCTCCACCCGCGCCTTCATCCACCAGCCCAGGCTCATCACCGCCGCGCCGATCAGGGCGAGCATCGTACCGATCTCCAGCGCCGTGAAGAACCCGGCGGCGATCAGTCCGGTGTAGATCGGGTGGCGCACCAGCCGGTACGGCCCGGTGTCGACCACGCGATGCCCTGTCTTGCGCGTGACCGTGCTGGACCACAGCGAACCCAGCCACAGCCGCGCCCACCAGGTGAAGGTGAAACTCGCCACGGCCAGGGCGAACAGCAGCCAGCCCAGCGGCGCGCCCACATGCCACAGCCGCCGCTCCATCAGGCCGAGCGTGGAGGTATCGTAGTCGCTCTGCCTCGAGAACAGCAGCAAGGCGCCGAACACCGTCGGAATGTAGTGCGCCACCGCCCCTATCCACCCGGGCCGGGCGACCGTCCGCCGCGACCAGACCGACGCCACGAACCAGGACAGCACCCAGGCCGCCCAGGCGCCCATGATAGCGTGCAGCGGCGTGAGCGCATCCAAGGTGACGTCGGTGCTCATCGTGTCAGTCTGCCCATTGGGTGCAGCCTAGCCTGCCGCGCCGTGCAGACGAAGCAGGCGAATGATCTCCTCCTGCTGGGTCTTCGCCTCGGGGGAGCCCGAGCCGCCGCGGCCGGTGTTGGAGGTCGCAAGCAGCATCGGCGTCGAGCCGCTTCTGTTCGGCAGTCGCGGGTCCGCGCCGGCGTCGAGAAGCGCCTTCACCGCAGACGCGCATCGCGTACGCACGGCGCGATGCAGCGGCCTGACCCCGCTCGCGTCGGTGGCGTTCGGATCGGCGCCCAACGCGATCAGCCGAGCGACCGTGGCGGCCTGGGCGACCGGGTTCCAAGCGTGCGACCCGGGCAAGCCGTCGACCGCGTAGTGAAGCGGCTGCGCGCCCCGACGGTTCGCCGCGCCTACATCGGCCCCCATTTTCACCAACCGCTCGACGATCTCAGGTCGATAGGCCGCCGCGGCGACGTGCAGCGCCGTGTCGCCGGCGTAGACGTAGTGGCCGATCGCGTTGAAATAGTGCGCCTTCGCCGCTTGGCGGGTCGCGCCGTCCACGAAGCGGGCTGTCGCCAGGTCCGGTGAGCGTGCAAGCAGGTGCAACACCCCGGCCTCGTCATCGGCGACAATCGCCTCGGCCAACAACCTCAGCGTCATCGTGGCGGCATGGGATGCGCTTGGGGCGATCAGCGGGTTCGAGCTTGCGCCCTAGCTGACCTCCAGGCCCGCCATCTGGCCCTCCGAGCGCCAGTTGTTGACAAGGTTGAAGAAGGCGACGGGTCCCGGCCCATAGAGTCCGTCGAAGATGCCGCCGCCGTCGCCGGCCCTGCCCTCGCCGTTGTAGTAGCCCGGCGTGCAGGCGTTGCGGAATTCCAGGTTGAGCCGGGCGTTCTCGCGGATGGTCCGCACCCAGTCCGCTTCGGCCTCGACGGTCGGTTCGACCTTTTGGGCCTGATGCTCGCTCGCGTGCCGGACGATCTCGGCGATGTGGTGCGACTGCTCGTCCAGCATGTGCGGGAAATTCGGGGTCAGGGCGTTCTGGGTGACGCCCATGTGGAAGCAGTTGGGGAAGCCGTGGCTGTAGAAGCCGTGCAGGGTCTTCATGCCGCTCGACCAGTAGTCTGTCAGGGTCTGGCCGTCCCGACCGATCACCTCGAAGCCGGCGCGGCGGGTATAGGCGGTGCCCACCTCGAAGCCCGTGGCGAAGATCAGGCAATCCACCTCATATTCCACGCCGTCCACCACCAGGCCGTGCTCGGTCACCCGGTCGACGCCGCGGCCCTGGGTGTCCACCAGGGTCACGTTCGGCCGGTTGAAGGTGGGCAGGTAGTCGTCGTTGAAGGTCGGGCGCTTGCAGAACTGGCGATACCAGGGCTTCAGCGCCTCGGCGGTCTTCGGGTCCTTCACCGTGGCGTCCACCCGGGCGCGGATCTGGTTCATCTTCTTGAAGTCGGCCAGTTCCATGGTCTGAACCAGCTCTTCCGGCGTCATCGGCGGACCGGAGCGGTTCGTCGCCATGATCAGCAGATTGCGGATGATGTCGGTCCAGCCGTCGCTGACCAGGTCCTCGTCCTGCATCCCGCCGCTCACCAGGATGTTGAAGTTCTCCATCCGGCGCTTCTGCCAGCCGGGGGTCAGCGTCTTCGCCCACTCCGGATCGGTCGGCTTGTTGCCGCGGACGTCCACCGACGACGGGGTGCGCTGGAACACGTAGAGATGCTTGGCGTGCTTTCCCAGGTGCGGCACGCACTGGATCGCCGTGGCGCCCGTGCCGATGATGGCGACGCGTTTGTCGGCCAGCCTGTCGAGGCCGCCCTCCGAGCTGCCGCCCGTGTAGGCATAGTCCCAGCGGCTGGTGTGGAAGCTGTGGCCCTTGAAACGCTCGATGCCCGGAATGCCCGGCAGCTTCGGCCGGTTCAGCGGCCCGTTGGACATCACCACGTAGCGGGCCTTGAGGGCGTCATCGCGATTAGTGGTGATCAGCCAGCGCTTCTCATCCTCCAGCCAGCGCAGCTCGCGGATCTGGGTCTGGAACAGGGCGTCCTTGTAGAGGTCGAAGTGCTCGCCGATACGGTGCGCGTGCTCACGGATCTCGGCGGCGAAGCTGTATTTCTCCTTCGGGATGTAGCCGGTCTCTTCGAGCAGGGGCAGATAGATGTAGCTCTCGATGTCGCATTGGGCGCCGGGATAGCGGTTCCAGTACCAGGTGCCGCCGAAGTCCCCGCCCTTCTCGACGATGCGGATCTCGGCGACCCCGGCTTGGCGCAGGCGCGCCGCGGCCATCAGTCCGCCAAAACCGCCGCCGATGACCAGCACGTCCAGCTCGTCGGTCAGCGGCGCCCGGGTGAACCCCGGCGCCACATAGGGATCGTCGACGTAGTGGCTGAAGTCGCCCTTGGTCTCGACGTACTGTTCGTTGGCGTCCGGCCGCAGCCGCCGGTCGCGCTCCTGCCGGTATTTCTCGCGCAGGGCGTCGGGATCGAAATCGAGTTCAGCGGTGTCGAGGGGCATCGTTCGCTCCGTGAAGGTCGGCAGGCGTGAGTGAACGTCAGTCACCCGGACAAAGCAAGCGGGCGACCAGTCGCCCTAACGCTCCGACTCCTTCAGCAGCTCCGCCAGATGGTCCTTCCACGCCACCGCCCATGTATGCGTGCCGTGGCCGTGGGTGTTGGGGCCGATGGGGAGGAGGACGAAGCGGCCGCGCTTGATCCGCTTCACGTCCCGTTCGGCGATACCCAGTTCGGGCGGATTGATGAAGTCGTCGGCGGAGTTCACCCACATCACCGGCGCCGCGATCCGCTCCAGACCCTGCGAGGGGTCGTAATCACGCGATGAGGCGACCTGGTAGAGGGTGTCGTTGGCGTCCATGTTCGCCAGATCACGGGCCAGGGTGTCGGCGAGAAACTTGTCGGCCTCGTCGCGCGTCGGCAGGTCCTTCTGCATCTGGTGCGGGGCGCTGCCGGCGATGATCTGGACGTCGGCGGCGGTGCGGAGGGCCTCGCGAGGCTCTTCGGTGTAGTCGCCGCCCTTCCAGGCCGGATCGCTCTGGATCGCGTCGATCACCATGTCGCGCCAGACCCGGTTGCGCCCGGCGATCTGCCGGGCGTTGCAGGCCAGCGGCATCAGCGCGTCCATCTCGAACGGATAGGCTTCACCCCACATGAAGGTATGCATGCAGCCCATCGATGTGCCCATGACTAGGCGCAGATGGTCCACGTGCAAGCCGCCGAACACGAGCAGGTGCTCCGCCGTCACCATGTCTTCGTAGCCGTAGTGCGGGAAGTGGCCGCGCAGGCCGTCGCTGGGCTTGGACGACTTGCCGTGGCCGATGTCGTCCGGAAGGATCAGGTAGTAGCGGGTCGCGTCGAGCAACTGGCCGGTTCCGAACAGCTCGCCGGAGAACTGCGGCCGCACGAGGCTGGTCCCCGCCCCGCCCGTGCCGTGCAGGATCAGCACGGCGTTGACAACATGGCCGGCGGCGTCGCGCCGGGGCGCCCCGAAGGTGGTGTAGTGGATGCGCAGCTCCGGCAGGCTCTCGCCGGAGCGGAAGTGGAAGTCGTGGATGACGAAGTCGCCCGACTGCATGGGCGGCGTCGGGGCGGGATCGGCGAAGACCGATGTCGCGGCGAGCGCGCCGGCCATCAAAGCGGTGCTGAACTTGAACATGATCCTCGCCCCAGTGCACGAAAAGGTCGGGAGTGTGCCGATTGCGGCGCGGTTGCATAGGGGCGAACAGCGTCTTGCTCCCCCGCCAATCGTGATGGCCGGGACTGACGCTAGGACTGACGCCCGGCCATGACGGTAGATGGGTAGCACGCCCTCCCCGCGCCGCCCCCGCCAAACGTCGCTATGCTGCACCCCATGCGGCCACAGATTCTCTATCCCCTGTTCGCGCCGGTGGATTCCCTCAGGGGTGTCGGGCCGCGGGTGGCGCCTTTGCTGGAGAAGCTGGCCGGCGACAAGGTGCGCGACCTGCTGTTCCTGGCCCCGCAGAACCTGGTGCGCCGACGCCCCGCCAAGGCCGCCCACGCGGTGGAGAACGAGGTGCAGACCCTCACCGTCACCATCGAGGCGCACCTGCGTCCGCCGCGTCAGGGCCTGCCCTGGAAGATCCGCGCCTTCGACGACACCGGCTTCATCACCCTGGTGTTCTTCAAGGGTCTAGGGCCGCACCTGGAGCGCCAGAACCCCATCGGCGCCCGGCGCGTCGTCAGCGGCAAGGTGGAGCGCAGCGAGTTCGACCACACCTTGCAGATCGTTCATCCCGACTACCTCTGGGACGCCGCCCGCGCCGGCGACGTGCCGGAGATGGAGGCGATCTACCCGGCCACGGCGGGGCTCGCGTCGCGCACCGTCCGGCGCTTCGCCCTCGAGGCCCTGGACCGCGCGCCGGACCTGCCGGAATGGCAGGACCCGGCCTGGCTCGCGCGGCGCAAATGGCCGCCCTGGCGCGCGGCTTTCGAGGCGCTGCATCATCCCCGTTCCGAGGCGGACTTGTCGCCGCAGGCCCCGGCACGCCGGCGCCTGGCCTTCGACGAGCTGCTGGCCCATCAACTGGCCCTGGCCCAGCGTAAGGCCGCGCGCCGGGCCGAGCCGGCGGCGGTGATCATGCCCAGCACCCTGGCGGTGCGGTTGGAGGCCGCCCTGCCTTTCCGTCTCACCGGCGCCCAGGCGCGCAGCCTGGCGGAGATCCGCGCCGACCTGGGGTCCGGCCAGCGCATGACCCGGCTGATCCAGGGCGATGTCGGGGCCGGCAAGACCGTGGTGGCCATGCTGGCCATGGCGGACGCGGCCGCCGCCGGCCTGCAGTCAGTGCTCATGGCCCCCACCGAGATCCTGGCGCGCCAGCACTTCGAGACCATCGCCGGGCCGCTGGCCAGCCAGGGCGTGCGCACCGTGCTGCTCACCGGCCGGGACAAGGGCGCGCCGCGCAGCGAAAAGCTGGCGGCCCTGTTCGAGGGCTCGGCGGCAGTGGCGGTCGGCACCCATGCCCTGTTCCAGGACGATGTGGCCTTCCGCGCCCTGTCGCTCAGCGTCATCGACGAGCAGCACCGCTTCGGCGTGTCGGAGCGGTCGCGGCTGCAGGCCAAGGGCCCCGCCGTGCACCTGCTGGCCATGTCCGCCACGCCGATCCCGCGGACCCTGGAGCTGACGGTGTTCGGCGACCTGGACGTCTCCCGCATCGACGAAAAGCCGCCCGGCCGTACCCCCGTCGCCACCCGCGCCGCGCCCATGTCGCGCCTGCCGGAGATCATCGGGCGGCTGAAGACGGCGGTGGCCGGCGGGGCCCAGGCCTTCTGGATTTGCCCGCTCGTGTCGGAGTCCGAGGTGACCGACCTGGCGGCCGCCGAGGCCCGCGCGGCGGCCCTGCAGAAGCTGTTCGGCGCCGGTGTGGGCCTGGTGCACGGCCGTCTGCCGGCGCAGCAGAAGGACGCGGTGATGGCCGACTTCGCCGACGGGCGGCTGTCGGTGCTGGTGGCGACGACGGTGGTGGAGGTGGGCGTGGACGTGCCCGCCGCCACCATCATGGTCATCGAACAGGCCGAACGCTTCGGTCTCGCCCAGCTGCACCAGCTGCGCGGCCGGGTCGGGCGCGGCCATGCCGAGAGCAGCTGCGTGCTGCTCTACGACCCGCCGCTGTCCGAAATCGCCAAGACTCGCCTGGACGTGCTGCGCCGCACCGACGACGGCTTCGTTATCGCCGAGAAGGACCTGGAGCTGCGCGGCGGCGGCGATCCCCTGGGTCTGCGCCAAAGCGGCTTCCCGGCCTATCGCCTGGCGGACCCGGTCGCCCACCGGGACCTGATCGCCGCAGCCGCGGACGACGCCCGGCTGGTCCTGGCGCGGGACCCGCAACTTACCTCGCCCCGAGGGAGGGCGCTGGGCGTGCTTCAGGAGCTGTTCGACTGGCGCGCCGGCGCCGGCGCGGAGGCCGGCTGAGGCGGCGCGGGGTGGGCGGCCAGCCAGACGGCGAGCCGCGCCGTGGCGTCGGCCTCCAGGTCCGCCCAGAACAGGTTGTAGCCCGGCTCCCTCGCCCGCTCGATCCAGTTGCCCGAAGGCCGCAGCAGGGTCGAGCGAGGCGTGGTGAACCGCAACAGGCCGCCGTCGCACTGGGCGGCCGACTGGCGCACCAGGAATCCGGGACGCACGCCCCAGTCCAGACCGGTGGCCGCGACGGCGCCGAGATTGAGCCTGGCCGGCGCCGCGACGTCGCTGGCCGCGCCCAGCAGCGGGTTCACGCAGGCCCCGGGCCGCCCGCCGAGGAAGACCAGCTCGCCGGCGTCGTCCCAAACCCTGGCCCGGTCCAGTAGACGCTGGGCGCTGGGGAAGTCGTTGTGTTCCACGGAGGCGTAGGCCACCAGGCAGCCGGCCTGCCGTCGCTGAGCGCACAGGGGAACCGGTGACTTCGCCGCGTGCTCGTCGGCCGGGACCAGGGTCTCGATGAGATAGGCCGCCACCAAGCGCCTGCGCAGCGCCGGGTCCTTGCCGATCTCCTCGCGCAGCAGCCTCGCGGCCAGCTCGCCCCCCTGCTCCACGCCGACCAGGATGAACGGGCGAGCGTGATTGAAGCTGTCGCGGTAGACGTCGAAGGCGGCTCTCACGTCGCCATAGGCGAAGCGGCGCGCGTCGATGGCGTCGTCCCAGTTGGAGGCCTTGGTGTAGAGGCTCGCCTGCCGATATCGCGGAACGTAGAGCCGGCCGGCCTCGGCGAAGGGCGCGGCGTAGTTGGGCAGCATCACCCGGCTGAGCAGCACGGTGGCGGCGCGATCGTGCAGCGGCCCGTTCCAGTCCTTGCCCCCGTCGAAGGTGGTGGGGTGGACGAAGAACACGTCGGCGGGCGGATCGCCGGCGGCGGGCGGGAAGATCTGCGTCGGCGCCATGGCCCAGTCGGCGCGCCTGGAATAGTCCGGCGCGGCCGGCGGGTGATAGCGGACATAGGGCACCTTCGGATCGAGGACGCCCTTGACGATGTCGTCGCGCCAGATCCACAGGGCCGCCAGGATCAGGCCGGTGAGGACGCTGGCGATCACGGCGGCCCAGAAACGAAATCCTCGGCGCTGTTCCGGCGTCTCTGACGTGGTCAGCCTCGCGGGCGCGTCCACCTGTTCCACCTGTTCCGACCTGTTTTTCACCTGTTACACCTGTTATTTGCGGCATTTTCGGTCGGGTTCACTTGAAAAGACCGCGTAATTACAATTGGTTAGGTGCGAGTGGTGGGCGCAGGAACAGGTGATTAACAGGTCGGAACAGGCGCCAAACAGGTCATAACAGGCGGATAACAGGCTCGGAACAGGAGGTTCGGCGGGCTGCGAGGCCCTTGTGACCGCGCGCCGGGGCCCCGGGCGCACCTGTGACGCCAACGACTATCCTAGCCAAATCGCCGCGATTTGGGCAGCCCCGGGGGTGACTTTCGCCGCGCCCCACCCTCGTCACCCCGGACGGCCGGCAAGGCCGAGCCGGGGCCGGACCCGCCGGTTCCAAGACGACTTCCAGCGAGGTAGCGGTCCGTCCGGCCCCGGCTCTGCGCGTCCTGGCGGACGCTCCGGCCGGGGTGACGAGAAGGTGGATTGGTCCGCAAATGAACAAAGGGCGGGACCTTTCGATCCCGCCCTTCGCTAGTCTCGCAAAACCCCAGGTCAAGCCCGAGGATTGGCCGGGATGACGCCTCTTAGAAGTCCATGCCGCCCATGCCGCCCATGCCGCCGCCCGGCATGCCGCCGGCGGCGCCGGCTTCCTTGCGCGGGGCCTCGGCGACCGCGGCTTCGGTGGTGATCAGCAGGCCGGCCACCGAGGCGGCGTCCTGCAGGGCGGTGCGCACGACCTTGGTCGGATCGATGACGCCGGCCTTGACCATGTCCACGTACTCCTCGGTCTGGGCGTTGAAGCCGAAGGTGGCCGACTTGTTGTCGAGCACCTTGCCGACCACGATCGAGCCTTCCACGCCGGCGTTCTCGGCGATCTGGCGGATCGGCGCCTGCAACGCACGCCGCACGATGGCGATGCCGGCGTCCTGGTCGGAGTTGACGCCCTTCAGGCGGTCCAGGGCGCTGCCGGCCTTCAGCAGGGCCACGCCGCCGCCGGGCACTATGCCTTCTTCGACGGCTGCACGAGTGGCGTTGAGGGCGTCATCCACGCGGTCCTTGCGTTCCTTGACCTCGATCTCGGTGGAGCCGCCGACCTTGATGATCGCCACGCCGCCGGCCAGCTTGGCCAGCCGTTCCTGCAGCTTCTCCTTGTCGTAGTCGGAGGTGGTGTCTTCGATCTGCACCTTGAGCTGGGCGATGCGGGCCTCGACGGCCGACTTTTCACCCGCGCCGTCGACGACCGTCGTGTCGTCCTTGTTGATGGTGACCTTTTTGGCCTGGCCCAGCATGTCCAGGGTGACGTTCTCGAGCTTGATGCCGAGATCCTCGGAGATCAGCTGGCCGCCGGTGACGATGGCGAGGTCTTCCAGCATGGCCTTGCGGCGGTCGCCAAAGCCCGGGGCCTTAACCGCCGCGACCCGCAGGCCGCCGCGCAGTTTGTTGACCACCAGGGTGGCCAGGGCCTCGCCTTCGATGTCCTCGGCGACGATAAGGAGCGGACGGGCGGCCTGGACCACGGCTTCCAGCAGCGGCAACAGCGGCTGCAGCGAGGAGAGCTTCTTCTCCGACAGCAGGATCAGCGGATCGTCGAGCTCGGCCTCCATCTTCTCGGCGTTGGTGATGAAGTAGGGGGACAGGTAGCCCCGGTCGAACTGCATGCCCTTGACCACCTCGAGTTCGCTTTCGAGGGTCTTGGCCTCTTCGACGGTGATCACGCCCTCGTTGCCGACCTGCTCCATGGCCTTGGCGATCATGTCGCCGATTTCCACGTCGCCGTTAGCCGAGATGGCGCCGACCTGGGCGATCTCCTGGTTGGTGGTGACCTTGCGGGAGGAGGCCTTGATGCTCTCCACCACGGCGATCACGGCCTTGTCGACGCCGCGCTTGAGGTCCATCGGGTTCATGCCCGCGGCCACCGACTTCAGGCCCTCGATGACGATCGCCTGGGCCAGCACCGTGGCTGTCGTGGTGCCGTCGCCGGCCTTGTCGCTGGTCTTGGAGGCGACTTCGCGGATCAGCTGGGCGCCGAGGTTTTCGAACTTGTCGTCGAGCTCGATCTCCTTGGCGACGGTGACGCCGTCCTTGGTGGAGCGAGGTGCGCCGTAGGACTTCTCGATGACCACGTTGCGGCCCTTGGGGCCCAGGGTCACCTTGACGGCGTTGGCGAGGATGTTGACGCCGCGCAGCATGCGGTCGCGGGCGTCGGTGGAGAAGTGAACGATCTTGGCGGCCATGTGCCTGCCCTTTCGATGAATCGGGGAATGGAAGCGGTCGGAGGACCGGCGCTAGGCGGCCTTGGCTCTCTTGTGAGGCTTGAGCACGCCCAGGATGTCGCTCTCTTTCATGATCATGAGCTCCTCGCCGTCGAGTTTGACCTCGCTGCCGGACCATTTGCCGAACAGGATGCGGTCGCCGACGCTGACGTCGAGGGGGTGAACCTTGCCGCTGTCGTCACGGGCGCCCGGGCCTACGGCGATGACTTCGCCTTCCTGGGGCTTTTCCTTCGCGGTGTCGGGAATGATGATCCCGCCCTTGGTCTTCTGTTCTTCCTCGACGCGGCGGACGAGGACGCGGTCGCCAAGCGGACGAAACGTCATGTTTGCGATCTCCAGTGAGTTGGGCCGGCGACTAGGCGGCCGAATTGGCAGTCGGCACGTGCGAGTGCCAACCGTGTCCTGCAAATAGCCCGGCGCCGCCGGAATGCAAGGCTCGGAGGTCGTCTGGCGGCAAAGAATAGCTCAGCGGCTCATGTCGGGGGGTGACCGACCGGGCCGGTTTCCATCTCGGTCGGCGAGCGCCGACGTCCCGGCCGCCGTGATGATCCAGCCGCCGCCGGTCCGCTGCGCCAGGCCCAGCTCCGTCAGGGCGCGCGCGTCGGCGATGTTGATCCAGTTGACGTCCTCGCCGGCCTTCTTGCGTCGCAGATTCTCGAGCGCGGCGAGCAGCTGGGCTGAGAGGGCCATGCTATCCGCCGCCTGATCCCGGCTTGTCGCCCGCGTCGAAGCCGGTCGGACCTGGAGTCGGCGCCGAAGCGCCCATCCCGACCTTGCGCGTCCACGCCGCCACCCTCAGCCGGTGATTGCTCGTCTCGTTGGCCAGTTTGCGCCACATGCGCGCCAGTTCCAGGTAGGAGTCTCGCTGCGCCGGGGTCAGCATGATCGCCGCCATGCGATCACAACGCTCCGCGTCGTCACGAAATCTGGTTTCTGGCATGGTCCGCCGATCTGCAGGCGCAAGGTGGGCTAGGCGGCAAATATATAGGAAGATCAAGACTAATATTACAGTGGGCGAGATTCAGTATTGAACGTCGGACTATTTTTCTTTCGCCATTGTATTTCGCCCCGATAGGTCGAACCTGTCGCGACCACGCGATTCCCACGATCAGATTCAGGCCCAGTCATGGAAGAAACGCCGAAGACCGCCCAGCCGCCGAACGCCTCCGAACCGCCGCCGCCCGTCCAGGGCCCGCGCGGCGTCCAGTTCGGCCCAACCCCCTCCGCCCCGGGCTCCCGGCTGAAGAAATCGGCAAAGTGAGCCGCTGCCGCTGAGGGGCCGCGAAGACTCACCACGGAGTTCACGGAGACCCACGGAGTTCACGGAGTGGGCTTCGGATGCTTGGGGCGTCACCCGGGAAAAGCCGCGCCAGCGGCTTGTCCGGCATGTCCCGCGCGCCGCCCTCGCGTGAAGGCTATAGTCTCCGTGAACTCCGTGCTCCTCCGTGACCTCCGTGGTTGAACCTCCTCGCGGCGGCGCTCGCCCAGTTCGGTGTGCGCATCCGCCAGCGCTTTCGCGGGCAGTATCGGGAGGGGCGACTATGGCCTGACGCCCGCACGCAAGTGCACATCCGGCGACCTCACCGCCTCGAACCGCGCGCCGAGGCCCACCGCCCTCGCGGGGATCCTTCTCAGCCAGGGTATCGCGTTCAGCAGCCTCAGGGGGGCGGGCGCCCTGGGCGTGCTTCCGGCCAGGGTGGGCGCGATGGCGCGGCGCTGGATGAAGGTCTGCACGGACTGCGTGACCTTCGTGGGCCATTCGCGGCGGCGCTGGACGCGCTCCAGGTCGGCGTCGGCGACCGCCCCGGCGCGCAATGGGGCGTAGAGCAGATTGGCCGTGGCGACGGCGTCTTGGATGGCGAGGTTGATGCCGACGCCGCCCACCGGCGACATGGCGTGGGCCGCATCGCCGATGCACAGCACGCCGGGCGCGAACCACCGTTCCAGACGGTCGACCGCGACCGAGAGCAGCCTCACGTCGTCCCAGGTCCGCAGCGCGTCCGTGCGATCGCGCAGCATCGGGGCGATCTCCCCGATCTCGCGCCTGAAGGCGTCCAGGCCGCGCGCCTGGATCGCCCCAGCCTCGCCCTTGGCGACCACGTAGCCGCACTGGAAGTAGTCGCCGCGCGGGATCATCACGAAGATGTGGCCCGCCGCGGCGCGGCCCAGCGACGCCCCCTCGTCGCCCGGATGTCGCGGCAGGCGCATCCACAGCACGTCCATGGGCGCGCCGAGATCGACGACCTTCAGCCCGGCCTTTTCGCGCACGGTCGAGTGACGGCCGTCCGTGCCGATCACCAGGGGCGCGGTGATCTCCAGCGCGCCCTCGGGCGTGTGCGCCAGCACCCCTCTGACGCGGTCGTTCGCGCGGACCAGGTCTACGGCCTCGGTCCGCATCATCAGCCGGAACTCCGGGAAGGCAGACCCCCGCGCCGCCAGGAAGTTCAGGAAATCCCACTGCGGCATCATCGCGATGAAGCGCGCGTGGGTGGGCAGGTGGCGGAAGTTAGCCGCGCGGATGAGATCGTCGCCCACCTGGGCGCTAAGCACTTCCACCCTCTCGTGCGGCAGCTTCAGGAAATGGTCGAGCAGGCCCAGCTGCCACATCACCTCCATGGTCGACGGGTGCACCGTGTCGCCCCGGAAATCGCGAAGGAAGTCGGGGTGCTTCTCCAGCACGGTGACCGCGACGCCGGCCCGGGCCAGCAGATAGCCCAGCATCATGCCCGCGGGGCCGCCGCCGACGATGCAGCATCCGGTGGAAACCTGCGTCGGGGCCTCCCACCCGGCCACGGCGGCGCTACCGATACGGGTCCGGCTGGGCGAGATAGCCCTTCACATAGTCGCCCACGCCGTCCTCGAGCGTCGTGAACTGGCCGTCGTAGCCGGCGGCGCGCAGGCGATCGAGCTTGGCCTCGGTGAAGTACTGATAGCGCTCGCGCAGGACCAGCGGCATGGCGATGTAGTCGATCTCCGGCGCCTTGCCCGCCGCCTTGAAGGTGGCCTCGGCCAGGTCCTTGAACGAGCGCGCCCGGCCCGAGCCCAGGTTGAAGACGCCGTTCACCTGGGGATTGGCGGCGAGCCACGCGACCACGTCGACCACGTCCTTGACATAGACGAAGTCGCGCAGCTGGCCGCCGTCCGCATAGTCCGGATGGTAGGACTTGAAGAGCTTCACCGCCCGGCCGTGGGCCACGTCGGGCCATATCTGGGCGGCCACCGACTTCATCGGTCCCTTGTGCTCCTCATTGGGCCCGTAGACGTTGAAGAACTTCAAGCCGGCCCACTGCGGCGGGGCGTAGCCGCGCGCGGCCTGACGAACCGCGAAGATGTCGAACAGGGCTTTCGACCAGCCGTAGGCGTTGAGCGGACGCAGCGCGGCCAGCGCCTCCAGGCTGTTGTCGTCGGCGAAGCCGTGCGAGCCGTCGCCGTAGGTGGCGGCGCTGGAGGCGTAGATCAGCCGCCGCTGAAAGTCCGCGCACCAACGGAACAGGTCGCGCGACAGGGCGAAGTTGCTGCGCACGATCTTGTCGACGTCGGTCTCCGTGGTGGAGGAGACCGCGCCCATATGGATGACGAGCTCCACGTCCTGCCAGCGTTTGGCCAGCCACTCGAACATCTGCTCGGGCGGGGTGTAGTCGCCGATGGGGTGCTTGGCGATGTTGCGCCACTTGCCCTCGTCGACCTGGCCCAGCCAGTCGCAGACCACCACGTCCAGCGACCAGTCCTCGGCCAGCTTGGCGGCGATGTTGGAGCCGATGAAGCCGGCGCCGCCGGTCACGAAGGCGATCCGCCGGCTCATGCGCGGCGCTCGGAGAGCTTGCGGATGGTGGCCGTGGTGGAGCGGCCCTCGACGATGTCGGCCAGCCGCACCAGACCGCCGTAGGACTGCACGAAGTCGGCGCCGACCACGGTCTCCACCGAATAGTCCGCCCCCTTGATCAGCACGTCCGGCCTGGCGGCCTGGATCAGCGCCATGGGCGTCTCCTCGTCGAAGGGGGTGACGAGATCCACCGAGGCCAGACCCGCGAGCACCATGGCGCGCCCCTCCAGGTCGTTCACCGGTCGGCCTTCGCCTTTCAGGGCCCGCACCGAGCGGTCGGTGTTCAGCCCCACCACAAGGCGATCGCACCAAGATCTCGCCTGGGCGAGGTAGGCGATATGGCCGGGATGGATGATGTCGAAGCAGCCGTTGGTGAACCCTACCTTGAGGCCGCGTTCGCGCCAGCGCGCCACCTCCCGCACCATGCGTTCAAGGGTCGCGATCTTGGCCTCGGCGGGCGCCAGGTGTTCGGCCACCTCCGCCTCGATCAGCTCGTCCGGCGAGGCGGTGGCGGTGCCGGCTTTCTGCACGGCGACGCTGGCGGCCAGCAGCGCCATCTCGATCGCCTCATGCAGCGCCGCGCCGGACGCCACGGCCGCGCCGAGCGCCGCCAGCACGGTGTCTCCGGCGCCGGAGGCATCGAACACCTCTACCTGCGGCCTGCGAAAGTGCCTCACGCCCTCGCCGCGCATGGCCAGGGACATGCCTTCCGACGAGCGCGTCACCAGGATGGCGCCGCAGGGGGACAGCTCCAGCGCCCGGGCCAGGGCCGCCTCCACCGCGGCGTCGGTGTCGGTAGGCAGGTCGGTGGCGTAGGCCAACTCCGCGGCGTTGGGCTTGACCACGGCGGCGGGGCCGTACTGGGCGAAGGACCTGGCCTTGGAGTCCACGATGAGGGCCGCGCCCTCGCGCCGTGCGGCGGCGTGGCAGGCCTCGATCACCGCCGGCGTCACTACGCCCTTGCCGTAGTCGGAAAGCAGGATCGCCCCGGCCCCGGCCGCGGCGGCCTCGATGGTGCGAACCAGCCGCGCCTCCACCTCGCCGGCGATGGGTCGCCTGGTCTCCTCGTCCAGCCGCAGCAGCTGCTGGCCGCTGGAGACGAAGCGGGTCTTCACCGTGGTCGGGCGGTCCGGGTCGGTAACCAGGAAGCCTTCGATGTTGCTCTCGCCGGCCAGCAGGCTCAGGGCCTCGTGGCCGGCGGCGTCCTTGCCGATCACCCCGGCCAGCGCCGCGACGGCGCCCAGGGAGGCGACATTGCGCGCCACATTGCCGGCCGCGCCCAGCATGACGATGTCGTGCGAGCGGCTCATCACCGGGATCGGCGCTTCGGGGGAAATGCGCTCCACCTCGCCGTAGACGAAGCGGTCGACCATCAGGTCGCCCACCGCCAGCACCCGGGCGCTCCGGACGGCGTTCAACAGCTGCTGCAGGCCGGACAGGTCCATCGGCGCGAGCCTCTGCCCCCTTGCGCCGAAGCGGTCAAGCGTTGGGGGCGCGCGCGACGCCGGCGTGGCCACCGACGTTCGTCACCCCGGACGGCCTGAAAGGCCGAGCCGGGGCCGGACCGTCCGGCGCCTAGACGAATTCTAGCGAGGAGCCGGCCTGTCCAGCCCTGGCTCTCCGCGCTGTGCGCTACGGCCGGGGTGACGATCGGAGGGAGTACGCGCTGACGCGCCAGCGCCTCACCCCAGCGGCAGGCGCTTGGCCAGGGCGTCGAATTCCAGGAGGTCGCGCGCCAGGGCCTCGAACTGGTCCAGGCGCACCATGTTGGGTCCGTCGGAGGGGGCGTTGTCCGGGTCCTCGTGGGTCTCCATGAACACCGCCGCCACGCCCACCGCCACCGCGGCGCGGGCCAGCACCGGCACGAACTCACGCTGGCCGCCGGACCGGTCGCCCTGCCCGCCCGGCTGGGCCACGGAATGGGTGGCGTCGAACACCACGGGGCAGCCGATCTGGGCCAGGATCGGCAGGGCCCGCATGTCGGAGATCAGGGTGTTGTAGCCGAAGGAGACGCCCCGCTCGCAGGCCATGACGTTGGGATTGCCCGCGCCGGTGGCCTTCTCGATGACGTACTTCATGTCCCAGGGCGCCAGAAACTGGCCCTTCTTGATGTTCACCGCCTTGCCGGTGCGCGCGGCGGCGACGATCAGGTCGGTCTGGCGCGACAGGAAGGCGGGGATCTGCAGCACGTCGACCACCTCGGCGACGGGCGCGCACTGGTCGCACTCGTGCACGTCGGTGAGCACCGGCAGGCCGGTGACCTCGCGCACCTCGGCGAAGATCGGCATGGCCTGTCCCAGGCCGATCCCGCGCGCGCCGGACGCCGAAGAGCGGTTCGCCTTGTCGAACGAGGTCTTGTAGATCAGGCCGACGCCCAGCCGCGCGGCGATTTCCTTGAGCGCATGGGCGGTCTCCAGGGCGTGCTGGCGGCTCTCCATCTGGCAAGGCCCGGCGATGAAGCTGAGCCGCTCGGCGTTGCCCATGCGCACGGGCCTGGCGGCGCTCTCGCCCACATTCACCACGGCGTTCGGCTGGACGGCCATGCTGCTCCTTGATCCGGCTTCTCGGCTGAGCCGTAGAAGTGGCGTGAGCGGGCGGAGGAAGCAAGGCGGCGCGAGTGCGGCGTGCAACGGCCCGCCTTGAAGCGCGTTCGACTGCGGGGCAGCCGCCGACCGCGGACGATCCCGACCTCGTGAACGCGCCGCGAGTCGCGCTGATTCGCTGAATGTTTAAAAGGTGTTATGCTGAAGCTTACATCTGGGGAGGCGACGATGAGCGGAGATCGATCCGTGAGCGTCGGTTTGGATGATGTCGAGCTCCGCCGCGCGCCGGCGGCGTTTCGCGCAACGCTGAAGATTTGCGCGTTGAACTGGGCCTGCGGCGCCCTCACCTTCGTCCTGCCGTCGGGTCGCGAAATTCGAATTCAAGGCCCCGCCCCGGGCCCGGACGCCCGGCTGATCGTGCACGACTTCGGGTTCTTCAAGCGCGTGCTGGATTCCGGCGACATTGGCTTCGGCGAAGGCTTCATGGCCGGCGAGTGGGACACGCCCGACCTGTCCGACCTGCTCGAGGCCTTCACCCTCAACTTCGACCGCCTGCTTCGGCTGATGCGTGGCAATTTACTGGTTCGCGCGGTCAATGCGGCGACGCACGCCCTGAACCGCAACAGCCGGGCGGGGGCGAAGCGGAACATCTACGCCCACTATGACCTGGGCAACGCCTTCTACGCCCGCTGGCTCGACCCCACGATGACCTACTCCTCGGCGCGCTACGAGCGACCGGGCCAGCCGCTGAGCGAGGCCCAGCGCAACAAATACGCGAGCCTCGCGCGCCAGATCGGGCTCGGCCCCGACAACCACGTGCTGGAGATCGGCTGCGGTTGGGGCGGCTTCGCCGAGTTCGCCGCCGGCGAGATCGGCGCGCGGGTGACCGGCATCACCATTTCACCCTCCCAGTACGAATTCGCCGCCAAGCGCATGTTCGATCAGGGACTTTCGGAAAGAGCCGAGATCCGGCTGGTGGACTACCGCGACGTCGAGGGCCAGTACGATCGCGTCGCCTCCATCGAGATGTTCGAGGCCGTGGGCGAGGAGTACTGGCCCAGTTACTTCCGCAAGGTACGTGACGTGCTCTCGCCGGGCGGCCGGGCCGGCCTGCAGATCATCACCATCCGGGACGAGCTGTTCGCCGGCTACCGCCGCCGCGCCGACTTCATCCAGAAGTACATCTTCCCGGGCGGCATGCTGCCTTCGGAGAAGCGCCTGCACGAGGAGGCCGAGCGGGCCGGGCTGGAGTGGTCCGGCATCGTGCGCTTCGGCCAGAACTACGCGGAGACCCTGGCCGAATGGGCGCGGCGCTTCGAGGGCGCGTGGGAGGACATCCGCGGCCTGGGCTTCGACGAGCGGTTCCGGCGGCTGTGGCGGTTCTACCTCAGCTACTGCGAAGCCGGCTTCCGCACCCATCGGACGGATGTGGTACAATTGAGCCTCTCGCGCAGCTGATCTGGCGGCCGAACGCGACCGGCCGCCCTGGAGTTCGCCATGGACGGCTTGCACTTCATCTATTTCGCGGACCCGATGTGCTCCTGGTGCTGGGGCTTCGCGCCGGTGGCCCGTGCGCTCAACGAACGCTACGCCGAGGTGCTGCCGATCCGCCTGGTGATGGGCGGCCTTCGCCCGGGAACCGACAGGCCCATGACGGCGGCCGCCCGGCGCGAGATCCGCACGCACTGGGATCACGTGCGCGAGGCGGCCGGCCAGCCGTTCGACTACTCCATCCTGGATCGCGAGGACTTCATCTACGACACGGATCCGGCGGCGCGGGCCGTGGTGCTGGTGCGCCGCGGGAACCCCAGCCTCGCCCTGCCCTATCTCGAGCGGGTCCAGCAGGCCTTCTACGCCGAGGGCCGGGACGTCACCGATCCGGCCGTGCTCGCCGATCTCGCCGGCGAGTTCGGCTTCGACCAGGTCGCCTTCCTGGAGGGCCTGTCCACCGAGGAGCTGAAGTTCGAGACCTGGCGCGACTACGCCACCTCCCAGCGCGCCGGCGTCACCGGCTTTCCCACCCTGATCGTCGGACCCAACACGGACGGAACCTTCGCGCTGGTCAGCCAGGGCTTCCAGCCCGGCGAGCCGATCATCGCCTCCATCGATCGCTGGCTGGGCATGGTGCAGCCGGCGGAAGCCTAGGCCGGGCGACTTCCCCCTTGCGCCCCGCGCCGCGTCCCGCGATTTAGCGGGGATGGTGCTTGCAAGCGTCCTCGAAGCCATTGGGAACACGCCGCTGATCCGGCTGAAGCGCGCCAGCGAGGCCACCGGGTGCGAAATCCTGGGCAAGGCCGAGTTCATGAACCCGGGCCAGTCGGTGAAGGACCGCGCGGCGCTGTACATCGTCCGCGACGCCGAAAGGCGGGGACTGCTCAAGCCCGGCGGGCGCATCGTCGAGGGCACGGCCGGCAACACCGGCATCGGCCTGGCGATGGTGGCCTGCGCCCTGGGCTACCGCAGCACCATCGTCATCCCGCGCACGCAGAGCCAGGAGAAGAAGGACGCCATCCGCCTGATGGGGGCGGAGCTGGTGGAGGTGGACGCCGTGCCCTACTCCAACCCAAACAACTACGTCCGCTATTCCGGCCGCCTGGCCGAGGAGCTGGACGCCATGGAGCCCAACGGCGCGGTCTGGGCCAACCAGTTCGACAACGTCGCCAACCGCCAGGCGCACCTGGAGACCACGGGGCCGGAGATCTGGGAGCAGACCGACGGCAAGGTGGACGGGTTCATCTGCTCCATCGGTTCGGGCGGCACCCTGGCCGGCGTCGCCGCGGCGCTGCAGGCGCGCAATCCCGATGTGGCCATCGGCCTTGCCGACCCCCTCGGCGCCGCGCTCTACGCCTATTACGCGCGCGGCGAGCTGAAGTCGGAGGGCGCCTCGATCAGCGAGGGCATCGGCCAGGGCCGCATCACCGCCAACATCACCGACCTGAAGGTGGACTTCCCCTGCCAGGTGACCGACGCCGAGATGCTGGAGGTGATCTTCGGACTGGTGCAGCATGAGGGGCTATGCATGGGCGGCTCCACCGGCATCAACGTCGCCGGCGCCGTGAAGCTGGCGCGCGAGCTGGGGCCCGGCCACACCATCGTGACCATCCTCGCCGACCACGGCTCGCGCTATCAGAGCAAGCTGTTCAATCCGGCGTTCCTGCGCGAACGCGGCCTGCCGACCCCGCCGTGGATCGAAGGATGAGGACGACGCGCCCATGACCAACCCCCTCGTCTCCACCGACTGGCTGGCCGACCATCTCGCCGATCCGGGCCTGGTCATCCTGGACGCCAGCTGGCACATGCCGGCGGCAGGCCGCGACCCGCGCGCCGAATATGTCCAGCAGCACATCCCCGGGGCGGTGTTCTTCGACATCGATGGCGTATCCGACCATGCCAGCGGGCTGCCGCACATGTTGCCGAGCCCGCCGGAGTTCGCCACCGCGGCCCGGCGCCTGGGCGTCGAGCCCGGCTCGAAGATCGTGGTCTACGACTCCGTCGGCGTGTTCTCCGCGCCGCGGGTCTGGTGGAGCTTCCGCGCCATGGGCCACGCCGACGTCGCGGTGCTGGACGGCGGGCTGCGCAGGTGGCTGGAGGAGCTGCGCCCGGTGGAGGCCGGCTGGCGCGAGCCGGCGCACGGCGAGTTCAAGGCCCATGCGCGGCCCGGCCTGGTGCGCGACCTGGCGCAGGTTCGCGATGCGCTGGAGAGGCGCTCTGCCCAGGTCGTCGACGCCCGCTCCCCGGCGCGCTTCCGCGGCGATGAGCCGGAACCGCGCGCGGGCCTGCGCGCTGGCCACATGCCGGGCGCGCGCAATGTGCCCTGGTCGGCGCTCGTCGAAGCCGACGGCGCCCTGGCCGGGCCGGCAAGGCTGCGCGCGGTGTTCGAGGCCGCGGGCGTCAATCTCGAAGAACCGATCGTCACCACCTGCGGCTCGGGGATCAGCGCGTCGATCCTGGCGCTGGGCCTCGCGCGGCTGGGGCGCGAGGATGTGGCGGTCTATGACGGATCCTGGAGCGAATGGGGCGCGCAGGCCGACACGCCGGTCGCGACGGGGCCTTGAATGAGCCCCGCATCCGCCTGGCGCGGCGCATGGACCTGGCGAGCCTGCCGGCCATCGAGGACTCCGGCGCCGAGACCTTCGCCCGCGCAGGCGTGCCCCTGGCTGACGGATCGCCTCCCGCGCCGCACGAGCAGTGGGCCAAGGCGGTTGCCGCCGGCGCGCTCTGGGTGGTCGAGGACGACGGCGGGGTGTTCGGCTTCCTGGCGGGCGAGGTCATCGATGGCGGCCTCCACATCCTGGAGATCGACGTGATCATCGAACGCCAGCAACGCGGACACGGGCGGCGGCTGATGCAGCACGCCATCGACTGGGCGCGAGGTCGAGGCCTCGCCGCGGCGACCCTGACGACGTTCCGCGGCGTTCGATTCAACGGGCCTTTCTACGCCTCGCTGGGCTTCATGGAGCTCGCGCCGGAGGCGACGCCCGCCTGGCTCGCCGAGATTCTGGCCGAAGAGGCGGCGGCCGGCTTCGAGGACCGCTGCGCCATGCGGCTCGTCCTTTGAGCAGGCGGCCGGACCCCAAGCGCGACGCCACGCGCCTGATACGGGCCGGCAAGACGCCGGCGATCCTGCCGCGCACCGTAGGCCCGCCCATCCAGAAGGGCTCGACGGTGCTGATGGGCGACGCCGCCTCCCTCTACGACACCGAACAGATCACCTATGGCCGCGGCGGCCTGGCGGCGCAGCTGGCGCTGATGGACGCCCTCGCCGAGCTGGAAGGCGCCCGGGCGGTGCGCCTGTTCCCGTCCGGCCTCGCGTCTGTGGTCGGGACCATGCTGGCGGTGCTCAAGGCCGGCGACGAAGTGCTGGTCACCGACGCCGCCTACAAGCCCACCCGCCGGTTCTGCGACCACGTGCTGTCGCGCTACGGCGTGGCCGTGCGGTTCTATCCCCCGCTGACCTCGCCGGACGCCCTGATCGCCATGGCGAGCCCGGCGACCCGGCTGATCGTGCTGGAATCCCCCGGCTCCCTGACCTTCGAAATGCAGGACGTCCCGTCCATCGCCCGCCTCGCCCAGGGCCGCGGCATCCTAACCATGATCGACAACACCTGGGCGGCCGGCTTGCTGTTCAAGCCGCTGGAGCACGGGGTCGACCTCAGCGTCCAGGCCCTGACCAAGTACGTCGGCGGCCACTCCGACGTGTTCATGGGCTCGGCCGCGGCGGCCTCGCCAGAGCTGGAGCAGGCGCTCGACCATGCCATCGTGGACTTCGGCTGGTCGGTCGCCGCCGAGGACGCCTACCAGATGCTGCGCGGGCTTCGCACCCTGCCGACCCGAATGGCGCGGCACGGCGAGTCCAGCCTGAAGGTCGCGGCCTGGCTGGCCGGGCGGCCCCAGGTGCTCCAGGTGCTGCATCCCGCCCTGCCCGGAGCGCCTGGACATGAGATCTGGAGGCGGGACTTCTCCGGCGCCGCCGGCCTGTTCGGCGTCGTCCTGCGATCTGCCTCCGAGGCCGCGGTCCATGCCTTCCTCGACGCCCTGACGCTGTTCGGCCTCGGTTTCTCCTGGGGCGGCTTCGAAAGCCTCGCCCTGGACTGCGACGAACAGCTGGTGGTTCGCCGGGAGATCCCCAGCTTGCCCGGCCCCTTGCTGCGACTGAACATCGGCCTGGAAGACCCGGACGACCTCATCGCCGACCTGGCGCAGGCGCTGACGAAGCTGGGTTAGCGGGTGTGGTCGCGGCGCGCCCCGTTGAGCGCCGCCGTCGCCGCGCCTAAGGTCGCGCCCACACAAACGGGGGAGACCGCGCCATGGCGCTGAAGGTTGTAGGATCGGGACTGGGCCGCACGGGCACCAAGTCCATGCAGACGGCGCTGAACATGCTGGGCTTCGGGCCCTGCCACCACATGGTGGAGGTGTTCATGCACCCGGAGAGCATGGCGCTGTGGATCGAGGCCGGGGCCGGACGGCCCGACTGGGACCTGATCTTCAAGGACTATCAGTCCATGGTGGACTACCCCGGCGCCGCCTACTGGCGCGAGATCGCCGCCCACTACCCCGACGCCAAGGTCCTGCACACGGTGCGCGATCCTGACCAGTGGTTCGAGTCCACCCAGGCCACCATCTTCGCCCCGGGCAGCGCGGTGGACCAGCAGGACAGCCCTATGGCGCCCTTCTTCAACAGCTTCGCAGCGCCCTTCCGCCCCCACATGCACGACCGCGCCTTCATGACCGACTATTTCCGCCGGCACACCGAGGAGGTGAAGGACGCAATCGCCCCGGAACGGCTGTTGGTCTACCAGGTCGGCGAAGGCTGGGACCGGCTGTGCAGGTTCCTGGGCGTGCCCGTGCCAGCCGAACCCTATCCGTCCGAGAACTCCCGCGAGCAATTCATGGGCCGCGTGCAGGCCGCCCGCGGCGACGTGGCCAAGCTCGCCGAGGAGATCAAGTCGGGCCATTGACGGACTGGCGACCCCGGCAGGACTCGAACCTGCAACCGTCCGCTTAGAAGGCGGATGCTCTATCCGGTTGAGCTACGGGGTCATGCGGCTGGTTTAGCGGAATTGTGCAAGGCGGCCCAACTGCATCCTTCTCCCCCGGGGGGAGTCGCCGGCCCGTCGGCGCCAGCCACGACGCTTGTAAGATTCACCACCAAGGCACGAAGGACACGAAGGCGCACGAAGGAGCTGAGAGGACCGTAGGTCCCTGATCTGAATATCCTGCGCCAGGAATTGGCCGGGCGCCCGCCGGGCGCCCCTTCGTGTCCTTCGTGCCTTGGTGGTGAAAACGGGAGGCAAGACGGGACGCCGCCCTTCGCCGAAGGGGGCCGGATTCGACTTCAGTGCGTCCAGGGGATCTTGCGGTTGAAGGCGAAGTTATCGGCGTAAGCCTTCACAATTCGCTTGGGTTCCTTCGGCTCGACCAGTTCGAACGAGATGCCGTGGCGCTGGGCGTAGCTGACGGCTTCCTCGCGGGTCTCGAAGGGGATGCGCACCTGCCCGTTCATGTCCGAGGACTGGGTCCAGCCCATCAACGGATCGGACACACGCGCCGAGGCCGGCTCGAACTCCAGCACCCATTCGTGGGTCTTGGCCTTGCCCGACTGCATGGCGTTGCGGGCGGGGCGGAAGATGCGTGCGAGCATCGCGGGTCCTTCAAGCGTCCAGTCTCGGCCGATGGTCGGGGCGGCGTGATTCGAACACGCGACCCTCTGCTCCCAAAGCAGATGCGCTACCAGGCTGCGCTACGCCCCGTGGCCACCGGCGAAGCGCCCTCTTGCCACTTAAGCCCCCGCGCCGCAACGCGCAGCCGCGTCTCAGCGCTCTCGCCGGCGCATCAGCTTGAAGATGCCGGTGGCCCTCGCCAGGGTGCGTGCGCCGGTGAAGGCGCGCCCCTCGACGAAGGCCACCTCCTTGGTGGCGCGGGTCAGGTTCGCTTCGCCGAACACCCACTCGCCCGCCCGGCCCATGTCCAGGAAGTCGATGGACAGGTGAATGGTCACGCTCGTCGCGCCGGTGCCGCGCGCCGCCGCGCCCGCCAGCACGCCGTCCAGGAAGGCCGACAGCATGCCGCCGTGGATCAGTCCGACGCCGTTGCAGTGCCGCTTCAGGGCGTAGAACGCCTGCTGCGCGCCCGGGCCGTCCGGCCGGTGGAAGTAGGGGCCGTTGCGCGTGCTGAACAAGCCGCGTCCTTGCGACAGGACATAGCCGTCGGGGGGCGGCGGCACCGCCTCTTCGTCAGCCACGTGGGCCGCCCGACCGCGCCGGTCGTTTCACGAAGCGCACCTCGTAGAGTCTTGGCCAGCGTTTGCCGGTGACGAACAGACGGTCAAGCTTTGCGTCATAGGCGATTCCATTGGCCACCGCGTCGCGATCGAGGGCGCTGTCGCCGGCGTCCGGCAGGCTGCCGAGGTCGATCCAGCCGAGCACCCTGCCGGTGGCCGGATCGATGCGCGCGATGCTGTTGGTGAGCCAGATGTTGGCCAGGATCTCGCCCTTCACCCATTCCAGCTCATTGACGTTCTGCACCGGCAGCCCGTCGGCTGTGACGGTGATCCGGCGCACCTCGGTCAGCGTCCTCGGGTCCAGGAAGCGGATCTGGGGCGTGCCGTCGCTCATGATGATCTGGCGCGCGTTGCGGGTGAGCGCCCAGCCTTCGCCGGCGTAGGAAAACCGGCCCAGGGGTTTGAAGGTGGCCAGGTCGTAGACGAAGCCGATCTGGGTTCGCCAGGTCACCTGGATCAGCTTGCCCCGCCAATCCACGATCCCCTCGCCGAAATACTGCGGGGCGAGCGTCCGGCTCTGCACCACCTTGCCTGTGCGCAGCTCGACCTTGCGGATCATCGACTGGTGCTCGAGGCCGGTGCTCTCGTAGAGATAGCCGTTCAGGTAGAACAGGCCCTCGGTGAAGGCCGTGCGGTCGTGCGGATAGGTGTGCACGATCCTGACGCCGTAGGTGGGGATCGCGGCGAACGCGGCCTGGGCGAACAAGAGCGCAGAGGCCACCGCCGCCAGAAGCGTTGCGAGACGCCAACTAGACAGGTTCATCTGGGCCGACGCCTCGCGGGACCGGGATCGATTCCGGGGCCTATAGCTGATCGACCTCGATCTCGGCCACCACCAAGCCTTTTGGGCCTTCGGCGAAACGCACCATCACGTCGGCGCCCGGCTGCAGGTCTTCCAGGCCGGAGCGGCGCAGGGTCTCGATGTGCACGAAGATGTCGCCGGGCTCGGTCTCGCGCACCACGAAGCCGTAGCCCTTCGTCCGGTTGAACCACTTGACCTTGGCCCGCTCCAGCGGGCCGCGGGCGGCGGGGGGACGCCTGGGCGAACGAACCGCCTCGAAGCGACCGGGCCCGCGGCGGGCGCCGTCGTCGCGATCGCGCCGGAAGCCGCCGTGGCCCTCGCTCTCGAAGTTGCGTTTCGGCCGGTCCTGAGGCGGCGGCGCCGCGGTCTCGTCGAGGTCGTGGATCTCGGAGACCTGCCAGCCCTTCGGCCGCTTGACCACGTCGCAGACGATGATCGAACCTTCCAGAGCGCTCTCGCGCCCGGAGTTGCGCAGACTGGTGACGTGCAAGAGAACGTCCCTGAGACCTGTCTGGCTGGGGTCGTCGGGAATGACGAACCCGTAGCCCTTGCCGGCGTCGAACCACTTGACACGCCCACTGATCCTCACTGGGTCGTCGAACGGCTGCGCCCCCTCCAATTGAAAATCTGACATCCCGCCCCTCACGCCTCGTCAGCCAGTCAACGCTGGACGAGCGGTTCCATTATAACACTGTTATCAAGATTGCAGACCCGTCAATATTCAACAGCGCAAAGCAAGGCGCCGCGCGGTCATCGACAGCGCGGTCGAAGCTTAGTGCACCGAGTGTTGTGGCAGTCCCTAGGGGAGTCGAACCCCTCTTCCCAGATTGAAAATCTGATGTCCTAACCGATAGACGAAGGGACCACTTCTCGCGGGAGCCGGGGGTATATCCGACACGCCCCCGCGCATGCAAGGGCCGGGGGTTTTGCAGTGAACGGGCGTCGCCGAAGGCGCCTTCATCTCGCTTGCTCCGCCAGTCGATTGGTCACGCGCGCTGCGCGGCCTCCTTCGTGTCCTTCGTGTCCTTCGTGGTGAATTTCCTGCGCGCCGCGCCGCCACACTGAACCCACGCAGAACTCACCCGTTCCCGGACATCCTCGCGTCGGCCAGGTCTTCGATCTCGAGTTCGACGCCGTTGCGGCCATTCCAATCGTCGGGCTTCAGCTTGCCCGCGGCGTGGATCGCCCCGCCGGCGGCGAGACGGCGGCCGAGGGGCGTGTCGGCGGAACGCCAGGCGATCGCCTTCAGGCCATTGCCGCGCCCGTCCACCAGGGTGCATCGGATGTGCCCGCCCTTCAGCGGCATGAACCGCTCGATGCGCACGTCCGCCAGCGCGAAGGTCGGCTCTGGGTTGCCCGGCCCGAAGGGCTCCAGCATGCGGAAGGCGTCGTAGAGCGGCCGCGCCGCGGCGCCGGGGGTGACCAGGGCGTCGAGTTCCAGGGCGTCCTCGGCCTCGGCGACGGTCATCTCCTCGCCAAGCCGCGTGCACAGGAAAGCGCGAAACTCCGGCGTAGCGGACGGGCGGATCGTCAGGCCGGCGGCCATGGCGTGCCCGCCGCCGGCCAGCAGCAGACCCTCCTCGAACGCCGCCTGGATCGCCCGGCCTAGGTTGACGCCCGGTTGCGAGCGGCCGGAGCCCTTGCCGATGTCGGCCGCCCGGTCGATGCCGATCACCACGACCGGCCGTCGGTAGCGCTCGCGCAGCCGGCTGGCGACGATGCCGATCACGCCGGGGTGCCAACCCTCCTGCGCCACCACTATGGCCGGGGCGGCCGGATCGAAATTCGCGTCGCGCTCGATGACGCCGATCGCCTCTTCGAGAATCTGGGCCTCGACGCCTTTCCGCTCGGCGTTGAGAGCATTGAGTTGCTCGGCGAGCGCCCTCGCCTCGTCCGGATCGTCGGTGGACAGAAGCCGCGCCCCCAGATCCGAGCGGCCGATGCGCCCGCCGGCGTTGATGCGCGGGCCGAGAATGAAGCCGGCGTGGAAGACCCCCGCCGGCCCTTCCGCCCCCGCCACGTTCATCAGCGCCGCCAGGCCCGGGTTGCCCCAGGCGGACATCACCTTGAGACCCTGGGCGGTCAGCGCCCGGTTGAAGCCGGTGAGCTGGGTCACGTCGCAGACGGCGCCCAGGGCGGCGAGGTCGAGCCATTGCCGCAGGTCGGGTTCCTTGCGGCTTTCGAACCAGCCCCGGTGGCGCGCCTCGCGGTTCAGGGCGGCCAGCAGCACGAATGTGACGCCGGCGGCGGCTAGGTTGCCCTGGTCCGAGGCGCAGCCTGGCCGGTTCGGGTTCACCAGGGCGCGTGTGTGGGGGATCACGTCACGCATCAGGTGATGGTCGATGACCACCACCTCCAGGCCGATCTCCTCCGCGGCACGCAACGCGTCATAGGCCGCGGCGCCGCAGTCGACGGTGATCACCAGCTCGAACCCCTGCTCGCGCAGATTCCGGAACGCAGCGGGGCTGGGGCCGTAGCCCTCGGTCATGCGGTCGGGCACATAGATGGGCAGCTCGGCGCCCATGGCGCGCCACCAGCGCACCAGCTGGGCGGCGCTGGAGGCCCCGTCGACGTCATAGTCGGCGAACACCACCACCTTGCGGCCCTGCTGAAGCGCATCGGCGAGCGCGGCGGCGGCCGCGTCCATGTCGAGGAAGCTCGAAGGATCGGGAAACAGCGCCTTCAGCGTGGGCCTCAGATAGGTCTCACCGGCCTCAGCGGCGACGCCGCGCGACGCCAACGCCCGGGCGAGCGGTTCCTCCAGGCCAAGACGCCTCTGATGTTCGCGCACCAGCCCCGCGTCGGCCGGCCGGGCGCGCCAGCGGCGTCCGCTGATCGATCGCGCGACGCCCAGGAAGTGCTCCACGGCGCTCCCGTCGGCCATCTTCAGGCCCGGCGCTTCATGCGTATTTCCCGCACGGTGTGGGTCGAGGAGTTCATCACCAGGGAATGGGTGTGCACGAAGCCCTTGTCGAAGCGCACCCCGTCCAGCAACGCGCCCTTTGTGACGCCGGTGGCGGCGAAGATGGCGTCGGCGCGGACCATCTCGTGCAGGTCGTACTTCTTGTCGAGGTCCTTGATCCCCAGCCGGTCGGCGCGGGCCCGCTCGTCGGCGTTGCGGAACACTAGGCGGCCCTGGAACTGGCCTCCGACGCACTTCAAAGCCGCACAGGCGAGCACACCCTCAGGCGCGCCGCCCTGGCCGACATACAGATCGATGCCGGTGTCCGGATCGGCGGTATGCATCACCCCGGCCACGTCGCCGTCGGTGATCAGGGAAACCCGCGCGCCGATCTGGCGCAGGGAGGCGATGATCTCGGCATGGCGCGGGCGGTCCAGGACGCAGACATTGATCTCCGAGGCGTCGACTCCCCTCGCCTTGGCCAAAGCCTTGGCGTTCTCGGCGGCGCTGCGGTCGAGATCGATGATCCCCGCCGGAAAGCCCGGCCCGCAAGCGATCTTGTCCATGTAGGTGTCCGGCGCATTCAGCAGGGTGCCGGCGGGCGCCCAGGCCATCACCGCAAGGGCGTTGGCCATGGATTTGGCGGTGAGCGTCGTGCCCTCCAGGGGGTCGAGGGCGATGTCGACCCGCGGCCCGGCGCCCTTGCCCACCTTCTCGCCGATGTACAGCATGGGAGCTTCGTCGCGCTCGCCCTCGCCGATGACGATCACGCCCTCGATGGACAGTTCGTTGAGCGCCGTGCGCATGGCGTCCACCGCCGCCTGATCCGCCGCCTTCTCGTCGCCGCGCCCAGCCAGTCCCCAGGCCGCGATGGCCGCCGCCTCGGTGACCCGCACGGCGTCCAGAACCAGTTCGCGGGCCAGCACATTGGAACTCATCGACCCATCTCCCTGGACCTGGCCGTCATTGTGGGTGGATTCTCATATGCGAGCGATGCGGATCAGCCGCGGCGGCTCGATGAGGGCGGGCAGCAGCGACATGCGCCGCACGGCCTCGGTCATCACCGACTCGGCCACCGAGTGGGTGGTCAGCACGATGGGCACGCCGCCCACGTCCTCCACCGGCTTCTGCAGGAAGCTGTCGATCGAGACGCCCGCCTCGGCCAGGGTCTCCGAGACCGCCGCGATCACCCCCGGCTCGTCTTTGACCAGCAGGCGCAGATAGGCCCGCCCCATGGTGTGCCTGGCGTCCACCGGCTTGAACGGGCGCAGCTTGGCGGCCGCGACCTGGAACACCGGGCGCGCGCCGCCGGCCATCACATCGGCGATGTCCGCCGCCACGGCCACGGCGCTGGGCCCCGCGCCGGCGCCGGCGCCCTGGATGAAAATGCGCCCGATCTTGCGGCCTTCGATGAACAGGGCGTTGAGCGCCCCGCCGGCCCGCGCCAGGGGATGGTCGAGCGGGGCCAACGCCGGGTGCACGCGCACCGAAACGCCCCCCGCGGACTTCGCGGCCGTGGCCACCAGCTTGATGCGGTAGCCGAGGTCCTTCGCCAGGCGGATGTCGAGCAGCTCGATCCGCTCGATACCCTCGATCTCGGCCGCGCCGTACGTCGGAGCGCAGCCGAACGCCAGGGCCGCCAGTATGGTGATCTTGTGCGCCGCGTCGAAGCCGCCGACGTCCATTGTGGGGTCGGGCTCGGCGTAGCCCAGCCTCTGGGCCTCGGCCAGCACCTCGGAGAACGATCGCCCGGAAGCCTCCATCTCGGTGAGGATGTAGTTGCAGGTGCCGTTGAGGATGCCCGCGACGGTGTCGACCTCGTCGCCCACCAGGGCCTCGCGCAGCATCTTCACCGCCGGCGTGCCGCCCATTACCGCCGCCTCGAACAGCAGGGGGACGCCGGCCGCCTCCGCCAGGGCGGCAAGTTCCGCCCCATGCTCGGCGATCAACGCCTTGTTGGCGGTGACCACTGGCTTGCCGGCCTTCAGCGCCGTCTCCACCGCGGCCTTGGCCGGGCCGTCGGAACCGCCGATGAGTTCCACGAAGATGTCGTTGTCCGGCGAGGCGGCCAGGGAAACCGGATCGTCGAACCAGGGCAGGTTGGAAATGTCGAAGGGCCTCGGCCGCGAGCGCGAGCGGGCGCAGACGCCGGTGATCGACACCTCGCCCGGCGCGGGCGCGAAGTCGCCGCGATCGGAGACGAGGCTCAGCAGGCCGGCGCCCACCGTACCCAGGCCAGCTATGCCCAGCCGCCACTTGGTCCTTGATCTGTCCGCCACCGCCCTACCCCGCCGGAAACTGGTCTCGCACCTTGCTTAGCACCTGGCCGGACTGGTCGAGGAAGCGTTTCACGTTTCGCGCCGCCTGGCGGATGCGATGCTCGTTCTCCACCAGTCCAATGCGCACATAGCCCTCGCCGCATTCGCCGAACGCCACGCCCGGCGAGACCGCCACTCCCGCCTCCTCGATCAGCAGCTTGGCGAACAGCATCGAGCCCGCCTCGCGGTATTGCTCGGGCAGTGGGGCCCAGGCGAACATCGACGCCGAGGGCTCGGGAATGTCCCAGCCCGCGCGCTTCATGGCGCTCACCAGGGTGTCGCGGCGCGACTTGTAGGTGGCGCGGATCTCGTCGACGCAGTCCTGCGGTCCGTTCAAAGCCGCGGCCGCCGCCACCTGGATGGGCGTGAATGCGCCGTAGTCGAGGTAGGACTTCACCCGCGCCAAGGCGGCGCACATGCGCTCGTTGCCCACAACCATGCCCACTCGCCAGCCGGCCATGGCGTAGGTCTTGGACAGCGAATTGACCTCGACGGCGATGTCCTTGGCCCCGTCCACCTGCAGGATCGAGGGCGGCGGGTTGTCGTCGAAATAGATCTCCGAATAGGCGATGTCGGACAGCACCAGCATTTCGTGCTTTTTCGCCAGCGCCACCACGTCCTTGTAGAAATCGAGATCCACCCACTGCGCCGTGGGGTTGGACGGGTAGCTGACCACCAGGACGCTAGGCGCCGGCTCGGAGCTGGCCACGGCCTTGCCGACCCCGGAGAGATACTCTTCCGGCGAAAGCGCCGGCACGTGGTGGATCACCCCGCCGGCGATGATGAAGCCATAGGCGTGGATCGGATAGGCCGGGTTCGGGCAGATGATCACGTCCCCGGGGGCGGTGATCGCCTGGGCGAGGTTGGCGAAGCCTTCCTTGGAGCCGAGTGTGGCGATCACCTCGGTGTCCGGATTGAGGGTCACGCCGAACCGGCGGGCGTAGTAGCCGGCCATGGCCCGGCGCAGGCCCGGGATGCCCTTGGACGCGGAATAGCGGCCGGACTTGGGGTCGCGGGCGGTCTCGATGAGCTTGTCGACGATGTGCTTGGGGGTGGGCATGTCGGGGTTGCCCATGCCGAAGTCGATGATGTCGACGCCCTGGGCGCGCAGGCGCGCCTTGATGCGGTTCACCTCTTCGAACACGTAGGGCGGAAGTCGTCGGATGCGATGAAAGTCAGGGGTCATGGGAATGATCTGGCCCGCTGAAGCAGCGGACGGGTCGGGGCCAAGGTCGCGCATGGATAGACCCCGCGCGGGGGTCCGCCAAGAGCGGGTGCGGGTTGGTAGGGCTCAGCGCCTCCGCGGGCTACCGGGACCGCGGAGGCGGTGTAGCTCGGGCGCGCAGGGCGGCGGCGTAAGCCTCGCTCTCGCCGTCCGACGGCGTGGTCAGCGGCGGCGGCGCCTTGGCGATTTCCTGCATCTTGCCGGCCCAGCCTTCGGTGTCGGCCAAGGTCCAGGGCTCGGACGCCGCCTGGGCATGCAGCTGGTAGCCGTCGTTCTTGATCGCCGTCACCGCCCGCTTCCAGGCGCCGACCGATCGGATGTCCTCGGGCGCCGGCGGGATATCGCTGAAGGTCGGATAGGCGGCCGCCGGCCGGTGCGCCGCGGCGACAATGTCGGGCGCGAGCGCGGCGGCCGGCGTCGCGGGCGTGGCGGCCAGGACTGAACCCGCGGCGGCGCCCAGGGCGAGCGCCAGGGCCGGCGCCGACGCCCACGTCATTGAAATTTCTCGTGCGAGCCCGTTCATTAGGGCGGGTCATATGCCATCATGGCCCGTGACGGAAGGGCGGCGCGCCAGCCGGGCGGCCCCAGAGCGAGCGATGGCGCGCCGGCGCAAGTCAGGAGATACGCACCATGACGGACACGGCCACGCCCTCGCCGCCCCGGGCCAAGGCTCGCAAGCCCAAAGCAGCCTCGGCCGCGAAGGCCGCCGCCAGGACCACAGCGCCGAAGCCGGCGCAGTCCAAGGCGCAGCAGCCTCAGGCAGCCGCCGAGCCGCCATCCAGCGCCGCTCCCGCCGCCTCTGAGACGGCGTCACGCCACCCGCTGGACTACCTGTCGCCGCACGAGCGCGAAAACCTCGAGAAGCTGTCGCTGAATCTCGCCCGGGCGGCGATGTCCACCCAGGGCCTGATGGCGGAGGCCGCCCTGCGCCAGGCCGACCGCCCCTCGGCCCTCAGCCCGGATCCGTTCCACATCGCGCCGGCGCTAAGCGACGTCATGGGCCGCCTCACCGCCGAGCCCGACCGGCTCATGCGGGCCCAGGCGGACCTGTTCGCCCGCTACATGGAGCTGTGGCGCTCCGCGGCGCGCCGCGCGCACGGCGAGGAGCACGGCCCGGTCGCCACGCCGCCCAAGGGCGACAAACGCTTCCTCGATCCGGAGTGGAGCACCAACCCGGTGTTCGACGTGATCAAGCAATCCTACCTGATCACCTCCGACTGGCTGAACGAACTGGTGAGCGGCGTAGACGGCGTCGAGCCCATGACCAAGCGGCGGGTCGAGTTCTTCACCAAGATGCTCACCGACGCGATCTCCCCCGCCAACTTCCTGCTCTCCAACCCCGCCGCCTTGCGCGAGGCCATGGAGACTAACGGCGAGAGCATCGTTCGCGGCATGGAGAACTTCGCCGCCGACCTGCAGCGCGGCGGCGGCCAGCTGTCCATCAGCCAGACCGACTACAACCAGTTCAAGGTCGGCGAGAATGTCGCCACGGCGCCCGGCAAGGTGATCTTTCGCAATGAAATCATCGAGGTATTGCAGTTTTCTCCGACAACGGAGACGGTTTGCGAGATACCGCTGCTGATCTTCCCGCCGTGGATCAACAAGTTCTACATCCTGGACCTGCGCCCGGAGAATTCGATGATCCGCTGGCTGGCGAGCCAGGGGATCACGGTGTTCGTCACCTCCTGGGTCAATCCGGACGCCACTTTGGCCACCCGCACCTTCGAGGACTACCTCAACGAGGGCATCTACGCGGCCACCGACGTCGTGCTGAAGCAGGCCGGCGTGAAGCGGGTCAATACCGTCGGCTACTGCATCGGCGGCACCCTGCTCTCCAGCGCCCTCGCCCACATGGCCGCCAAGGGCGACGAGCGGATCGCCTCGGCCACCTTCTTCGCCGCCCAGCAGGACTTCTCGGAGGCCGGCGACCTTCTTTTGTTCACCAATGAGGAATGGCTGAAGGAGCTGGAGACCAAGATGGACGCCAACCAGGGCGTTCTGTCCGGCCAGACCATGGCCGACACCTTCAACGCCCTGCGCTCCAATGACCTGATCTGGAGCTTCTTCGTCTCCAACTATCTGATGGGCAAGGAGCCGCGGCCCTTCGACCTGCTGTTCTGGAACGCCGACCAGACGCGCATGCCCAAGGCGCTGCACCTTTTCTATCTGCGCAAGTTCTACGGCGAGAACGCCCTGGCCAAGGGCGAACTGGAGCTGGCGGGCGTGCGCCTCGACCTCAGCCAGGTGAAGACGCCGATCTACGTCCAGTCGTCCAAGGAAGACCACATCGCCCCGTTCCGGTCGGTCTACAAGGGCGCGCGGCTGTTCGGCGGGCCGGTGACCTTCACCATGGCCGGCTCCGGCCACATCGCCGGTGTGATCAACCATCCGGACGCCAAGAAGTACCAGCATTGGACCAACGACGCCCTGCCCCTCACCGTCGAGGAGTGGATGGCGGGCGCGGTGGAGCATCCCGGCTCCTGGTGGCCGCACTGGGCGACCTGGCTGAAGGCCCGCTCAGGCAAGCAGGTCCCGGCCCGCGATCCGTCCAAGGGCCCGTTCAGGCCCCTGGGCGACGCCCCGGGCGAGTATGTGAAGGTGAAGAGCTGACCTGCCTTCCCCTCACCCCGGATCCTCAGGACACTTGATCCGGTCCGTCGTCGCCGGAAAGCGCTCCAGCCAGGACGCCTCGAATTCGGAGCGGAAGCGCAGCAGCCCGATGTCGTCGATCATGGCGCGGAAGGCGTAGGCGGGGCTGGGCTGGCCGTGGGTTGGCGTGTCGAAGTAGATCTCGACCATGGGCTGGTCGTGGCGGTTTCTGGGGTGTTTGAGCTTGATCGTCGCCTGGGCGCACCAGGCGCTGCCGGAGTCCATCGGGTTCAGGTTATTGGCCAGTTCGCAGGAACCGCCGGTCCAGACGATCCGGCGGGCCTCATCGCCGGTCAGTTCCTTCAGCCAGGACTCCACCGTGCGGTCGTTGCGGCAGAGCACCTCGTCGTAGTCGATGAGCTTCAGCTGCGTCGCCTTGGCCGCGGCGACCAGGGCCGAATTGGCCACGCCTTGGGTGTAGCCAGCGCGGCCCTTGGCCAGCGCCGGCGCGGCTCCGAGCAGGAGCGCCGAGCTCAGCGCAATGACCAGGATCTTCATCGCCGCACCTCGCTTGGCGCGGATCAGGCTAGGCCGGCGTGAACTTCAGCGCCACGCCGTTGTTGCAGTAGCGCAGGCCTGTGGGCGGCGGACCATCGTCGAACACGTGGCCCTGGTGGCCCAAGCAGCGGGCGCAGGCGTAGGCGGTGCGCGGCACGCCGATCTTGAAATCCGCCTTCTTGACGATGGCGGCTGGGATCACTGTCCAGAAACTGGGCCATCCCGTGTGGGAGTCGAACTTCCATTGCGAATTGAAGAGCGGCAGACCGCAGCCGAGGCAGGCGAAGACTCCGCGCCGATGCTCATTGTTCAGCGGACTGGTGAACGGCGCCTCGGTGTCTTCCTCGCGCAGGACCCTGTAGGAGTCCGGCGGCACGCGCTTTTGCCAATCGGCGTCGGTCAGCTTGCGAAACGGCGAGCTCGCATAGGGATCGCCCGCCGCCAGGGCCCTGGAGTTGCAGGCGGCGAGCGCAGTGGCGGCCAGGAGGAAGGCGCGGCGATCGAAGGGCTGTGACATGGCCCCTATATTGGCGTCCACCCGCGCGCGCTCAAGTTGATTCATCACCTCGCTCGCCGCTCCGCCGCCAGCGGTAGAGCACGTCCGGCGTTTTTTCCTCGTTGTCCGCCCCGTCGGTCTCGACGACCACATAGAAGCCGTGGCGTTCATAGAACCGGCGGGCCTTCTCGTTCGCCTGGAAGGTCCAGAGACTGAGTTCGCTGGTCTGGACGCGGGCCTTCTCCAGCAGCATCACGCCGACGCCCCGGTCCTGCGCCTCGGGGCGGACGAACAGATGCTCGATGAAGTCCGGTCGAAACGCGATATAGCCCTCCGGCCCGTCGTCGCCCTCCGCCACCCAGACCTCGGCCGTGGCGAAGAGGCGCTCGCTGAACCACCAGGCGTCCTCCTCCGGCGTGTGCAGCTCGGGCAGGAACGGGAGGTTGGTTTGCACCGTGCGCCGATACAGGCGCGCAAGCTCCGGCATGTCGTCCAGCGTTGCGCGCCGCAGGATCACAGGCCGGCGGCTTCCGGCAGGCCAAGCGCCAGGTTGAGGTTCTGCACCGCCGCGCCGGACGCTCCCTTGCCGAGATTGTCCAGCAGGGCGACAAGGCGAGCCTGGCGATGCCGCTCGCTTCCGAACACGAAGAGCCTCATTCGATTGGTGCCGTTCAGGCCTTCGGGATCGAGGGTGTTCACCGACGACGTCTGTTCCCGGCTGGCGACCTCGACGAAGGTCTCTGCGGCATAGGCGTCGGCCAGGGTCTCGCGCAACTGGTTCAGGCTCGGCGAGGCCGGCAGGGCCGCCAGGTTCAGCGGAACCTCCACGATCATGCCCTTTAGATAACGGCCCACCGAAGGGGTGAACACCGGGCGATGCTGCAGGCCGGCGTGCCTTTGCATCTCCGGCACGTGCTTGTGCTCGAGCCCCATGGCGTAGATCCGGTAGGGAACCGTCGTATAGCCAGGCGCCGCCGGGTCCTCGAATTCGGCGATCATGGCCTTGCCGCCGCCTGAATAGCCCGAGACCGCGCTGACCGTGATCGGCCAATCCGCTGGGATCAGCGCCGCGTCCACCAGCGGCCGCACCAGGGCGATGAAGCCCGTGGGAAAGCAACCGGGGTTGGAGATGCGCGTGGACACGGCGATGGCGGCGCGCTGGCCCGCGGCCATTTCCGGGAAGCCGTAGGCCCAGCCAGGGGCGGTGCGGTGGGCGGTGGAGGCGTCTATGACCCGCACGCTGTTGCTCTCGACCAGCGACACCGCCTCGATCGCAGCCTCGTCGGGCAAGCAGAGAACTACGGCGTCCGAGCCGTTGAGAAGTTCGGCGCGCGCGCCGGCGTCCTTGCGGCGATCCGGGTCGATGGAGACGAGATGGAGATCGCGGCGGCCCTCGAGCCGCTGCCGGATCTGCAGGCCGGTGGTGCCGGCCTCGCCGTCAATGAATACCCTGGGCGCCATGTTCGCCTCCAAATAGTCCTCCCTCCCCTTCATGGGGAGGGACGGGCCGCGAAGCGGCCAGGGTGGGGGATTCCAGGAGACTGTGCAGTCGCTCGTGATCAGGCGATCGTTGGCGTGTCGGACAGCCCCACCCGGCCTCCTCCTGCTTTCGCGGGAGTCGTCCACCCTCCCCATGAAGGGGAGGGAACGTCAGCGCTTCGAGAACTGGAAGCTGCGTCGGGCCTTGGCCTTGCCGTACTTCTTGCGTTCGACCACGCGGCTATCGCGGGTGAGGAAGCCGTGCGGCTTGAGCACGGCGCGAAGACCGGGCTCATAGTAGGTCAGGGCCTTGGAGATGCCGTGACGCACCGCGCCGGCCTGGCCGGAAAGGCCCGAGCCGATCACCGTGACGTCCACGTCGAACTGGCCGAGTCGATCAGCCACCTGGAGCGGCTGCGCGATCATCATGCGCAGCACCGGGCGGGCGAAGTAGACCTCCTGGTCGCGGCCGTTGACCGTGATCTTGCCCTTGCCGGGCTTGATCCAGACGCGGGCGACGGCGTTCTTGCGCTTGCCCGTGGCGTAGGCGCGGCCCTGCTTGTCGATCTGCGGCTCGCGCACCGCGGCGACCGCTTCGGGATTGGGATTGCTCGAGAGGCCCTGCAGAGCCTCGAAGCCGTGGGTCTCGGCCATGGTCTACTGGCTCCGGGCGTTCTTGCTGTTGGCGCTCTTGAAGTCGATGACTTCAGGGTTCTGCGCCGCGTGGGGATGTTCGGCGGAATTGTACATGCGCAAGTGGGTCAGCTGCGCGCGCGCCAGCGGGCTCTCCTTCGGCAGCATGCGCTCGACCGCCTTCTCGAGCACGCGCTCGGGGAACCGGCCGGCCAGGATGGCGCCGGCGGTGCGCTGCTTGACGCCGCCCGGGTGGCCGGTGTGCCAATAGTAGATCTTCTTGTCGAGCTTGCGGCCGGTGAGCTTCACCTTGTCGGCATTGAGCACCACGACATAGTCGCCGCAGTCCATGTGCGGCGTGTAGTCGGGCCGGTGCTTGCCGCGCAGGCGGTTGGCGATGAAGGTAGCCAGCCGACCGACGACGACGTTCTCCGCGTCGACCACGATCCACTTCTTCTCGATCTCGGAGGGCTTCAGTGAAGCCGTCGTCTTGGTTTTCATGACGGGTCCGTTGGCGCGGCCTCGGCCCTGGCGGACCGACGCCGAATTGAGGGCGCGCTGTTACAGGCCCTCGCGACGCATGTCAATGCGGCGATGTCGAAAAAGCCCTTATCTGATAAGGCTTTCGATGTAAGGTATCATATTACCGCATCGCTCAGGCGCGACGAACCCGCCACGCCAGGGCAGTGGCCGTGGCCAGCAGGATCGCAGCGCCGGCCTGGTGCGCCATGGCCAGCGCCAGGGGCGCCCCGGTGACGAGAGTCAGGATGCCCATCGAGGCCTGCACCACCACGATGACCCCCAGCGCCAGGCATAGACCCCTGCTCTGCCCCATCAGGTCGCGCGACTGCAGCCCCGCCGAGGCGATGCCAACGCCGACGATCACCAGCAGATAGGCCAGGATGCGATGATTGAACTGCTCGGCGGCCTGGCTGTGGGCGATGGTCGCCCAGAAGCTCTGCCCCGCGTAGTCCGATGGGAAGAGTTGGCCGTTCATCAGCGGCCAGTCGTTGTCCACAAGGCCCGCGTGGTTGCCGGCGACGAGGGCGCCCAGCATGCACTGCAGGAAAACCGCCGCGGCGAAGGCGATGGTCACCGCGCGCCAGCCATCGTGCAGCTTGGCGCGCTGGCGGGCCAAGCCGCTCCAGGCTTCCATCCCGGTCCAAAGCAGGGCGCAGAACACGAAGAGCGCGAGGGCCAGGTGCGTTGCGAGCCGCTCCGGCGCCACGGAGACCCGGTCCTCGAGCCCGCTCTGCACCATCCACCAGCCCACGAAGGCTTGCAGGCCGCCCAGGCCCAGCAGCATCACGCATCGCCAGATCAGCCGCCCGGGCAGGCTTCGGGTCGCCAGGAAGATCAGCATGGGTACGGCGAAGGCGACGCCCACCAGCCGCGCCAGCAGGCGATGCGTCCACTCCCACCAGTAGATCGCCTGGAAGGCGCCGAGGCTCATCCCGACGTTGACGTGCCGGTACTGCGGCGTGGCGCGATAGAGGTCGAAGGCCTTGCGCCAGGCCGCCGGCGACAGGGGTGGCGCCACGCCGGTGACCGGCCGCCACTCGGTGATCGACAGGCCTGACCCCGTCAGCCGCGTGACGCCGCCCACCACGACCAGGACGAACACCAGGACGGCCACGGAAAACAGCCACAGCGCCACGGGGCGCGAACGGCCGTCTTTGAGGAATGAAGTCATCAGGCGTATGTCAAGGTGGTTTAAAAACCGTTGTTACTTCAATGCCTTAGGCGGCAGTTGCCGATGCGTGCTAGCGGTTCTGCTAGTAGTTGGCGAGAGGCTACCCAGGAATCGCCGGGGAGTCCCTCTCATTCCCCGGACCGTCCCGACAGGTCGCCGCGATGGCTTACCCCAGGCTCCCTCCGAAGTCTTCGTCTCCAAGGTATCCCGCGAGATAGTGACCTGAGGCAGCGCGGCCGGCGACGGCAGTGACGGAGCGGTCAGCGGTCCGCTCGGTGCCCCGCTCAGGCATCCCTCACCGCCGGGGTCAGGTGCCGCACGACGGCTATCCCGCGGGTCGCGTTTCGTGACGTGATGCCGAAAGTGGCCATCAGTTCGGATGAGCTAGGGGGTCGCGTTCGATGTGGCCAGTGAGGCATTGCTAGAGCAATTGAACGGCTACCGGGTGCGCGGCCTCGCAGACGGTGTCTGCGGTGCGCCCGAACGTCTCGCTGGCTCGGTTGCGGCCAGCGACTGAAGGGCGTGTATCAGAACCGTTTCGCCGTGCCGGTTCATGTAGTGATCAAGTCCGCCGCTCAAATAATAGCGGTGCAACTCTCGCATTCCGCCTGGACGCACGACCGATACGTCCACCCACCGGTCGTGAAACACGTCTCCGCCTCCACGCACCTCTTCGACATTGGCCGATTTCGGAAGCACCGACTTTTGTGCAAACGCTGCCTCAATCGCGCGTATTCGCGCTGCGCGGTCGCGCTTGTCGAACCGATCCCCCAAGGTGGCCGGCTTCGTCCTAACTCTGACCTCTGGTAACGACGATCCGACCAATGCGGCTATTTCCGACAAGAAGTCGGCCAACACATCGACATTGTCCCTGCGCTCTCGAAGCACAAGAACATACGGATCCCCGCGCATGGATCCGTTGCAGGTGGGCCCTGATCGAAGCAGGCTCCACGGCGCACGCAAGCTTTGTCGGTCCGAGCGCCGCCGCCGCGCTCTGGGTACGTACGCCAGCGTGCTTTCCGGTTGGCTTTCTTGATGACCCAAGGAGGAGGATGCGTGCCTCCCTGCTGCGCTTCCCCGTGTCGTCCAGGTGATCGCAGTACGCGGTGAAGAGGTCGAGCACGGTGCGACCGGCGCGCTCCTCCCGCGTCAGAGCGCGCTTTCCTTTGGGTGTTTCACCCTTCGAGATCGCAGGCGCGAATTGCTCGCGGAACAATTTGCGTGCGTCAGCGAGCGACGTCACGGGATAGGCGCCGATCTTCGCCAGCTTGCGCGAGCCGTCCTTGTAGAACGCCGCGTACCATTCGGCGATCACGCGCTCCCCCGGGCCGCGAACTTGGAGCACCAGGCGGCCTTCGCCGCGGGCGCCGTCGTCAGTGAGCGTGATGGTCTTGCCGGACGCCGGCTTCTTCCGGATGGCTGACTTGATGGCGGCTTCGGTGATCATGAATAGGCCCTGTGCTGGCGGTAATGCTAGCGGTTTCACCGCCGCCACCCATCCCTTGCGCACAAAGGAGTCTATCAAGATCACACGACATTTCTACTTAAAAAACAGAGACTTATTGGGAAATTGAGGGTACTGCGGAGAACCTCAAGGAATGGTGCCCACGTGTTCAGGCGCCTATAGGCCCTTCCCCAGCGTTCGGGGAGTGGCATGGCGCCTCCGGTCAACAGATAGCTACAGAGCTTCCCCAGAAGCCGCGGCGGGGGCGGATCTACCGATCAAGCCACGGCCCGCGCGTTTGTTGTCCCCCCTGGTCGGAGCGGCGGGATTCGAACCCACGACCCCTTGACCCCCAGTCAAGTGCGCTACCAGGCTGCGCTACGCTCCGATGCAGGACGGGAGCGCCCTTATAGTGACGGCGCCGGGAGGCGGCAATCGCAAAGGCGGTCGCGATCTGGGCGCCCGTTGTGGCCCCTATTCCTGCCTCAGCAACGCATCCAGCGCGTCCTTGGCGGCCTGCAGCTCCGCTAGGGCCTCGCTCAGCGCCCGCCGGGCTTCGGGGGAAAGGTCGCCGCCGCGAACTTCGTCGAACAGGTCGCGCTCATAGTCGGGCCCGGCGCTCGGCGCCTTGGCCCCGCCGCCGGTGAGGAAGCGCTTGATGCCCTGCTCTCGGTGCAGCTTCTGCACGCCCTTGATGGTGTAGCCTTCCTCGTGCAGCAGGCGACGGACCTCTCTGAGCACGGCGATGTCCTGGGGACGGTAGAAACGCCGGCCGCCGGCGCGCTTCATCGGACGCAAAAAGGCGAACTTGGTCTCCCAGAATCGCAGAACATGCTGCGGCACGCCCAGTTCATCGGCGGCTTCGGAGATGCTGCGAAAGGCCTCGGGGCTCTTGGCCACGGGCTGCGAAGTCCTATTTGGCCAGCGCGCGGTCGATCCGCGCCTTCATTACCTGAGAGGCGCGAAAACCGATCACCCGCCTGGGATCGATGGCCGCCGGCTCGCCGGTCTTGGGGTTGCGACCCATGCGCTCGCGCTTGGCGCGCACCTGGAAGACGCCGAACCCCGACAGCTTCACGGTCTCGCCGCGTTCCAGCGCCTCGGTGACCAGACCCAGGGTCCGCTCCACCAGCTCTGAACAATCCTGACGCGTCAAACCCACTTCCTCATGAACGGACTCGCAAAGGTCCGCCCTCGTCAGAGTTTGCCCCTTCATCGGATATCCCCTCCGCCCTGAAACCCCACGATTTCATGACGTGATTATCGCGCAAAGTCAAAGGCTTCGTCGGAGGCGGTGAATCGACGCCTAAAGACGAAGCACTACCGCGCCCCAGGTCAGCCCGCCGCCCATGGCTTCCATCAAAAGCAACTGGCCAGGCTTCACGCGCCCGTCGGCGATACCGGCGGCCAGCGCCAGCGGAATCGAGGCCGCCGAGGTGTTGGCGTGCTCGGCCACGGTGCTGATCACCCGGCTCTCGTCGATGCCGAGGCGGCGCGCCACGCCGTCGAGAATCCGGCTGTTGGCCTGGTGCGGGATGAACCAATCGACCTCGGAAAGTGAGACGCCGGCTGCGTGGGCGGCGGCGATCACGGCCTCGGAGATGTTGACCACGGCATGCCTGAACACTTGATTGCCCTGCATGCGCAGATGGCCGGTCGTGCCCGTGGTGGAGGGGCCGCCGTCCACATAGAGCAGGTCCTGCTTGGTGCCGTCGGCGCGCAGGGCGACGCCCAGGATGCCGCGGTCGGCCGTGGCGCCGGCGCCCTCGCGCGGCTCCAGCACCACGGCGCCGGCGCCGTCGCCGAACAGCACGCAGGTGCCGCGGTCGGTCCAGTCCATCAGCCGGGTCATGGTCTCCGCGCCAACCACCAGGGCGCACTTCGCCTGACCGCGGGCCACGAAGTTGTCAGTCACGGCCAGGGCGTAGATGAAACCGGAGCACACGGCCTGGACGTCGAAAGCGATGCCCACCGGCGCGCCCAGCTTGCGCTGCACCATGGTGGCGGCGGCCGGGAAGGTCAGGTCGGCGGTGGTGGTCGCCACGACGATCAGATCCACCTCGCCGGGCGTTCGCCCGGCGGCGGCGAGGGCCCGGGCCGCGGCACGGGTAGCCAGGTCCGAGGTGGTTTCGCCCTCCGCGGCCTTGTGGCGCTGGCGGATGCCCGTGCGCTCGCGGATCCATTCATCGGAGGTATCGATGAATTTCGCGAGGTCGTCATTGGTGACCACCTTCGCCGGAAGGTCGGCGCCGACTCCGGTCACCACGCTACGCAGAATTCCACTCAAACCTATCTTCTTTCCGTCGACCCCGATGCGCCCTCCGCGGGCGCGGCCGTCAGCTGTTTCAGGTTGCGATCGATCTCCGCGGCGAAATCGCTGGCGGCGAGATCGGCCGCCAGCCGAATGGCGGTGGCGAATCCCCGCGCGTCGGCGCCCCCGTGACTTTTGACTACAATGCCGTTGAGGCCCAGGAAAGGCCCGCCGCCCCCGGGGTCGAGCCGCTCGGCCATGGCGCGCAGCGCGCGCTGGGCCAGGAAAGCGCCGACGCGCGAGAACGGGCCGGCCGCGAAGGTGCGCCGTAGCTCGGCCATGAAGAACCGCCCCAGACCCTCCCCGGTCTTCAGCGCCACATTGCCGGTGAAGCCGTCGGTGACCACCACATCCACCGTGCCCTTGGCGATGTCGTCGCCTTCCACGAAGCCCTTGTAGTCGAATTCGAAGCTGGCCTCTCGCAGCAGACGGTGCGCCTCGCGCACCTCGTCGTGACCCTTCTCCTCCTCCGACCCGACATTCAGCAGCCCGACGGTGGGGCGGGCCGAGTGGTTCACCGCGTGGTGAAAAGCCGCGCCCATGATGGCGAACTGCATCAGGCGCCTGGCGTCGCACTGCACGTTGGCGCCGACGTCCAACACGGCTGTGCGTCCGCGCAGCGTCGGCCAGTTGGCCACAAGTGCGGGCCGGCCCATGCCCCCGGCCATGCGCAGGATGAACCGCGAGATGGCCATCAAAGCGCCGGTGTTGCCGGCCGATACCGCAGCCTGGGCCTCGCCGCTCTTCACCGCCTGTACGGCGTTCCACATACTGGACCCGGCGCCGCGCCGCATGGCCTGGGCCGGCTTCTCGTCGTTGGCGATGACCTTGTCGCATGGGCGCACGTCACAGAGGTCGCGGACGGACGCCGGCAGCCGGGCCAGGGCCTTCGCCAGGGCCGCCGCATCGCCGTGCAGCAGAAAGCGGACTGGCCGGCCCTCAAGGAGCTTCACCGCCCGCGCCACGCCGGGCGCCACCACAGGAGGTCCGTGGTCGCCGCCCATGGCGTCGATGGAGATGACCAACGGATGGGGCAAGGCCTGGACTTGATGCTCCCCTCGGCGCCCCTCCGGATCAAGGCGTGTGGACGATAGAGGCCGCCCCCCGGTTGAGGCAAGCGCGGGGCCTCTGGCGACTGTTTCAGGGTTTAGGCTGTTTGAGCGCCGCGAGCGCGGCGAAAGGTGAATCCGTCGGATCTCGCGCCGGCGGCTCGAACGTCACGCCGGTCTTGCGGGGATATGGGTCGAGCGAGATGGCCAGCAACTCCAGCACATAGCCCGCCAGATCGATCTCGTCGGCTTCGTCCGGCGGATCGTCGGCCTCAAGATCGATCTCATGCTCGCCCTGAACCTGCGGCGGAGCATTGGGACTTCCAATGGGGACGATGCGCAGCGCAACCGGCGCAGTGACTTCCGCGTCGAAGGCGTCGGCGCTCACACTGCAGATCTGGGTGAGGCGCGCCCGGATCTCGCCGTCGACCTCCACGCCATCGAGCCACGGGCGGGTGGAAAGCTCTGCCTGGAGAAACGGTATGGCTTCCACACCCAGCAGCCTGGCCGCGGCGGCCCGTTGAGCGGCGTCGGGCGCCAGCCGAAACCGGTGCGGGCCGCCGACCAGTTCGGCCATTGGGACAATCTGTCGCCAGAACGGCGCGGCGATGGTCATGCGACCTCGGGCCAGTCGATCGCCGCGTCCATCAGCACTTCGATGCTCGCATCGGCGAGCGCCTCGCGAGCGGCCAGGACGTAGGTGGCGAGCGGCCCGGCGTCGACAGCGGCCGCGCCGTCGTACACCGTCCGATGAAGCATTTGCTCGAGCGGCGCGCGGTCAGGCAGCGCCTTCACCGCCGCATCGAAGGTCCTGGCCCTTCCGTAGAACGCCTCGCCGAGCTTGCGCATGGTCTTGCCCACCGACAGATCGCCGACACCAAGCTCCCGCAGGCCGTGGTCAAGGCCACTGAGGTAGGTGTCGAAGAGAGCCTGGGATGTGGAAGCGGTCGCCTTGCCGCCGGCGCGCAGCCGCTCGATCAGCAGCAGCACATGCAAGGTGTAGAGCTCGAAGCGGCCGTCCGGCGTGTCCGGCGCGCCGAGACCGGCGTAGAGCCCCGGATCGCGCGCCTGGGCGACCGCGCTCGCGTAGAGCCGAGCGCCAGCCGCCGGCGCCTGGCCGCCCCGAAGCAGTCGCTGGAAGATCATCGGACCGGATCGCCTCGATTTCGCCGCTGGACGCGGCTAACGCGCGCATTGAACTAGGCGGCCAGGGGCTATAGGTCAAAGGCCGCACGCAGCAGAGTCCGAAAGTCCAGATGCTTCGCAAAGCCGCAGTCCTCGTCGTGATCGCCGCCGCCGGCCTGGGCGCCGCGGCGTGCACGCCCATGAGCGCCTACCAGGGGTATCAGGCCATCGACCAGAAGCCCGCCGACGTGAAGGTGGGCGTCGACACGCGCTCGACAGTGCTTTCCAAGCTCGGCTCGCCGACGGCGACCTCGACCTTCGACAAGAACATCTGGTTCTACATGGACCAGACCCGCAACCAGACGTCTTTCTATCGCCCTCACATCGTCAAGCGCGACATCGTGGCGGTGGCGTTCGACCCCGACACCGAACAGGTGACGAGCGTGAACACCTACAATCTGCAGGACGGCCGGGTGATCGCCTACAACACCCGCCAGACGCCAACCCGCGGGCGTGAGATCAGCATCCTCGAGCAGATCCTGGGCAGCATCGGCAACGGCAGCCCGCTGAATACGCTCAACCAGGACCAGACCCCGGGAAGCCACCCCGACGATCACCCGTAAGAGATCTCCCTTCCCTTCATGGGGAGGGACGATTGCGTAGCGATCAGGGTGGGGATGTCTGAAGCCTCAACGACCCTCAGCGGGCCTTGCGCACCTTGCCGGACTCCCCCACCCGATCGCTGACGCGATCTTCCCTCCCCACTAGGGGGAGGGAGCTTCACGTCCTACTTCACCAGCCCGTGCGCCAGGACCGCCAGCAGCAGCAGGGCGACGATGTTGGTGATCTTGATCATCGGGTTCACCGCCGGGCCGGCGGTGTCCTTGTAGGGGTCGCCCACCGTGTCGCCGGTGACCGCCGCCTTGTGCGCCTCCGAGCCCTTGCCGCCGTAGTGGCCTTCCTCGATCAGCTTCTTGGCGTTGTCCCAAGCCCCGCCGCCAGAGGTCATGGAGATGGCCACGAAGAGGCCGGTGACGATGACGCCCATGAGCATCGCGCCCAAGGCCGAGAAAGCGTCGCTCTTGCCGGCGATCAGCCTGATGACGAAGAACAGCACGATCGGCGAGGCCACCGGCAGCAGCGACGGGACGATCATCTCGCGGATCGCAGCCCTGGTGAGGATATCCACCGCGCGGCCATACTCCGGCTTGACCTCATAGGTCATGATGCCGGGGTTCTCCTTGAACTGCCGCCGCACCTCGGCGACCACCGCCTCGGCCGCGCGGCCCACCGCGGTCATGGACATGCCGCCGAACAGGAACGGCAGCAGCCCGCCGAACAGCAGACCGACCACGACATAGGGGTTGCTGAGGTCGAAGCGCACGTCGCCCATGCCCGCGAAGAACGGGAACTGGGCCGAATTCGCGGCGAAGAACTTCAGGTCCTGGGTGTAAGCGGCGAACAGAACCAGGGCGCCGAGACCGGCCGAACCGATGGCGTAGCCCTTGGTCACCGCCTTGGTGGTGTTGCCCACGGCGTCGAGGGCGTCGGTGACGACCCGCACTTCCGACGGCAGTCCCGCCATCTCGGCGATGCCGCCGGCGTTGTCGGTCACCGGGCCGAAGGCATCGAGGGCGACGATGAAGCCGGCCAGCGACAGCATCGAGGTGGTGGCGATGGCGATGCCGAAGAGACCGGCCAGGTTATAGGTGACGATGATGCCGGCGATGATCACCAGGGCGGGCGCGGCGGTGGACTCCAGCGACATGGCCAGGCCCTGGATGACGTTGGTGCCGTGGCCCGAGACCGAGGCCTTGGCCACCGATTTCACCGGCCGGAAGCCCGTGCCGGTGTAGTACTCGGTGATCACGACGATGAGGGCGGTGACCACCAGGCCGGTAAGGCCGCACCCGAACAGCGAGACCGCGCTGAAGCTCTTGTCGCCCACCGTCAGGCCGCCGGCCGGGACCATCTTGGTGATCACGAAGTAGAGCGCCGCGGCGGACAGGACACCGGTGACGATGAGGCCCTGGTAGAGGGCGCCCATGATGTTGTTGTTGCGCCCGAGCCGCACGAAGAAGGCGCCGATGATGGAGGTGACCACGCAGACGCCGCAGATGGCCAGGGGCAGCATCATCATGGTCTTGGCCGTATCGCCGGTGAAGAAGATGGCGGCCAGCACCATGGTGGCCACGGTGGTCACGGCGTAGGTCTCGAATAGGTCGGCGGCCATGCCGGCGCAGTCGCCGACGTTGTCGCCGACGGCGTCGGCGATGGTCGCGGCGTTGCGCGGATCGTCCTCGGGGATGCCGGCCTCGACCTTGCCCACCATGTCGCCGCCCACGTCCGCGCCTTTGGTGAAGATGCCGCCGCCCAGACGGGCGAAGATGGAGATCAGCGAGGCGCCGAAGCCCAGGGCCACCAGGCTGTCGACCACGTCACGGCTGGTGTTCTCCAGCCCCAACGGGCCGGTGAGGATGGTGTAGTAGCCCGTGACGCCGAGCAGGGCGAAGCCGGCCACCAGCATGCCGGTCACCGCGCCGGAGCGGAACGCCAGCGACAGCCCCTTGGCCAGGCTTTCGGAGGCCGCCTGCGCGGTGCGCACATTGGCCCTGACCGAAATCAGCATGCCGGCGAAACCCGCGACGCCCGAGAGCACGCTGCCGATGAGGAAGCCCGCGGCGGCGTAGGGGCCGATCAGGAAGAACACCGCGATCAGGATCACCACGCCCACCATGGCGATGGTGGCGTACTGGCGGCGCAGATAGGCCTGAGCCCCTTCCCGAATCGCCGCGGCGATCTCGCGCATCTTGTCGCTGCCGGCCGGCGCGCGCATCAGCGACGCCGTCTGCACCGCGCCGTAAAGCACGGCGAGCAAGCCCGCGGCGATCACCAGCATCAATATAGGACTCATTCCAAACGTCCCCTCTCGTGTTCTGCACAGATGGCCGCGGCCGCCTTCTCCGGCGGCGCGGACAAAAAGGACCGATTCCCTCGGCGGTTAGGCGAGGCGCCCGTCCGGCCCCTCAAAAAGACGCCGGAAACTGCCAAAAGCATCCGTCCGACGCAACAGGCGCGTCATTCAGGGGATAATCTGGTGTTGAATCAGGCCCTTGGGCTTAGGCAAACCGCCGCGAAGCTTCGGGGTCTCGGAGGTCACGATCACCGAAGCCACCATCCCAGGGCCCGCGATGACGCTGGCGGCCTGGAGCATCGCGGCGCACAGCCGCCGGTCGTCCAACTTCGTATAGTCCGACGGATCGGTGAACGGAGTCCGGTGCCCGGCGCGCACCAGGGCGTCGCGGAAATAGGGCTCTTTTTCGCGGAGGTGAGGCGCGTTGGCCCCCGGCGTGAGGTTCACCCTCAACGAGACGAAAACGTAGTTGATCAGCCGCCCATCCACGACCACCGGCAAGGCCACCGGCGACAGGTCGACGTACTGACCGGCGGCCTGGGTGGCGGCCGAGGCGCGGGTCGCCACGGTGACGAGTGCAAGGGCGAGGATCAGGTCTCGGCGGCGCATGGGACGTCCTCAGTGATTCGCCACGGACATTGAACGCCACAACCCTTGCCCGAGGATTGCTGAGTTCCCTGGCTTGACTCTGTCGCGTCGCCGTCGCCATCATTCACCCAATCGGATGAATGAACTTGCCTGACCTCGCGCCGCGCCTCGACGACACGCTGCTCGCCCTCGCCGATCCGACGCGGCGGGCGATCCTCGGGCGCCTGGCCCGGGGCGAGGCGCGGGTGACCGAACTGGCGAGGCCGTTCGCTATTTCGCTGAACTCGGTCTCCAAGCACATCCGCGTGCTGGAGCGCGCGCGGCTGGTGCGCCGCCGCCGGGCCGGGCGCGAGCATCTGCTCTCCCTCGACACGCGGCCACTGGACGAGGCCGCCGACTGGCTCGCCGTTCATCGCGCCCAATGGACTGCGAGCCTCGCCGCCCTCGGCGCGCTGCTTCAGGCCGAAGACGCGGCTCCGGCTGCCGGAAAGGAACCGCTCGATGACCGCTGACGCGATGCGCCGCCTGGTGGTCACCCACCGCTACTCCGCCTCGCCCGAGCGGGTATACGACGCCTGGCTGGATCCCGGGACGGCCGGCCGCTTCCTGTTCGCCACGCCGGGCGGCGTGATGAAGAGGGTCGAGATCGACCCACGCGTCGGCGGCGACTTCGTGATTGTCGAGCGGCGCGGCGATGCTGACGCTGAACATTACGGGCGCTTCCTGGAACTCGACCGGCCGCGCCGTATCGTCTTCCGTTTCGGGGTGACCGCCTATGATGTCGACGGCGCAGTTATCTCGATCGACATCGTCGCGGTGGACGGCGGCTGCGAGCTCACGCTCACGCACGAGGTCGCGGCGGAGTGGGCGGAACGCTCCTTGCGCGGTTGGACGATGATCCTGGAGGGTTTGGCGACCGCCCTGGCCTGACGTCAGCGGTGACGCCAACCCAGGCGCCCGGCGCTCACGGCGGCGCCCCCAATCGTGGCTCGGGCGCCGCCGCCTTTGTCGAAGAAGCCTGCGATCGCGGCCGGCACGCCCAGCGCTTTGGCGGCTGACAGCAGCGCCGGGGCGTCACGCGTGGCGCAGACCAGAGCGTAGTCGTCGCCGCCCGACGCGAGCTCGAGCAGGGCCGCCGCGCGGTCGTCCTGGGCGGCCAGCCACAACGCGCCGGCGATGGAGTGCGGCGCCTTGTCCAGGTCCACCGTGACACCGCAGCCGCTGGCGTCGGCGATATGCAGGGCGTCGGCGAGGAGGCCGTCCGAAACGTCGGCGCAGGCGCTTGCATGGGCCCGCAACGCGTCGCGCAGGCCGACCAGCGGCTCGGGCAGGCGGTAGCGCAGCGCCAGCGCCCCGCCCGGATCGGCGATCTCGCCCGTGGCGGCCTTCAGCCCCAACACCCCGTCGCCGATCGCGCCGCACACCACCAGCACGTCGCCCGGCTTGGCGCCGGAACGGAGCACCGCGCGTCCCGCGGGGGCCCAGCCGAAGATTGTGGCGCTGACGGTGAGCGGCCCCGGCGTCGAGGTCGTGTCGCCGCCCAGGAGTGTCAGGCCGTAGCGCTCGCCGTCCTCGGCCAGGCCACGAATGAAGGACCGGCGGTCGTCCCAGCCGCGCGCGCTCGGCCAGGCCGTCATCAGGGTGTAGCCGAAGGGTTCGGCCGCCTTTGCGGCCAGATCCGACAAATTGGTGCGCAGCAGGCGCCGGGCCACGATGTCCGCCGCCTCGCCAGCGAGAAAGTGCACGCCCTCCACCATGGCGTCCTCGGAGATCACCAGGTCATGGCCCGGCCTCGCCGGCAGCACGGCCGCATCGTCCATCAGGCCCAGGGCCAGCGGCGCGCCGCGCGTCAGCGGACGCAATTCGGCGATCCACTCGAATTCGTCAGGCGGCTCGCGCATCGCGCGCTATGGCGTCCAGGGCGGCGTTGACGAAGGCCGGCTCCGGCTCCTCGAAGAACGACTTGGCCACCTCCACATATTCGTCGATGGTGACTTCGGCGGGGATGTCCGGCCGGCGCAGGAGTTCGTAAGCGCCGGCGCGCAGGATGGCCCGCGCGGTGGCGTCGATCCGTTCCAGCCTCCAGCGCCTGGCGAGGCTCTTGATCACCGCCCGGTCGATGGCGCGCTGGTCGGCCACGACGCCGCGCACCAGCGCCGCGAAGAAGGCCTCATCCGCCGCCGCCAGCGTCTCGCCCTCCAGATCGCGGTCGAAGCGGTGGTCGCAGAACTCGCGGATCACCGCCTCGGTCCCGGTCCCGGAGACCTCCATCTGGTACAGGGCCTGCACCGCCGCCAGCCGCGCCACCGACCTCGCCTTTCGGCCGGAAGCCGCCCCCCCCGTCTGCGATCGCGCGGGATGCCGGCTCATCGCACCTGGCCGAGCAGCTTGCGCCGCAGGGAGATGACCGCAAGGCAGGCCCGGGCCGCGAAGCCGCCCTTGTCGCCGCCGCCCTCCCCGCCGCCGCCGTCCACCCGCGCCCGACGCCAGGCTTGCTCTTCGTTCTCCACGGTGAGAATGCCGTTGCC
>JBIOEG010000011.1:0-81086 GCA_044445825.1 Caulobacterales bacterium
CCGGTGGCGCCGGTCCCGCCCTGGCCCCCGCCGACGTCGATGCCCATGACGATCACGGTCGGATCGCGGCGCATTTCCTGCCTCAGGGCCTCGCCGATCGCCTTGCGATATGATTTTCTGCTCATGGCGCAGTCTCCTAGTAGCGGACGTAGACGTCGGTGGTGAGCGCCGCCGGGGTCGGAGGCGCACCGGCCATACCGGCCCCGACCGCCACCTCGATCTGGGCCGCCACCTCCGTTTCCACCGCCCCCAGCTCGGCGTCGTCCAGCAGCGCGGCTTCGGTCACGCCTCGACGGAAACGCGGCAACGGATCGTTGGCCCTGGCCTGGGCGATCTCCTCCGCCGATCGGTAGCCCTGCGGATCGCCGACGAAATGTCCGAGGAAACGCGCGCTGCGCAGTTCGAGCGCATAAGGCCCGCCGCCGCCCCGAGCGCGCTCCAGCGCCCGTCCCATGGCCTCGTGCACCGCGAAGAAGTCCATGCCGTCCACCACCTCCGCCGGCATGCCGAAGCTCTTGGCCCGTTCGGCGATGGACGGCGCGCCGACCGCGTAGCCGGCCGCCGTGAACTCGCCGTAGCCATTGTTTTCGAACACGAAGATGGCCGGCGCGCGCAGCACGACAGCCATGTTCATCGCCTCGAAGGTGGTGCCCTGATTGGAAGCGCCGTCACCGGTGAAGGCGACGGCCACGCGGCCCGTCGCCTTGAGCTTCTGTGTCAGCGCCGCGCCCACGGCGATGGGCGGAGAGCCGCCGACGATGGCGTTGGCGCCCAGCATGCCCTTGGACATGTCGGCGATGTGCATCGAGCCGTCCTTGCCGCCGCACAGGCCGCCGGCCTTGCCCATGATCTCCAGCATCATCCCCTCGACGTCGCAGCCCTTGGCGATGCAGTGGCCGTGGCCGCGATGGGTCGAGCCGATCCAGTCCTCGTCGCTGAGGTCGAAGCAGACGCCCACCGCCGATGCCTCCTGGCCCAGGTAAACATGGCAGAATCCGGGGATGTTGCCGGCGGCGAACTCCTTCTCCACCCGCTCCTCGAACAGGCGGATGGTCACCATCAGCCGCCAGGCGCGCAGCAGATCGTCTCGGCTCATCTGCATAGTCGTTCCTCTCTGGAGCGGATTCCGCTCAACTTGGCGCTTGTTGTCCCACACTTACGCTCATGCCGACGCACGCCAGGCCTCAGGCAGAAGCGTGTTGAAAGGGAACCACAAAGGACACCAAGAGCACGAAGGCGCGCCGCTGGCGCGCGGCTGACCTCCAATGGTCTTGGGTGATTGTCCGGCGCGCGTTGCGCGCCCTTCGTGTCCTTGGTGTGCTTCGTGGTGCGGTTGGACTTGGCCGCCCGCACACTGCACAAAGTCCTGCCTGGTCCCGGTGTTCACCGGGATGAGCGGGTTGGGGGCGGGACTGCGGCGGAGGGACAATTCTCTAGGCTTTCATGGCGCTCAGGATCAGGGCGTTGACCTCGGCGGCCTTCTCAACATGCGGCATGTGGCCGGCGCCGTCGATCCACGACAGGCGCCAGCCGGTCGGCAGAGCGTGCTCGTCGGGGGCGCCGACGATGGCGTCGCCGCGGCTGGCGATGACCAAAGCAGGTGGAAGCTCCTTCAGCCGCGCTTGCAGCGCGCGGAAGTCGCCGCCGTCCAGCATGCGTTCGCACAACACCGCGAGCGCCTCCTGCGCGCCGTCCAGGCGTTTGAACCTCAGCACGTCTTCGACCATGTCGCGGGAAATGAGCGCCGGGTCCGCCACCAACTGCTCGAGCACGGAGCGCAGGTCGCGCGTGCGCTCGGCCTGCGCAAAACCAGTAAGGAAGCTCGGCGAAACCTCGGATCCCGGAAGGCCGGCGGGCGCGATCAGGGTGAGCGACCGCGCGAGTCCGGGGCTGTCGAGGGCGAGGCGCATCGCCACGGCCGCCCCCAGCGAGTGCCCCACCAGGTGGGCCTGCTCGATGCCGAGCGCGCCGAGCGCCTGGCCCACCGCGGCGGCCAGGCTCTCAAGGGAACCGTCGCCGACGTCCTTGCTGGACGCGCCATGCCCCGGAAGGTCGATCGCGATCACCGGCGCCGCGGCGCTCAGCGGCTCTACGTTGAACAGCCAGTTGTTCAGGTCCGCGCCGAAGCCATGAAGCAGCACGATGGGAACGCCCTCGCCGGAGGTCGTCCCGACGCGCAGCAGGTGCGGGCCTGCATGGACTATGCGCAGCGCCAGGCCGCCGCCGGCTGCGTCCTCCACGGCTTCCGGCACGAAGCTGCTCTGGAACTCCTCGATGAAGCGATCGATGGCCTCGTCGCTGGTCGCCTCGTCCGCCACCACCGCGAGCAGGGCGCCGACCGGCAGGGTCTCCTCCGGCTCGGCGACGATGCGGCGCAACAGGCCGGACACCGGAGACTCGGCCGTGTTGGTGATCTTGGTGGTCTCGACGTCCAGGAGGTCCTCGCCCTCGGCCAGCAAGTCCCCCGGCGTCTTCCACCAGTGCAGGACCTTTCCCTCCTGCATCGACAGACCCCACTTGGGCATCTTCACGGGGATGATCGATGTGTCGGACGTCATGACGCCATTTCCGCCTCGGCCCTGAACAGGTTCAGCCGCACGGGCGAAGCACGCAGGCCCTCGCCTGCAGGCCCGGTGGCGGTCTCGGGGTCCACGAGCGTCGTTCCATGTGTCTCTCCCTTGAACATCGTCGTCCGCGCCGAACGTTGCGGTCCTACCACGGCGGTCGATTGCGAGCGCCCGTACTTCGACCAAAGGGCGGTGATCACTGCGCTGGGGTTGGGGTAGGATTTGAACAATGTGCGGCTCATGCGCCCCGTCCGATCATCAAGTCATCAGTCATTGACATACCAACCGACATGCGACAGCCTCGCATCTGAGCACGCTCGACGACCGCTCGCAGCCGGACGCCAAGGCGTCGTCGTCGGCATTCGCGCCGCAGGGATCAGGGAAACGAAGCTATGAACATCGCCGTCAAGGCCGAAGCCACCGACGCTGCCGCCGAGGCCTATGCCCTGCCGCTGGAGAAGCTCAATCCGGCCAAGGTGGAGCGCTTTCAGGACGACACCCTTTGGCCCGTCTTCGAGCGTCTGCGGGCCGAGGACCCGGTCCACTTCACCCCAGAGAGCGACTTCGGTCCCTATTGGTCGGTGACCACCTGGGACGACATCATGGCGGTGGACACCGACCACGAGGCCTTCTCGTCGGCAGATGGCATCACGCTGCCGAACCTCAAGGCCATCGCCGAGCAGCAGAAGATCTGGCAGGACGCGAACCCAGGCGCCGAAGCGCCGCAACGCCGCGGTGGCGCGGGGTTCATCACCATGGACGAGCCCGAGCATACGCCGGCGCGCAAGGCGGTGAGCCCAACGGTGGCGCCGAGCAACATCGCTCTGATGTCGCCGATGGTGCGGGAGCGGGCTGGCGAGATCCTCGACTCGCTGCCGATCGGCGAGGAGTTCGACTGGGTCGATCTGGTGTCGAAGGAGCTGACCGCGATGACGCTGGCCACGCTCTTCGACTTCCCATTCGAGCAGCGCCGCAAGCTGCCCTGGTGGTCAGACATGATCATGAACCAGCCGGGCCATGGACCCGTCGAGAGCTGGCAGCAGAAGGGCGAGGCGATGATGGAGTGCTTCGCCGCCTTCCGCGGACTGTGGGACGAGCGCGTCAACGCCCCGCCGGGTATCGATCTCATCTCGATGATGGCGCACAACCCCGCCACTCGGAACATGGATCCGATAACCTTCCAGGGGAACGTCATCCTGCTGATCGTCGGCGGCAACGACACCACGCGGAACACAATTTCGGGCAGCATCTACGCGCTGAACAAGAACCCGGACCAGTACGACAAGCTTCGCGCCAATCCCGACCTCGTCCTGCCGATGGTGTCGGAAACCATCCGCTGGCAGACGCCGCTGGCGCACATGCGGCGCACGGCGACCCGTGACATCGAGGTCGGCGGCAAGACCATCAAGAAAGGCGACAACGTCGCCATGTGGTACATCTCGGGCAACCGCGACGAGTCGAAGATTGAAGCTCCCAACGCCTTCATCATCGACCGCGAACGGCCGCGCCAGCACATGTCGTTCGGCTTCGGCGTCCACCGCTGCGTGGGCAACCGGGTGGCCGAGATGCAGCTGACCATCATCTGGGAAGAGATACTGAAGCGCTTTCCACGGATCGAACTCGTCGGCGAGCCGGTGCGCGCCTACTCCTCGTTCGTGCACGGCTACGAGAGCATGCGCGTCGTCATCCCCGCCCGCGCCTAGCGGCCGGAGCGGTGCAGGATTTGGACGTGAGTGGCGGCGGGACCCTGACTGTCGAGCGCGCGGCGCCCCGCAAACGTAATGCCGAGGCGACCCGCGCGGCGATCCTCGAGGCGGCAAAGGCGCATTTCGCGCGGGCAGGCTACGACCTGACCTCCCTTCGCGATATCGCCGCCGAGGCCGGCGTCGACATGGCGTTGGTCAAACGCTACTTCGGCAGCAAGGAGGCGCTATTCACCGAGGCGCTGAAGGCGTCGTTCCGGCCCGACTTTCTCAAGGGGGCGGACCGCCGGGCTTTCTCGCGCGAGATCGCCACGATGATGGCCGGCCCCGCTCGCGCCGACGAAGCCCGCAGCCACACATTCGAGTTCCTGCTGCGCGCGGCGGCCTCGCCGACCACCGCCCCGCTGTTGAACGTCGTCGTCCAGGAGCGCTTTCTCGCGGCCATCCGCGACTGGCTTGGCGGCGAAAGCGCCCCCGCCCGCGCGCGGGTGCTGGCGGCGATCTACATCGGCCTCTTGGTCGAGCGCCTCATTCGGGACGAGCCGCTGCAGGGCCCAGAACGAGTGGACTTCATCGACCGCGCCGCCTCGGTTCTCGAAGCGATGGTTCGGCCGTGAGCCCGCCACGCGTACTGGAGGTCTAGAATGCGAACCGACCCGGCCGACGCCGCCGCCATCGAACGCAGCCTCGAGATCGCCGGCGATCGCGCCGGGGATCTGACCGAGTCGGTCTACGCGGTGCTGTTCGAGCGGCAGCCGGAGATGAAGGTGCTGTTCTTCCGCGACACCAACGGCGCCATCAGGGGCGAGATGCTGATGCGCGTGTTCGAGGCGATCCTCGATTTCATCGGCGAGCGCCGATACGCCGACCACTTGATCCAGACCGAGGTGGTGACCCACGCCGGCTACGATGTGCCGCCCCCTGTGTTCGCCACCTTCTTCGGGCTCGTCGCGGAGGTTGTGCGCGAGGCCTGCGGCAGCCAGTGGACCGACGCCATGAACCAGGCGTGGCGGGTCATCCTGGCCGATCTCGACCATTACGTGACGCACCCCGAACAGACGCCGGCCTAGGTTCGCGCGCGCCAATCGGACGCCGCCGCCTTGGCGGCAGGTGATCTGCTCGGTCCGGACTTTCGCCGGGATGAGCGGGACTGTCGGCCAGTCCTTACCCCAGCTCCCGTCGGGCCGGGTGGTCGACGATGATCACGCGGCCATCCGTCAGCGCCTTCACCGAGTGCCGCACATCGGCCGGCACGATGGCCACAAGGCCAGGGCGCGCCACGTGCGTCACGCCATCGACGACGAGCTCCAGTTCTCCCTCGATCACCTCATAGACCTCCTCCTCCGGATGGTGGTGCTCGTGGATGGTCGAGCCGGCGGTGAAGTCGTAGTGGGCAAAGGTCATGTGTTCGGAGTGGAAGAAGCGGCCATGCCAGCCCGGCAGGCGCTCGATGACCTTCAGGGCGGCGGTGTCGACGATGGGCATGGGCGATCTCCGTCAGCCATCCTACCACCGCCCCGCGCCGCGATCACCGAGCAGGGCCGCGATTCCCCTTGGGCCTCGCATAGGCTAATCAGCCTGGATGGCCCGCCGCCCCGTCCCCTTCGACCTCGGCCCCGTGCACTTCGTGGGCATCGGCGGCATCGGGATGAGCGCCATCGCCGAGATCATGCTGCGCATCGGCTATCAGGTGCAGGGCTCGGACGTCCGAGCCGGGGCCAACACCGAGCGGCTGGAGAAGCTGGGCGCCAAGCTCTTCATCGGGCATGCCGCCGAACATATCGCCGGCGCCTCGGCGGTGGTGTTCACCAGCGCGGTGAAGCCCGACAATCCGGAGCTGGCCGCGGCGCGGGAGAAGCGCATTCCGCTGGTCCGGCGCGCCGAGATGCTGGCCGAGCTGATGCGGCTGCAATATTCCATCGCGGTGGGCGGCACGCACGGCAAGACCACCACCACCTCCATGGTCGCGGCCATCCTCGACGCCGCCGGCTTCGATCCCACGGTGGTCAACGGCGGGATCATCAACGCCTATGGAGCCAACGCCAAGGTGGGCGAGGGCGAGTGGATCGTGGTGGAGGCCGACGAGAGCGACGGCACCTTCCTGCGCCTGCGCCCGACCATCGCCGTGGTCACCAACATCGACCCCGAGCACCTGGACCACTACGGCGCGTTCGATGCGGTGAAGAAGGCCTTCCGCGGATTCGTGGAGAGCATCCCGTTCTACGGCTTCGCCGCCGTCTGCACCGACGATCCGGACGTGCAGGAGATGGTCGGCCAGATCGAGAACCGGCGGCTGATCACCTACGGGACCAATCCCCAGGCCGAGGTGCGGGCCATGAACATCGGCATGGGGGCCGAGGGCGCCACCTATGACGTGCTGATCAGCCTGCCGGACGGCGGGGCCCAGACGGTGCTGGCCGACGTCCGGATGCCCATGGCGGGAGAGCACAATGTGCTCAACTCCCTGGCGGCCATCGCCATCGGCCGCGAGCTGGGGGCCTCCGAGAAGGCGATCCGCAAGGGCCTGGCGGGGTTCGGCGGGGTGCGCCGGCGGTTCACCAGCACCGGCGTCGCTCGGGGCCTGCGGATCATCGACGACTACGGCCATCATCCGGTGGAGATCGCCGCGGTGCTGAAGGCCGCGCGCGCGGTCACCAACGGCCGGGTGATCGCGGTGGTGCAGCCGCATCGCTACAGCCGCCTGCACGACCTGTTCCAGGAGTTCTGCACCTGTTTCAATGACGCGGACGTGGTGATCGTGGCCGACGTCTATGCGGCCGGCGAGACGCCCATCGAGGGCATGAACCGCGACGCCCTGGTGGAGGGCCTGCGCCGCTACGGCCACCGCCACGTCACGCCGCTGGACAGCCCGGCCGCCCTGCCGGCGCTGATCGCCGAGGAGGCCACGGAGGGCGACCTGGTCATCTGCCTGGGGGCCGGGGACATCACCAGCTGGGCCTATGCCCTGCCGGCGCAGCTCGAGGCCCTGGCGGCGCCGTGAGCCCCTGGCGCGACCGCCTGCCGGCCGTGCGCGGCAAGCTGTTGCGTGACGAGGCGCTTGCGCCCTTCACCTGGTTCCGCGTCGGCGGCCGGGCCGACGCCCTCTTCCTGCCGGCGGACGCCGAGGATCTGGCGCAGTTCCTGCGCGAGCTGCCGCGCGAGGTCCCGCTCACGGTGCTCGGCGTCGGCTCCAACGTCATCGTGCGGGACGGCGGGATCGAGGGGGTGGTGGTGCGCCTGGCCGGACGCGCCTTCGCCGGCGTCGAGATCGACGCGGCCGCCTGCACGGTCGCCGCCGGCGCGGCGGCGTTGGACGCGGCGGTGGCCCGCGCGGCCGCCGCGGCGGGGATCGCCGGCCTGGAGTTCTACGCCGGCATTCCCGGCAGCATCGGCGGCGCCCTGACCATGAACGCCGGCTGCTACGGGGCGGAGACCAAGGACGTGCTGGTGAGCGCCTGGGGCCTGGATCACGCGGGGCATGAGGTGCGGCTCAACGTCGAGGAATTCGGCTACAGCTATCGCCACAGCGATATCGAGCCGGGCGTCGTCATCTGGCTGGGCGCCCGGTTCCGCGGGCGGCGCGACGATCCGGAGGCGGTCAAGGCGCGCATCGCCGAGATCACCGCCCGCCGGGAGGCGACCCAGCCGATCCGCGAGAAGACCGGCGGCTCGACCTTCAAGAATCCCCCCGGCGAGAGCGCCTGGCGGCTGGTGGACGCCGCCGGCTGGCGGGGCAAGACCTACGGCGGGGCGATGTTCTCGCCCCTGCACGCCAACTTCCTGATCAACACCGGCGAGGCGAGCGCCGCCGACCTGGAGGGCCTGGGCGAGGCCGTGCGCGCCGACGTGCTGCGCAAGCTGGGCGTCGACCTCGAATGGGAGATCAAGCGGCTGGGCCGAGACGCCTGAGGGCGTCCTGACCGGCGGCCCAATGACAAGCGGCGGCGGGCATGGTCATAGTGCGCCCGCAACGAGACAGGGACGCCGCCCCATGCCCAAGGAAACCCGCCACCCGGAAACCATCCTGCTGCACGCCGGCTGGCGGGCCGACCCGGCCACCGGGGCCGTGCAGCCGCCGATCTACGCCACCACCTCCTTCCAGTTCCACAGCACCGAGCACGCGGCGAACCTGTTCGCGCTGAAGGAGCTCGGCAACATCTACACGCGCATCGGCAACCCGACTGTCGCCGTGCTCGAAGCGCGCATCGCGGCGCTCGAGGGCGGCGCCGCGGCGCTGGGGCTGGCGTCCGGCCAGGCCGCCTCGGCCTTCTCGCTGCAGAACCTCGCCCGCGCCGGAGACAATGTGGTCAGCTCCACCGACCTCTACGGCGGCACCTGGAACCTGTTCGCCAACACCCTGAAGGACCAGGGCATCGAGGTCCGCTTCGTCGATCCCGCCGATCCCGAAACCTTCCGCCGGGCCACGGACGCCCGCACCCGCGCCTACTACGCCGAGACCCTGCCCAATCCGAAGCTGCGGGTCTTCCCCATCGCCGAGGTGGCCGCCATCGGCCGCCCGCTGGGCATCCCGCTGATCATGGACAACACCGCCGCGCCCATCCTTTGCCGGCCGCTGGAACACGGCGCGGCGATCGTGGTCTATTCCACCACCAAGTATATCGGCGGCCACGGGACCTCCATCGGCGGGGTGATCGTCGACGGCGGCAATTTCGACTGGGAAGCCTTCCCGGAACGCCAGCCCCTGCTCAACACCCCCGACCCCAGCTATCACGGCGCGGTCTGGAGCCAGGCGGTGAAGGCGCTAGGCCCCATCGCCTACGCCATCCGCGCCAGGGTCGTGCTGCTGCGCGACCTGGGCGCGCCCATGTCGCCGTTCAACGCATTCCAGTTCATCCAGGGCCTCGAGACCCTGGCCCTGCGCATGCCGCGCCACTGCGCCAACACCCAGGCGGTGGTGGACTGGCTGAGAAAGCGGCCGGAAGTGACCAAGGTGATCCATCCCTCGGTGCAGAGCGGCGAGGAGCGGGCGCGGGCGGACCGGTATCTGTCCGGCGGCTACGGCGGGCTGCTGGGCTTCGAACTGCGCGGCGGGGTCGAGGCGGGGCGCAAGTTCATCGACGCCCTGGAGCTGTTCTACCACGTGGCCAATATCGGCGACGCGCGCAGCCTGGCCATCCACCCGGCCAGCACCACCCACTCCCAGCTCACCGCCGAGGAGCAGACGGCGACCGGCGTGAGCCAGGGCTATGTGCGCCTGTCGGTGGGCCTGGAGCACATCGACGACATCATCGCCGACCTGGACCAGGCCCTGGCGGCCGCCGGTTGAGGCGAGCCTCGCCCGGGGCCGCGGCCTTGCGGACCTGCGCCATCGCCGTCGCCCTGGCGCTCGCGGCCCTGACGCTCCCGGCCTGCCAGGGCCGTCACCAGCGCCCGGCCTGTCCGACCGGCCAGATCTGTTTTCTGCTGGGCAACGGGGCCGAGCCCGGCTCGCTGGACCCGGCGAAGATCGACGGTGTGTGGGAAGGCAATATCGTCGGCGAGCTCATCGAGGGGCTCACCGACGTGGACGCCAATGGCAGGCCTGTCCCCGGCATCGCCAAGTCGTGGTCGGTGAGCCCCGACGGCCTCACCTGGACCTTCCAACTGCGCGACGCCCAGTGGTCGGACGGCGTTGCGGTCACCGCGGACGACTTCGTCTTCGGCATCCGTCGGCTGATGGACCCGAAGACCGCCGCCAATTCGGCGTTCATCGACTATGCGATTGTCAACGGCAAGGAGGTGAACTCCGGCCGCCTGCCGCTCACCGCGCTCGGCGTCAGCGCCCCCGACCCGCACACGGTGGTGATCCGGCTGGTGCATCCGTGGCCGATCCTGCCGCTGTTCGCCAGCGGCCGCACCTTCTGGCCCGCGCCGCGCCACGCGGTGGAGCGCTGGGGCGACGCCTGGACGCGCCCCGGCCGCTACGTGGGCGACGGGCCCTATTCCCTGGTGAGCTGGAAGCTGGGCGACCGGGTGGTGGTGGCGCGCAACCCGAGATTCTGGGACGCGGCGCACGTGTGCATCGACCAGATCGCCTTCTACCCCACCAACGACGCCGTCTCGGCCGAACGGCGGGTGCGGGCCGGCGAGATCGATGCAATGGAAAACGTACAGTCCAACCGGCTGGCTTTCCTGCGGCGCACGGGTATGTCCGCCTACCTTCGTGTCGCGCCCCAATGGGGGCTGACCTACCTGACCTTCAACTTGCGAGGCGCGCCGGCCCTGCGCGACGTGCGCGTGCGCCAGGCGCTGTCCATGGCCATAGACCGGGACTTCATCACCCGGAAGCTGCTGCGCGGCGGCCAGACCCCGGCCTACAGCTATGTGCCGCACACCGACGACTATCCGGGCGGCCCGCGCGTCTATTGGGCGGGCTGGAGCTTCGAGCGCCGGCAGGCCGAAGCGCGCCGGCTGCTCACGGCCGCGGGCTACGGACCGGGCGAGCCGCTGAAACTGGTGATCACCCATCGCAACAGCCCGGACCCGATCCTCTTCCTGCCGTCGATCCAGGCCGACTGGCGCGAGGTCGGCGTCGACGTCCAGCTGCGCCAGAATGAGACCCAGGTCGCCTATGAGACCTATCAGACGGGCGACTACGACGTGGGCGACGCCGGCTGGGCGGGGGCCGACGCGATGACCTACCTCGAGCTCGAGCGCTCCGACACCGGCCCGCTGAACTACGGCCAGTACCGCAACCCGGCCTTCGACGAGACCCTGGACGCGGCGAACCGCGAGCCGGATATCGGCAGGCGCGCCGCCCTGATGGCCCGCGCCGAACAGATCCTGCTGGACGACGCGCCGCTGGCGCCGATCTTCTTCCTGTCGAGCCGCGACCTGGTGAATCCGAACATCACCGGCTGGCTGGACAATCCCACAGACGCGCATCAGGTGCGATGGATGTGCGTCCGTCGGCCGGTTTCCACGTCGGAGGCGCCGCCTGGCTAGGCGACCAAGTCTTTCGATTCGCTGCCAGATTCAGACGTCGGCAAACAAACGCCAAATTCGTATACTGATCTTGTGTGATGCTTCTGCACCATCCGCGCCCGGACGAGGGGAGCGATGCAATTGTCATTTGTTGTAACAAGTACTGTCACAAAAACTTTGATCGCCTGATCTATCCCCGAGACTGAGAGCAACTCAGCTAACGGCCTTGTTCGTCCCGCTTGGGGGGAGGTTCGGGGCAGGGGGACAAGGACACATGCTTCACACTGAACGCGCGCGCGCCGGCTTTGGCACGCGCAGAGCCTTGATCGCGGCTGCTTCGAGCCTCGCCCTTGCGTTCGCGATGGGTCTGGCCGCGGGCGCGGCCCAGGCGGCGGACGCCACGGCGACAGCGACAGCGGATACCGCGCCCAGCACCACGGGCGCCGGCGCGGAAGGCACCGAGGTCGAGCGGGTGATCGTCGAGGCCGAGTCCGACCGCGCCGCGGCCACGGCGCCGGTGAAGGCCTCGCTGGAACAGACCCAGCCCGAGTCGATCATCAGCCACCAGTACATCGAGCAGGCCACGCCGGAGACCGGCGGCTGGGTCAATGTGGTCTCCGTCGCACCCAGCATCTCCGGCATCGGCGCCAATGGCGGCGGCGTCGGCGAATACACCAAGGTCACCATGCGCGGCTTCCAGGACGGCCAGTTCAACATCACCTACGACGGCATCTCATTCGCCGACACCAACGACCCGACCCACCACCAGGCGTCCTACTGGCCGGCGTCGACCATCGGCGCGGCGGTGGTGGATCGCGGACCGGGCGCGGCCGGAGACCTCGGCCAGGCCAACTTCGGCGGCGCCATCCACTACTTTTCGCCGATCGTGGACGATCATTTCGGCGTCGTGCAGAAGCTGACCTTCGGCTCCTTCAACACCTATGCCGCCGTGACCACGATCAACACCGGTTCGCTGCCAGGCGGCGGCCGGCTCCTGCTCAATTTCGACGAGCGCTGGTCGAGCGGGGAACTCTCGAAATCAGGCGGCAGCGCCTTCAACCAGCTGGTGAAATTCGAGCTGCCGCTGGGCGAGAGAGCGACACTGACGATGTTCTCGGCGTTCAACTACATACACTTCAACTTCATCGACGGAACCGGCCCCGGCGAGACCTGGGCGCAGGTGCTCGCCTACGGCAAAAATTTCGCGATGAATACGATTCCGACGGACGAGCACTACTATCTGTTCAACTACGAGAACAAGAGCACAGACTTCGAATACATCGACCTCAAGGGAGAGGTCACGCCCAGCCTGTCGGTGGAAGATCAGGCCTACACCTACTGGTACCAGAACCGGACCGTCTCCGCGAACGACGGCACCGGCTTGGTCGGCGTCGGCAACACATCGCCGCCGAACATCACCACGCCGCCACAGAGCGCGTCCGACATCGGCGGCTACGACAAGCTCAACGAGTATCGCGTGTGGGGCAACATCGTCCGGATCAGCAAGCAGTGGTCGTTCGGCACGGTGAAGTTCGGCGGACTCGTCGAGACGTCGAACACCACGCGCCACAACCTGTTCATCGACCTCACACTCGGCGGAATTCCGGACAACAAGTTCCATCCGCCGAAGTACCCCTTCACCACCAACGCCAAGCTGCAGGAATCGTCGAACTGGCTGCAGGGGCAGTTCTTCGTCGATTTCGACTGGCAGGTGACCAGCAACTTCCGCATCTCGCCGGGCTTCAAGTACGTCGACTTCACGAGAAACGTGAACGCTGCCAACGAGAACGTCGGCGGCGGTTCGAAGAACCAGCCGCTGATCGCCACCAACCGCTTCACCAGCCCGCTGTATTTCGTGACGGCGAACTACAAGATCCAACCCTTCTGGTCGATCTACGGCCAGGCCGCCACAAGCTTCCTCATCCCGTCGCTCTCCGCGCTCTATGTGACGGGCGCCTCGGTGCAGGGGCTGAAGTCGGAAACGACGACCTCCTACCAACTCGGCACGGTCTATTCGCGCGGCGACTTCACCATGGACGCCGACGTCTATCTGATCGACGCCGACAATCTCTACAACAACTGCCAAGTGCCCAACCCGACCCCAGGCAACCCCGCATCGACCACGGCGGGGTTCTGCAATTTCGGCAAGGCGCGCTACAGCGGGTTCGAAGGCGAGGCGGCCTACGCCTTCGACTTCGGCCTGACCCTGTTCGCGAACGGGTCGATCAACAACGCCACGCAACTGGCCAACGCGGCGAACCTTGCGGCGGGCATCTCGGCCAACCCGCAGCAGGAGCTGCAGAACGCTCCGGAATGGACCGACGCATTTGGCGCCCTGCTGCACCACGGTCCCTGGCAGGGATCGATCAGCTACAAGCAGTCGGGCCGCCGGGTGGTCTCGTACATTTCCGGCGTGCCCCAGCGGATACCGGGCTACGACTCCGTCGACGGATCCGTCGCCTATGACTTCGGCCGCGTGAAGGTGAAGCTGCAGGTCTTCAACCTGCTCGACAAACGCGCCATCACCAGCTTCGGCGGAACCACCCTGTTCTCCACAACCGACAGCGGGGTCTACACCTTCCAGTCCGGGCGCGAAGTCTCCCTGACCCTGATCGGCAAGTTCTAGGGCGCCGGCGCTGGCTTGCTCGGCGCGCCGGTCCCGGGCGCTTCGCCCATGTGCTTCTGCAGCAGTTCGCGCTCGGCGGCGGGGATGGCGCCGTCGCTGGTGTACTCGCTGGCGACGACGATGTTCACCACCACCTGTCCGCCGCCGATGTTGTTGCACATGATGTAGCCGGCGTGGATGTCGCGCGTGGCGAAGATGAACCGCGGCCCCGGCTGCAGGTTCTGCCAGCCCTCCAGCATGAACGCCTGGCGCGCGCGGTCCATGCACTCGTCCTCGGTGATCGGCAGGAACTGCTCGCCGCGCGAGCCCGAGGGCGCCGCCTGGCTCGCCGTGGCCGCGGCGCTGCTGGCCAGGAAGCCGACAAGTAGGGCGAGGGCCCGCCGCGTGCGCCGCTGTTCCACTGTCGGCCTCCAACAAGGCTCGAAGTCTCGCAGCAAGCCCCTGAAAGTTCAACGGAGCTTAATGATTCAAAGCCGCGGTTTGAGGCTAGTCTCGCCGCCGCGACCAAGGCGGGGACGAGCATGACGGCGAGCGGGACATTCGATTCGAGCTACGAGACGCAAGGGACGCAGGCGAAGAAGCGTCTGACGTTCGCGCAGCGCAGGCGCCAACGGCGGCTGATTCCCATAGCCGCCATGCCGCAGGCCGCCTTTGAACAGCCGGTGTACGTCCAGCGCACGCCCTTCGGCTCGGCCTACATCGTCAACGACTCGGCCGGCGTGAAGCGGGTGATGGTCGACAACGTCGCCAACTACCCGAAGACCGTGATGGAGCGGCAGGCGTTCTCCGCCCTGTTCGGCGACGGCCTGCTCAGCACGGACGGCGAGACCTGGCGAACCCACCGGCGGATCATGGCGCCGTCCTTCGACCCGCGCAGCGTGGCCAGCTACGCCTCGGTCATGGCGAAGACCACCGAGGAGTTCCGTCAGGTCTGGGACCAGCAGCCAGACGGCGTGCGCATCGACATCTCCGAACAGATGACCGCGCTCACCCTGCGGATCATCTCCAAGACCATGTTCTCGGACGACGAGACCCTGATGACCGGCATCACCGGCGGGGCGCTGCACGAAAGCCAGGACGCCTTCGATTTCAACATCCTCGACATCCTGCCGATCATCGGCCCGATGCGCATGAAGAAGCGCATGCAGGCCATGTCCCAGACCTTCGCCCCGATGGACGGGGCGATCGGCCGGCTGATCGAGGCGCGCAAGGCCTATCCGTCCGCCGAACCGGATCTGCTGGGCCGCCTGGTCGCGGCCATGGACGAGGACACCGGCGCGCGCATGACCGCCAAGGAGGTGCGCGACCAGGTGCTCACCATCTTCATCGCCGGCCACGAGACCACCGCCTCGGCCATGACCTTCGTCTGGTGGATGCTCTCGCAGCACCCGGCCGTGGAGGCCAAGCTGCACGCCGAACTGCAGGAGGTGCTGGGCGGGCGCACGCCGGGCGAGGCCGATGTGCCCAAACTGGTCTACGCCAAGCGGATCATCGACGAGACCCTGCGCCTGTATCCTTCGGCGCCCGGCCTTTCCGCGCGGGTGGCGCTGGAGGCCGACGAGATCTGCGGCGTCAAGATCCCCAAGGGCGCCACGGTCGCCATCGCGCCCTGGCTGCTGCACCACCGCCGCGCCAACTGGGAGAACCCGGAGCGCTTCGATCCGGACCGCTTCTCGCCCGCGCGCAGCGCCGGGCGTCCGCGCTTCGCCTATATGCCGTTCGGCGCGGGGCCGAGGATCTGCATCGGCGCGGTGCTCGCCACCACCGAGGCGACCCTGATCCTGGCGACCCTTGCCCAGCGGTATCACCTGCGCCTGCCGGCGGGACACGAGGTGGAACTCCGCCACCGCGTCACCCTGCGGCCGGAGGGCGGCCTGCCGATGATCCTGGAGCGGCGGGCGTGAGGGGCTGACAGAATAACAAAAGCGCCCCGGACAGGGGTCCGGGGCGCTCGGTAGGTCAGCGGTTCAGCTGAACTCAGCTGGCGACCAGATTTGACGCGGCGACCTTGCCGCTGCGCTTGTCGCGCTCCAGCTCGTACTGAACGACCTGGCCCTCGCTCAGGGACCGCAGGCCGGCCCGTTCCACGGCGGAGATGTGGACGAAAACGTCCGACCCGCCCTCATTGGGCTGGATGAAGCCGTAACCCTTGGTTGCGTTGAACCACTTGACTGTGCCCGTAGCCATTCTCAGGCCTCCGTAAGATGCGCCGCCGGACCACCCGGTGGCTGTATCGAGATCTGGAAGAACGGCTGCAGGACCGAGCGCGATGGCCGGTATTTTTAGAGCAGATCGCGCAGAGGTCGACGCGAGGAAGATAGTCTCGAAGGCCCCTCAGGTCCAGAGTCTGTGCGCTATGCGGCGGGCGGCGTAACCCCTCACCCTCCCACGCACAGTCGGGCGCGGGCCTCTCCCTCTCCCGATGGGAGAGGTGTTTCGTGCGGCGTCTGTTCACCTCTCCCGGGCATCGCGCGCGGCTTGACAGACGCGTCCCATGCGGCGCACCGCCAGAGATTGCAGCCAGCCGGAGGGCGCCATGCGTTGGATGATCGGTGGAGCGGCGGCGGCGCTGCTGTTGGGGCTGCCCCAGGTTTCAGCCGCCGATCCGCCAGCCGCGGACCCCCTGCGCGCCGGCGCGGAGGCGGTGCGCGACCAGGCGCTGTCCGATACGACCGCCTACGCCCTGGTCGAGAGCCTCTCGACCGAAATCGGCCCGCGCCTGGCCGGCAGCGAGGCCGCCGCGCGCGCCCGGGACTGGGGCGTGGCCAGGCTGAAGGCCCTGGGATTCCAGAACGTGCACGTGGAGCCGTTCCCGATCACCGCCTGGTCCCGGGGCGCGGAATCGGCGGAGGTGCTCAGCCCCTTTCCGCAGAAGCTGACGATCATCGGCCTCGGCGGCTCGGTCTCCACCCCGTCGGAGGGCGTCGAGGGCGAGGTCGCGCTGTTCCACACCTACGCCGACCTGCTGGCTGCGGCGCCCGGCAGCCTGACCGGCAAGATCGCCGTGGTCACCCAGCCCATGCCGCGCGGCCAGAGCGGGGAGGGCTATGGCGCCCTGAACGCCGTGCGCCGCGCGGGGCCGAGCGAGGCGGCGCGCCGGGGCGCCGTCGCCTATCTGCTGCGCTCGCTCGCCACCGGCGAGAGCCGCGAGCCGCATACGGGCGCGCTGAACTACCAGAAGGACGCGCCGCAGATTCCCGCCGCGGCGCTTTCGGTGGTGGACGCCGAACTGCTCGACCGCATGGCCGCCCGCGGCCAGCCGCTGCGCATCCGACTGAAGCTGGCCAACGCCTCGGGCCCGGCGACGGGCTGGACCGTGGTGGGCGAGATGACCGGGACCGAGCATCCGGACCAGCTGATCGTGGTCGGCGGCCACCTGGATTCCTGGGACCCGGGAACGGGATCCATCGACGACGGCGCGGGTCTTTCCATTGCGGTCGCCGCCGCCCGGCTGGCCGGCTCGCCGGCGCATCCGCCCAAGCGCACCATCCGCGCGGTGATGTTCGGCGCCGAGGAGATGGACTTCACCGACGCGGCGTTCACCGCGGCGCACCTGGCCGAGCTGCCGAAGACGGTGATTGTCGGCGAGGCCGACATCGGGGCCGACCGGGCCTGGAGCGTCCAGTTGCCGGCTGGGTCCGCGACGAAGCCGGCGATGAAGGCCTTCGCCGCCGCCGTGGCCCCCATGGCCGTGGTGATCTCTCCCGACCCGTCGCGTTACGGCGGCGACGACATCATGGGGCTGATCCGCGCCGGCGCGCCGGTGGTCGGGGTTCGCCAGGACGCCAGCCGCTACTTCGACTGGCACCATTCCTCGGAAGACACCCTGGACAAGATCGACCGGGCGCAGTTCAGCCAGGCCGTCGCCACCTGGGCGGCGTTCCTCTACACGGTGGCCAATTCGGACATCGACTTCCACGTGAGCCCGCTGATCCCGGTGGCGGCGCCTGCCGCGCCGCCTGCCGCCGCGAAGCCGTAATTTCGGGGACACAATACTTAATTGACCGCAAAGTGGCCGAAGACCGTGGCGTCACAGCTCAATTAAATATTGTGTCCCCGAAATTCCCCGAAATTCCGAAATTCGCGGGGTGCGACCTGCGATTGCGGGTTGGCGAATCTCCATTACGGATGGTAATGTGAGCGCCGGCCGCAGGCGGCCGTGGTCTTTCTCATCGTGAACAATAGCAAGGCGCCGGGCCTCGTTCGGCCGCGGCGAGCCGGGCGCCGCGCGCGGGGTCGGTGGCGCGGGCCCACCTGTTCCGTACCTGTTATGACCTGTTTGGCGCCTGATACGACCTGTTATGCACCTGTTCCGCGAACCTGATGCCTCGCATAACACGTTGTGTTTGCTGGATTGTTTGTCCGAAGCCTCGTTGAAAAAACCGCGAATAACAGGTGTAACAGGTCGATAACAGGCGCCGAACAGGTGGGACGATCGCGTGGCTTAACAGCGGACGGAGATTCAGTCACAAGCGCGGCGTTCGATCGCTCGGAGTGCTTCCCATGCCCAAGCCCCTGGACGGGCGCCACGTCGCCGTGCTGCTCGGCGGACTTTCGTCGGAGCGGGAGGTGAGCCTGGTCTCCGGCGCCGCCTGCGCCGACGCGCTGGAGCGGCAGGGCGCGCGGGTGTCGCGGGTGGACGCCGGGCGGGACATCGCCGCGGTGCTGACGGGGCTGAGGCCGGACGTCTGCTTCAACGCCCTGCACGGGGCCTGGGGCGAGGATGGTTGCGTGCAGGGGGTGCTGGAGACCCTGGCGCTGCCCTACACCCACTCCGGGGTGCTGGCCTCGGCGCTGGCCATGGACAAGGCCAAGGCCAAGGCGGTGCTGGCGGCGGCGGGGGTGCCGGTGCCGGGCGGCGGCCTGTTCAACCGCTTCGAGGCGGCCCGGCGCCACGTCATGGCCCCGCCCTATGTGGTCAAGCCCAACGCCGAGGGCTCGTCGGTGGGGGTGTTCATGGTCTTCGAAGGCGCCAACAGCCCGCCGCAGGAGATCGTCGCCCCGTCCTGGACCTTCGGCGAGGAGGTGATGATCGAGCCCTATGTCCGGGGCCTGGAACTGGCCGTCGCGGTGATGGCCGGGCGGGGCCTGACGGTCACCGAGATCGTGCCGCGCACCGGCTTCTACGACTATGAGGCGAAATATGGCGAGGAGGGCTCGCAGCATGTCGTGCCGGCGCGGATTTCTCCTGAAATTGCAGAGGCTTGTCTGCGCCACGCGGAACGCGCTCACGGCGCGCTTGGTTGTCGCGGGGTTACCAGAAGCGACCTGCGTTATGACGACATTAACGACCTTCTGGTCCTTCTGGAGGTCAACACCCAGCCCGGCATGACGCCCACATCGCTCGTCCCAGAGCAGGCGGCTCACAGCGGCATCGGGTTTGACGATCTAGTGGTTTGGATCACGGAGGATGCGTATGCCCGCGGCATTGCGGGGGGCGGGGCGTAGCAGCGCCAAGCCTCGGGGCAAAAGCCCCGCAAGTCCGGCCAGGAGCCGCTCCGCGCAGAGCCCGCCGCCGCAGCAGGCCGGCGCGGCCGGCGCCGCGCATCGTTTCGGCCTGACCCCCGCCATCGCCGCCGGGGCCGCTGGCGCGGTCCTGGTCTTCGGGCTCGTCGTGGCGCTGGCCACCGGGCACAGGGCCGAGGTTCTGGCAGCGAGCGGCGAGAGCGCCGTCGCCGACCAGTTGGGCGCCGCCGGGTTCCGGGTGAACAGCGTGCACCTGCAGGGCGCCTCGCAGCAGGCGTCCGCCGACATCCTGGCGGCCGTGGGCGTGCGGCGCGGCCAGCCGGTGTTCGGCGTCGACCTCGAGGCTCTGCGCCAGCGGGTCGAGCACGTGGTCTGGGTGAAGAACGCCCGGGTCATCCGCCTGCTGCCGGACACCCTGGTGGTGGTGGTGCAGGAGCGCCACCTGCTGGCCGTCTGGCAGCACGACGGCCACGCCTCGGTGATCGACAAGGACGGGGCGGTCGCCGTCGAGGCCGATCCCGCCCGCTTCGCCGGCCTGCCGCTGGTGGTGGGGCAGGGGGCCAATCTCGCCGCCGCCGGCATCCTGCCTTCGGTGACCTCCCGGCCGCAGCTCATGCAGCGCCTCGAGGCGCTGGTGCGCGTGGACGACCGGCGCTGGGACCTGAGGCTGAAGGACGGGTCGATCATTCAACTGCCCGCATCGGACGAGGAGGCGGCGCTGATCCGCCTCGACGAACTCGACCGGCGCTCGCAGATCCTGGAGTTGGGGTTCTCGCGGATCGACCTTCGCGATCCGGAGATGGTGGCCGTACGCCCGCGCGAGACGCAGGCGACGAGCGGTTCGGTGGATGGGGTGGGATGAAATTGGCGTTCAGGGAAGATCGCGGCGCCGCGTCTGACGGGGGCGACCGCAGGGACGGGCGTGACGGGCTGAAGGCGGCGCTCGGGCGCTCGCCGGTGGTCGCCGCGGTGGATCTGGGGGCGTCCAAGGTCGCCTGCTTCATCATGAAGCCGGACGGGGTTCGCCGCGAGGACCGGACCATCACCACCGCCGGCGTCGGCTATGTGCAGTCGCGCGGCGTGCGCGGCGGCGCCGTGACGGACATGGACGAGGCCGCCCAGGCCATCGCCCAGGCGGTGGAGCGGGCGGAGACCGTCGCCGGCGTCAGCGTCTCCGGCGTGACCCTGGCCACCGCCGGCGGGCAGCTGGCCAGCCACCGGGTGGCCGCCACTATCTCCCTCGGCGCGCGGCCCATTTCCGACGCGGATCTGACCCGCGCCATCGCCGCGGCCACCGCCAATCTGCGGCTGCCCGGCCGCCGGCCGATACATCTTCGGCCCATAGCCTGGTCGGTGGACGGCCAGCGCGGCGTGCGCGATCCGCGGGCCATGTTCGGCCGCTCGCTCGGCCTGGAACTTCTGGTGGTGTCGATGAACGAGGCGGTGTTCCAGACCCTCGGGCACTGCGTCGAGCGGGCCCATCTGCAGTTCGACGGCGTGGTCGCCTCGCCCTTCGCCTCGGCGCTCGCCGCCCTGGAAGAGGACGAGATGGACCTCGGCGCTGTGTGCATCGACATGGGCGGCGGCTCCACGTCGGTGGCGGTCTATTCGGGCGGCAGCCTGGTGCACGTGGACAGCTTGGCCGTCGGCGGCTCGCACGTGACGGCGGACGTGGCGCGGGGCCTGTCCACCTCCATCGCCGGCGCCGAGCGGATCAAGACCCTGCACGGCTCGGCCATCGCCTCGGCCAACGAAGACCGCGAGATGATCGAGGCGCCGCCGCGCGGCGACGATCCCGGCGCCGGCCCCGTGATTGCGCCGCGCTCCCTGTTGAAGGGCATCATCGCGCCGCGAGTCGAGGAAACGCTGGAGCTGCTGCGCGAGCGGCTGAGGGCGTCCGGCGCGCCGGTGGAGCCGGGGGCGGGCATCGTGCTCACCTCACCGGCGGGGCGAGCCAATTGTCGGGCGTGCGCGAGGTGGCCGTTCGGGTATTCGACCGGCCGGTGCGCCTCGGGCGTCCGCGCCGCGTGCCGCACCTCGCCGACGCGGCGTCGGGTCCGGCGTTCTGCGCCGCGGCCGGCGTGCTGCATCGCGCGGCGTTCGGTCCGCGCGAGGCCGGACCCAAGCGGCCCGCGGCGGCGTCGCGCGCCGCCGGGCCTGGAGAGGCGCGCGGCAACGTCGTTTCGCGCGCCGCGTCCTGGTTGCGTGAGAACCTGTAGAGACCAGGACGTCGGCCACACTTCGGCCGCCGACTCAGCCGGCGGCAAATTGTGATCGTGCTCCGAGCGAATTCCGCAAGCTCAATCACAGCAACAAATTTGCCGTGGCCAAGCTCGACGCTCGTCCGACTCACATTATGCAGTTAACGCGCAATTAAGGATGGTGGCTGTTGAGTTAACTCATCCGTCGATTCAGCCGGCGGGCGGGTCGTCGGCTGCCAATCATTCCTCGACGGAAGGACGCGGGGTCCCTGATGACGTTCAAGGTTTTTGCACCTGAAACAAAGGAATTGAAGCCGAGGATCGTGGTCTTCGGCGTTGGGGGCGCGGGCGGCAACGCCGTCAACAACATGATCGAGGCCGGGCTCGAAGGCGTCGAGTTCGTCGTCGCGAACACCGACGCCCAGCAGCTGTCGTTCTCCAAGACGCAAAAGCGCATCCAGCTTGGGGTGCAGGTCACGCAGGGCCTGGGCGCCGGCGCGCACCCAGAGGTGGGCATGTCGGCGGCGGAGGAATCCACCACCGAGATCGGCGACCAGCTGGAAGGCGCTCACATGGTGTTCATCACCGCCGGCATGGGCGGCGGCACCGGCACCGGCGCCTGCCCGATCATCGCCAAGTGCGCGCGCGAACGCGGCATCCTCACGGTCGGCGTGGTCACCAAGCCGTTCCACTTCGAAGGGCGCCACCGGATGCGTCTGGCCGACGCCGGCATCTCCGAGCTGCAGCGCTACGTCGACACCCTGATCGTCATCCCGAACCAGAACCTGTTCCGCGTCGCCAACGAGCGCACCACCTTCGCCGAAGCCTTCGCCCTGGCCGACCAGGTGCTGCACTCCGGCGTCCGCTCGATCACCGACCTGATGGTCCTGCCCGGCCTGATCAACCTCGACTTCGCCGACGTCCGCACGGTGATGACCGAGATGGGCAAGGCGATGATGGGCACCGGCGAGGCGGCCGGCGAGGGCCGCGCGCTGATGGCCGCCCAGAACGCCATACAGAACCAGCTGCTCGACGAAGTCAGCCTGAAGGGCGCAAAGGCGGTGCTGGTCAACATCACCGGCGGTCTCGACATGACCCTGCTGGAAGTCGACGAAGCCGCCAACGCCATCTCGGCCCAGGTGGATCCCGAGGCCAACATCATCTTCGGGGCGGCGTTCGATCCGGCCCTGCAAGGCAACGTCCGGGTGTCGGTGGTGGCCACCGGCATGGACGGCGCCTCGATCTCCGCCATCGAGCCGCAGCCTCGCCGCATCGACGCCGCCGCTCGCCGGGCGGCGCTGGAGCCGACGCCGGAAGTGGTGATCGAGCCGGTGCCGGAAACCGTCGCCGAACCCGAACCGATCGCGGCCATGGAGGCTGCGCCGGCCATGGAAGAGCTGGAACCCGCCGTGCTCGAAGAGCCGGCCGCGGAGCCGGACGTGATCATCCATACGCCCCAGCCCAAGGTGTTCGAGCCGCTGCGCGCGGCCGAATACATGAAGGGGGCGCCCGCGGCGAAGGTCGAGCAGCCGGACCTGAACCTTCAGCCGGCGCCGGATAAGGCGGACTCCGACGCGCGGCCGGTGGCCCGCATCGTCGATCCCGCGGTCGCCGACGAGGAGGACCTCGAGCCGCTCTTCCCGGCGCAGCACTATGCCGACGATCGTCGGCAGAAGGGTGGCTGGCTCAGCCTCTTCGGGCGTCCGCGGCACGACAACCCGACCCAAGCCTCCGCGACCCGCTCCGGCGGCGGGGCGCAGCCGGCGGTGCAGGTCGTCGCCGAGGAGCAGCCCGAAGAGACTGAGGATCTCGAAATACCCTCGTTCCTGCGCCGCCTCGCCAACTGAGCCGCCAGCGGCGCTCCCCACGCGGCGGGCTTTGGCTGATGACACCGCGCCGTCAGCGCCTTAGAGGCTGACGAAGCGGGCGTTCGCGTGAGGCGCCGCCTCGCACGGAGGGTCAGGCGTTTGTCAGAGTCTCAGCACACCCTGGCCGGACGCATCTCGTTCGAAGGCGTGGGGCTGCACACCGGGCGCACGGTGCATGTGACGCTGTCGCCCGCAGCTGCGGACAGCGGCATCGGCTTCGTGCGCACGGACGTCACCGACAAGAACAATCGCGTGCGCGCCGCCGCCGAGGCGGTTTGCCAGACGCGGCTCGGCACGGTCATCGGCAACGCCGAGGGCGTCACCGTCTCCACCGTCGAGCACCTCATGGCGGCTTTCTGCGCGCTGGGCGTCGACAACGCCGTGGTCGAGCTGGATGGACCCGAAGCGCCGATCATGGACGGATCGGCCCAGCCGTTCGTGGAGCTACTGGACCGCGCCGGCCGGCAGGCCCAGGGCGCGCCGCGCCGCTGGATAGAGATCCTGGCGCCCGTGGAGGTCGTCGAGGGCGACAAACGGGCGGCGCTGACTCCAGCGCCGCGCTTCGAGATGGCGTTCGAGATCCTGTTCGACGCGCCCGCCATCGGCCGCCAGACCATCGACCTGCCGATGGACGAAGCGACGTTCCGGGCTGAGCTGGCCGAAGCGCGCACCTTCGGCTTCATGCACGAATTCGAGCAGCTGAAGGCGGCAGGCCTCGCCCGGGGCGCGTCGATGGAGAACGTCACCGCCATTGAGGACGGGCGGGTGCTGAATCCGGACGGCGTGCGCCGCGTCGACGATTTCGTCCGGCACAAGGCCATCGACGCAATCGGGGATCTGTACCTATTGGGCGCGCCCATCCTCGGCCGCTTCGAGGCGCGCTACTCCGGTCATGCGCTCAACAACGCCCTCGTCCGGGCCTTGCTGGACCGGCCCCAGGCGTGGCGCTTCGTCTCGCGGACGTCGCCGGCGACGACCGCGGCCTGACCTGCCCTTTTGCGACCGCCATTGCGTGGTGTAGAAGGCGAGCGCGGCGCGCCGCGTGCTTCTTCCAGGGGTTTGAAGTCTTTGTTCTCTCAATCGTTCGGCCGGTCTGCCGCCCTTATCGCGATTGCCGTCGCCGTCGCCCTTTCGGGCTGCGCCCAGAAGAAGAAGCCCACCCTCGCCTACGAGGAGCGGCCGGTCGAGCTGCTGTACAATGTCGGCGCCGACCGTCTTGACCGCCACCAGTGGAGCGAGGCGGTCGATTTCTTCCGGGAGGTAGAGCGCCAGCACCCCTATTCGGAGTGGTCGCGGCGCGCGATCCTGATGACCGCCTACGCCCACTACGAGGCCAATGACTACGCCGAAGCCCTGTCGGACTCGGACCGCTTCATCTCCCTCTACCCGGGCAACACCAGCACGCCCTACGCCTACTACCTGAAAGCCATCTGCTACTTCGAGCAGATCGTCGACGTGGGCCGCGACCAGGAGTCCACCGAGCAGGCCGCCGCGGCCCTGCGCGAAGTGGTCAAGCGCTACCCCTACAGCGAGTACGCCGCCGACGCCCGGGTCAAGATCGACATGGTCAACGACCAACTGGCCGGCAAGGAAATGAACATCGGCCGCTACTATTTGCGGGAAAACAATCCGATCGGCGCGATCGGCCGCTTCCGCGCGGTGATCGACAAGTATCAGACGACCTCCCACACGCCCGAGGCGCTCTACCGCCTCGTGGAGGCCTATCTCACCGTCGGCCTCATCGGAGAGGCCAAGCGCAACGCGGCCGTCCTCGGCTACAACTATCCAGGCGATCCCTGGTACGCCGACGCCTACAATCTCATGACGTCAAAGGGCTACCGTCCGGCGACCCCGCCGCAGCCTGGCGGCCGCCGCGGAATTCACTTTCCGAGTTTCGGCCGTCACAAGGAAACCACCGTACCGCCGCCTGCCCTCGGCGCTCCCGCCGCGGCCGACAGCACCCAGTCCGAGGCGGCCCCGGCGCCCGCCGCGGGAGATCAGGCGACCACCTCCGGCAAGCCGCAGACCCCGCCCAAGCAGACCGGTTTGGTGCATGGGGTCCTGGGGCTTTAGTCGCAGGCGATTCTCGGCGAGTCTCTCGCCATGCTGATCGGCCTCGGCATCCGCGACGTCGTCCTGATCGAGACGCTCGATCTCGCCTTCGGGCAGGGCCTGACCGCGCTCACCGGCGAGACCGGCGGCGGCAAGTCGATCATCCTCGACGCGTTGGGCTTGGCCACCGGTCAGCGCGCCGAGGCCCAGCTGGTGCGTCGCGGCGCGGCCCAGGCCTCCGCCGCGGCGATCTTCGCCCTGCCGCCCGACCATCCCGCCTGGGCGCTGCTCGACGAAAAAGGCCTGACCTTCGAAGCGCAGGAGGATCTGGTGCTCCGGCGCACGCTGTCGGCGGACGGCCGCTCGCGGGCCTTCGTCAACGACCAGGCGACCAGCGTGGCCGTGCTGCGCGAGCTGGGAGCGATGCTGCTGGAGGTGCATGGCCAGCATGAGACCGTCGGCCTGCTGGATGCGTCGACCCATCGCCCGCTGCTGGACGCCTTCGGCGACACCGCGCCCGAACTGGCCGAAACCGCCAGGGCGTGGAGCGCCTGGCGCGCCGCGCGGGAAGCCGCCGAGACCCTGCGCCAGGCCGCGGCGCGTACGGCCGAGGAGGCCGAGGAACTGACCCTGCGCCTGGGGGAACTCGACCGTCTCGATCCGCGCGAGGGCGAGGAAGCCGACCTCGCCGCCGAGCGGGCCTTGCTGGGCGCCGCCGAGAAGACGCTGGCAGACATCGCCGCGGCGTCGGAGTGCCTGTCGACGGACGCGGTAGGCCACCGTCTGGCGCAGGCCCTGCGGGCGCTCGAGCGGGCGCGCGACCGGGCTGTCGGGGCGGGGGTCGATCCCGCCAGCCGCGCCGCCGCGCTCGTCGCCGCGGCGGTCGACGCGGTGACCCGGGCCCTCGCCGAGGCCGCGGAGGCGGAAGCCGCGGTCGACGCCGCCGCCGAGGCATTCGACTTCGAGCCCGACCGGCTGGAGAAAGCCGAGGAGAGGTTGTTCGCCCTGCGCGCCATGGCCCGCAAGCTCGGCGCGACGGTGGATGCCTTGCCGGGCCTGCGCGGCGACTTCGCCGCGCGGCTCCGCGCCATGGAGAACGCCGACGCGGCGCTGGCGGACGCCGATCGCGCGGCCTCGCAAGCCAAAGCCGCCTACGCCGCCGCCGCCGGGGCGCTCAGCGCGGCCAGGCGGGCGGCGGGCGATCGCCTGACCAAGGCGGTGGAAGCCGAACTCGCGCCGCTGAAGCTGGACAAGGCGCGGTTCCGCGTCGCCGTCGACCCGGCGCAGGAAGATCGCGCCGGTCCGTCCGGGGTCGACCGGGTCCAATTCGAAATCGCCACCATCCCTGGCGCGCCTTTCGCGCCGCTGGCCTCCATCGCCTCGGGCGGCGAGCTCGCCCGCTTCGCCCTGGCTCTGAAGGCCTCGCTGGCCGGGCGCGGGTCTGGGCCGCAGCCGTTGATGATCTTCGACGAAGTGGACCAGGGTGTCGGCGGAGCGGTGGCGGACGCCGTGGGCCTGCGGCTGAAGCGCCTCGCGGCGACGGCCCAGGTGGTGGTGGTCACGCACAGCCCGCAGGTGGCTGCACGCGCCGACGCCCACTGGCGCGTGGCCAAGGTCGGCGAAGGCGACAGGGTGCGCACGGCGGTCGATGTCCTGGTCCCCACCGCGCGCGAGGAGGAGATCGCGCGCATGCTGGCCGGCGCCGAGATCACCGAAGCCGCGCGCGCCGCAGCCCGGGCATTGATGAATGCCTGATCTCGACGTGACGGACCTCACGGAGGCCGAGGCCGCCGAGGAGCTGACGCGCCTCGCCGACGAGATCGCCGCCCACGACATCCGCTACTATCAGCACGAGGCGCCGACCGTCTCCGACGCCGAGTACGACGCCCTGAAACGCCGCAACGCCGTGCTGGAAGCGCGATTCCCGCATCTCGTGCGTGAGAACTCTCCGTCGCTGCGGGTAGGCGCGGCCCGCGCGGCCAGCTTCGCCGCGGTGGAGCACGGCGTGCCCATGCTGTCGCTGGACAACGCCTTCAGCGACGAGGACGCGGCGGAATTCGACGCCCGGGTGCGCCGCTTCCTGCGCCTGGGGGACGATCCCGTGGCCTATACGGCGGAGCCTAAGATCGACGGCCTCTCCGCCTCACTGCGCTACGAGCGCGGCGTGTTCGTGCAGGGCGCGACCCGCGGCGACGGCCGCGTGGGGGAGGACGTCACCGGGAACCTCAAGACGCTGAAGCAGATTCCCCACCGCCTGGCCGGCACGGGCTGGCCCGACCTGATCGAGGTGCGCGGAGAGGTCTACTTTGGGCACGACGACTTCGCGGCGCTCAATGCCGCCGCCGTGGCGGCCGGACAGCGGACCTATGTGAACCCACGCAATGCGGCTTCGGGCTCGCTGCGCCAGATCGACCCGAAGATCACCGCCCAGCGGCGGCTGAGGTTCTTCGCCTACGCCTGGGGCCTGATCTCCGAACCCTTCGCCCAGACTCAATGGGAAGCCTTGCAGGCGCTGAAAGCCTGGGGCTTTTCGGTGACGCCCCAAGCCAGGCGCGTCGAGGGGCTCGAGGGCTTGATCGGCGCCTACGCGGACCTGGAACGCCAGCGGCCTCGCCTGGCGTTCGACATCGACGGCGTGGTGTACAAGGTCGACCGGCTTGACTGGCAGGGCCGCCTCGGCTTCGTCTCCCGCTCGCCCCGCTGGGCAGTGGCCCGCAAGTTCCCAGCCGAGCAGGCGCGAACCCAGCTTCTGGCCATCGACATCCAGGTCGGCCGCACCGGCGCGGTAACGCCGGTGGCGCGCCTGCATCCGGTGACCGTCGGCGGGGTGGTGGTGGAGAACGCCACCTTGCACAACGCCGACGAGATTGCGCGCAAGGATATCCGCGTCGGCGACACCGTGATCGTACAACGCGCGGGCGATGTCATTCCCCAGATCGTCGGCGTCGTGCTGGATGAACGCCCGCCGCGGTCCAAGCCGTTCGAGTTTCCCACCCACTGCCCATGTCCGCTGCACACGCCCCTGGTGCGCGAGACCACCGCCTCGGGCGCCGAGACCGTGGTGCGGCGCTGCAGCGGCGAATTCGCCTGCCCGTTCCAACGGCTGGAGCACCTGAAGCACTTCTGTTCCCGCCGCGCCTTCGACATCGAAGGCCTCGGGGAGAAGCAGCTCACCGCCTTCTTCGAGGAAGGCCTGATCCGCGAGCCCGCCGACATCTTCCGCCTGGCGCGCAACGAACAGGTCCTGGCCGCCCTGCGCGAGCGCGAGGGCTATGGGGAAGTGTCGGTCAGCAACCTGAGCACCGCCATCGAGGCGCGCCGCCAGATCGCGCTCGATCGCTTCATCTACGGCCTCGGCATACGCCATATAGGCGAGACAACCGCCCTGGTCCTCGCGCGCGGCTATGGCTCGGCCCAGGCCTTCCTGGCCGCCATGGACCGCGTGGCGCAGCGCGATCCCGACGCGGTCGCCGAACTGGACGCTCTGGATCAGATCGGCGAGGCGGTGATCGACGCGGTCGCCGCCTACTTCGCCGAGGACCACAACCGCCGAATCGTCGCCAACCTGACGGCCCAGCTCGCCATCCTGGACGCCGAACGCCCCAAGACGGACACCGCCATCGCGGGCAAGACCGTGGTCTTCACCGGCGCCCTGGAGCGCATGACTCGGGACGAGGCGAAGGCGCAGGCCGAGAGCCTCGGCGCCAAGGTGGCGTCTTCGGTCTCCAAGAAGACCGACATTGTGGTGGCCGGTCCGGGCGCGGGGTCGAAACTGAAGACCGCGGCGGAACTCGGCATCCAGGTGTTGACCGAGGACGAGTGGCTCGCCCTGGTCAGCTAGCCCTGCAGCCAGGCGCCGAGCGGCGCGCCGGGGGGCGCCTTTCGGCCGAAGTCGGCTGAGGCCTTGCGCCACTGGCTGCGCAGGATGTCGCGGCGGCCCGGGTAGCGCTCCTCTTGGAACTCGGCTCCGCTCACCCGGTCGGTGCGGAAGTGACGGAAGTCCTGGCGCAGTTCGCACCATGCGGCCAGCAGCCGGACGGTCTCGTAATAGGCGATCGCTATCGGCCAGACCACGCGCCGCGTCTCGCGGTCAGCCTCATCGCGATAGGTGAGGGTGATCTTGGTCTGGGCACGGATCGCCGCGCGCACGCGGGCCACGTCGAGGGCGTCAGGCCTTATGCGGTCGCTGTGGTCGGGCGTGGTCAGAACGCCGTCCAGCAGGAACGGCCGCAGGTGCGCCGGGATCACCGCGCCGATCTTGGCCACAAGGTCGTCCGCCGCCCGCGCCAGTGCTGCGTCGCCCCGTCCGGCCACCCAGCGGGCGCCCAGAACCGCGGCCTCGATCTCGTCGGGGGTCAGCATGAGCGGGGGCAGGTCGAAGCCCTTGTCGAGCATGTAGCCGATCCCCGCCTCGCCACGGATCGGAACGCGCTGAGCCAGGAGTTCGGATATGTCGCGGTAGACGGTGCGGATCGAGGTCTCCAACTCCTGCGACATGGCGGCGGCAGTCACCGGCGCACGCGCCCGGCGCAGGATCTGGATGATCGAGAACAGACGTTCGGTGCGCCGCATGGGGGAGGTTTGCGCCATGACTCTTCCCCACATGATGGCGGCGCGCGCGGTTTCCCACAATGCCAGGCTTTGCACGGCCTCGCGCGGGCCAGCTTGACCCGCAACGTCCGCGATGGCTGATGCGGCGGCTGGGTGGGAGACAGCTATTGCCGCGCATTCTTCGCACCGAGACAGTCTATTCCGGCTACGCGACAGTTCGCATCCTCACTCTGGCTAATGAGGATGGCTCGGACGAGCACCTCCGCGAGGTCGTCAGTTTTGGCCAGTCTGCGTGCGTCTTGCCGTACGACCCGCGTCGGCGCGTGGCCCTGGTCGTGCGCCTGCCGCGCGCACCCCTGCTGCTGGCGGGGATCGACACGCCGCTGGTCGAGGCGCCCGCGGGCATGGTTGAGGACGGCGAGGCGGCGGAGGTCACCGCGCGGCGTGAGGCGCTGGAGGAGGCCGGGGTCGTGCTCGCGACGCTCGAGCCGGTCGGCGTGGTGTGGCCATCGCCCGGGGTCTTGGCGGAACGCTCGCATCTGTTCCTGGCGCCGTTCGGAGAGGCGGACCGGCGCGGCGAGGGCGGCGGGCTTGCGCAGGAGCACGAGGCGATCACGGCCGCGGAAATGCCTCTGGCGGAGCTGTGGTCGTTGGCCCAGGAAGGCCGGCTCACCGACCTGAAGACGCTGACCCTGGTCTTGGCCCTGCGCGTTCGCCGCCCCGAACTGTTCTAGCCGGCTGGGCAGATTCGCCGCCCGCCAGGCCGTCCCCGGCGGCCGCAAGCGATTCGATTCTCCTCGAGCGGACACCGTGTTCGGCCTCATCCGCACTGGTTTCTCGGCGCCAAGCGTCCAGAGTGACGAGAATCTCGCTGGGGTCTCCCAAATCTTGCGCAGTTAACAGCGCGCGCTATGCGTGAGTACCAAACAATAGTGACGCGCCGCAGTTGCGCATTCGGTAGTTTTCCGGTGTGAACCCAGACGAAGGTCAGAGTCTTACGCCGACGGGCGAAGCGAATCGGCGCGAGGAGCGGACTTGGTCTGAGCTTTGGTTCGCGCTGGACGACGCCGCGAGGCTGGTGGTCGAGCGCGATCTTACCGTGCGCGCCGCCAGCCATGGCGCCCAGGCGCTCATCCAGGGCAGTCCGGACCTTCAGCTTCGGGACGGCGCGTTGGCCGCCAGGGACCGGCGTACCGCCGCGGACCTCGCCGCGGCGGTTGTCGACGCCAGCCTGCAGCGCCGCTTGCATGTGATCGGCGCCGGCGACCCCGGCGCGTTTCTGATCGAGGTATTCGCGCTGGACGGGGCGGCCGACGCTCCCGTCGCACTGACACTCCGGGACCTCTCCAAGGTTGTCGATGTCGAGAGCGCCGACCTCGAGGCGGTCTTCGGCGTCACGCCGGGGGAGCATCAGGTGATAATCCGCCTGCTCCAGGGATATTCCAGCCGCGACATCGCCGACCAGTTCGGCAAGTCGATCCTGACGATCCGCACCCACGTAAAACGCGCCTACGGCAAGATCGGCGTGAAGTCGCGCGGCCAGCTGTTCGCGCGCTTGCTTCCCTATCTGTGGATCCGCTGAGCGCGAGTCAGAGCAGGGCCAGGCCCATCTTGGCGGTGATCAGGGGCAGGAACACGGCGACTTCGATCAGCGCGATTGCATAGAGGGTTCCGAGCACTGGGCGTCCGCCTCGGAAGTTCAGCACCACGCCCGCCAGCAGGGGTCCTGAGATCGGGCCCGCCAGGAAGAACGGGGCGAGGCGCCTGGCCCGCGATCCAAAGCTCTCAGCGACGGCTGACATGGGTTGCAAGGAAACCGGCTTTCGCGCCGCTGTCCAGCAGAATTTAAGAATTGCTTAACCATTCAACTGGATGGGGAAATTGTCTAATGGCGCATCGCAACTGTGGCACGGCCGAATGGTTGCGTCCCAGGCCGGCGGCCGCGCATCGCCACTCGTCGCAAGCCAGGATCGCCTTGACGAGTTGCAGCGCGCCCGCCGCGCAAAGTCGCGCGCCGGCGCGGTCGCCCCTGGCCCGGCGCGCGATAGCCAGGCGGCCGTAGGCGGTCAGCATGAACAACGTCAGCTCCAACGCCAGCGGCCCGTCTCGGCACATCACCGCTCCGCCGCAGTGCCAATAGGGCGGGGCCCAGGATCGGCTAGCCGGCATGATCGCCGCGCGCCAGGAGCGCGTCGTTGATGCGGAACCACCGCCCTTCGAGCACGATGAGCGAGCCGATTCGCAGGGGTTGGTAGAGTGTGGCGGCGTGTCGCCGACCACCCAGGTCATAACTCAGCACCTGCGCCCCGGCAGCCCCCGGAAGCGCATACACATCGCCTGGGCGGTGCTCACGGCCGGTGGCGCGCGCGTCGGCGGCGGGACGGGAATCGGCGAGTGGACGTGGCAAACAGGATTGTCCGGGGGGCTTCCGGTCAATTACTACTAGTAATTCGATTTGCCAACCACTAAGACGGCACGCTACGTAACTCCCCAATTCGACGAAAAGCAACTTGGAATCCGCACGCGGTAACGTGCAGATTCGAACCGCGCCGCGGCCTCGGAGGGCCGCCTAGCGCGCGCCGGACTTGAAGGTCCTCAGGATCTGCAGCGCCTGCTCGCGGCGCTCCTTCGGCACGTCCAGCGCCGCGTTGAGCAGGTCTGGATCGCAGACATTTGGATCCAGGTGGAGGAAACCGGCCTGCGTCCCGAGCGCGGTGGCCAGGCGTAGCCGCCATTTGTCCGACAGCTCGAGTTCTCCGGCCTCCAGTTGCGCCAACACGGCGGGCGTCGTGCCGGCGCGCTCCGCGAGGTCGGCGCGTGAGAGTCCTCGGTACTCCCGCCAAGCCCTGACGGGGTTTGCGCCCTGCGCCTCGTCAGGTTCGACCTCGTTGTGGGGCGTCAGCCAGGGCTCGCCCTCGCCGAACAGCAGCCAGTCGCGCCGCACCCCGAACCGCGCCGCGAAGTCGCGCGCCCGATGGTGGTCGAGCTGGATGTATTTCGCGGAGTCGGGACCGCGCTCATAGGCCCGGTAAGTGCCGCAACCGACATTCGCCCGCTTCGGCCGGGGATGGCTGGCGCGCGTGGCTGAGGTCAGCCGCATTGCGCATGACTGGAGCGCCTCATGAACAAGCTCGACATGCGCGGCTGGGTGACCATCGGCCTGTTCGGGCTCACGGCCTGCATCTTCGCAATGATCTATTCGAAGCCGGACCTCACCAAAGACCAAGTGTTCGTCCTGCTGGCTCAGGCGATCGTCATCACCGGCCTCGTCGGCGGTGTGATTGGCTTTCTGTTCGGCGCCTCGAAGAAGGAGCCCGCCGAGCCGCCGCTCCCGCCCGATGCCCCAGGCGGTCCTCAGACCTGAACCGATCCCAACACCCTAACCGGCGGCGGCGCCGCCTTTTCGGAGACTGAAGCCATGTCACTTTTGTCGGAAATCCGCGCTGGCGGCACGACGCTCGAGAACGGCTTGAAGAAGATCGAAGCCTGGGGCGAGTCCATCCTCGCCAAGGCGCCGGCTTCCGTCCAGGCGGCCGTCAGGGGCGCGGTGGCCGATGTGAAACATGCCGCCAGCGACGCCGTCACGGTGGCCGACACCCTGGCTGGCCCGCTGATCAGCGGGGCAGCCGACACCATCGGCACCGCCTTCGCCACCGCCGCTTCCGCCTACCTGGGCCCATTCGGCTCGGTGGTGACGCCCGCGGCGCTGGACGCCATCGACCGCATCCGCGACGGGATCAAGGCGGAGCTCGACACCCTGGCGCTGGAGCTGAAGGCGCAGCTCGCCGGCGCGGCGCCCGGCCAGACGTCCACGTCCACCCCCGCCGCCGGCGGCTAGGCGCCACGATGTTGAGGTTCGCATTGGCTGGCACGGTCGCCGCCAGCGTGCTCGGTTTCGCGGCCGGCTGGCGAGTCCACGAGTGGCGCGACGCGGCCGCCGAGGTCGGCCAGGCGGCGCGAGTCGTCCGAGTCGTCCAACGCCAGGACGCGGTGTCGCAAGCCGTCGCGGTAAGCCATCAGGCGGCCGACGACCGCATTCGGGTGGTCACCCGCATGCTCATTCAGGAAGTCCCCGAACATGTTACGCCGAAGATTGACGCTAGCTTTCCCTTGTCTGCTGGCTTTGTGCGCGTGCACGACGCTGCGGCCGCCGGCCACGAGTTGCCCGCCGCCGCCCAAGGTCCCGGGCAACCTGATGAAGGCCCCAGTCCCGTTGCGGCCTCTGCTGCCGCTACCGTCATCGCCGGCAACTACGGTGCATGTCGCGCCGACCAACAGCGGCTAGCCGACCTGCAGGCTTGGGTCCGCGCCGAGGGCCTCACCGGCTAGCGGCGCAGTCTCACGACGAAATGAAAGAAGCCCCGGCCTCGCGGCCGGGGCTTTTTTTGTGCCTGCATGTTCGCCGCCCGTCAGTTCGATGGCGATCCGCCCTGGCCGGTGCTCTTCTGGGCGTCTTGCTGCTTCACGGCGGCTTTGCAGGTGTCGGAGAGCTGATCGGCATGCGCCTTCATGCATTTCGCCGTCTTGCCTCCGCCAAAGCCGAGGCCGGAGCAGTACTTCCGCACGTCAGCCATGCAGGCCTTCCGCACCGATGGCGGTGGCGTCGAGGAACCGTCGGCGAATGCCGCGCCCGCGAACACGGCGAGCGCCGCGGCGACGGAGGCGATGCGGGAAGGATGCATGGGATGAGACCTCCGTCGAACCGGGCTCGGCCCAGGTTTGCCTAGCCGTCAGGCGCCCGGCAACACGCCCATCTCGATGGCGCGCTGGTAGAGCCTGCCCGGCAGAGGCGGCCAGGGCGTGGGTTCGGGCAGATGTTCGCCCGGCAGAGGCCAGGCGATGGGCGTCGCGCCCCCTGCGATCAGCGCCCCCACCGCGATGCCGTCTCGGTTCACCGACGGGTGGAACCGGTCACTGCCCCGAGTGCAGCCGTCTCGGAAGTAGATGCAGGTATAGACGCGCCGCATGCGCCCGGAGCGGTTGGCCCGCGCCATGTGCACCGTCCGCGCGTGATGGAAAAGCACGTCGCCGGCCCTGGCGGGCACGAACCGCGGCGGGTTGCCAGCGTAGCGTTCTTCCAGCGCCTTGCCGGCGCCCGGCTTGTTGAAGATGTCGATGAATTCGCAATCGCCGTGCTGCGTTCCGGCGACATAGCCCATGCAGCCGATCTCCTCGTCGACGTCCACGAGCGGCGTCCACGCCGTGATCGCGTCGAGTTCGGCTATGGGCCAATAGGCATGATCCTGGTGTGCCTCGGTCTCGCGTCCGCCGGGCTCCTTGTACAACGCCTGATCGTGCCACATGCGCACCCGCTCTGCCCCGAGGAGCGCGGCCGCCAGTCCCGCGACCTTCGGATGGAAGGCCAGCGGACGCACCTCGGGGAAATCCTCCCATAGGTACTCGCACTGTATGAAGGACTGCTCGTAGGGCGACTTCTCGTCCAGCCTGCGCCTGTCGTTGCGCTTGCGAGTCTCGACGGCCTGATCCACCGCGGCGCCGAACTGCGCGACCTCATCGTGTGTCAGCAGCGCTCGGACATGCACGAAGCCATCACGTTGGAAGGCGGCCGCCAGCGCCGCGGCGTCAGCGTGCAGGTCGTCGGTCGAGGCGTTCATCGGCTTGTCCGGTCGGTCATCGTTGCCCGTAGTGTCTCACATCGTCGCGCCGATCTGCCAGGGCACGAATTCCGCCCCGCCGTATCCCAGAGCCTCGCTCTTGCTGCGGCGGCCGGAGGCGACATCGAGCAGAACGTCCAGGATCTCGGCGCCCTTATCCTCGATGCTGGCCTCGCCGTTGGCGATCGGACCGCAATCGATGTCGATGTCCTCGCTCATGCGGCGATAGATCTCGGTGTTCGACGACAGCTTGATCGATGGCGACGGCTTGCAGCCAAAAGCGGACCCGCGGCCGGTGGTGAAAGCAATCATGGTTGCGCCGGAGGCCACCTGACCGGTCGCCGAGCACGGATCGAATCCGGGGCTGTCCATGAACACCAGGCCACGCTCAGTGATCGGCTGGGCATATTCCACGACGTCCGCAAGCGGCGACGAGCCGGCCTTGGCCACGGCGCCAAGCGATTTTTCCAGGATTGTCGTGAGACCGCCCGCCTTGTTTCCGGGCGACGGATTGTTGTCCATCTGGGCGCCGTGCAGGCGGGTATACGTCTCCCACCACGCCATGCGGCGGCGCAGCTTTTCGGACACGTCGTCTGAAACCGAACGCGCGATCAGCAGGTGCTCGGCGCCGTATATTTCCGGGGTCTCGGACAGGATCACGGCGCCGCCGAGGGCCACCAGCCGGTCCGACGCCACGCCCAGCGCCGGATTCGATGTCACCCCGGACCAGGCGTCGGAACCGCCGCATTGGAGGCCAAGCACGAGTTCGCTCGCGGGCGTCGGCGTCCGCGTCGCTCGATTGACCCGGGGCAGCACCGTGCGCAGGCGCGCCAGCCCCTCCTCCATGGCGCGGCGGGTGCCACCCACGTCCTGGATGGTGAAGGATTGAAAGGTCTCGTCGTCGTTCAGCCCGTAGTCGGCTTTCAGCCGGCTGATCTGCATCACCTCGCAGCCAAGTCCCACCAGCAACACAGCCCCGAAGTTCGGGTTGGCGGCGGTTCCCCAGAGCGTGCGCCGAAGCACCTCGAAGCCTTCGCCGGAACCGGCCATGCCGCAACCGCTGGCGTGCGTGATCGGCACAATCCCGTCCACCCCGGGAAACTCGTCCATCAGGCCGCTGCGCTCAGCCGCCTCGGCGATGTGACGGGCCACCGTGGCGGAACAGTTCACCGAGGTCAGGACGCCGACGTAGTTTCGAACGCCCACTCGCCCGTTCGTCCGGAGAAATCCGTCGAAGGTGCGGGCCGGTTCACTGCGCCGCGGATACGCCGGCGCCTCAGCCGCCTCGCGTTCGCCGGAAACGGCGAGGTTGTGGACGTGAACATGCGCGCCGGCGGCGATCTCCTCGGTGGCCGCGCCGATCACCTGGCCGTATTTGCGAACGGTCTCCCCGCGCGCGATCGGGCGCGCCGCGACCTTGTGGCCGCTGGCGATGGTATGGCGCGCAGCGACCGATTCGTCGCCCAGCGTCTCGCCGGCGTCGACGCGCCGCATGGCGATCACGACATTGTCCAGCGGGTGCAGGCGAAGGACGTTCGGGCGGGCGTTCACGGGCTTCATTGAAATATCAGCATAGACGCAATAGCGGCTGGTTCCTAGGATGGCGCGGAAAGCTATCGTTACTAACATGTCAGTGAGCAAATGAGCGACGGGGCTATCGAGCATGAGCCACCGCGACGGACGTTCGTCACGCCCGCGGGTCGCGCGCTCGATTTCACGCCCCTGGGATTCGGCTCCGCGCCGCTCGGCAACATGCACCGGGTGCTCAGCGAAGCCGAAGCCGAAGCCACGCTCGAGGCCGCCTGGGACGCCGGCCTGCGCTACTTCGACACTGCCCCGCTCTACGGCCATGGACTGTCCGAGATGCGCATGGGCCGGGTCCTGCGGCGCCGTCCGCGCGACGCGTTCCTGATCTCCACCAAGGTCGGCCGCCTGCTGGAGCCGTGTGCGCCGGGGGAGGAGGCGAGCGGCATATTCAAGCAGACGCCGCACGTGAAGGTGGCGTTCGACTACTCCCGGGACGGCGTGATGCGCTCGTTCGAATCGAGTCTGAAGCGCCTGATGTTGGACCGGGTCGACGTGCTGTTCGTCCATGACGTCGACGCCTCCACGCACGGCTCTCGCGAGGCGTCGGAGGCCCGCATCAAGGAGCTGATGGACAGCGGCGGCTGGGCGGCCCTCGATGAACTGCGCGCGGTGGGGACCGTGGGGGCGATCGGGTCGGCGTGAACGAGTGGCAGCCTTGCGCCCGCCTGCTCGAGCTTGCCGATCCCGATCTGTTTCTGCTCGCCGGCCGCTACACCCTGCTGGAGCAGGCGCCGCTGTTCAGCCTGTTTCCGGCCTGCGAGCGGCGCGGCGTGGGGATCGTGATCGGCGGACCCTACAATTCGGGGGTCTTGGCCAGGGAGGGCGGCGCCTACGACTATGCGGCCGCGCCCGTGGCCGTGCTGTCGCGGGTTCGCGCACTCGACAAGGTGTGCCGCGAGTTCGGCGAGCCCCTCGCCGCTGTGGCGCTGGCGTTTGTGGCCGCCCCTCCCGTGGTGGTCAGCGTCATCCCCGGCGCCCAGACCGCCGACGAAGTCCGAGCCAATACTGAGCTGTCGTCGCACACCATTCCGGCCGGTCTTTGGGACAGGCTGAAGGCCGAAGGTCTCATCGACCCGGCCGCGCCGACCACGCGCGTCGCTTCCCCGAGATGATGATCGACGCTCACCAGCACTTCTGGCGTGTCGACCGAGGCGAGTACGGCTGGTTGACTGCGCAGGATCACCCGCTGATCTGCCGGGACTTCGGCCCCGAAGACCTCGCCCCGCTGATGCACGAGGCCGGCGTTGAACGCACCGTCCTGGTCCAGGCCGCGCCGAGCCTGGCGGAGACGGACTTCCTGCTGGAGATCGCTCGGCGCGCGCCGTTCGTCGCGGGCGTTGTGGGCTGGGCGGATTTCGCGGCGGCCAATGCGCCGCGGGTCATCGAGCGACTGGCGGGCTCGCCGAAGCTGCTTGGCCTTCGCCCGATGCTGCAGGATTTGGATGACGACGCCTGGATCCTGCGGCCGGATGTGCAGCCGGCTCTGGACGCCATGGCGGCGGCGGGGCTCGCCTTCGACGCGCTCGTCAAGCCGCGTCACCTGCCGCATCTGAGCGTCCTGCTGGGTCGGCGGCCGGATCTGCGCGTTGTGATCGACCACGGCGCCAAGCCCGACATCGCGCATCGCGATCTGGACGAATGGGCCAGCCAGATGCGTGTGATCGGCCGCGAGACGGGCGCATTATGCAAGCTCTCGGGCCTGGTCACCGAGGCGGCCCCGGGGTGGACCGCGGAGGACTTGAAGCCATTCGTCGAAGTCCTGCTCGAGGCCTTCGGGCCGACACGGCTGATGTGGGGCAGCGACTGGCCGGTGGTGAACGAGGCCGGTGGATACGGCGCATGGCTAGGGGCCGCGGACGCCCTCACTGCGCAGTTGTCGCAAGGCGAGCGCACGCAGGTGTTCGGAGAGGTCGCAACCGCATTCTACGGACTACAGCCGTGAGCCTGGTCGCTAGTGATATTCTGCCTACGGACGGTTACGCCGGCGCGCTGGTCGGGCGGGTCTGGATCGACGGAGCGACGCCGGGACCGCGCGTGGTCGCCGCTCGGCCGGACGGACTGTTCGATCTCTCGCGCCTCGCGCCGACCATGAGCGACCTGCTGGAGCTTGAGAGTCCGGCCACGGACGTCCGCGCCGAAGCCGGCGAGATCCTCTGCAGCCTCGACGAGGCGTTGGCGCGCTCGGCCTTGCTGGCGCCCTGCGACCTGTCCGCGATCAAGGCCGCGGGCGTTACCTTCGCCGACAGTCTGGTGGAGCGGGTGATCGAGGAGCGGGCCAAGGGCGACGCGGGAGCGGCGGAGGCTCTGCGCGCGGAACTGAGCGGCGTGCTCGGCGGCAGCCTGTCGGGTCTCAAGCCCGGTTCGGACGCGGCGATGGCGCTGAAGGCGGTGCTGATCGCGCGCGGGCTCTGGTCACAGTACCTGGAGGTGGGCATCGGGCCGGATGCGGAGGTGTTCACCAAGGCCCAGCCCATGTCTGCGGTGGGAGTCGGCGCGCAGATCGGTCTGCATCCGAAGTCGGTCTGGAACAATCCAGAGCCTGAAGTGGTGCTCGCCTGCTCGCCGCTCGGCCGGGCGGTCGGCGCGGCGCTGGGCAACGACGTCAACCTGCGCGATTTCGAGGGCCGCAGCGCCCTGCTGCTCTCCAAGGCCAAGGATAACAACGCCTCGTGCGCCATTGGTCCGTTCGTCCGCCTGTTCGACGAGACCTTCGGCATCGACGACGTGCGCCGCGCCTCGGTGCGGCTCACGGTGACCGGCGTGGATGGCTTCCGGGTAGAGGGGGAGAACGCCCTCAGCCGGATCAGCCGCGATCCGCTCGATCTGGTCGCCGCCACCTGCGGGCCAGAGCACCAGTATCCCGATGGCTTCATGCTGTTCCTTGGCACCATGTACGTGCCCACCGCCGACCGACGGGGTCCAGGCCAGGGGTTCACCCACGAGGCCGGCGACGTGGTCCGCATCGCCTCGGACAAGCTCGGCGCCCTGGTCAACACGATCACAACGTCCGATCGCGCGCCGCCCTGGACGTTCGGCGCCAGATCGCTCATGCGTTCGCTTGCCGCGCGCGGCATGCTGGAGGCCAGGCCATGACCCTGAGCGTCGAAGAACTCGCCACCATCAAGTCCGCGTACGAGCGCGACGGCTATGTGGCGGTGGAAGGCCTGCTCTCGCCGGCCGAGGTCGAGGCGCTGAAGGCCGAGGCCGGCCAGATCGCCCGCGGCAGGCGCGGCGACATCGTCGGGGCCGAGAGCGCCGACGGGCGCACCGACGAAGAGGTGATCGCCGACGCCCTTGCCATCCACTTCCCGCACAAGCTGTCGCCCCTCGTGCGCCAGACCATGCAGCACCCGGCCGTCGTGCCGATCCTGCAGGCCCTGATCAGCCCTAACGTGAAGGCGATGCAGACCATGCTGTTCGTCAAGCGGGCCGGCAAGCCCGGCCAGGCCTGGCACCAGGACGAGCACTTCATCCCCACTCGCGATCGCTCGCTCTGCGGCGCCTGGATCGCCCTCGACGACGCCACCATCGAGAACGGCTGCATGTGGATGCATCCCGGATCGCACCGCCGCGGCGTGCTCTACCCCATGCGCCCCCACGGCGACGATCGGTTCGATTCGGCGGACGAAGTCTTCAGTCACCCCTACGAGCGCGAGGCTGGAGTTGCGGTGGAGCTCAAGGCCGGCGGCGTCGCCTTCTTCAACGGCTATGTGCTGCACAGGTCCCTGCCGAACCGGGCGCCGAGCGGGTTCCGCCGCGCCCTGGTCACCCACTACATGTCCGCGGAGTCGCTGCTCCCCTGGGCCTTCGGCACGCGAACCGCGCGGCCGGACGTACGCGACATCGTGATGATCGCCGGCGAGGATCCGTACGCCTGGCGCGGCTTGGAAGACCTGACCACGCCCTATGTGCGGCCGGAGGATCCGGAGCGCGCGGCGGTGGTCTACGCCGAGATTGCCGAGCGACGCAGGGCCGAGATCGCGGCGCGAACGTCAGGGGGAACGAACAATAATGGCTGAATTCAATGGCCTCGGCTTGGATATGGGCAATCTCGCGCGGCTGTCCCGCGCCAAGACTCGCTCGATCAGCGCCGAGAACTTCACCGGCGAAAAGGGCAAGGGCGGCATGTCCACGGACGGCCCGGCGGCCAATCAGGCGCGGGGCCTGGGCCAGGGCTGGAAGATCTCGCCGTACATCATCGTCGAGCCCGGCCAGACCTTCACCCTGGCCGATATCGAAGGCGCCGGCGCGATCCAGCAGATCTGGATGACCCTCGCCCGTGGCAAGTGGCGGCACACCATCCTGCGCGCCTACTGGGACGACCAGGAGCAGCCGTCCATCGAATGCCCGGCGGGAGACTTCTTCGCCTGCGGCTGGGAGAAGTACGCCCAGGTCACCTCCCTGGCGGTGTGCGTCAATCCGGGCCGGGCGTTCAACTGCTACTGGGAAATGCCGTTCCGCAAGCGGGCGCGCTGGACGGTGACCAACCTCGCCGACGAGGCGGTCTATATCTACTACCAGATCAACTACACCCTCACCGAAGTGCCGGAAGACGTTGGCTATTTCCACGCCCAGTTCAGGCGCGTGAACCCGCTGCCGTACAAGGACGTCTACACGATCCTCGATGGCGTGACCGGCCAGGGCCAGTACGTCGGCAGCTACATGGCCTGGGGGGTGAACAACACCGGCTGGTGGGGCGAGGGCGAGATCAAGTTCTTCATGGACGGAGACGGGGAGTTCCCGACCATCTGCGGCACGGGCACCGAAGACTACTTCTGCGGGGCCTACAACTTCGACCCGGGCAGCGTCGACCGCTCGCGGCCCAGCGGCTACGCCGAGTTCACCACCCCCTACGCCGGCCTGCCGCAGGTGATCCGGCCGGACGGTATCTACGCCTCGCAGCAGCGTTTCGGCCTCTACCGCTGGCACATCACCGACCCGATCCGCTTCGAGCAGGATTTGAGGGTCACCATCCAGGCGCTGGGTTGGCGTACGGAGAAGGATCGGCGCTACCTGCCGCTGCAGGACGACATCGCCTCGGTGGCGTTCTGGTATCAGACCCTGCCGACCGCGCCGTTCCCGGCCCTGCCGGACAAGGACTATCTGGAGGTGATCTGAGCCGTGGCCGCCGCCGCCCTCGACGTTCGCGAAGCCTCCAAGACCGAGCGGGTCTATGCGCACCTGCGCCGGCGCATCCGCGAACTCGCCCTGCCGCCGGGCGCGCCGCTTCGCAAGGAGGAGATCGCCCTTGAGCTGGGCGTTTCCCGCGCGCCGGTGAGCGAGGCGATCGCTCGCCTGGCGGACGAGGGCCTGGTCGAGGTCTTCCCGCAGCACGGCAGCTTCGTCGCGCCGATCCGCGCCGCGGAAGTGCGCGAAAGCCTGTTCATCCGCGTCGCGCTGGAGACCGAGGCCATGCGCCGCCTGGCGACCAGCGTCGATGCGCAGCTGATGGCGCGGCTGGACGAGAACCTGGCCAGCCAGGCCGCGGCGCTGGACGCCGGCGACCTGCCGCGGTTCTACGATCTCGACGAGGCATTGCACGGGTTGCTGTTCGGCGCGGTGGAGAGCCCGCGGGCCCTGCGCCTGCTCGATGCGGCGCGCGCGCCGCTCGACCGGGTCCGCCGCCTCGCTCTGCCGGGGCCTGGGCGGCCGGAAGCCACCTTGGCGGAGCACCGCCGGCTGGTGGACGCGGTGCGCTCCGGCGACGCCGAGCTGGCGGGAGCGGCCATGCGGGTTCACCTGGCGATGGTCGGCGCAGCTGTGGAGCGCGAGCTGGCCAAACAATCCGAGACGCTCTCCGGGAGCGCGTGACCCCCGCCGCCTCGCCTGCAAGGAGGGCGATCACCATCTCTGGAGCGCGCCGTCCGATCGAGCCACTGAACTCTCAGATCGGCGCGACTCAAGGAAGCTTAATCAGAGCAGGGCTGGCGCGAGCCTGCCGGCGCCCGTATGCAAGAAGGAAAGTGGCTCGACCCACTGGAGGAGCGGTCATGGCGAGCACCACGGAATTGACGTCTGGCATCGTCGAGCCAGCGCCGGCAGCACCCGCGAAGTCCGCCGCCAACCACGCCGCTCGCTCCTCGAAGCTCGGCCTAGGCGCGCTTTCGATCTATGGCTCCGGCGCGCTGGTGGAGAATTTCACCACCTACGCCATCGGCACTCTTCTGCTTTTCTACCTCACGGTGGTCTGCGGCCTCTCGGGAACCGAGGCTGGGATCGCGCTCGGGCTCACGCTCGTGGTCGACTCGATCATCGATCCGGTTGTCGGTTCGCTGTCGGACAACAGCCACTCTCGCCACGGGCGGCGCCATCCCTTCATGCTGGCCGCCATCATCCCGACCGTGGTCGCGTTCGGCTTGCTCTTCTCGGTCCCCATAGGCCTCGGCAACGGCGCACTCTTCGCCTACGCCCTGACCGCCCTTCTCTCAGCGCGTGTGGCGCTTTCCTTCTTCGTTGTTCCTTACATGGCGCTCGGGGCCGAACTCTCGGACAACTACGCAGAGCGCTCGACGATCGTCGCCTGGCGGGTGTTGTTCACTGTCATCGGCGGTCTCGGAGCGAATGTCCTGGCCTGGGGCGTCTTCCTCAGAGGCGCGCACGGCCGCTACGACGCCGCGGCCTATTCGCCTCTGGCCTGGAGCTTCTGTGTCATTGTCGCATTCGGCGCGCTGCTCAGCACGTTCGGTACGCTCGGGACCCGCGGGCGTCTGCACGCCGCGGCGGCAGGCGCGGGCTTCAGCGCGCCGCAGTTCTTCAGCGAGGCGGTCGAAGTGCTCCGCAACCGCTCGTTCCGTAGCCTGTTCTTCTGTTGCCTGACCCTCTTCGCCGCCCTCGGCGCCGCCGGCGCGCTCACGGTGCACGCGAACACCTTCTTCTGGAAGCTCACGGCCACTCAAATTCTGACGCTCGGGTTCTTCGCTCCCATCGGCATCCTCGCCGGCGTGTTCGTTGCCGCGCTGCTCGCCCGGGTGATGGAGAAGCGCTGGATCGCGATGCTAGGGCTCGGCCTGATCGGCATCGCTCAGCTGGCGCCCGTCATGCTGCGGCTGGCGCATTTGATCGGCCCCGCTGCTTACGTCCCGACCCTGGCGGCGGCCGTGGTTCTGGGCGGGTTCGGCGGCAGCGTTGCGACAATCTCGTTCCAGTCGATGATGGCCGACGCCGCCGACGAGCACGAGCACTTGTTCGGCGCGCGGCGCGAGGGTCTGTATTTCGCGGGCATTACGCTCTCAGCAAAGGCGGCGAGCGGGCTCGGCGTGCTGATCGGAGGCATCGCACTGGACCTGATCGGGTTCCCGCACGGCCTGGCGGCGACGCCCGCACGACTTGCCGCGATCCCGGCCTCCACCATCACGAATCTGGGCATCACCTACGGCCCTGGCGCTGCGGTTTTCACCGCCGTCGCTGTTGCCCTGCTGCTTGGCTTCAGGATGACCAAGGAGGACCACGCGCGCATCCTCGTTGACCTCAACCAGCGCCGCGCGGAGGCCCCTTCCGCCTGAGAATCCGCTTGTCGCCCGGGTGTCGCGGCCTATCTGGTCCGTTGAGCCAGACCCGAAGGAGCCTCGCCATGCTCAGCCTGAAGGAACCCGCCCTTCTACGGCGCAACGCTTTTGTCGACGGCGCCTGGGTCGAAGCGGGCGCGAAGAAGCGCTTCAACGTTACCAATCCAGCGAACGGCGAGGTGATCGCGGATGTAGCGGACCTCGACGCCGCCGACACCCGCATCGCCATCGAGGCCGCCGGGCATGCCTTGCCAGCCTGGAGCGGCCTCACGGCCAAGGCGCGGGCGGTGGTGCTGCGCCGGTGGTTCGAGTTGATCATGGCGGCCCAGGAGGACCTGGCCCGGCTGATGACCGCCGAACAGGGCAAGCCCCTGGCCGAGACCCGGGGCGAGGTGGCTTACGGCGCGAGCTTCATCGAGTGGTTCGCCGAGGAGGGCAAGCGCACCTACGGCGACGTCATCCCCTCGCACGCCGCCGGCAAGCGCATCCTGGCGATCAAGCAGCCCATCGGCGTGGTGGGCGCGATCACGCCGTGGAACTTCCCCAACGCCATGATCACCCGCAAGGCCGCCCCGGCGCTTGCGGCCGGCTGCACCTTCCTGATCAAGCCCTCGCGGGAGACTCCCCTGTCCGCGCTGGCGCTGGCGGAGCTGGCCCATCGCGCCGGCCTGCCCAAGGGCGTGTTCAACGTGCTCCCATCGGCCAAGGCCCGCGAGGTCGGCGCCGAGCTCACCAGCAATCCGCTGGTTTCGAAATTCTCGTTCACCGGCTCGACCGAGCTTGGCAGGCAGCTGATGGCCCAGTGCGCCACGACGGTGAAGAAGGTCTCGCTGGAACTCGGCGGCAACGCGCCGTTCATCGTCTTCGACGACGCCGACCTCGACCAGGCCGTGGAGGGCGCGCTGGCCTCGAAGTACCGCAACATGGGCCAGACCTGCGTCTGCGCCAACCGGTTCCTGGTGCAGGACTCGGTCTTCGAGGCGTTCGAGGACCGGCTGATCGCGCGCGTGAAGGCGATGAAGGTGGGCAACGGCGCCGAGGACGGCGTCGTCCAGGGACCGCTGATCAACATGGGCGCGGTGGAAAAGGTGGAGCGGCTGCTGGCCGAGGCCGTGGCCGGCGGCGCCAGGGTCGAGGTCGGCGGGGCGCGCCACGCCCTGGGCGGGACCTTCTTCGAGCCCACGGTGGTCACCGGCGTGACCCCCTCCATGGCCATCGCCAAGGAGGAGATCTTCGGCCCCGTGGCGACGCTGACCCGCTTCCGGGACGAGGCCGAGGCCATCCGGCTGGCCAACGACACCGAATACGGCCTGGCGTCCTACTTCTACGCCCGCGACCTGGGCCGGGTGTTCCGTGTCGCCGAGGCGCTGGAATACGGCATGGTGGCGGTGAACGACGGCATCCTCTCCACCGAGGTCGCGCCGTTCGGCGGGGTCAAGCAATCCGGCATCGGCCGCGAGGGCTCCAAGTACGGCATCGAGGAATACCTGGAGATCAAGTACGTGCTGCTGGGCGGCCTGGGCTGAACGGCGAAGCAGCGTCGGCGGGGCTGCTCGCTCCGCCTTGGCCGTCCCCCGCCGGCGCGGTGATCGGTTTGGCGTCCTCCCACCGGTAGGGCAGCACGTCCGGCGTGACGCAGACCTCGGTGGTGAACTTGAACGGGTACTGCGTCTCGCTGGCGTACACGAGTTCGACGAAATAGGCGGTGAAGCCTTCCGCCGGCCTCGGCGCCCAGCCCACCCAGGTCCCGTCGCGGCTTTGGATGAGCGGCGTGTGGGTGAAGGCCTCGCCGATGGTGTCGACGCGGAAGTCTCGGGCTCGCGGATTGGTCCCTTGCCACAGATTGACCTCGAGGGGCGTCTCTTCGGAGCGTACGACGATCGCCCCGTCCTTGCGCACCCGCCAGGAATAGCTCGGCAGCGGCCGGCGGTTCAGCACCGCGTCATAGAAGGCGATCATGCTGTCGAAGATATCGGTGCCCTCGGTGGAGTGCCGGCTGTTGGGCAGCATCCGCAGCCGTTTGGTCTCGGGCAGCTTGCGATAGGAAAACCGCGTGGCGTCCGGTGGGAAGAATTCGTCGCCCACCGCATTGATGATGTACTTCGGCATCTTCATCGACGGCCAGCGGCGATAGCCCAGCGGGTCCTCGATGCGGCGGACCGCCCTGAGGCCCGGGTGGCCGATCATGTCCGGGACCAGGCCGTGGTCCACATAGTCCTTCAGCGCCGGCGAGAAATAGCCCATCGCCTGCCAGTGGTGACGCGTGGTGGCGTCCGGGTCGAGCACGTTGATCACGATCGGGATGATTGCCGCCACCCTGGGGTCGAGCGCGCCCACCAGCCAGGTGGTCCAGCCGCGCTTCGAGCCGCCGGACACGACGAAACCCCTGATCGACAGCTGGCCGCCCGCCGGCGTGGCGAGGAACTGCTGGATCGCGGTCATGGCCGCGACGCCGCTCTTCACCATGGGCAGCCGCACGAGCTGCTCGGGATCGCGCGTCCTGGCGAACTTCACCTGCTGGTGGGCGATGAGCGCATCTTCGACCAGCGGCTCGTCCGGCCTGTCGGCGAAGCGCAGCGGCTGGTTCGGCACATCCTCCAGCTGGGCCACCACCGAGCCCGTTTCCACCGCCAGCTTGATGAACCGGCCGATGACCTTGGTCGGCGCCGGATCGGTGTTCTCTCCGCCGGTGATGTAGAGGAAGGCCTGGTCATGGATCACCCTGTCCGGGACGACCACGGTCAGCCAGTGCTTCCAGACCGGCCGGTCGACCTGCTCGGGCGAGAGCCAGGTCTGCGAGGTCAGCTCCAGAACCGCGGCCTCGTAGCCAGGCCCCGCGATACTCCCGGCCAGCTTCCAGCCGAAGCTGGCGTCGGGCTTGGCCACATAGGCCTCGAGCGGGGACTTCGACCGGGCCGCCGCCGCGACGCCGGCGGCTTTCGCGGCCAAGGCGCTACCCTCCAACTCTGAGACGTTGCATCGGCTACCTGACGTTGGTTGCGCCCGCAAGCCAGGGCGAATTTCGGGGACACAATACTTAATTGACCTGGCCCCTCACATCGATGGGCGGAAAGCTTGGTCAACTAAGTATTGTGTCCCCGAAATTAGCTGAGCTTGGCCTTGGCGCGCTGGGCCGCCTTCGCTTCGATCTGCTCCAGCCGCCGGGTGACGATCCGGCGGACCAGGTCGCCGGGCAGCGGCCGCGACGGCTGAAAGCGGATCGTGTCCTTGCTGGTGTCGAAGCCCTCCAGATCGTCCTTGAAGGCTTCCACCTGGCCGCCGGGGTACAGGGCGCAGTGCTTTCGTGTGGCGCCCATCCACACCAGAACGCCGCCTCGGCGGAATGCCGGCATGCCGTAGCTGATGCAGTCCTGCGCGCCTGGGGCGGCCGCGAGGATCTGCCGGCGCAGGTCCAGGAGGGCGGCGCGCTGGTCTTCCCTGAGGCCGGCCAGGTACTCATCGAGCGTGGCGGGCGCCTTCATCGCTTGAGGAACCCGTCAATCCCCGCCCTGGCGCTGGCGAAGCCCAGGTTCTCGGCCATGGCGGTCGAGGTCAGGGCGTAGGCGTCGTCCAGCGGCAGCTCGATTTGGCGCTGAAACACGCGCTTGCCGAGCGCGACGGCTTCGGGCGTCTTGGCGGCTATGGCCAACGCCGCCTCGTCCACGGCGGCGTCGAGTTCGGCGGCCGGAACCGCGCGGTTGATCAGGCCCATGGCGGCGGCCTCGGCGGCGCCGACGAAGCGGCCGGTGAGCAGCATTTCCAGCGCATCCTTGCGGCCCACGGCGCGCGCCAGCGCGACGCCGGGTGTCGAGCAGAAGAGCCCGAGGTTGATCCCCGACACGGCGAACCGGGCGGTGTCGACGGCGTAGGCCAGGTCGCAGCTTGCCGCCAGCTGGCAGCCGGCCGCCACCGCGGCGCCCTGCACGCGCGCGATGACCGGCTTGGGACAGTCGACGATCGCCTGCATCAGGGCCGAACAACGCGAGAACAGCGCCTCATGCACGGCTGGATCCTCGCTGCCCCTCAGCTCGGCGAGGTCATGCCCCGCGCAGAACACCTTGCCGGCCGCACCGAGCACGATCACCCGGACCGCCGGGTCGCGGGCCAGCTCGGCCAGCGCCGCAGAGAGCGCCGCGATCATCGCCTCGGACAGGGCGTTGGCGCGGCCGGGATCGTTCAGCGTGAGGCGCGCGACGGCGCCGTCGACCTGGCGGAGCAGAATTGGGTCTGGCATCTCGAGGCGAACGTCCTGTGCGATCCGCCCGCACGGTTCGCCGGAATGACCCGGCGGTCAAGCGAGGGCGGCGGCGGGTACGGTTTGATATCCGAGGCGGCGAACCATCAGGGGTGCGTCGCCGCGCCTGTGCATCGAAGGGCGAATGCAGTTGAAGTGGCGCTCACTCTGACTTAGGACGCCATGTTGTGGGCGTGAGTGGACTGATCCACAATCCTTGCCTATTCCACCCCTGATTCTCGTGGCGGGAGACACGACATGGACGGATCGCTGGCGCCTTCCCGGACCGTTCAGCGCGACGTGCCGAAGGAGATGGCGGACCGCCTGATCGTCGCGCTGGATGTGACATCGCCACGCGAGGCGATGGGGATCGTCGATCGCCTCGACGGGATCGTCTCGTTCTTCAAGATCGGCATGGGGCTGTTCGTCGCCGAGGGTACCGAAGCGGTAATCAGTCAACTGCTCAAGAGAGGCAAAAGCGTCTTTCTCGACTACAAGATGTACGACATTCCGGAGACCGTCTCGCGTGGCGTCGCGCAGGCCCTGGATCGCGGCATCAAGTTCGTGACCGTGCACGGCGACGAGGAAATCATGCGCGCGGCCGTCGCGGCGAAAGGCGACTCCGACTTCCTGAAAATCTTCTCGATTACGGTCCTGACCAGCCTGGATGACAACGATCTCAAAGAGATGGGATACGCTCTTTCGGTGAAAAACCTCATCGAACTGCGAGTCAGGAAGGCGCTCGAGTGTGGGGTCGATGGCATCATCGCTTCAGCGTCCGATCAGCCCGATGAGATTCGGAGGCTGTTTGATCGGCCAGGGCTGCTGATCGCCACTCCCGGCATACGAGCGGCGGGGCGCGGATCGGATGACCACAAGCGATCGGCCACACCAGCCGAGGCTATCCGGCGCGGCGCCGATTTTCTCGTTGTTGGCCGACCGATCATTGGCGAGCCCGATCCCGCGAAGGCCGCGCTCGAGATGATCGAAGACATGAAGGCTGGGGAACTTCGGCGCTAAGTCGGCGCCGACGGCGAAGTCCTCGATCGGTTTCCAACCACCACCCGACATGCACGCCGCAGAACCAGCCTCGACGAATCGAGTTACCTGTGGTAATCTGACTGGCCTGGGTCTTTGACATCGTGAATTGAACACGCGCGCGGCGAAACATGGCCGCCGACGCGCTCCGGGACCGCCTGTTCGGCGCCTGTTATCCACCTGTTATGACCTGTTTGGCGCCTGTTTCGACCTGTTATTCACCTGTTCCTGCGGTCACCGCGCGCGTGTAACTCATTGTTCCGGCTTGGATTTTCTGCCGAGCCCCGCGCCGAAAACACCGAAATAACAGGTGGAACAGGTGGAACAGGTGGAACAGGCAGAACAGGCGGCGCCCCTGGTCTAGCCGGCGGCGTTGAGCGCCGCATAGGTGGCCATCAGCGGGCCCATGTTGCGCGGATCGCCGAAGGGCGCGGCCTTCAGGCGGTTCATCACATAGGCGAAGCTCATGCGCGCCTCGTAGTCCACCACCACCAGGGAGCCGCCGGCGCCGCCCCAGTAGCAGCTGGTCCCCTTGCCGAATTTCAGCGGGCCCAGGTGCAGGGCGAAGCCGAGGCCGAAACCGGTGGGGGACTGCATGATCAGGTCCGGGCCTTCCCAGGACGGCGAGGCCGCGGCGCGTGCGCCCTCGCGCGACATCAGCCGCTTGCCGCCCACCTCGCCCTCGCAGGCGAGCAGGGATTGCAGGCGGGCGAGCGCCCTGGCGTTGCCGAAGCCGTTGCCGGCGGGCAACTCGCAGCGACGCCAGGGAAGGCTGAGCGCCGCGCCCAGGGTGAACACCGGATAGCGCACCATCCGCGCCATCAGGCTGCCCTCCGGCGCCGGCGGATCCGGCGGGCCGGGGATCACCGGGGCGATGCGGGCGTCGAACTGCGGGCCGGTGCCGATATGGAAGTCGGCGCCGAGTGGTCCGGCCAACTCGGCCTCGAGGAACTTCCCGGTGGACTGGCCGGTGATCCGCCTGACGAGCTCGCCCACCAGCACCCCCTGGCTGATGGAGTGATAGGCCCAGGCGCTCCCGGGCTTCCACCATGGCGTCTGGCGGGCCAGCAGCGCGGCCGGCTTCTCGCCCTCGAACAGCTCGTCCATGGTCAGCGGCTCGTCCCAGCCCGGCAGGCCGGCGGTGTGGGCGAGGCAATGGCGGGGGGTGACGTCGGGCGAGGAGAACTCCGGCCAGTACTTCCGCACCGGCGCGTCCACGTCGAGCTCGCCCCTGTCGGCCAGCAACAGGGCGCAAAGCGCGGTGGCGGTCTTGGTGGAGGAAAAGGTGTTGACGATGGTGTCCCGCGACCAGGCCTGCTGGCGGGTTTCGTCGGTCCAGCCGCCCCAGATGTCGACCACCATCTCCCCGTCGATGCACACGGCCAGGGACGCGCCCACATCGTCGTGCTGGGCGAAGTTGGCGGCGAACGCCTGGCGGACGCCTTCGAAGCGGGTGGGGCAGAGGCCCTCGATGGGGGCGGTGACGGGAGCATCCATGCGGCCGAGCGTCACGATCGCTCGGATTTAGTCAAGTCCGATCATGAGGTCTAACCCACCGCCCGCCGGGCGTTCAGCGTGGCCAGCCAGTGCGCCTCCCGCTCCTTCAGGCGGCTGGTCAGCACATAGGGTTCGAGGTCCTCGTCGGGGAACTGTTCCAGCACCTCGTAGGCGAACCCGGCCTCGCCGTGCGCGTTCCAGGCGGCCTGCATCGCCTTGTTCATGTGATTGCCCATGCGCAGCTGGACCCACAGGCTGTTGCGGTGGGTGTCCAGCCGCCGCGAGGCGGAGACCCAGGCCTCGCCGCTGGCCGCGCAGCGCACCGCGAACACGCCCACGGCCGCGGGCCGCTCCTTGTAGGCGCGGGCGAGTTCGCGTCTGCGGTCCTTGGCGACCATGGAGGTGTCCTCGATCTGCGGTGGCGGGCCGGGACGCAGGGGCACGGCTGCCGCGCGGTGTCAATCGGCGCGGGCCACCGGCGTCTGAGGTGTGGCGCGGCGGGCGCCCGCGCGTTAAGAGCCTTGGCGATGATTTCGATGACCGCCGCCGCGCCCGCCGTGGGCGCCGCCTTCGCCGCCTCCGTCGTGGAGGTGGTCGAGGCCTTCACCATCATTCTGGCCGTGGCGTCGCTGCGCGGCTGGCGCCCGGCGCTCACCGGGGCCCTCGCGGCGTTCGGCGTGCTGGCCCTGGTGGTGCTGGCGCTGGGGCCGCTGCTGGACCGCGTGCCGATCCACGCCCTGCAGCTGACCATCGGGGTGTTGCTGCTGCTGTTCGGCCTCGGCTGGCTGAGGAAGGCGGTGCTGCGCGCCTCCGGCCTGATGGCCCTGCACGACGAGGAGGCGATCTTCGCCAGGGAACGCGACGAACTCGCCAAGGAGACCGCCGGCTCGCGCAGCGCCGACTGGCTTGCGGGCGTGGCGGCCTTCAAGGCGGTGCTGCTGGAGGGCCTGGAGGTGGTGTTCATCGTCCTGGCGGTGGGCGCGGGCAGGGGCCTGCTGATCCCGGCGTCCATCGGCGCGGCCGGCGCCTTCGTGGCGGTGATGGCGTTCGGCCTGGTGATCCACAAGCCGCTGGCCCGGGTGCCGGAGAACACCCTGAAGTTCGGGGTCGGCGTCATGCTCTCGTCCTTCGGCGTCTTCTGGACCGGCGAGGGCCTGGGCGCGGCCTGGCCGGGTGACGACCTATCGCTGCTGGGGCTGGCGGCGGTCTTCCTGGCCAGCGGCCTTGTCCTGGCGCGCCTCGTGCGGCCCCAGCCGGTGGCGGTGGTGTCATGAGCGTGCTGATGGAGGTGCTCGAGGAGCTGTGGAGCATGTTCGTCGGCGACCGCCGGCTGACGCTGCTGGTGCTGCTGCTGGTGGGCGCCACGGCGGGGGCCGCCGCGCTGCTGCACGCGCCGCCTCTCGCCATCGCGGCCTTGCTCGCCGTCGGCGCCCTGGCGGTGCTGCTCGACAGCGTGCTGCACGCCTCCCGGCGTCTGCGGCGCTGAGCCGAGATGGGGCGGCAGGCGGCGAGCGACGGCTACCTCCGCGGCTTCGGCAACCACTTCGCCAGCGAGGCCGTCGCCGGCGCCCTGCCCCAGGGCCGCAACTCGCCGCAACGCCCCGCCTTCGGCCTCTACGCCGAGCAGCTGTCCGGGACCGCCTTCACGGCGCCGCGGGCGGAGAACCGGCGCGCCTGGCTCTACCGCCTGCGTCCCAGCGCCGGCCACGGCCCCTATGCGACGCAGCCGCAGGGCCTGCTGCGCAGCGGCCCCTTCGACGAGGTCCCCGCCACGCCCAACCGCCTGCGCTGGGATCCCCTGCCGGCCCCGGATGAGCCGACCGATTTCATCCAGGGCCTGGTCACCTACGCCGGCAACGGCGATCCGGCGACGGGCGCGGGCGCGGCGATCCACCTCTACCGGGCGAACCGCTCCATGCGCGGCCGGGTGTTCAGCGACGCCGACGGGGAGCTGCTGATCATGCCGCAAGCCGGGGACCTGCGCCTGGTCACCGAGTTCGGCGTCATCACCGCGGGACCTGGGGAGGTCGCGCTGGTCCCGCGCGGCGTCCGCTTCCGGGTGGAGGTCGGCGGCGAGGCCGCGGCGGGGTACGTCTGCGAGAACTACGGCGCCCTGTTCCGCCTGCCGGAGCTGGGCCCGATAGGGTCCAACGGCCTGGCCAATCCCCGTGACTTCCTGACGCCTCGGGCCGCGTTCGAGGATGTGGACGAACCCACGCAGGCGCTCGTGAAGTTCCAGGGCCGGCTGTGGTCGGTCACCCTCGACCATTCGCCGCTGGACGTCGTGGCCTGGCATGGCGACCTGGCGCCCTGCAAATACGACCTCGCCCATTTCAACACGATCGGCTCGATCAGCTTCGACCATCCCGACCCGTCGATCTTCACCGTGCTGACCTCGCCGGGCGAGCGGGCCGGGACCGCCAACATCGACTTCGTGATCTTCCCGCCGCGCTGGCTGGTGGCGGAGGACACCTTCCGGCCGCCCTGGTTCCACCGCAACGTGATGAGCGAGTTCATGGGGCTGGTGCACGGCGTCTATGACGCCAAGGCGGAGGGCTTCGCGCCGGGGGGCGCCTCGCTGCACAACTGCATGAGCGCCCACGGCCCCGACGCCGCGACCCATCGGCTGGCCTCCAGCGCGGACCTGAAGCCGCAGAAACTCAGCGACACCCTGGCTTTCATGTTCGAGTCGCAGTGGGTGTGGCGGCCGACGCGCTTCGCCCTGGAGACGCCCGCGCTGCAGGCCGACTACGACGCCGTGTGGGAGGGATATCCGAAGGCGCGGCTGCCCTAAGGGGCGGGGTCCTGGCTCACCGCCGCGCTCTTTGCCAGCAGGCGCCGCGCCTCGAAGGCCTGCCAGATGAGCAGGGTCGGAACGCCGATGGCCACGTCCCGCGCCCGCTTCATCAGGGACAGCGCTATGGCGTAGTCCGGCCCGAGCCCGAACATCGGGCCGATGACCAGATAGCCGGCCTCCTGCACGCCGATGGCCATGGGCGCGGCGAAGGCCGCGGCGCGCACGGCGTAGAGCAGGCTCTCGATGGCGAGCACGGCGGAGAGCGATATCTCCCGGCCCGACAGGCGCAGCGCCAGCCAGACGCTCGCGGCGCCGCCCACCCAGGCGATGAGGTGCAGCAGGCTCGCCAGCGCCAGCCGCCCAGGCCGGCGGTAGAGCCCCCGCATCGCCGCCACCGCCGCCGACGCGCCCGCCATGGCCTGCGGCGCCCAGCGCGCCACCAGGCGCTCGATAGGCCCCGCCGCGCGGTGCTGGATGAACACGAACGCCGCCGCCGCGCCGGCGCTGATCGCCAGGCCCAGCGGTCCGGCCCAGAGCAGCAGGCGGTTGGCCTGCGCATCGCCGGCGCTGAGCATCGCCATCAGCGCCAGGCCTAGCGCCACGAAGCCGAGGAGGCCGATGAACTCGGCGGTGACGTCGACGATGGTGGTGGCGATCGCGGTCGCCGGCGACACCTGGTGGATGACGGCCGCCCGCGCGCCGAAGGCGAAGCCGCCCAGGGGCGAAAGCGGCAGCAGTTCGCCGACCGCGTCGCGCACCATGCGCGCCCAGATGAACACCCAGAACCGCTCCGGCCTCTCGTCGGCGGCGAGGGCGAACCAGGAGGCGCCCAGCACGGCGTAGAGCGGCGCCGCGCTGGCGCAGAGCACCGCCAGCACGACCCACCCCATGGCCCTGAGCGCGTGCAGCACCTCGCCCAGTCCCACATAGGCGACGAGCGCCACGGCCAGGATGAGGCCGACAATGGCCGTGGCGACGGCGATGCGCCGCCCTGCCGGGCGTGGCCGCGGGGCGGAGGTGGCGTCAGCCGGCACGTGCATCCGTCACAGTTCAGGCCTCCGCGGGACCATGCGCGATGTCCGCACAACTTTTCGCCGAACGGCGCTCCGGCAGGGTTGCCGACCGGCGCTCTTCGGGTGTTAGTTCGTCGCAGAAGACCAGAAAAGGGGGCGAAACAATGAATATCATGCACCTGCTCTTCAGCTTCGAGGGGCGAATCCGCCGGCTGCACTACTGGCTGGCCGCGATCTCACTCGGCGTCATCGAAGTCGTCATCATCAGCGTAGTCGGCGCCCTTCTGGCCGGCGCCGCGATGAGCAACCCCAACAACGCGGGCGCCGCGACCGGCGCTCTGATGGCGATGATGCCCATCTATTTCGTGGTGCTGCTGATCTTCATGTGGCCGACCCTGGCGCTGGGCGTGAAGCGCTGCCACGACCGGGACAAGACCGGCTGGTTCCTCCTCATCGGGCTGATTCCCCTGATCGGCGCCATTTGGCTGTTGATCGACCTCGGATTCCTCGACGGCACCCAAGGCCCCAACAAGTACGGACCATCGCCGAAGGGCATCGGCGCTTCCGCGGCCACTCCAGCCGCCGCGGGCTGACTCGGGACGGGCGCTTCCGGACGCTTTAGGACCGGCCAGGCGAGGCGCGGCCGCCACACAGGCGGCCGCGCGTGGCCCAACTGGCCGCCGGGACGGGAAAAAGCGTTCCAATTCCTTCCGATTGTGCGAAACCCACCCAAATGGGGAGCGGCGCAACCGGCGATCGGCCGGATGGGCCGCGGCCCGGGCTGTCCTAGGAGCACCGAGTGAGCATACCCTTGCCGGTGGTGGCGCGTGTCGGCGCCTACATCACCAAGCAACATCTGTCGGGCAAGAAGCGCTATCCGCTGGTGCTGATGCTCGAGCCGCTGTTCCGCTGCAACCTGGCCTGCGCCGGCTGCGGCAAGATCGACTACCCGGACGAGATCCTGAATCAGCGGCTGTCGGTCGAGCAGTGCATGCAGGCGATCGACGAGTGCGGCGCGCCGGTCGTCTCCATCGCCGGCGGCGAGCCGCTGCTGCACCGCGACATGCCGAAGATCGTGCAAGGCTATCTGCAGCGCAGAAAGTTCGTGATCCTGTGCACCAACGCCCTGCTGCTGACCAAGAAGATCGATCATTACAAGCCCGATCCCTACTTCACCTGGTCGATCCATCTCGACGGCGACCAGATGATGCACGACAAGTCCGTGTGCCTTGACGGCGTCTACGACACCGCCTTCGCCGCCATCAAACTGGCCAAGTCCAAGGGCTTCAGGGTCAGCGTCAACTGCACCCTGTTCGACGGCGCCGATCCCGCCCGCGTCGCGGCTTTCTTCGACGAGATGAAGGCGATTGGCCTGGACGGCGTCACCGTGTCGCCCGGCTACGCCTACGAGCGCGCGCCCGACCAGGACCATTTCCTCAACCGCACTCGCACCAAGCAGCTGTTCCGCGACATCTTCGCCCGCGGCCGCGGCGGCAAGGACTGGTCCTTCACCCAGTCGACCATGTTCCTCGACTTCCTGGCCGGCAACCAGGCCTACCACTGCACGCCCTGGGGCAACCCCACGCGCAATGTGTTCGGCTGGCAGCGCCCCTGCTACCTGCTCGGCGAGGGCTACGCCAAGACCTTCAAGGAGCTGATGGAGGACACCGACTGGGACGCCTATGGGGTCGGCAACTATGAGAAGTGCGCCGACTGCATGGTGCACTCCGGGTTCGAGGCGAGCGCCGTGATGGACACGGTGAAGCATCCGCTCAAGGCCTTGGCCGTCTCCCTGCGCGGCGTGCGGACCACCGGGCCCATGGCCGAGGATATCTCTCTGGAGAACCAGCGCCCCGCGGCGTTCGTCTTCTCCAAGCACGTGGACGAGCGCCTCGAACAGATCCGCGCCACCCGGCCCCAGTCACGGCGCAAGGTCGTCGCGGCGGAGTAGGGGCTACCCCGAATTCCCCCAACCGTGGCCATCCCGGCAGTGCGCAGCGGCGTCCTCGAGCGCGTCGAAGGCGGCTTCGGTGTCCAGCGCCAGGCGGATGAGCGCCGGGAGCTGGCGCGGGTCGGCCAGCACCGATTGCAGCACGCGGCCGATGTCCGGGCGTCCGTTGGCGCCCAGGCCAACGAGAGCGGCTTTTGGCAGGCTGGTCTGCGCCGCATCGGACACCGCGCGCACCACCGCGAAGGGCGCGCCGTGGTTGCTGGCGACGCGGGCGACCACGTGCGATTCCAGATCGCACGTGAGGGCGCCGGACGCCAGGCGCAGGCCATTCTTCTGCTCTGCCGTGGCTACGATGGCCGCGCTGCCAGTCACCGGGCCCTGGCGGGCGCCGGGAAGGGCGCCGGCCAGGCGTTCGGTCCAGGCCGGGTCGGTGTCCCACCGGCGCCCCTCGGCGACCACGGAGGTGGCCACAGCCACATCGCCCACCTTCATCGTCGGGTCGAGCCCGCCGCAGAGACCAAAGCTGATCACCCGCACCGCGCCCTGGTACAGCGCCTCGTCGAGCTCCCTGGCGAGCTTTGCGGCGTCTCCGCCGTTGACCAGGGTCACGACACCGTCCGCGGCGATGGTCCGCGCCTCGCGCACCATGCCCACCACGGCGACCAGGGCGCCGCTCATTTCGAAACTCATGAGGTCGCGCCCGTCACATGCCGAAGGCGACTTGGCGCTCGTTGCCGCGCTTGAGGTTGCGGTAGCGGGCCAGGGCCCAGAGCGGGAAGAACTTCGAATAGCCGTGGTAGCGCAAGTAGAAGACCCGCGGAAAGCCGCCGCCGGTATAGTGGTCCTCCGGCCAGGAGCCGCGATCGTCCTGGTGCGCCTGCAGCCAGGCGATCCCCCGCGCGACGCTGGGATGATCGGTCTCGCGTGCAGCCATCAGGCCGAGCAAGGCCCAGGCGGTCTGGGACGGTGTGGAAGGCGCGGGCTGGTAGCCGGCGTAGTCCAGCTTGTAGCTGTCGCAGCCCTCGCCCCAGCCGCCGTCGGGGTTCTGGATGGCGATCAGCCAGTCGGCGGCGCGGCCGACCATCGCGTTCGACCTGTCCAGGCCCACGGCGTTGAGCGCGCAGAGCGCTGACCAGGTTCCGTAGATGTAGTTGACGCCCCAGCGGCCGAACCAGCTGCCGTCCTTCTCCTGTTCGCGTTCCAGATAGGCGAGGGCGGCGCGCATGCGCCGCGTGTCGGTCGCCTCGCCGAGCTGGGCGAGCATGCTCACGCACCGGGCCGCCACGTCCACGGTGGGCGGGTCCAGCAGCGCGCCGTGGTCGGCGAAGGGGATGTTGTTGAGGTAGTGGTAGGTGTTGTCAGCGTCGAACGCCGCCCAGCCGCCGTTCCTGCTCTGCAGCCCCTCGACCCATTCCCGCCCGCGGTCGATGGCTTGGTCATAGGCGCCCTGCGTCGGCGCCCGATGCCGTGCGCGGTCCATGGCCATGACCACCACGGCCGTGTCGTCGAGGTCGGGGTAGTGGGGGTTGGCGTACTGGAAGGCCCAGCCGCCGGGCCGAACGTCCGGTCTTTGCTCGGCCCAGTCGCCGGCCACGTCCAGAACCTGCAAAGGCTTCAACCATTCCAGGCCCTTCACCGCCGCCTCCTCGGCCTGGGGCGTGGCGGCCTCCAGCATGGCGTGGGCGGCCAGAGCGGTGTCCCAGACCGGCGAGAAACAGGGCTGGCAGTAGGCCTCGTCCTGCTTCACCACCAGCAGCTTCTCGACCGACTTGCGCGCGATGGCGCGCTTGGGATCGTCCGGCGCGAAGCCCATGGCGTCGTACATCATCACCGAGTTGGCCATCGCCGGGAAGATCGCGCCCAGGCCGTCGTCGCCGTTCAGCCGTGCGTCCACGAAGGCCTTGGCCTTGTCGATGGCGCGTCGGTTCATGCCCGTCGGGAAGCGCGGTTCGGCCACGCGCAACACGGCGTCGAGGGCGAAGAAGAAGCTCGCCCATGGCTCCTTCTGATGCGCACCGCGGGCAAGCTTGGTGATGGTCTGGGGCGGGGCGGCGAACAGCTCGTCGATGGTCACGCCGCGCGGGTTGCGGGCGAGGGGTCTGAGCTTGCGCAGCACCAGCAGCGGAACGATCACCGTGCGCGCCCAGTAGGAGATCTTGTCCAGGTGGATGGGGAACCACTTGGGCAGCAGCATGATCTCCACGGGCATCTCCGGCACGGCGCGCCAGGAGAGGACGCCGTAAAGCGCCAGCAGGATGCGGGTGAAGACGTTGCAGGCCCCGGCGCCGCCGTGGGCCAGCAGGGCGTCGCGGGCGCGGACCATGTGCGGCGCGTCCGGAGCATCGCCGATCATCTTCAGGGCGAAGTAGGCCTTCACCGTGGCGCTGACGTCGAAGGCGCCGTCGTGATACAGCGGCCAGCCGCCGTGCGCCGCCTGGATGCGCCGCAGATAGACGCCGATCTTGCGCTCCAGCTCCAGGTCGGCGGGCTCGCCGAGATAGTGGACGAGCAGCACGTATTCCGCCGGGATCGTCGCGTCGGCCTCCAGCTCGAACACCCAGTGGCCGTCGGGCCGTTGCAGGGCCTGCAGGGCCGAGGCGGCGCGCGCGACGGCCGCGTCCAGGGCGTCGATGCTCGGCGCCGCGGCTGGGGCCCGGGTGTCCGACGTTTTGGCCAGCGTCCTGGTGGGCATGCTCGCTTTCTTCACCCTTTCGTCCCGCCTAAGAGCCGACCAGGGCGGCGGCTTTGTGGCCGGAGCGGATCGCCCCCTCGATGGTGGCGGGCAGCCCCGTATCCGTCCAATCGCCGGCCAGCACAAGATTTCGCCACCGCGTCCGCGCGCCGGGCCGCAGCGCGTTCTGCTCCGGCGTCGCGGCGAAGGTGGCGCGGCGCTCCTTGACGATCTGCCAGGGCGGCAGGTCGGGACCCAGGCCATGCACCGCCGCCACGTCGCGCCAGAAGGCCCGCGCCAGGGTCTCGCGGTCCTGGTCAACCAGATCGTCGGCTCCGCTTACCGTCACCGACAAGCGGTCGGGCAGGGCGAAGACCCACTGCGCGACGCCGCCGATCACGCCCACGATGCCAGGCGCAGCCGCCGGCGGGGCGACCTTGAAGTGGCCGTTGACGATGGGTTCGAAGGCGGTGACGACGCTGATGTGGGGCGCGAGCTCGCCGGCGATCCAGGGCGGTACGGCGAGGATCACGCAATCGTCGCCGCCGAGGTCCACCGATCCGGACGGCAGGCGCAGCGCGGCCAGCCGCTCGCCCTCGAACGCCAGGGCCTGTACCCGCTCACCCAGGCGCACTACCGCGCCCTTGGCCGCCAGATAGGCCAACGCTGGCTCGATCAGGGCCGCGCCGAGGCTGGGGCTGGCGATGCGTGGCCGATAGGCCCGCCCGCCCAGCGCCAGGGTCTCGCGCATCACCGCCCCGGCCAGGGCCGCCGACGCCGATTTCGGCGCCGTGTTGAGCGCGGCCAGGAGGAACGGCGCAAGCAGCCGCTCCCACAGCGGGCCTTCGCACCGGATCGCCTGATCGATGCGGCGCCCGCCCTGCGGCGCCAGCATGGCGGCGATCGCCAGATAGTCCGTGGCGCGGGTGTCCGGCACGCGGCGCTTTGGGGACAGCACCCACCAGGCCAGCGGGCCTGGATTGGGGCGGATGGTCCAGCGGCGGCCGTCGCGCACGTCGCAGAAGTCGAACACCGCTTCGTCGGGACCGGTCAGCCGGTCGGTGGCGCCGATGGCGGCCAGATAGTCGAAGGTGGCGTGGTTGCCCGACAGGATCAGGTGGTTGCCGTTGTCGATGGTCATGCCGAGGACCGGATCGACGTAGGAGCGGCATCGCCCGCCGGCCTGGGCCGCGCCTTCGATCAGCTCCACCTGCGCGCCCTGGCCGGCCAGGCGCACGGCCGCTGAGAGCCCCGCTAGCCCGCCGCCGATGACGAAGACCTTCCCGCGCCGACGCTGCGCCGTCATTCCACCAGGCCGTGGCGGAGCAGGATCCAGATCAGCCGGCCGCGGCTGAGCTTGATGCGGGTCCGCGGCGGGCTCCAGCCGGCCTGCTCCATCTTGCCCAGGATGTCGTCATAGACCGCGCGCATCAGCCGCGGGGATCGCAGCTTGCCGCCCGGCCGGCCGGCCAGCACGGCGCCCGCCTTGGCGTAGTGCGTGCGGGCGCGGGCGGCGAGCCAGCGGCAGGCCTTGTCGATGTTGGGGTGCGCGACAGCCATGACGGGGTCACGGGTGGCGATCGCCGCCTCGGTCAGGGCTTCGGCGGGCAGGTAGAGGCGGCCCATCTCGGCGTCCTCGTCCAGGTCGCGCAGGATGTTGGTGAGTTGCAGGGCCCGGCCGAGGTGGTGGGCCAGTTCCAGACCCGCGGCCTCGTTCATGCCGAAGATGCGCACCGACAGCCGGCCCACGGCGCTGGCCACCCGGTCGCAGTAGAGATCGAGCTTCTCGAAGCTCGGCCCCCGGATCGGCTCGCCCACGTCCATTTCCATGCCGTCGACGATGGCCAGGAAGTCGTCGAGCTTCAGTCCGAAGCGACGCACGTGCTCGGCTAGGTACTCGGCGCGCGGCGGCGGCGTTCCGGCGTAGAGGGCCGCCAAGTCGCCGCGCCAGGCGTTCAGCATCTCGCGCCGTTCGGCTTCGCTGGGGCCCGGCTCGTCGGCGATGTCGTCCACCACGCGGCAGAAGCCGTAGATGGCGAACATCGCCTCCCGCTCGGCCTTGGGCAGCAGGCGCATGGCGGCGTAGAATGAGCTGCCGGAGGCCTGGCTCTCCGTGCTGGGCGCTTCGGGCGCGGCAAGGGCGGTCGTCATGGGCGCCTCTATGCTCCAGCTTGCGCCGGGCGCCGAGCCCCAAGTCGCGCGCCAATAGTGGAAACGAGGCCGCCGAGGGCGCCGCCGGCCATCTCCAGCCTGCTGTGATGAACCCGCTGCGACAGCGGATCGCGAAGCCGCAGCCTGGCGCACAGGCCGGCGGCGAGCGCGTGGATAACCCCGATCTCAAGGGCCAGCCGCAGGTCGCGGACCTGGCCGGCGAACGGGGCGGCCTCGGCCAACAGCGCATCGGTTCGCGCCGCCAGGCCGTGGAGCACCTTGAGCAACCCGGGGCTTGCCTGAGCCGCGCCCAGGGCCTCGACGCCGAGGCCTTCGGCGGCCAGAGCGTCTAGCGGGACATAGACGCGGTCGATGTCGCGGTAGTCCTTGCCGCAGTCCTGCAGGTGATTGATGATCTGCAAGGCGGCGCACTGGGCGTCCGACGCCGGCCACAGGGCCCGGCTCTCGCCGTGCACGTCCAGCATGAACCGCCCCACCGGCGCTGCGGAATAGCGGCAGTAGTCCATCAGCTCTTCCCAGTCGGCGTACCGGGACTTGGTGACGTCGCGGCGGAACGCCTCCAGTAGCTCCAGGGCATGCTGGAGGGTGACGCCGCGCTCGGCCAGCACCCGCCGCAGGATCACGGCCTCTGCCACGCGGTCTCCCTTGCCGGTCAAGCTATCCTCGATCTCGGCTAGGCGGGCGAGCTTGGCCTCGGGCTCCGCGGTGGCGTGGTCGGCCACGTCGTCGGCCATGCGCGCCACGTGGTAGAAGGCGAACACCACCGGCCGATGGCGCGGCGCGATGAGGAACGAGCCCACGGGGAAGTTCTCGTCGGCATGGCCCTTGCCGGAGTCGAACTGGCTCATTTGGCCGCCGCCAGGGCCTGGGCGCGCCCCTTCCACATGCCGCCGCGGCCGCCCCACACCTGCAGCGCCGACTGGATGGTGAACAGCGTGTAGAGCGCACCGATCAGCGGCGCGGCGAGGGCCCACAGCGGCGAGGCGCGATAGAACCTCAGCATCGGCTGGAACGCGACGGTCATGGCCAGCCACGCCGCCGCGCCCAACCATTGCGCCGGGCCCGCGGCGGCGAAGGTCAGCAGGGGGCCGGCGAGGTAGACCAGTCCCATGCCGATCACCGTCCCGGCCAGCAACCAGGGCGAATAGTTCAGCTGGGCGTAAGCCGAGCGTGACACCATCCGGCCGATCTCGCCCAGGTTCGTATAGGGGCGAAGGCTCACGGCGCGCTGGGTGAGGCCGAGCCAGATCGGCCCCTGCGCCTTCATCCGCACGGCCAGGGCGCAGTCGTCGATGATCTGGGCGCGGATCGCCTCCATGCCGCCCGCGGCCTCCAGAGCCTCGCGGCGCACCAGCATGCAGCCGCCGGCCGCCGCCGCCGTCTTGCGCCTCGGATCGTTCACCCAGGCGAAGGGGAAGAGCATGTCGAAGAACAGCACGAAGGCCGGGATCAGCAGCCGCTCGGGCCAGGTCTGCGTGGTCAGGCGCGCCATCAGCGAGACCATCGCCATCCTGCCCGCCTCGGCGCGCGCGACCAGGGCGCACAGGTTGTCCGGGCTGTGGGCGATGTCGGCGTCGGTGATCAGCAGCCAGGCCGGGCGCTGGCCCGCCGGGGTCGGCGCCGAGGCTTCCGCCACGCCTTGCCGCACTGCCCATAACTTTCCGGTCCAGCCGGCGGCCAGCGGCGCGCCCCGGATCACGGCGAGCCGATCCTCGGCGCCATGATCGCTCGCCGCCCTGCGGGCCACGTCCGCGGTGCCATCGTCGCTGCTGTCGTCCACCAGGATCACGCGGAACGCGCCGGGGTAGTCCTGGGCCAGCAGGCTGCCCACCGAGCGGCCGACGACGTCCGCCTCGTTGCGTGCGGGGACCACGGCGGCGACGGAAGGCCAGGTCGCGGGCGGGGCGGGCTCCTCCCGGTCGTCCCGTTCCCGCGCGAGCCAGAAGCCGCCCCGGAAGGCCAGCAGATAAACCCAGGCGGCGAAGCTGAGCGCGCCGAGGACCGCGGCGGCGATCACCGCAGATATCCCGCGGCGCCGAACCAGGCGAGGGCGTCCTCCAGGGCGCGCTCATAGGGCCGCGCGGCGTAGCCCAGCTCCGCTTCCGCCTTCGCCGATGTGAAGAACATGTGGTGCGAGGCCATCTTCAGGGCGTCGCGGGTGATAAACGGCTCCTTGCGCGTGACCAGCGCCACGGCCTCGGCCGCCCAGGCCAGGGGATAGAGCGGCGTGCGAGGCAGGCTGACCGTGGGCGGCTTGCGGCCGGTGAGGCCGGCGATGACCGTCAGCATGTCGCGCAAGCTGACGTTCTGACCGCCCAGGATGTAGCGCTCGCCGGCGACGCCCTTCTCCAGAGCCAGCAGGTGGCCTTGCGCCACGTCGTCCACGTGCGCCAGGTTTAGGCCGGTATCCACGAAGGCGGGGATGCGGCCGGTGGCGGCCTCGACCACGATCCGGCCGGTGGGCGTCGGCTTGATGTCGCGCGGGCCGATGGGGGTGGAGGGATTGACGATCACCACCGGCAGGCCCTCCCCCGCCATGGTCTCCACAAGCCGCTCGCTGGCCACCTTGCTGCGCTTGTAGACGCCGATGGCCTCGGCCTCGGTGAGCGGCGCAGTCTCGTCGACCAGGGTGTCCGCGTCGGCCGCGCGCAGGGTGGCGACGCTGGAGGTGTAGACGATGCGCTCCACCCCGGCGTCCCGCGCCGCCTGCATGACCACGCGCGCGCCCTCGACATTGGCGCGCATGATCTGCGCCGGATCGGGCGCCCAGAGCCGGTAGTCGGCGGCCACGTGGAACAGGTAGCGCACCCCCTGCATCGCCCGGCGCATGCTCTGCGGATCGGTCATGTCGCCCTGGACGATCTCGCAGTCGAGGCCGACGAAGTTGTGGCCAGGGCTGGTCGGGCGAACCAGCGCCCGGGCTTTCACGCCCCGCGCCAAGGCCGCGCGGAGCACCGCCGAGCCGACGAACCCGGACGCCCCGGTGACGAGGATCAGATCACCGGACTGCACGCCGCTCTCCGTGAACGCCGACAGCACCGGGCTTCGCACGGTGGTGGGGACTCAGCCATCGTGATCCCTCTGCCAGCCAATCGGCGCGAGTCCAAGGGTCGGCGGGTGACGGCGGTCCACCAGCGCGAAGCTGAGGCGCCGCCGCGGTCAGGACGGGGTGCTGGCGGACTCCACTCGGGGCGCCGGCCGGAAGGCGATGGCCAGGCTGGTGATCCAAAGCACCAAGGCGGCGCCGGCGCCGGCGGCCGGCAATGGGTAGCCGCCCGGCAGCAACATGGCCGCGACGCTCACGACGATCAGCGCCGCTCCCGTGGCGTAGTAGGCGCGCAGGGGCAAGCCTCTGGCCAGGGGCAGGAAATGCAGCCCAACGATGAGGGCGATCGCCGGGCCGATCAGGCGGGCGGCGCCGACGCGCTGCAGCGCGATCACGGCGATCAGGATCGCGACCGCTTCCACCGTGCTCCACAGCGCGACAAGCCGGTTGGTCCGGCCGGCCTCCTCCGGCGACGGCGCGTTCGGCGCTGCGGCAAATCGGCTGCAGAACACGATCACGCCGGCGGAAACCAGCAGCGGCGTCGGCCAAGTCCATGGCGATGCGGCCAAGCCTGCCAGCGCGGCCATGCCGAAGGCCGCCGCGAAGACATTGAGCACCCAGATCCCGAAGCGCATCGGCCACCTCACCTTCGGCCTTGCACAAGCTTGAGCCACGGCCGTCGAGCCGGCAACGCCCAGACGGCTTCATCGGGCGCTCTCCGCGACTGCCCGCGACGTTACAATGGTAGTGGTTAGCCGAAGGTTCTATTACTCCTGATTACCCCCATTGTTGATGATCGGATCGATCTCGCCGAGATATCCAGTGGCCCTCGCCAGATGTATCCCATACCTGCTCTTCAGGTAGATTTTCGCGCCGTTGCCCTGACCGCCATCCCAGTCGTTGTGATATTCGAACGACATGGTCTGCGTGCCACCACCGTTTATACCCTTCTTGAATTGATGATGACCGTCAACCACCCGAGGTTTTGGCCGAGTATCGGAGGCGTCATCGAGGAAGGACAGTGGCTTTCGTGAGCCGCCGTAGCCGTTATCAAACACTATTCCGGAATTTGCGGGCGATATATGAAATATTACTCTGATTGGCGTGGCGAAACAGTTGAAATCCAGGTTGCCGAATTGGTCCACGTAAGGACGTGACCTGGGCGTCGGGACGAATGTGGCCGCGAGCGTCGGTGACGTCGCGACCTGGATGGTGGCCTCCACCGCGGGTGGCGGCGGTGCGATGCATGTCATTGAGTAGTCCCCCTTTTGTGCTGGGTTCGGGCGGAGTTCGTCGCCCTTACCACCGGTAGTCGATCGTGCCGGGCGAACCCCGCCGTACGGACGAGGCCGTGACAAACTCACCCGCGGGCAGCAGCGGCCCTGTCGGCGGATGCGAGAACCTTAGCCTATAGGCCAACTGCTGCAACAGCGGCCCGCCATCGGCGGTCGCCGTGAGGAGCGGCGGCGGCGCGGTGCGCAACGCCCCGTCGGCAGTGGCCCACCACGTCCTGGCTTGGGCGGCCTTGCCGTCGAGGCTGGCGTAGTCGCCGGCGAGCAGCTCAGCTTCGGCGGCCGCGCGCGCCAGGCTAGCACTGCGCCCGTGCGATCTCGACAAGGCCGCAAGCCGTGCGGCCTCCGGCGGAGCGGCCTGCAGGGCGGACTTCTGATCGGCTTGCGATTCGCTCCGAGCGGCGGCGATCCTGATGCAGAGCACCCTGGCGGCGCCCAGACGCGCGCCCCGCCAGGCGAGGCCCTGATCGTGGCGGGCCTGCGCCGCGTGCGCCTCGGCCTCGCTGATGTCGAGAGCCCGCTGCGCGGCGCCCGCCGCGGCGTCCAGCTGGCCGGTCTGCAACAGGGCTTGCCCAAGCAGCAGAAAGGTTGGCGTCGCGTTCGCTCGGTAGACGGTATTGTCCGGCGAGGCGGCCATCAGCCTATCCATCTCGCCTGAAGCCGCCCTGAGGTCGACAATGGCGTCCGAGGTCGCTCCCGTCAGCATACGGATCTTCGCCATCGCCGTTCGGCTCGCCGCGAGCGCGACCGCCGAGGCCGTGTCTCCGGGCATCTTCGCTAGTAGGCGCGCGTAGATCGCGCCCTCGGCGGTTCGGTCGTCCAGCGCGGCGTCCAGGCGGCCGCGCGAGGCTTCGGCGTCGGCCGTCCACGCAAGGATCTGCGACAGGTCCCATTGCCGATCGCGATTGCCGGGCGCCCGCCGGGCGAGGTCTTTGCTGATGCTCAGGGCGCGCTCGAAGTTCGCGGCGGCTTCGTCGTTTCGGCCTTGCTGTAACAGTACGACGCCGACGTTCGTGCTGGCCTCGTCCACCTCCGCCCACCAGTCCCGGTTCCGCGGGTCGAGCGCCACCAGACGATCAGCGAGACCCAGGTACTCTCGGAATTCCTGAAGGGCGACGCCGTCGTCGCCGCGCTCCTGGGCGATCTCGCCGATGTATCCGACCGCCTGGGCGTGGTCGAAGATCCGCTGCGGATCGTTGGGGCGGCGCAGGAGCAGTTCGGCGGTGCTCTTGGAGGACTCTTCGTAGAACCGCATCGCACCCGGCAGGTCGCCGCGTTCCTGGCGAACCAGGCCGAGCACCTGCAGGACCCTGGCGCGACGGCCGAGAGACGTGGCGTCGAGGCCGTGGTTCTGTTGGGCGGCGTAATAGCCCAGGGCGCGGTTGCCGATGGCGTCCAGCGCGTCCAGCCGTCCGGCAGGCTCCAGGGTCTTGCGCAGGTCGCCGATCATGAACTCTATCAGCCCTTCGGCCTGAGCGCGCTGGGCGACGGCTTCGTTGCGCGCGTTGACCGCGACGAGCGCGAGCGCGCCCATGGCGGCCGTGCCGACGAAGGACGCGGTGGTCAGGGCCAACAGTTGTTGATGACGCCGCTGGGCGTCGCGCTGGACGATCTCGTCCAGGTCGATGTGGAGCATGCCGGAGAGCAGCTTCAGCAGGGCGCCGCGCCGTCCGTCCTTGCCCGGTCGCAGGTCCGCCGCGGCCGGCTCGACCCGTCGTTCGCCGATGAGCTCATCCTCGTCGAGCCACACGCGCAATGACTTCGGGAAGCACTCCTGGTCGGCTTCCTCGGGAAGATCCGACGCGAACGGCTTGCCGGCCACGATCACCGCCAGGACGCGGTCCTCACCGTGTACGGACTTGAACCGGCGGATCTCTTCCTCGACCCAGGTCGAGCGGGCCGCTGACGGGGAACAGATGACGATCAGATAGGCCGAAGCGTTCAGCGCCGTCACGAGCCTCTCGCCCAGGTTCGCGCCGGCGCCCAGTTCGTCGCGGTCGCGGAATATCGGCCGCAGGCGCCTGGGCGCGGGGCCGGCCGGGGTCGCGCGACCGACCAGCCTGCGCGGCACGGCATAGCCCTCCAGCGCCCGATGGAGCCACTTCGCCCAGCGAAGGTCCTCATGGCTGTAGCTGAGGAATGCCCAGTATCGCTGGCCCGCGTCCGGCATTCGCCTCCTCAAGTCGGCGTCTGGAGGATCGTAACCTCAGGTCACAGCAGACCACGGAGGCGGGACGGGCTCAAGCTTCGGGGCCGCGTCGCGCGATATCCCGCGTTTCTCTGGACGCTGAAAACCGCCGCAGCCTAAGGTCAAGGTCAACCAAAGGGAGACGGACATGGCCGGCGGCGAGATGATCCTGCATCACTACGATACCTCGCCGTTCTCGGAGAAGCCGCGGCTGCTGTTCGGGCTGCATGGGCTGGCTTGGCGCTCGGTGATCCAGCCCAACATCATGCCCAAGCCCGACCTGACGCCGCTCACCGGCGGCTACCGGCGCGCGCCGGTGATGCAGATCGGCGCCGACATCTTCTGCGACAGCCAGGTGATCATGGCCGAGATCAACCGCCAGGCGGGCGCCGCGCCTGAGCAGGGCGCCGTCTGGGCGGTGAACTTCTGGGCTGACCGGCTGTTCTTCCAGGCCACGGTGCCGGTGATCTTCGGCGAGCTGGGCGATGCGGTCCCCAAGGCATTCATCGAGGACCGGCAAAAGCTGTCCGGCCAGCGCTTCGACATCGCCGCGATGAAGGGCGCCGGGGTGATCATGCGCGGCCAGTGGCGCGCGCACGCCGCCTGGATCGACCAGGGCTTGGCCAAGACGCCGTTCCTGGCCGGCGACAAGCCGGGGCTCGCCGACATCGCCGCCTATATGAACGTCTGGTTCCTGCGCGGGGCGTTGCCGCAGATGGCTGACGACCTGATGCACGGCCTCGACCGGCTGAAGGACTGGCGGCCGCGCGTGGCTGCGATCGGGCACGGAACCCGATCGGAGATGACCACCGGCGAGGCGCTGGCGGCGGCCAGGACCGGCGAACCGGCGATCACCGTGCCGCATGACGCCTCCGATCCCACGGGCCTGCAGCCCGGCGCAGCCGTCGCCGTGGCGGCGGACGACTATGGCCGCGACCCGATCGCCGGCGCTCTGGTGGCGCTCAACGCCGAGCGCGTAGTGATCGACCGCAGCGACCCGCAGCTCGGCCGCCTGCGGGTACATTTCCCACGGGCCGGCTACGTCGTGACCGCCGGGGCGGCCTGAAGTGGGGCGTGATTGGCTGGGCGCTCTCGCGGGAGCGCTCGCCGTGCTCGCCGCTACCTGCGCGCACGCGCAGATGTCCAGCGCGGTGCGACAGGAGGCCCGGACGGTGGCGGGGCTCGCCGCGCCGGCGCAGATCATCGTCGACCAGTGGGGCGTGGCGCACATCTACGCGAAGAGCCAGCGCGACGCCTTTTTCCTGCAGGGCTACAACGCCGCCCGCGACCGGCTGTGGCAGATCGACCTGTGGCGCAAGCGGGGCCTCGGCCTTCTCTCCGCCAGCTTCGGGCCGTCATTTCTGGCGCAGGATCGCGCGGCGCGCCTGTTCCTCTACCGCGGCGACATGGAGCGGGAGTGGGCGGCCTATGGGCCTAGGGCCAAGGATCGCACCGAGGCCTTCGTGGCCGGCGTGAACGCCTATGTGGCCGAGGTGGCGGCGGGCCGGCGACCATTGCCGGTGGAGTTCACTCTGTCCGGCAGCCGGCCGGATGCGTGGCGGGCGCAGGACGTGGTGCGCATCCGCAGCCATGCCCTGACCCGCAACGTCGACTCCGAAGTCGCCCGAGCTCGGGTGGCCTGCGCCGCGGGCCTGGACGCCGACCGCCTGCGCCACAAGCTCGAGCCCACATGGACCACCCATGTCCCGGACGGCCTCGATCCCTGTTCGATCCCCGCGGACGTGCTGGCCGACTACGTCCTGGCCACCAGGGACGTGAGCTTCGCGCCGCAGGCTGCGACGGCTGCAGCCGATCCCGCCGCCGTCCTGGCGCAGGCGACGGCGGACGCCCAGGCCGAGGGGTCGAACAACTGGGTGGTCTCCGGCGCGCGCACGGCCACCGGCCGGCCGATCCTGGCGAATGATCCGCACCGCGCTTTGGGCGTCCCGTCCCTGCGTTACATCGTCCACTTGGAGGCGCCCGACCTGCATGTGATCGGCGCCGGCGAGCCGGCCCTGCCGGGGGTCTCCGTCGGCCACAACGACGCCATCGCCTTCGGCCTCACGATCTTCTCCATCGATCAGGAGGACCTCTACGTCTACGACCTGAACCCCGCCAATCCGCGCCAGTACCGTTACGCCGGCGGCTGGGAGGACATGCGGGTCGTGCATGAGACTATTCCGGTCAAGGGCGGGCCGGCGCGGGACGTGGAGCTGCTGTTCACCCGCCACGGTCCCGTGGTGAAGCTGGACGAGGCGGCCCATCGGGCCTTCGCCGTTCGCACCGTGTGGGCCGAGCCGGGGACTTCCGCCTACTTCGGCTCCATGGGCTACATGGAGGCGCGCGACTGGGCGGGCTTCGAGGCGGCCATGGACGGGTGGGGCACGCCTTCGGAGAACCTGGTGTTCGGCGACACCGCCGGCGACATCGGCTGGATCGCGGGCGGCCTGGCGCCCGTGCGGCCCAACTGGGACGGGTTGATGCCGGTCCCCGGCGACGGGCGCTACGAGTGGAAGGGCTTCCTCGCGGGCGACCAGCTGCCCAGGGTGCTCAATCCCAAGGCCGGCTGGTGGGCCTCGGCCAATGAGATGAACCTGCCGGCCGGCTACCCCTACGCCGAGCGCAAGTTGGGTTTCGAGTGGAGCGACCCCGCCCGCGCCGTGCGCATCAAGGCCGTCCTGGCCGCCAACGCCCACGTCAGCCTGGCCGATTCCGAGTCGCTGCAGATGGACGACTTCAGCAGCGAGGCCTGCCGCCTGACGGCCCTGCTGCGGCCGCTGTCGTCAGCCGATCCGGACGCCGCCCAGGGCCTGGCCCTGCTGAAGGGCTGGGATTGTCACGAAGGCGTCGGCAGCGCCGCCGCGGCGCTCTATGAGGACTGGGCGGTGACACAGCTCGGCAAGGCCCTGGTGGCGCGGGTGACGCCACAGGCCGCCAGGGCGATCATAGGGCAGGGATCCCTGGACGCGGTGGTCAGCTACCTCGAGGCGCCGGACAACGCCCTCGGCCCAGACCCCACGTCCGCTCGCGACGCGGTGCTCACCCAGAGCCTCGGCGAGGCGGCAAGAGCCGTGCGCGACCTGCTCGGACCCGATGCGGCGACCTGGACCTGGGGGACGCTGCACCGCGCTGCGTTCGCGTCCGCCGCGGCCCGGCTCGCGCCGCCGGCCCTGGCCCAGCAGATGGCGGTTGGCCCGCTGCAGGTGCGTGGTTCGGCCTCGACACCGGCGGCGTCCACCTGGCGGCCCGGCGACTTCTCCGCCGTCTCCGGCGCATCGGTGCGCATGGACATGGACGTGGGCGACTGGGACAACAGCGTGGCGGTGAACTCGCCCGGCCAGTCCGGCGATCCGTTCAGCGCCCACTACCGCGACCTGTTCCCGCTCTGGGCCGCCGGCGACTACTTCCCCTTGGCGTTCTCGCGAGGGGCGGTGGAAAAGGCGGCGCGCGAAGTGATGGATCTGACGCCCGCGCCGGGTGGGTGAGGCCCCAAAAGGTCCCCTACCGCCCCGTGAACTTCGCCGGCCGCTTCTCCATGAATGAGACCATGCCCTCCTTGGCGTCCTGGCTGCGGAACAGGGGCAGCAGCTGCAGGAAGACGTGGTGCACGTGGTCGTTGAAGGTCTCGTTGAGGCCCATGCGCATCAGCCGCTTGGAGGCCTGCACGGCCAGGGGGGCGTTCGAGGCGATTTCCGTGGCGATCTCGCGCGCCCGCTCCGCCAGGCGCTCGGGGGCCACCACTTCGGAGGCCAGGCCGTACTCCACGGACTCCTTGGCCGACAGCGTCCGCCCGGTGAAGATGATCTCGGCGGCCTTGGACCAGCCCAGCAGGCGCGGCAGCAGCCAGGTGCCGCCGGATTCCGGCACCACCCCGCGCTTGGTGAACGCCGCGGCGAGCTTGGCGCCCTCGGCCATGATGCGGATGTCGCAGCCAAGCGCCGTGTCCATCCCATAGCCCGCCGCCGAGCCGTTCAGGGCGCAGATGGTGGGCTTGTCCATGTTGAACAGCACGGTGGGTGGGGTGGCGCTGAGGTCGATGTTCACCGCGTTGGACGCGCCGCCGCTGATGCCGCTTCCGCCGGAGCCCGTGGCCTCCGTCAGGTCGAGGCCGGCGCAGAAGGCGCGACCCTTGCCGGTGAGGATCACCACCCGCACGTCCGGGTCCTTCTCGGCCTTGAGCAGATACTGGGTGAGCTGGGCCAGCATCGGCCCGGAGATGGTGTTCATCCGCTCAGGCCGGTTGAAGGTGATCGTGGCGATGTGGTCGGCGCATTCATAGAGCACCTCCGGCCCGGGATCGGCCTTCACCGCAGCCGTCTGCTCCATCACATCGCTCATCACGCTCTCCCGCTGGCCGGGCGCACGGCCCGGGGTCTGTAAGCCATGGCTTCACTCTGCACCGGTGGTGTCAAGCGCGACGCCGCGTAAGGCGACGGCTAGTCGCAACCGTCCAGGGCGAGCAGGGCGTAGGTCGCCAGCCAGTGCTCGCCCATGTAGTCGCCGGCGACATGCGGCAGGCTGGCCTCGGTGTGGACGCGCGCGGCGGCCAGCGCGCGATCGCGCGCTTCGCCGCCCAGCGCGGCGGCGATGGCCCGCCAGGACCGGGCCCGGCTGAGGTTGAGGCCGTCCAGGTGCGCGATCTTGCCGTCCGACCGGTCGCTGACCGTCGCCGGTCGGAACAGCGCCTGCGGTTCGCCGAGCGCGAGCCGTGGCAGGAAGGCGCCGAGCCAGGCGCGGGAGGCTTCGGCGTCGAGGACCGTGCACATCAGCTGCGCCTCGGTCAGGGCCGGCGACAGGAAGTCCTCGCCGCCGGGCTCCCAGGCCTGGCAGTCGGCGTCCGCCCCGTACCAGAGCCGTGCCTGGGCGCTCGCCATGTGGTCCAGCGCCGCGTCGCTACAGGTTCGTGCATAATCCAGGGCCAGCAGCAGGGCGAAGGCGCTGTTGGAATGGGCGCCCGTGCGGATCGGATAGGTGGCCCTGGGCAGCCAGGCTCGGAACCGGTCGGCGAAGGCATGGGCCAAAGGCGCCAGATCCGTGGTCCAGCGCCTGCCGTCGCCGTCCGTGTGCCGTGCAAGCTCGGCCTGAAGCATCAGCAGCCAGGCCCAGCCGTAGGGGCGCTCGAAGCCGGCGCTGGCCGGGCGTTCGAGATAGGCAAGCTCCCCGGCGACGTTGCCGGGCGCGAAGGCGTCATCCAGGCGCGCGCGGATCGCCGACGCCTCGGCCAGGTCCGCAAAGCGGCGCAGCAGCCTTGCCAGCAGCCAGTGCGCGTGCACCGCCGAGTGCCAGTCGAAACTGCCGAAAAAGCTGGGATGCAGCTCGCGCGGGCCGCGCAGGTCGCCTGGTCCGGTCAGCACATGGTCCAGCTTCTGCGGGTACTCCCGGGTCACGTGGCCCAGCGCTATGCCGGCGAAGCGCGAGGCGAGCGAGCGGGTGAGGGCGGGGGGGCTCATGCGGCTGGACTATAGCCCGCGATCACTCCGCGCGCCGATTCGCGGTCGATGAAGCCTTGCCGAATTGGCTTCGTGAGCTAAATCAGACCTGCGCGACGGGATGCGACGGGTTGTCACGGCTGCCCGGCCGGCCGCGCGACGGCGCGGATGTCAGGCGGGGTGCTCGAGTTGGAACTGAAGCCTCTGGTCCGCGCGGCGTCGCGCGCAGCGCCGTTCGCCGCCGCCCTGGCCTGCACCGTGGTGATGGGGGCCCCCGCTTCGGCCGGCGTGCTCGATGAGGTGTGGGTGGGCGGCTACGCCCACAACTACAACCAGGCGCACGGCAAGGAAGGCGGCACCGCCGAGGTGGAGTTCGAGGTGGACACCGCCCGGCCGCCGATCCTGCGCTTCATGGGCTCGCCCAGGATCGCCTTCACCGCGGCGTTCAACACCGCCGGCTTCACCGACTTCGGCGGCGTGGCCCTGGCCTGGGACCACAGGATCTACAGGCGTCTCAGCTGGGGCCTGCAGCTGGGCATGGACGTCAACGACGGCAACCTCAGCGCGCCGAAAGGACCGGCCGGCGACCATCTGCGCGCCACCCGGGTGCAGGTGGGCACTCGGGTGCTGTTCCGCGAGGCCGCCTCGCTGAACTACCGGATCAACGACCGCTGGGAAGCCGGCCTGCACATCATCCACAACTCCAACGGGGAGCTGCTGTCCGCGCACCACGTGCCCAACCAGGCGCTGAACGAACTGGGCGTGGCGGTGGGCTACAAGCTGCCGTAGGCCTCTACACCGCCCGCCCACGTTCCAGGATCTTGAACTGGCGCTCGGGGTCGTCCTGGGGCGTGCGCACGCCGTCGCGCGTGGCGATGGAGCCGTCGAAGCAATATTGCAGGATATAGGCCTTGCGCACCGAGCCTGTTTTCAGGTTCGGCCCGGTGCGGTGCGGCGACAGGGACGAGAAGACGATGGCGTCGCCGCCCCTGGCCGGAACCGGCACGGCGTCCGGCGCATCGTCCAGGCACTTCAGCCCGATGCGGGTGGGCCAGTGGTTCAGGGTGCCCAGGCGGTGCAGGCCGGGCGCGATCCACGGGCAGCCGTTCTGCTCGTCCACATCCACCAGGGGCAGCCAGAGGGTCAGGTACTGCTGCGGCTCGATGAAGGTGTAGCCGTTGTCCTGGTGCCAGGGGAATTCCTGCACCTTGCCGGTCTTCTTGTAGACCGACTGGTCCCAGTAGAGGCGAACGTCGTCGCCCATCAGGTCGTGGCAGACGTCGACGATGGCGGGATGGGCGGCGAAGGCCTTCAGCACCGCCGACCTGCGCACAAGGTGCACGGTGAAGGTGATCACGTCGGCGGTGGAGATAAGGATCGTGCCGCCGGCCTCGCGAAGGCGCGCCTCGCCCTTGGCTTCCCACGGATCGATGGCGGCGGTGACCGCGGCGATCTCGTCGGGCGAGAACAGGCCTTCCAGGCGGACGAAGCCCTGCTCGTTGAACCGGCTCTGCTGCTCGCGCGTCAGCCGGCGCGGCGGCGCGGTGCGCTCGCGCCACACGAAGTCGCGGTTCAGGGGGTGCAGGCCGGGGCCTGCCGCGGGCTGAGGCGCGGCCAAGCGGCGTCTCCTATCGGTTTTCGTTGGACGGGAATGTGCGCGCCGCGCGCGCCCAAGTCGAGACGGAGCTCTCGACGGACCTAGCGGCAAGGCGTGATATGTCCGCCGCCGAAGATAGAGGAACCCCCATGATCACGCTCTACGAGCACCCGCTTTCGCCCTATGCCCAGAAGGTGAAGATCGCCCTGCGCGAGAAGGGCCAGGCGTTCGAGGCGCGCATGCCCGACGGCATCGGGTCCGGCGGCGCGGCCGGCCAGTTCGCCGAAGCCAACCCCCGGGCCGAGGTGCCGGCCCTGATCCACGACGGCGTGTCGGTGTTCGATTCCACCATCATCCTGGAATACATCGAAGACGTCTGGCCGACGCCGCCGCTGCTGCCCAAGTCCCCCGCCGAGCGCGCCAGGGTGCGCATGCTCGAGGAGGTGATGGACACCCACTTCGAGGCGATCACCTGGGCCATGGGCGAGATCAACTGGTTCCGCCGCGCCGAGGGCGAACTCGCCGAAACCCTCAAGGCCAAGGCGGCGCATCAGGTGGCGGGCTTCTACTCCTGGCTGGAGAAGCAGCTGGGCGATCGGACCTGGTTCAACGGCGAGGCCTTCGGCTGGGGCGATCTGAGCGTGATCCCCTATGTGAACGGCGCCGTGGGCTCCGGTTTCGCCGCGCCGGCCGGCTCGAAGCTGGCCGCCTGGCTGGAGCGCGCCAACGCCCGCCCCTCGGTGGCCAAGACGGTGGACGACCTGCGCACCCTCGCCCTGCCCATGGGCGACGTGGCCAGCCTGGTCGAGCAAGGCCTGTTCAAGCGCGAATACCGCGACCACCGCCTGGAATGGATGGTCAAGTCCGGCGGCATGGCCGTGGTGCTCAAGGGCCTGGAGAAGGACAACATCCGCTTCACGCCGGACTTCGGGTAGGCCGGGCGTCGGCGCAAGCCCCGCCCGAGGGTCAGGTCTGGTTACACCGCCAGACGCGTCCACCTGTTCCGCGCGCCACCTGTTTTCACCTGTTCCACCTGTTATTTCCGGCTTTTTCGCCCTGTTAATCCGGGAAAGCCGTTGTGAATCAATGGCCATTTTCGCCCCGGAACAGGTGGAACAGGTGCATAACAGGCCTGTTATAGGCGCCAAACAGGTACATTTCAGGCGCCGGAACAGGTGCTGAACAGGCAAGCGCCCGCGCGCCGCTGCCCCGAGGCCGACGGCGGTGCGTTAGTTCCATTTACGATGAGAAAGAGCCGTAGAGGGGCGTTCGTTACCATTGGTATCCGATTTGGGCAAGGCTGGCGCGCCCGTGTCGTCGTCCCCGGCCCGCCGCGCCGCTTACGCGGGCTCACGCTCCTGGGCCATGATCGCGGTCGCCGCCCTTGCCAGGAACCCGGAGCGAGTAAGTCCATGCGCCGCGGCGAAAGCGTCTATGGCCCGCAGCACATCTTCCTGAACGGTGATGTTGATGCGAACCGCCTTCAGGGTCTGAGGGCCGACGGTGACCAGTATTGCGACGCCATCGCGATTCTCGGGATCCGACATCACGTCTTCAAGGGACGACGGTTCAGGGACGGCCTCCCCATCTTCCACCATGCCTTCGATGTGCAGGGCCAGGGCCTCGGGCGCATTGGAACGCGCCTCATCAAGGGTGGACCCCGCCGTGACGCAACCGGGAAAGTCCGGGAACGAGACGCCATAGTCGCTTCCGGCGTCCTTGTGGATCAGGGCGATGTAGTGCTGCATCTGCTCACCTCAGCTTCAGGCCGGATTGACGCTCTATCGAACGAAGCGTCCCGGCCGGGATATCCTTCTTCGGGTAGACGACGGTCACGCGACCCGGCTTGGTCGGGTGCTTGAACTGCTTGTGGGAGCCGCGTTGGGCGACTTCGACCCATCCGTCCGCTTCCAAGGCGCTGATCACTGACCGGCTGTCCACGTGTGTATAATACACACCGCGGGCCGCGAGGCAACGGAATAAGTATCGGTACACACGAAATGGACTGCGCTGAACCCGGCGCGGGCGGGGCTGGTGGAGCGCGCCGCCGACTGGCCGTGGTCGAGCGTTCGCCCACCTGGCCGGCCGGGACGATGGGGTGGTGAGCGTGGCGCCGGTGCTGGAGCTGGTGGGCGACTTCGCGGCCTTCCTGGAGGGCGCCGAAGATGACGCCGCGGTGATGGCGATCCGCCGATCGCGCTCCACCGGCCGGCCCGTGGATTACGGGATTACAGTGACACTGTATGAAACTCTCGCGCTTGCAGTGTTTGATCTGGCAAGGTGCGAGGACCAGCCCCTCGGATAGCCCCCATGGCCCGTCTGGCCCGCGGGCGGGGCAAACGCCAGGGGCGGGCGATCTATTTCATACAGTGTCACCGCAATCGCTCACCGTAATCGCCCCCCGCTCAAGCTGGGCGACGAGCCGCTGCGTTCCGATCGTCAAACGCAGATGCGTGCGCGCAATCGACATCATCGGGTCACCTCCGCCAACCTCGCCCGTGATCACCAGCCGGAGAAGCCGAGGAAGCCGAGGCCCCAGAACGTTGCGGCGCAGGCGAGGAATACAAGGATGGTGAGCGTGTGGGCGCACTTGCGGAAGATCGACCAGCCGTTTGATCGGCCGACCACGGCGAGGCTCGGCAGAGACGCCAAGGTAAGGGCGGCCGCTGCGGCGAAGACCCAGCATCCCCAGACCAACGCGGGCGAGGGGTACCACCACATGATCTCGGCGACGGTCGGGGCCGAGAGCGCCTTGAGGACGAAGAGCAAGAGGAGGCCCAAGCCAGCGAGCCAGGCCAGCGCCGACGCGGCGACGATCGCCGCCGCAAACCGCTCGAGCGCCGCGTTGGGTTTGCGCGCCAGGAGCCGGCGAGTGGCGTCGATCACCGCCAGCACCGAGGTCAGCGCCGTCAGCGCGATGATCAGCTTTGCCCAGTCCGGACCCTGCCAGTAGCCGACGCGCCGCCAGGCCGTGTCGGCATAGGGTTCGTAGAGTCCGACGCTGCCGCCAAGGGGTCGGAAGGCGATCCGTTCGGGGCCTGCGGCGTCGCGATAGACGCCCTGCCCAAGTGGAACGACCCGCCGAGGCGCCCCGAAGGAGGGATTGAGCAGCAAGTCGCCGTTTGGCGCGGCGGTGACCGTTTCCGCATCGATAAGCAGAGCGTAGAGGCCCCGCTCGGTGCGGAAGAAAGGGCGGCGCAGGTTGCGGTAGGTTCCAGCATAGGAGCGCGCCTCGGCAGGCGAACCCGGGCGATAGATTGGGGCTGAGAGTTCTACTGCGCCGAGGAATTCCGTGGCGACCGCATCGCGCAGTTGCTGGACGAGTTCTCTTCCGCTGCTCGTGTTGCTTGAAATGAAGATGCCGATCCCGAGCTCGGGAATGAGGGTCATGTTGGCGACTTGATAGACGGAGTCACCGCCATGGCCGAAGGCTGCGATGTCGCCGGGCATGGCGATGGGTTCAAAGCCGTGGCGCATGTCGCCGAACCCGGCAGGCCCGACCACGAGCGGCGTGCGCATGTCGATCGCGGTTTGCGCCCTGAGAACGCCGGAACGCGCCATCAATTGCGGATCCAGCAAGGCGCGCATGTAGGCCGCCATGTCCGTTGCGCTCGCGGACAACGCCCCGGCGGGCGGGTCGGAGGTGAATTCGCGGGGCGCCGCTTCGAGCCGGCCGGCGTGGGTGCGAAAGCCGTCGGTCAACCGCGCCGCCACCGCTGGCTGCATGGGTGCGGGAAGACCCAGCGCGGACGCGGTCTGTGTCGAATAGGGCTGACGAAAGGTCGCCTCAGCCATCGACAGCGGCCGGATGATCCGCCGTTCGGCGTAGTCCTCCCAGGACATCCCGCTGACATGGGCGACGATCGCGCCGGCCAGCGTTGCGCCATAGTTCGAATAGACGACTACGTTGCCGGGCTCGCGCACGCGATGGACGCGGTAGCGACGCAGGTAGACGTCAAGCGGCAGGAGGCGTTCGCCGCGGTCAACGAAGAGATGGCCGAGGGCGGAGTCTTCAAATCCCGCGGTATGGCTCATGAGGTCGCGGATCAAGATTGGCTTGCGGAACCCCTCGTCGGGAATCTGTAGAGAAACCGGCAGATGCGCGTTGACCGGATCGTCCAGGCCTACCTTGCCCTGCTCGACGAGTTGCATCAGCGCGATCCAGACCATCGTCTTGGAGATCGATTGGACCGGAAATAGCGTGTTGGCGTCGACCGCGCGTCCCGGCGCCGCAAGCCCGTAGCCCTTGATCAGCAGCGGCCCGGTTCGGTCGACGATGGCGACGGTCACACCGGCGATCTGATCCTCGCGCATGGCGCGCGACACAGCGCCGTCGACGAAGGCTTCCAGTCGGGTCTGATCGATCGCCCGCGGCGGTGTTGGCGTCTGGGCCCATGCGGAGCCGCCGAAGATCGAACTGACGATCGCGAGGAAGACTAGGCGACAAGTCCCCGGTCGCCGTGGTTCGGCCCGTCCCGACGCCAGCGACTTTCCCATTGGACTGCCCCCTTGATCAATTCGAAGCCGGCAGTTAACATCGTTACTTCAGTTTGCAATGTTAAATTCCTGACAGGAGCGGGCCCTTGGTGGCGCTTCACTTCCGCTCGAGCTTCGGTCCCGACGCGCGGCCGCGCCGCCATTTCTTGACCCGCGCCGAGATCATTGAAGCTGCGGCTGCGATCCTGGAGCGCGACGGCTATGACGGGCTCAACATGAGATCGATCGCCGAGGAACTCGGCGTGAAGGCAACGGCGCTATACCGTTATGTCGGGAGCCGACGGGACCTCGACGACATCCTGTTCGACCACTTGATGGCCGGCTGCACCCCGGCGGTGGAGGGCGAGGATTGGCGAGACGACCTGCGCACGATCGCCCTGGCGTGGCGCGCGCGGCTGATCGGCAAGCGCGACGCGACGCGGATCGCGCTGGAGCAGGTGTCCATCGGCCCCAACCTGCTACCGCTCATGGAGGCCTCGTTCGCCGCGCTGCGGCGTTCGGGACTACCCGATCGCGACGCGCTCGAGGCCTATCAAACCTGCACCCTCTTCGTGCACAGCTTCGCCAGAGCGGAAGCGGCCTACAGGGAAGTGACGAGCAGGCGCGAAAACGAGGCGGCGCTCGCGACGTCGCCGCAACAAGGGTGGGTGGCGGCCTACCCCCTGGTGTTCGCCTTCCGCGAGCTGATGCTCGCTCCACCTGACTTCGATTACCGGTTCGCTTTTGGGCTCGACACGCTGCTTGCGGGCATTGAACGACGCGTCGCCGAGGTTGGCGGGCGGGCGGGCGAGCACCCGCGGGGCTCGTTTCCGCGCCTATGACCCGTTTCCGAGCGCCGCGTTCGCGAGCCGCGATCCGCCGTTCGCGCTCCACCGGCCGGCCCGTGGGCGAGGCGGACTGGATCGCGGCGCTGGAGGCCAGCACCGCGCGCGACCTTGCGGTCGCCACGCGGGCCGAAGCGGCGGTCGGGGCAAACGCCAGGGGCGGGCGATCTATTTC